>JAKPJZ010000241.1 GCA_029553955.1 Chloroflexota bacterium
GGGGGGGGATGGGAGGACGGGCGCGGCGAGCGACGACAGCCCATCCCCTGCCGCGGGGGGGACGGTGGGGGGTCGCCTCTACCGCACGGGCGACCTGGCGCGCTGGCGGCCCGACGGGACGATCGAGTTCCTGGGGCGGGCCGATCACCAGGTGAAGGTGCGCGGCTACCGCATCGAGCTGGGCGAGGTCGAGGCGGCGTTGGCCGCGCACCCGGCGGTGCGCGAGGCCACCGTCATCGCGCGAGAGGAGGGGCCGGGCGAGAAGCGCCTGGTGGCCTATGCCGTGGCCCGCGCCGGCCAGGCGCTCAGCGCCGCCGAGCTGCGTGGCTACCTGCAGACTAGGCTGCCGGGCTACATGGTGCCCTCGGCGTTGGTGTCGCTCGACACTCTGCCGCGCTTGGCGAGCGGCAAGGTGGATCGCCGCGCGCTGCCGGAGCCGGCCCGAGAACGCGAGGCCGGGCGCGAGTTGGTGGCGCCCCGCAGCCCGCTGGAGGCGCAGCTCGCCGACATCTGGGCGCAGGTGCTCGGTGTGCCGCAGGTGGGCTGTGACGACGATTTTTTTGCGCTCGGCGGCCATTCGTTGCTGGCGACGCAGGTCGTCTCGCGGCTCCGTCAGGCCTGCGAAGTCGAGCTACCGCTCAGCAGCGTCTTCGAGGCGCCGACAGTGGCCGGGCTGGCCGAACGGGTGCAGGCGGCGCGGCACGCCGCTGCTGAGCCCATCCGCACGCTGCCGCGCGAGGGGCCGCTGGCGCTCTCGTTTGCCCAGCAGCGCCTGTGGTTCCTCGACCAGCTCGAACCGGGCAGCCCGCTGTACAACATCCCAGGCAGCGTGCGCCTGACTGGGCCGCTGCAGGTTGAGGCGCTCGAACGGGCGCTCGGCGAGATCGTCGCCCGCCACGAGGTGTTGCGCGGCTCCTTCGCCTCACGCGAAGGCCAGCCGGTGCAGGTGATCGCCCCGGCGCTCGACGTGCCGCTGCCGATCATTGACCTGCGCGCCCTGCTCGGGCCGGAGCGCGAGGCCGAGGCGCTGCGGCTGGCCCGCGAGGAGGCACAGCGCCCGTTCGACCTGTCGCGCGGGCCCCTGGTGCGGGCGATGCTTCTGCGGCTCGCCGCCGAGGAGCATGTCATCCTGCTGACGATGCACCACATCGTGTCGGACGGCTGGTCGCTCGACGTGCTCCTGCGCGAGCTCGGCGCCCTCTACGCGGCCTGTGCCGCGGGCCGGCCGTCGCCGCTGCCGCCGCTGCCTGTGCAGTACGCCGACTATGCTGCGTGGCAGCGCGAGCGCCTGGCGGGCGAGGCCCTCGAGCAGCAGCTTGCCTACTGGCGGCAGCAACTGGCGGGCGCACCGCCCACGCTCGACCTGCCGACCGACCGCCCGCGGCCGGCTACGCAGAGCTTCCACGGCGCGCACCGTGCGTTTGCGCTGCCCGATGCGCTGGCGCAGGCCCTGTCCGCTCTCAGCCGGGGCGAGGGCGCCACCCTGTTCATGACCCTGCTGGCCGCGTTCCAGGCCCTGCTCGCGCGCTACACCGGCGAGGAGAACCTCTGCGTGGGCAGCCCCATCGCGGGGCGCAACCGCGCCGAGATCGAAGGGCTGATCGGCTTCTTTGTGAACACGCTGGTGCTGCGCGCCGACCTTTCGGGCAACCCCAGCTTCCGCGAGCTGCTGCGACAGGTGCGCGCGACGACGCTGGGCGCCTACAACCACCAGGACCTGCCGTTCGAAATGCTCGTCGACGCGCTGCAGCCCGAGCGCGACCTGAGCCGCACGCCGCTGGTGCAGGTGATGTTTGACCTGGAGAGCGCGCCGCTGCAGGCGCTCGAGCTGCCCGGCCTGACGCTGCGGCTGCTCGACGTGGAGCGAGGGACGGCCAAGTTCGACCTGTTGCTGGCTATGGTAGAGGAGGACGGGCGGCTGCGGGGCACGCTGGAGTACAACACCGACCTCTACGACGCGGCGACCATCGAGCGTCTGCTGGGGCACTGGCAGGCGCTGCTCGAGGGGATTGTCGCCGACCCAGACCGGCCGCTCTCGGCGCTGCTGCTATTGGATGAGGCCGAGCGGCGGCAGGTGCTCGTGGAGTGGAACGACACGGCCGGGGCACTGCCGGCAGCGCCGTGCGTGCATGAGCTGTTCGAAGCGCAGGCGGCGCGCACGCCCGACGCCGTGGCCCTGGCCTGCGGCGGCGAGCGCCTCAGCTACCGCGAGCTCAACCGCCGGGCGAACCAATTGGCGCGCCATCTGCGGCGGCTGGGGGTGGGGCCCGAGGTGTTGGTGGGCCTCTGCAGCCGGCGCACGCCGGCGATGGTGGCGGCGATGCTGGCGGTGCTCAAGGCGGGGGGGGCCTACGTGCCGCTCGACCCGGGCTACCCGGAGGAGCGGCTGCGGATGATGCTGGCCGATGCCGCGGCGCCGGTGCTCTTGGCGCAGGAGCCGCTGCCCGAGGGGTTGGCCGGGCAGGGGATGGCCATCGTGAGCCTCGACACGGTATGCGGCGAACTGGCCGGGGAGGACGAGGATAACCTCGCGGCGGCAGCGATGCCGGAGAACCTGGCGTACGTGCTGTACACCTCGGGCTCGACGGGGCGGCCGAAAGGGGTGGCCATCGAGCATCACAGCGTGGCGGCGATGTTGGGCTGGGCGCAGGCGCTGTTCGGCGCCGAGGACGTGGCGGGGGTGCTGGCGTCGACGTCGATCTGCTTCGACCTCTCGGTGTACGAGATCATGCTGCCGCTGGTGAGCGGCGGGCGGGTGCTGCTCGTCGACAATGTGCTCGACCTGCTGGGGTCGCCGCTGGCGGGTGAGGTCACGTTGCTGAACACGGTGCCCTCGGCGCTGGCTGAGCTGCTGCGGCTGGGCGGGCTGCCGGCGGGGGTGCGGGTGGTCAACCTGGCCGGCGAGGCGCTGCCGCGGGCGCTGGTGGACCGGGTGTACGCCGAGACGGGGGCGATGCGGGTGCACAACCTGTATGGCCCGACGGAAGACACGACGTATTCCACCTGGTCGTTGGTGGAGCGCGGCGACGGGCGGACCCCGGCGATTGGCCGGCCGCTGGCGCAGACGCAGGTGTATGTGCTGGACCGGGAGCTGCGGCCGGTGCCGGTGGGGGTCGTTGGCGAGCTGTACCTTGGGGGTGAGGGGCTGGCGCGGGGGTATCTGAGGCGGCCGGAACTGACGGCCGAGCGGTTTGTGGAGGTGCGACCCCCCACCGTCCCCCCCACGGGGTGCCCCCCCACCGTCCCCCCCACGGGGGGGGATAGGAGGACGGGCTGCGACCTCAGCCTATCCCCCCCCGTGGGGGGGACGGTGGGGGGTGGGGGCCGCCTCTACCGCACCGGCGACCTGGCGCGCTGGCGGCCCGACGGGCAGCTCGAATACATAGGGCGGGCCGACCAGCAGGTGAAGGTGCGGGGCTACCGTATCGAGCTGGGCGAGGTGGAGGCGGCGCTGCGCGCGCACCCCGGCGTGGCCGAAGCGGTGGCCGTGGCGCGCGAGGATACGCCGGGCGACCGGCGCCTGGTGGCCTACGTGGCCGGCGTTGGGGCGAGCACGCCGGCGGCCGCCGAGCTGCGCGGTCACCTGCAGGCCAGGCTGCCGGGCTACATGGTGCCCTCGGCGCTCGTCTGCCTGGAGGCGCTGCCGCGTCTGCCCAACGGCAAGGTGGATCGCCGGGCGCTGCCGGCACCGGATGCGGTGGCCGGGCCCGAGGGCACCTGCACTGCGCCGCGCACGGCCGTGGAAGAGATTGTCGCCGGCGTCTGGGCACAGGTACTCGGCGTGCCGCGGGTCGGCGTCGACGAGAGCTTTTTCGAGCTGGGCGGGCACTCGCTGCTGGCCACGCAGGTCATCTCGCGCCTCCGCGAGGCTTTCCAGGTGGAGCTGCCGCTGCGCAGCCTCTTCGAGGCGTCGACCGTGGCCGAGCTGGCGCGGCGCATCGAGACATGCCGTGCCGCAGCGGCCGAGAGGCCCGCGCCGCCCATCCAGCCCGTGCCCCGCGAGGGCGAACTGCCGCTCTCGTTCGCCCAGCAACGTCTGTGGTTCCTCGAACAACTGCAGCCCGGCACGGCGGCCTACAACCTGGCGCTGCCCATGCGCATCCGCGGGCCGCTGGATGTGGCCGCCTTCGAGCGCAGCCTCAACGAGATCGTGTCTCGGCACGAGGCGCTGCGCACCACCTTCATCCAGGTCGATGGACGGGCGGCGCAACGCGTGGCGCCGCGCCTGGCCGTGCCTGTGACCGTGGCCGACCTGCGCCGGCAGTCCGATGCGGGCTCAGAGGCGCGGCGGCTGGCGGAGGAGGAGGCGCAGCGGCCCTTTGACCTGGCGCGCGGGCCGCTGCTGCGCGCCGGCTTGCTGCGCCTGGCCGACGACGAGCACCTGGCGCTGCTGACGATGCACCACATCATCTCCGACGAGTGGTCGCTCGCTGTGCTGCAGCGCGAGATGGCGGCCCTGTACGGAGCCCTGCGCGACGGCCACGAGTCGCCGCTCGCGGCGCTGCCCATCCAGTACGCCGACTATGCCTGCTGGCAGCGCTCGTGGCTGCAGGGCGAGGTGCTTGACGAGCAGTTGACATATTGGAAGCAGCAACTCGCGGGCCTGGCGCCGCTCGAGCTGCCGGCCGACCGCCCGCGCCCCGCTGTGGCGAGCTTCCGCGGTGGCTGGCAGTCGTTCACCCTGCTGGCCTCCCTCGTGCAGGGGCTGCGCGAGCTCTGCCGTCAGGAGGGCGCCACGCTCTTCATGGCCCTCCTTGCCGGCTTCCAGGCGCTCTTGGGGCGCTACAGCGGGCAAGACGACATTGCGGTGGGCTCGCCGGTGGCCAACCGCAACCGGGCCGAGACTGAAGGGCTGATTGGCTTCTTTGTCAACACGCTGGTGTTGCGCAGCGACCTCTCGGGCGACCCCAGCTTCCGTGAGCTGTTACGGCGGGTGCGCGAGGTGGCCCTGGGCGCCTACGCGCACCAGGACGTGCCCTTTGACATGGTCGTCGACGCACTGCAGCCCGAACGCGACCTGAGCCGCACGCCGCTCTTCCAGGTGATGCTGACGCTGCAGAACACAGCGCCGCAGGCGCCCGAGCTGCCCGGGCTGGCGCTGAGCCCCGAGCCGGCATTCGGCGGCGCCGCCAAGTTCGACCTCACCCTGACGCTGGCCGAGGCGGCGGAGGAGCTGCGGGGCACGCTGGAGTACTGCACCGACCTCTACGATGCGGCGACTATCGAGCGCCTGCTGGGCCACTTCCAGGCGCTGCTCGAGGGGGTGGTGGCCGGTCCCGACCGGTCGCTGTCGGTGCTGCCGCTGTTGAGTGAGGCCGAGCGGCGGCAGGTGCTCGT
>JAKPJZ010000256.1 GCA_029553955.1 Chloroflexota bacterium
CCGACTGGATCAGGGTCTTTGTCGCCGGCGGGCCGCTCAGTTCCATGGGCCTGTACGGGGGCGATCACTTTGACGTCCAGAAATGGGTCACCAAGAAAATCCAGTTGCCGGCCAACTGGAACAAGCTGGTGGCCAAGTACAAGAACATCGTGCCGAACTATTCTCTCTATTAGGAGTGAACTCAGGCATGCCTCCCACCACACTAGCGGGGCCCACCCTCGCTGGCGGGCGGGCCCCTCCTCCCTGGGGCTTGCGCCGGCTGTTGCTGGCTGTCCGGTTGTATGCGGGCGCGTCGACCTCCGGCGGCGCTTGGCCGTAGGGCCTCCAGGCCCGGCTTGGCGGGCCTGGTTTACAGACACACCCTGGCTATGAGGGGACACTCTTGCCGTACCATCCCCTATCACAGGCAGAAAGGACAAGACAAAATGAATACGTCGACCAAAGTCGGGAGACTCGTAGTTGTCCTCGTCCTCATCTTGGTGGCGGCTGCTGTTGCCGGTTGTGGGGGGGCTGCGCCCGGTGGCACTTCCGACCTGAAGAGCTTTTACGCGGGCAAAATGCTCAATATCACCGTCCCCCAAAAAGCAGGGGCCACCAGCGACACCGTCGCCAGGATCACCGGCAAGTATCTGACCAAGAACCTGGGCGTGAAGGTGGCGGTAGAGAACGTGACCTCCGCTTCGGGCCTCGTGGCCCGCAACGAATTCTACAATTCGGCCAAGCCCGACGGACTGAACCTGTTGATCGAGCCTGTCGGCTCGAACATGGGCGATTGGGCCATGGCCTCAGCCGGTGTCAACTATGACATCACCAAGTTCAACTATCTTGGCGGCGTCAAGCGAGGGCCGATGGTGATCGCGGCAGCGCCCAACGGCCCGTACAAGACTATGCAAGACATGATCGATAGTGAAACCCCGCTGAAGTTCGCCTCCATGGCTCCCGGGTCCCTCATTACGCTGTCGAACATGGCGGCAGTCGAAATCCTGGGCCTGAATGCTGAGATTGTCACAGGTTTTGGTGGGGCCACGGAGAGAGTGCTGGCCATGCAGCAGGGGCAGGTGGCCGGCGTCGTCTTGAATATGGAGTGGGCAGCAACCCAGGCCAAGGAAGGACAGATCAACATCCTGGTGCAAATCGGGGCCGAAAGAGATAGCAACTATCCCGACACGCCGGCCCTGGGTGACCTGGTCGAGCTGACTGACTACGACCGCTCGCTGTTGGCGGCCGTCATTCCGGATGGCACCATGGTGGTGGCGCCTCCGGGAACGCCTGACGACAAGGTCCAGTTCTTGAGAGAGGCTTTTGCCGCCATCTTTGCCGATAAGGCATTCCAGGCTGAGCTTGTCGAGGTCCTGCCCCCCTGGCTTGGCGCCTGGTCAGGTGACGACGTCGACAAGATCGCAGACGATATCGTCAAGAGCAAGCCCAACTTTGTCGATGCCTATGCCGAGCTGACCAAAAAGTACGTCAAGTAAGCAATCTCCTCCGCAACCGTGCTTGGTCCGGGCCATTGCAGGCAATCCGGGGGGCAGCCGGCTGATCCGCTGCGCTTCCCCCCGGCGATGGCCCGGGGTGGGATTCCCGGCTGGTTGGCTGGCCCGTGCCCGCCCCCGGGGGCGGGCACGGGCCAGCCAACCAGCCGGGAATCCCACCCCCCCAGAGGGTTCCATTCCGGTCGTATGCTATGTGCAGGGCACGGAGCGTGAAGCCCGGACGGCGGGCCACCGCTGGTGGGTACGGTTGTAGTACTGTCCCTCGTCGAGAACGAATGCACTGCTGATTGGAAGCAAACAGAGAGGCACGAAATTCGGGGGGAGTATCATGATTGATTCCTTTTTTCAAGCACTGCTTCACTTCACCAACCCCCAGGTCCTGCTCACGCTGTTCGCGGCGACACTCATTGGGCTCATCTTGGGAGTGCTTCCAGGGGTTACGGGCGGCTTTGGGATTATCGTCCTGCTGCCGTTTATCCTCGGCCTCGACCCCATGTTCATCCTCCCGATTATCATCGCTTTTGCCGCGACTGCGGGCCCTGGCGGTGCCATCACGTCCATTCTCCTGGGCATACCGGGAGAGCCAAGCAATGCGGCTGCCATACTCGATGGCTACCCTATGACAAAAAAGGGCGAGGGCCTGCGCGCCGTCGGCGCTGCCGTAACGACGTGTTGGATGAGCAACCTGGCCTCCGTCGTCTTTGCGCTTGGCATGGTCCCGCTCATCGTCCCCATTATCATGCAGTTCAAGGCCCCCGAAACGTGCCTGATGATCGCGGTCGCCATCTGCTTCATATCGGCCGTGACCAGGGGGTCCCGGCTGAAAGGCCTGATCAGCGCGTGTATCGGCCTGCTGTTGTCGACCATTGGCTTTCAGGCCAAGACCGGGGTCGCCAGGTTCACGTTTGGCAGTCTGTATCTGTATGACGGCATCGGCTTGATCATGATGGTCTTGGGGTGCTTTGCGCTGCCGGTGTTGGTCGAGATGATCGCTGAGGAAGAACCGCCTGTGCCTCAAGAGGCCATGTCGCCGAAGGGTATGCACAACTACCGCGAGCTGTTCAGGGGCGTGCAAGATGTCTTTCGCCATTTTGGGATGTGGCTGAGGACAACGATCATGGGCTATATCGTTGGCGTGATCCCGGGGGTAGGGGGAGAGACCTCTCCTTGGATCGGGTATGCCCATGCCAAACAATGTTCCAAGAACCCAGAGACGTTCGGGGAAGGAAACGTAGAGGGTGTCATCGGCGCCGAGAGCGCCAATAACGCCAAGACCGGCGGCGACTTGCTGACCACCCTGGCCCTCGGCATACCGGGCAGCGGCAAGATGGTGTTCATCCTGGCAGCCCTGGTGCTGGTCGGCATCCAGCCGGGGCCTTGGGTCATCATGAGGCATACGACGCTCGCGTTCACCATGCTGCAGACTGTGGCCGTGACGAGCATCATGGCAGCGATCGTACTGTACGCCTGTGGCCCCTACATGCTCAAGCTGGTCCAGGCGCCCATCATATATCAATTCGCCTTCCTGGTGCCACTGGTATACATCAGTGTGAATGCTGGCGATGGGGCCATCATGGATATCTTTATACTGGCCCTCATCGCCATCGTAGCGCATTTCCTCAAGAAACATGGCTATTTCTTGTCGGCCCTGGTCATGGGGTTCATCCTCGGCGGGTTGTTTGAGTATTACCTCTGGCAGTCTCTGGACCTGGTTGGACCCACGTTCTTCATCTCTTCTCCAATCTGCATCGCGTTGCTCATCTCGATGCCGCTGATCTTGTACTATGAAGATATCAGAGATTGGATCGCTCGCCGGCGAACCAAGAACACAGAGCTGCCTGCCGGCTAGGCCGAAAGGGGAAAAACCATGAAGCTAAAGTCGGACACGTGGGTGCTGATTGCCATTCTCGCGGTAACGCTCTTCTTCGGGCTGCAGCTCTTTGCCTATGATAGCCTAAAGACTACTTTGGTCCCTGCCGTCGCCTGCGGGCTCATCCTCGTTCTGGGAGCAGTGCAGTTACGTGGGGAACTGATAGCCGGCGCCACCGCTCAAGCCGGCGATGCGGCAGCGAAACAGACAAATACCCGCTATTTCGTGGGGTTCTGTTGGTTGGTAGGATATGCGATTGCCGTCTACCTCATCGGGTTCATGGGCGGTACGTTCCTCTTCCTCTTGCTGTTCTTTGGCCTCAGCGGTAAGCATACCTGGCTCAAGTCGGGGCTGATCGCCGCTCTGGGAACGGCGGTGTTCTGGTTGTCGTTTGTCTATTGGCTGCAGACCGATCTGTGGAGCGGCATAGTTGTTCGCTGGCTCAATCTCAGTTTCCCCATGTAAGGAGACACGGTGACCCTGGAGGTGTATGATCCAACGGGCGCTGTTGAGGCGCCTGTGACCTTTGCCAAACGTCTGGATACCCTGGCAGGCAAGACCATCGCCCAAGTCGGCCATTCGTGGGAGGCCCACCGGACGCACCCGCTCATTCGGGAGCTCCTGGAGGGGATGTATCCCACGGCAAAGATCATACCGCATACCGAGATGCCGGACTACACCGACCCGGAGCTACTCGCCAGGTCGGCCAAGGAGCAACAGTGCGACGCCGTCATCTTGGGCAACGCGAGTTGAGGGGGATGCTCCACGGCCGTTGGCCGCGCCATAGCCACCCTCGAGAAGATGGGCATACCCACGACCTTGGTGCTGCGTAAGGGCTTTCGGTTCGTCGTCCAAAACGGCATTTCGGGCATGGGGTTGCCTCGCGAGGTGCCCACGGTGTACGAGTTTCCGGTCCAGATGTTCTTGCCGAATAGCGACTTGACCCCCATCCGGGAGAACATTGACAAAATCGTCTACGCATTGACTCAATGGCAGCCGGCTGCAACGAGCAAGGGGACATCTTCCGCCAAGGTCACCATCCAGGGCGAAGACTATGCCCAGGCCCTCTCCACGATGAACTTTCTGTTCCTGAGGAACCAGTGGAGCGATGGACAACCGGTGTTGCCGGCCACCGAGGAGAGAGTCCAGTGGATCTTGACCGGCACCGACCTGGCGCCTGACACGGCAATCGGCAAGATCATGCCCCGAGGCGGCATCGCCACCGTCACGCAGGTTGCGGTCGCTCTGGCCATGGTTGGAGGGCGCCCCGAGTACCTGCCGGTGCTGATTGCCGGCGTACAGGCCATGGTTCAGCCCAAGTTCCTGCTGCGGCAGGTGAATGCCAGCACTTGCCCGATGGTTCCGGCGCTCGTGGTCAACGGGCCGATCGCCAAGCAGATCCGCCTGAGCTCGGGCTATGGGTGTATGGGGTCCGACCCGAACCGGCCGGCTGCTGCCGCCATCGGACGGGCCCAGAGACTCCTCCAGCAGAACCTGGGTGGGGCCATTCCCGGGATCGGCACAATGGCCAACTATGGGCCGCAGAGGGCGATCAACGCTGTTCTGGCAGAAGATGAGGAGGGTATTCCTGAGGGCTGGGGGCCCCCGCTGAACGTCGAGCGCGGCTTTTCCCTCGGGAGCAACGTCGTCACCGCCGTGCAGGTCTCTGGCTGGACGAATGTGGCGCTCTCCGGTGGCGATGCGGACGTGCCAGCAGAGCGCATGAAGGAGTATCTCTGCCGGGTGGCGAGTTTCATGGGCACGCCCAGCTTGAATAACTGGGGGTACACATCGAACACTGGGACGGGCGTAGGCGTTACGAGGGACATATTCCGGCCCTTCAGGTACCGCTCTGACGACCCTGACTATACCGCCGGGTTGGTCCTGATTCCGCGCGGCTGGGCTGCAGACTTGCAGGCGGCAGGCTACAGCAAAGAAACGGTGAAAGCTTTCTTGTGGGAGGCATCCAAGATCCCGTGGCCTGTGATGCGGCAGGTGGGCCTCACCAAAAGGGCCCTGGTTGAAGAATACCCAGCAGGCCAGCCGGTGCCGATCACACGCTCTCCCAAGGGGATCATGATTGTCGTGGGCGGAGGAGAGCAGTCGGGGCACGCCTTCTGGATGCAACCTGGCAATGCATATCTGGCGACGAGCCAGGAAATCAGCCTTCCCAGGAATTGGCACGCATTGCTGCAGGCGGCTGAAGAGGACCTGGGCCCACTGCCCGCCATCAAGTAGCTGCGGGACCCTTCGGGGGCCATGCTTCTCAAGTGCTGGTAGAACTGTACGGGTCTCGAGCCAAGTCATCGATCAATGGGGGTAAGATGTCTGGTTATGATGCGATCATTATCGGCGGCGGTCCGGCTGGCCTCACTGCGGGTCTATACCTGGCGCGCGCGCGCCGGCGCGTGATACTGCTGGAGAAGGAAACCTTCGGCGGGCCGGTGATCAACTATGAGAGAATCGAGAACTATCCTGGTTTCAGCGAGGGGGTCAGCGGCTGCGAGCTGGTCACCCAAATGGCTGAGCAGGCGGCCAACGCCGGGCTGCAGATGGAGATGGGCGAGGTCGTCGAAGTCGAGAACTTTACCAGTTGCCGCAGTGTCGTCTGCAGCGACGGCACAACCTATACCGCGCCGATTGTGATCATTGCCGGAGGCGCCCATCCCAAGAGCATGAACGTACCCGGCGAGGACAGGCTGAAGGGGAAAGGCATCATTCACTGTGCCTTTTGTGACGGTGGCCAGTTCGTCGACAAGGTTGTGGCGGTATGCGGTGGCGGCGACGCGGGCATCAGCGGGGCCTTGTACCTGGCTCAGCTCTGTACCAAAGTCTATGTGCTCGAGTTCATGCCCAAGCTCAATGCGAGCGCCATCCTGCAGGAGCGCGCCGCGGCCAATCCCAAGATCGAGATCATGACCGCGACCACAGTCGTCTCGATCGTCGGTGAGAACAGTGTCGAGGGCATCGAGATCAGCAGAGCCGGCGCAGAAAAGACCGTGTTGCCCGTTGACGGTGTGCTGGTGCACGTCGGCGTACAGGCCAACACCGACTATCTGGAAGGCCTGTTGACTCTCGACGAGCAGGGGCGTATCAAGGTCAACCAGCGCATGGAGACAGAAGTGCCCTACATTCTGGCGGCGGGGGATATCCGCGGCGGCTCGCCGAACCAGGTCGTTATCGCGGCCGGGGATGGCGCCATTGCCGGGATCACCGCGGAAAGGCTGTTGCAGCAACTGTAGGTTCTCTGGCGCGGTCAATACCGGCTGCGGCCCACTGGCCCTTGTGAGTCGAAATCCGGTGCCTGGAGCTGCTGGCAACTCGGGGTCCACGAGGATCGGTAAGGAGTTCAGGATGCAAACAATCCCTGCCCTGCTCGAAGCCTTCCGCAACATGTTCCAGCCAATCGTCTTTTTGACTGTTTTCGGCGCAACCCTCGTCTCGTTGGCGGTCGGCGTCCTCCCGGCCATCAGCGGCGCCCTGTGCGTTATCTTGGTTCTTCCCTTCTTGTTTGGCGCCGACCCGATTGTGGCCATGCCGTTCCTCTGCGCACTCCTCGCCGCGTCGGGCATGGGCGGTTCGATCACGGCCGTTCTGACGGGCATACCAGGCGACAACTCGAACAGTGCCACGGTGCTGGATGCCTTTGCCATGACCCGCAAAGGCCAGGCCGGCAGGGCGCTGAGACGCGCTACTGGGAGGACGTTGTCGAGGGCGAGGAAATCCGGCCGGTCGTCAAGGGTCCATATGATGTATGCGATGCCTGCGCGCGCACGGTGGTGAGCTGCTATCCGTACGCTTTCGCCATCAAGTGGGCGGCGATGAGGGAGCACCTCCAGCACCATCCGATCGACCCGGAGACGGGCGAGTATCGCTTCCGCCGCGACTGGCACTATGAGGATCTTGCGGCGCGCTTGATGGGATTCCCCTTTGCGAACGCAGCCGGCATCCACAACGAGATGATGCTGGTCCATGCAGTCACCGACTGGATGGGCGACGACGCCTTTGTGAAGGCGATGGACTCTCAGGATCGCCGTATGAACTTTCTCGGAGACATGACCTGGGTCAAGGGCAAGGTCGCCCGCAAGTTCGTCGAGAACGGTGAGCACCTGGTGGATCTGGAGGTGTGGGGCGAGAACCAGGATGGTGTTGTCCATACCAAGGCCCATGTCATCGTCAAGCTTGTCTCGAAGGCTGAATACAAGAGCAGCTTCTAGGGACAATCCAAGCCCTAGCGGGGAATGAACATGTACACAGACTATGACGTGATCATCATCGGCTCTGGCTGCGCAGGGTTGGCGGCCGCCCTCTATACGAGCCGCGCCGGGCTGCGCACGCTCATCCTGGAAAGGGAGACCATGGGCGGCGAGCTGATGAACCGGCAACTGATTGAGAACTATCCCGGCTTTGCCGCTGGAGTGGAGGGACCGGAGCTCGGCTCGGCCATGCTCGATCAAGCAACGAGCTTTGGCGCCGAAATCGAGTTTGGCGATGTCACCGGCATCAAGGACAAAGGTGAGTTCAAGATCGTCAAGACCGCCGACCAGAGCCGCACGTGCAAGGGCGTCATTATCGCCAGCGGCGCCCACCCCAGAAAGCTGGGCGTGCCGGGCGAAGAGGAATTCGCGGGTAGGGGCGTGTTCTACTGCGCCACCTGCGACGGGCCGCAGTATGCCGGCAAGGCGGTGGTCGTCGCCGGGGCAGGGGATTCCGGGGTCACCGAAGGGCTGTACCTCGAAAGGTTGGGCTGCACAGTAACGATTGTCGAGCTCTTGCCCCAGCCCAAGGCATCGCAAGTCCTGTTGGATCGGGCCAACGCCAGCCCCAAGATCGAGATCAGGTGCGGCACCAAGATCGAAGCGATTGTCGGAGACGACAGTGTCTCGGGCGTCGATATTCAGGATGCGGCTACCGGCGCCAAGGACCGCCTGGCGGTGGAGGGGGTCCTGGTGCGCATCGGTCTGATACCGAATACGGAATTCGTGCGCGATACCCTCGCGCTCACTCCCGCGGGCCAGATACCGGTAAACGAAAACATGGAGACCGCTATGGCAGGGGTCTTTGCGGTGGGAGACGTGCGGCAGCACTCGCCGATGCAGATGGCGACGGCGGTCGGCGACGGCGTGACTGCGGCCATGGCGCTGGGGCGGCATATCGCGTCTCTCTAGGTTGTGTCTGGAGGAGGTTGAGTATGGACATGCGAGAAAAGCTGGAGGAACTCGCGCAGCGACGCGCCGGCCTCACGCAGGGAGGAGGTCAGCGCGCGGTCGACCGACAGCATCAGCGGGGCAAACTGACGGCGCGTGAGCGGATTGCTGCGTTCCTCGACCCCGGCAGTTTCGTCGAGCTTGGTCTGTGGGCCACGCCTCGCCCGACCGGGTTCGATATCGACGCGCAAGAGCTCCCAGGCGATGGGGTGATTGCTGGCTATGGCGCTGTCGATGGGCGCCCCGTCTGCATCTATGCTCAGGATTTTACCGTCGCGGGCGGCAGCCTGGGCAGCACTGGGGCCAAAAAGATCATCAAGGTCATGCGGCGGGCCCTCGATGCACGCATGCCCTGCATCGGGCTTGTCGACTCTGGTGGCGTCCGCGTTCAGGATTCCGTGACGCGCAGCATGTTTGACGGCTATCCGTCCATGTTCTACTACCACACGCTCTCTTCCGGCGTCATCCCCCAGATCACGCTGATGATGGGTCCGTGTGCCGCGGGCGCGGCCTACTCGCCGGCACTCACCGATTTCGTCATCATGGTCAAGAATACGAGCTATATGTATGTCGCCTCCCCGACGCTCGTCAAAGCCGCCCAGTTCGTCGATACTGACGATCAGGCGCTCGGCGGCGCCAGCGTCCACGCGACCATCAGCGGCTGCTGCGACCTTGTGGCCGAGGACGATGGGGACTGTCTTCTCAGGGCCAGGGAGCTGCTCAGTTTTCTGCCTCTGAGCAACACGGAGCCGGCCCCTGTCTACGCGAGCGACGACGACCCCAGCCGCGGAGACGAGGCCCTGCTCGATATCGTTCCGGCCGACTCGCGCAAACCCTACGATATGCACGACATCATTGCGCATGTGGTCGACAATGGCTATTTCTTTGAGCTCAAGCCCGACTATGCGCCGAACATGATCACCGGTTTTGGCCGGCTCGATGGACACTCGGTGGGGTTTGTGGCCAACAACCCGCAGGCGCTGGCCGGAACCATCGATATCAACGCCAGCGACAAGGAAGCCAGGTTCATACGCTTCTGCGATGCCTTCAACATCCCCCTGGTCTTTCTTGTGGATACCCCAGCCTATCTGCCCGGGGTCGATCAAGAGCACGGCGGCATTCTCCGGCACGGCGCCAAGGTGCTGCACGCGATTGCCGAGGCCACCGTGCCGATGGTCACTGTGTACGTCCGCAAGGCATATGGCGGCGGCAACCATGCCATGTGCTCGGAGCCGTTGGGATCGGACCTGCTGCTGGCATGGCCGACGGCCGAACTAGGCTTGATGAGCCCCGAGGGTGCCGTCGCGATCATCTACCGTAAAGAGATCGCTGCCGCACCGAACCCTGACGAGCTGCGGGCCGAGAGAATCGAGCAGTTCAAGGCGACCTTTGGCAAGTTTCCGTACCATGCCGCCGCCATGCAGTGGGTAGAGGAGATCATCGATCCCCGCGACACGCGACCGATGCTCATCAACGCGCTGCGCATGCTCGCCAAGAAGCAGAAGAGTGACCGACCGTGGAAGAAGCATGGCAATATCCCGCTCTAGAGCAAGCTCCGGAATCGCCGGCAGCGCGGAGGGATAGGAATTGGACCTGGTAACAGCTCTGAACGTCACTATCTATGGACTCGGCATCGTGTTTCTGGCTCTTCTGGTTGTGATGTTTGCCATCATGGTGCTCAGCCGGCTATTCGCGGTTGCGACGGGGAAAGATTTCCTGGCCGCGCCGGTCGCTGCAGAGGACGATGCACCCGAGGTGCCCTCACAGTCCGAGCCGGCGAGCGAGGCTGCTCAGGCTGCTGCCGCGTCGAGCGCGGCCGCAGCGCGGCCTATGCCGGCCAGGCCGGTTGCTCCGGCATCGCCGCCCTCCTTGGCCCGCGTCGCCCCGGCCGCAGCGACTCGTCCTGCGCCATCAGCTCCGGCGGTCGCCAAGCCGGTGGCGGGCGGCGGAAAGGTCACAGCTCCCATTCCCGGCCTGATCCTCTCTATAGCGGTGAAGGCGGGTGACACGGTCCGCAAGGGTGAGGAGCTGTGCGTGATCGAAGCCATGAAGATGATGAACAGCATCAAGGCCCAGCGGGACTGCACCGTCGGCGAGGTGCTGGTAGCGGTCGGTGACTCTGTGCCCTTTGGGACGCCACTCTTCGCGATCGAATAGGCAGCAGATTGCGGGCTGACTTGCTGGAAGGTGAACTGCTATGAATGGCATTGACGTTACCGTCTCGTCCAGGCTGATCCAGGGGTTCGTCAGCCTCACCGTGGGCCAGGTGATCATGATCGCGGTTGGGGGCGTGCTGATCTACCTGGCGATCGCCAAAAAGTACGAACCGTTCCTGCTGCTCCCCATAGGGATCGGCGCCATCATGGCGAACGTACCTGCGACGGGCATGACAGAGCCAGAGGGGCTCTTCGGCATCCTGTACAACGTCGGGATCAAAAACGAGCTGTTCCCGCTGCTGATCTTTGTCGGCGTTGGCGCGATGACCGACTTTGGCCCACTGCTGGAGAGGCCGTACACGGTCCTGCTGGGCGCCGCGGCGCAGTTCGGCATCTTTGGCACGTTGCTAGTCGCCACCCTGATGGGGTTCAAGATCAACGAGGCAGCCTCCATCGGCATCATCGGGGCGGCCGACGGACCAACATCGATCTATGTCGCCGCGGCCCTGGCGCCGGACCTGCTGGCGCCCATCGCGGTGGCGGCCTACTCCTACATGTCGCTGGTGCCGATCATTCAGCCGCCGATCATCAAGGCCCTGACGTCGAAGGCCGAGCGCGCCGTGCCCATGACCTACTCCGACAGCAAGCCGGTCTCGCAGAGGACCAAGATAGTCTTCCCCATCGTGGTGTCGCTCGTGTGCGGGCTGATCGCCCCACTGTCGTTTCCGCTTATCGGCATGCTCATGCTGGGCAACCTGCTGCGCGAAGCTGGGGTGGTGGAGCGGCTCTCCAAGATGGCGCAGGGCGAGCTCATCAACATGGTGACGCTCTTCCTTGGCCTCGCCATTGGCTCGACCATGGTGGCCGACAAGTTCCTGCAGTGGCAGACCCTTGGCATAATCTGCATGGGCCTGGTGGCGTTCGCGCTCGATACGGTCGCGGGGCTCAGCTTTGGCAAAGCCTTGAGCATCATTACCAGAGGCAAGGTCAACCCGCTCATTGGTGCGTGCGGGATTTCGGCTTTTCCCATGTCGGCGCGGGTCATCAGCCAGGTCGCGTTGGAAGCCAACCCTAACAACTTTTTGATCATGCACGCCATGGCCTCGAACACGGCCGGGCAAGTCGCCTCGGTGATGGCGGGCGGGGCGATCATGGCACTGCTCGGCCACTAGCAGCCTGTCGGAGAGGAGTCTTGTCACCCTCAGCATCCTGGTAGCAGCCGAGTACTCTGCTCCGCTGCCATCCGGCTCTGAGCGCGATCTACTGAGGCAAGAGCGAGTCAAAAGATGCTCTCGACAAAAATCAGATCATTGGACGATGCCGTTTCCAGCCTGATCCATGATGGCGATAGCGTTTGCCTGGCAGGGCTCAGCCACCTCATCCCGTACGCTGTGGCCCACGAGATCATCCGGCAGGGCAAGCGTGACCTGGAGCTGGTGCGAGCTGCTCCGGATCTGATGTGTGAGCAGATGTTGGTGGCCGGCTGCCTGAGAAAGGTCACCTATAGCTGGGCAGGAAACCCCGGCTTTGGGCTGCTGCGCGTCTTTCGCAAGGCCGTCGAACAAGGGCGCATAGAAACCGAGGAATACACGCACTACGGGCTGGTTGCCGGCCTCGTCGCAGGAGCGATGCACCTCCCGTTCTTCCCTGTACGCACCATGGCCGGCAGCGGTCTGCCCAAGGTCAACCCCCGGATACGGACCGTCCCCGACCCCTACACGGCCGAGGTCCTGCATGCGGTGCCGCCGTTGAACCCAGACGTAACGGTGCTGCACGTACAGCGCTGCGACGCGCAGGGGAACAGCCACATCTGGGGCTTTGTCGGCGAGATGAAGGAGGCCGCTCTGGCGTCCCAGAGACTCATCGTGACGGCCGAGGAGATCGTCGCTACCGAGGTGATTCGCTCAGATCCCAACCGGGTGCTGGTGCCCGGCTTCAAAGTCGATGCAGTGGTGCACGTACCATGGGGAGCACACCCGAGCTACGCCCAAGGACACTATGACAGGGATAACGACTTTTACAGGGACTGGTCGCGCTTTGCTACCGACCGCGAACGCGTGGGCGCATGGCTAGCAGATTACGTGCTGGCCACTCACGACCAGGAGGGCTACCTGGACAGGATCGGACGCGAGCGGTTGGAGCGCCTGAAGGTCCCCGAGCAATGGGCTGCGCCGGTCAACTATGGCAGGTATGGTGGTGAGGCGGTGTCGGGATGAACCCGACCTACACCAGTTCAGAGCAGATGATTGCCGTAGCGGCTCGAGCTCTGCGCGACGGTGAGCGCGCGTTCGTAGGGATAGGCCAGCCCAACCTTGCGGCCATGCTCGCGAAAAAGCTGCACGCGCCTGGGCTGGTCATGGTCTACGAGTCGGGTGCGGTGGGCGCGGAGCCGGCGCGCCTGCCCTTCTCCATCGGCGACCCCTGCCTGGTCACAGGGGTGGCGAGCCTGCAGTCGATGATGGACATCTTTGGGCTCTTCCTGCAGGGGGGGCTTGTCGATACCGGCCTGCTGGGCACGGCTCAGGTGGACAGATACGGCAACCTGAACAGCACGGTTATCGGGGATTACCGCACGCCAAAGGTCAGACTGACGGGTTCAGGGGGCGCGTGCGACATCGTCACCCTCGCCTCACGCGTGATCGTCATCACGCCACACGAGAAGCAGCGCTTTCCGGAACGGGTGGACTTTATCACGACCCCTGGCTTTCTATCTGGGCACGGGGAACGAGCGCGGCTGGGGATTCCTGGGGGCGGCCCGCAGCTCGTGATCACCGACGTCGGCGTTCTGGAGCCCGACGATAGCGGCGAGCTGGCCTTGACGGCGGTGCACGAGGGCAAGGCGGCAGAGCAAGCCGTGTCGAATACCGGCTGGCCTCTGAAGGTGGCCCCCACGCTCAAGCGGACCGAGCCGCCTACGGACGAAGAACTGAGGATCATGCGCGAATTGGACCCGGGCGGAGTCTACCTGAGGTAGAGAGACACGGGTGGGATATCGAGATGGACTGCTTGGCCAGCAAGTCGCGAGTTGTCGGACCTGGTTTGGCATGGTGAAGGAGCAGACAGGATGGCAGAGGGGCCACTGAGCGGAGTGAGACTGGTCGAGTACTGCAGTCTCGTGTCGGGACCGTATTGTACCAAGCTGTTTGCCGACCTCGGCGCCGAGGTGATCAAGATCGAAAGCCCAGGGGGCGACGAGGCAAGAAAGAGAGGACCATTTCTGGGCGATAACCCTGATCCAGAGCTCTCGGGCCTCTTTCTCTATCTCAATACCAACAAGCTGGGGGTCACCCTCAACCCTGGCTCGGCGACGGGGCGCGCTGTTTTCAAGAGATTGATCGCCGACGCCGACATTCTGGTCGAGGATCGGCCGGCGGGCGAGATGGAGAGACTGGGGCTAGACTATCAGGTCCTCAGACAGGTGAATCCCGCTCTGATCATGGCCTCCATTACGCCATTTGGCCAAGACGGCCCGTACCGCGACTATCGGGCCTACTGCCTCAATACCTATCATGCCAGCGGCGCCGGCTATGTCTTGCCTGCCGCGTCGCCGAACGCCGATAGGGAGCCGATCAAGGGAGGCGGCTTTATCGGGGATTGTGACGTGGGCGTGAGCGCATCGGTGGCCATTGCGGCGGCGCTCTACTGGCGTCTTGTTGGGGGAACGGGGCAGTACATAGACATCTCCAAGCAGGAGGCCGAGATGGCGCTCGAGCGGGTGAACATTGCCCGCTATTACGAACTCGGGAAGAGCCCCACCCGCTATGAAATCAACCGTGTCCGCGATACACTCGTACGTTGCCGTGACGGCGGGTATGTCATGGTAGTGCTGCATCCGGATAGGCAATGGAAAGGTGTCGTCGAAGCCCTGGGCAACCCCGAATGGGCCAAGGATGAGAAGTTCGGCACCCATAAGGCGAGAGAGGCCAATTTCGACGATCTCAGGGCCCGCCTGAGAGAAGAGGCACTGAAATACGATACCGCGGACCTCTTCTTCAGGGTACAGGCCCAGGGCACAGCCTGTGCCCCAGTCTGTTCCGCCGAGCAGGTGTTCAAGTCGCCGCAGACGCAAGCCCGGGGCTTTTACGAGGAGATTGAACACCCAAAGGCCGGCAAGTTGATGTACCCCGGGCTGCCTTACCGATTCTCTGGAACAGCCCCGCGCGGCAATCATGGCGCGCCCCTTTTGGGTCAGCACAATGAAGAGGTCTACTGCAATCGCCTTGGCTTCACTGGGCAAGAACTGGCCAAGCTCAGAGAAGCTGGTGTTATCTAGGTCGTGTTCGCAAACCGTCGTAGCCTAGGGCCCCTTGGCCGCCACAGGCGGCTTGTGCCCGTTTTGCCGTTCTGTGGCGCCAGTCTCGCCGCCCAAGACGCCCACGAAGCCGCCTACGGCGGCCAAGGGGGCTATGCTACGGGTTTGCGAACACAACCTAGCGCCAAGGAGGAGTTCGTAACATGAATCGGGATGCTTTGCAGGGGGTACGGATCGCCGATTTCAGTTGGGTCTGGGCGGGGCCGCTCGCCACTCTGCTCCTCTCTTTTCTGGGAGCAGAGGTCATCAAGATCGAAAGCCGCAAGCGCATTGACCAGACGCGACATGGCTCGATTACCACGGGAGACGATTTCCCCAATTATGATGCCTCCCCGATCTTCAACAATGCCAATCTGAACAAAAAAGGGGTCACCCTTGACCTCAAGCGCCCAGAGGGAGCAGAACTGGCAAAGAGGATCGTCGCGGTGAGCGATGTGGTCCTCGAAAACATGCGCCCAGGGGCGATGGATCGACTGGGGTTGGGGTATGAGGACCTCGTGAAGGTCAAGCCCGATATCATCATGCTTTCGTCATCGGGGTTCGGTTCATCAGGCCCATACCGCGAATACGCCGGCTATGCCCCAATATTCGCGGCCTTTGGCGGCCTGGCGTATCTCACAGGGTATGAGGACGGTGAGCCCAATACCATGAGCGGGGTCATGGACCTGAGAGTCGGCACGGTATCGGCATTTGCCCTGCTCGCGGCCCTGATCCACCGGCAGAGGACCGGCGAGGGCCAGTACATCGACCTTTCTTCTTCGGAATGTGTCAGCGCGCTCATCGGCGCCGAGCTGATGGAATACCCCATGAACAAGAGATCGCCGTTCAGATGCGGCAATCAAGATGCCATCATGGCGCCCCACAACTGCTATCGTTGCCAGGGCGACGACAAGTGGATCAGTATCGCCGTGGCGAGTGAC
The DNA here is from genome assembly GCA_029553955.1 of Chloroflexota bacterium. Classification (GTDB taxonomy): domain Bacteria; phylum Chloroflexota; class Anaerolineae; order SpSt-313; family SpSt-313; genus JAKPJZ01. The sequence goes on from JAKPJZ010000256.1 coordinate 15,959, forward strand.
AAAGAGTGGCAGGCCCTGTGCGGCGCCATGGGCAACCCCGCCTGGGCTCAAGATGAGGCCTTTGGCGACGTGTACAGCCGCTGGCAGAACCGGGCGCGGCTGGATCGACATGTCGCAGAGTGGACCATGAACCATACGCATTATGAGCTCATGGCTCTGCTACAGAGCGCCGGGGTAGCGGCCATGCCGTCGTTCAGCGCCGAGGAAATACTCTCCGACCCTCATGTCAAGGCACGTGGCATGGTCAGCCAAATCGAGCATCCGGTGATGGGCAAGAAGGTGGTCATCAGCCCGCCATGGAAGCTATCGGAGACGCCTGCCAGGATCAAGAAGGCTTCACCGCTCTTGGGAGAACACAACGAAGAGGTCTTTGGCTCTCTGCTCGGCATGTCCAGAGACGAGATCAAAAAGCTGCAAGACGAGGAGATTATCTACTAGCAGTCTGTCGCACTGATTCTGATGGGCGTAGCCTAGCCCCCTTGGCCGCCCCAGGCGGCTTCGTGGGCGTCGGAGCCCATCAAAATCGGTGCGGCAGACTACTAGCTCACTGGTCTCTAGAATGGCCTGGATGATGGGGCCTTCGAGATCGAGTGCAAGAAGCGGATTGGCGGCTCAGAGTTCCGCCGGGGAGGTGCCAAGTGGAAGATGCTGTGATCGTTGCGGCGGTGCGCACGCCGATAGGACGCTACGGCGGGGCTCTGAGGGGCGTCCGGCCTGATGACCTGGCCGCACGGGTCATTGGCGAGGCGGTGAGGCGCTCGGGGGTGGACCCCGCCGAGGTCGAGGATGTGATCTTGGGCGATGCCAACCAGGCGGGTGAGGACAACCGCAATGTGGCGCGGATGGCCTTGCTCCTGGCTGGCCTGCCGATGGAGGTGGCGGGGGCCACTGTGAACCGCCTGTGCGCCTCGGGCCTCCAGGCGATCATCTTTGGCTCCCAAGCGATCCAGACGGGGAACGGCGAGGTCGTGATCGCCGGCGGGGTCGAGAGCATGAGCAGGGCGCCCTTTGTGATGCTCAAGCCCGAGGCGGCCTTCCAGAGGGGCGAGATCGGACTGCAGGATAGCACCCTCGGCTGGCGCTTTGTGAACCCCAAGCTGGCGGAGCAATACCCGCCGATCAGTCTGGGTGAGACTGCGGAGAACGTGGCGGAGCGCTACGGGGTGAGCCGCGAGGACCAGGACCGCTTCGCCCTGGCCAGCCAACAGAAGGCAGCGGCTGCCATCCGCGAGGGGCGGTTCAAGGACGAGATCGTGCCTGTCGAGGTCCCGCAGCCCAAGGGCGCTGTCGCCGTCGTGGATACGGACGAGCATCCCCGCCCCGATACGACCCTCGAAAAGCTCGCCGCGCTGAGGCCGGCGTTCAAGAAGGGCGGCACGGTCACCGCCGGCAACTCGTCGGGCATCAACGACGGCGCGGCGGCCCTCGTGCTGATGAGCCTGACCAAGGCACGAGCGCTCGGCCACACGACCCTCTTCAGGGTCGTCTCATCGGCTGTGGCAGGGGTCGACCCTGCCTACATGGGCCTCGGCCCCATACCCGCCACGAGGAAGGCGCTGGCGCGTGCTGGCCTCGGCATGCGCGATATCGGGCTGGTCGAGCTGAACGAGGCCTTTGCCTCCCAGTCGGTAGCGTGCCTGCGAGAGCTCGAGATCGATCCCGCCATCGCCAACGTGAACGGCGGCGCGATCGCGCTCGGCCATCCCTTAGGCTGCAGCGGCGCCAGGATAGTCACCACGCTGGTGCACGAGATGAAGCGGCGTGCGGTGCGCTACGGATTGGCCACGATGTGTGTGGGGGTGGGGCAAGGGGCTGCGCTGATCGTCGAACGAATCGCCTGAACAGGCCCGACCGGGCCTCGCGTAGCCTGTTTTCCGCACCCGGCAGAGGCGGCTCCCACCCCAGCCCGGAGCGTGGCGGAGGGGACCGCCGCGCTGCCGGATGCGGCGAACCCTGTCGATGATTTCGGCCCGTCCCTGTCTCTGGCGGCGTGGGAGCCGCCTCTGCTGGGTGCGGACCCTGGGCCTGGCTGCGCTATGAGGCCCAATGCGGTAGGTGATAGTGCTTGCGCGGTCGCGTGGCCGGGCTTGTCGCCTCCCTCAGAGGCCCATCCCCCCGGCCTCCTTCCCGCCGCGGCGGGAAGGAGGAGCCCTCAAATGGGGGTTTGGCAGGGGGTGAGGGGCGTGCGATACGCGAGGCATGTCACTCGCGTAAGCACTGCAGATGAGCGGGCCTCGTCTCGTGCCAAGCCCTGGCACGAGACGAGGCCCGCTCATTTACACCGTGTCGGACCCAACGCTAACCTATCTTGCTGACGCCTGCTAGCCTGCCGTACTCGTGACTGGGGATGACGAGATCGGCAAGACCGATCACTCGTTTGGTGCTCTCATACAGTGCCACCGGGTTGATGTGTGAGGCGCCGATGGTGAATGAGTAGCCCCTTTGCTTGAACTCCTCAGGCGGATCGAAATTCTCCTGCTGGCAGCAGAACCCGGTGACGATGGCCAGGCCCTGAGCGGTCCGCACCGCGACGGACTGGCCGCCGGCAGAGTGGCCTGGAGTCAAGAGGAGCTCCATGTGGTCATCAATCCTCGTGTCTCCTGCGACGACCTCCCAACGCACCCCATCGAGCAAATCGGCATAGTCTGCCGGCAAACGCGGCCTGGCATACGGGAATGGATGGTGCGCCTCTTCAAGCTCGGCGCGCTGGATGATGGCTTTGGCCCTGGGAAACCGGCGGAGATTGGCGATGTGGTCGTGGTGCGCATGCGTCACGATCACATAGTCGATATCACCCACTTCCAGACCCAACTTGTGCAGCGCTTGATCCAGTGTCTGTATGTGCACCGACTGCAAGCCTTTGGCGGCGAACCGTTCAGCCGTGATGCCAGCGTCGATCAGATATCTTTCCCTGGGGCCCTCCACGTACCAGGTGTAGTGACAGTCGCGTATGCGCTCTTCGCTCGACATCGGTAGCATCCAGTGAAGGTGCGCCCTGGGAAAGTTCTCTACGGTGCACAAGGGCAATGGATGAATCGCGTACGTGCCAAAGTCGGGTGCCATGGGACAGGTCCATTTCCTCATCAACTGTCTTCTTGCGACGCTTGCAGAACACGGTGACAAGAAGGAGGCTATGCTATGCTCGCGCCCAGAATCGAGCTGATCTTCTTGGCTCTGTCCAGAACGAGAGGGCCATGTTGACAGGCCTTGTCCAGATCGAAACGAGGCATGGGGCCGGAGACGCTGAGGCTGCCCACCACCTTCTGTTCATGGTTAAAGATGGGTGCCGACACGCCGCATATCCCGGAGGTACGTTCTCCGGCGGCCACCGAAAAGCCCTGGCTCCTGACCTGAGCCAGCTCTTGGCGCAATGAATCAATCGTGACTGCTTGGCCCCCTGCCAACACCGAAACCCCGGAGGCCTCGAACTGCCTGAGGACGGCCCCGATCTCCTCCTCAGCCATAAAGGCCAGGATGGCTCGGCCTCCCGAGCCATACCACATCTGCCGGCGTTCGCCCAGGGGCACCATCTGGCGGACTTCATGGTGACTCGGGACGCTGCTGATGAACATTCTCTCAAAGTCCACCCTGATGGACAGGGCGCTGGTCTCGCCGGTGATAGCCTGCAGTTCGTCAAGAAAAGGCAAGCTCACCCTTTGGATGTCGAGCTGCGACAGGGACTGCAAGGCGACCCTGGCCATGGCCCCGGTGAGGCTGTATCTCCTGGTCTCGACATCCTGATGGACCCATCCCTTGCTTTCGAGGGCCGAAAGGATGCGAAAGACGTTGTTCTTGCCCAGCCCGAGTTGGCGGCTGATCTCAGACACCCCGCACGAGCCAGCTGAGGAAGCGAGCGTATCGAGGATCTCGACGACTCTTTCGGCGGTATTCATTTGTGAAGCACCTACCCAGTTTTTGACCATATTATACAATGTGAGGAGGCATGCTGTCAACACCGAGAGCCGTGACGCCTTGCCTATTTGACAGCGGCGCCGGCTTGACTATACTACGGCCTGCAAGGAACTCAGCGCCGAGGCGATAAGTTCCTGTAGCGGAGTCGTTTCACTCGTGGCGGCGTAGCTCAGCGGCAGAGCAGGGGACTCATAAGCCCTTGGTCGACAGTTCAAGTCTGTCCGCCGCCACCAATCTGTGTGCAGTTCGAGGCAGGCCTCCCGCTACCGGCTGGTAGTGTGGAGGCTTTGTGCTTTCTGGCCTGGGGGCTCAGGGCAGGAGGCCGGCCTCGGCCAGGGTGGCGCGCAGGCGGGCCTGCTCATGCTCGCCCAGCGGCAGGAGCGGCAGGCGCACGGGGCCGCCGTAGAGGCCGGTCAGCTCGCAGGCATACTTGAGCCCGGCGATGCCGTAGCCGCTGGTGACGGCGGCGTTGGGCGCCATCAGGCGGTACTGCAGGGCGCGCGCCTCCGCGAGCTTGCCCGCCTTCGTCAGCTTGTAGAGCTCTACCGTCTGCGCCGGCGCGATGTTGGCCAGGGCGCAGACGCCGCCCGAGGCGCCCAGGCACAGCGCCGCGAAGAGAAAGCTGGCCGAGCCCGCCAGCACTTGAAAGCCCGGCCGCGCCTGGCGCAGCATGTCGCCATACTTGGGCATCGATCCGCTCGAGTCTTTCATGCCGATGATGTTGGGGTGCTGCGAGAGCCTGGCCACGGCGTCGACGCTGATGTCGATGCCGGTGTAGGCGGGCATGGTGTAGATGGCGATGGGGATGGGGCTGGCGTCGGCCACGGCCTGGTAAAAGGCGGTGAAGGCGGCCGCATCCATCTTGGGCTTGTAGTAGTTCGGGGTGACGACCAGCGCGGCGTGCGCCCCCAACTCGGCCGCGCGGCGCGTGAGGGCGATGGTGTGGCGCGCGCTCTCGCAGCCGGTGCCGGCGATACAGAGCTTGCCGGGCGCGATGTGGCGGCCCACCGTCTCAAGCACGGCGAGCTTTTCGGCCTCGCTGAGGAAGGGGAACTCGCCGTTGGAGCCAAGGACGACATAGCCGGCGACGCCGGTCGTGTTCCAGAAGGCCAGGTTCGCCGCGAGCTTGTCGAGCGCGAGCTCGCCTGCGGCGTCGAACGGCGTGGGGATGGGGGGAAAGACCCCGGCAAGGGATACGGCCATCGCTTTCACCTCGTGGGCTGTTGGCAATCCTGGCCACTATTCTACAGCATTTGCCGCGACTCCCCAACTGCGCACCACTTGCCACTGCAAACAGATGCTGCCCTGCGAACGGACGCTGCCGGAATCGAAGAGCGCCCGAACTTGAGAGGTCGGGCGCTCGTCTAGGTAGCGGGGCCAGGATTCGAACCTGGGACCTTTGGGTTATGAGCCCAACGAGCTGCCGCTGCTCCACCCCGCAACGTGTGTGCTCTGCCCGCCCACGCAAAACGCCCGGCGGATGACCGGGCGCCCAGGCGAGCACCATCGTTTGACAGCGGGGATTATACCAGATTCGGCGGAGGCTGTCAAATGGGCGAACAGGCCAACCGCCGATCAGCCACAAGACCGTGCTTCCAGTGGCAGAAGCTCGTCGAAGGGGCCAGGGAATCCCGGTGACCGCAAAGAAGTTGAACCGGATGAGATCTCCCAAGGTAGAGGACCCCTGTCGATGGATCCCCTCACGAGGCGGACCGGGCTCGAGTTACTGCAACGTGGAGCCTTGTACAAGCCACAAACTGCTTTGCCGCTTCCGATAACTCGGCGCCTTTCAGGTAGCATAGATCAATGTGCGAGCGGACAGTCGGAGAGGTATCCACGATGACAACCCTCGGATTTGCGACGTAGAGCGCGAGCTGTTTCATCATTATGGCGACTCCCATGCCCTTGGTCACCATGTCGATGAGGTTCTCGAACTTGTCGTCAGTGTCGGCTACTTTGGGCTCAAAGCCGCTCTGCCGGCAGGCGTCCATGCACAGTCTGTACAGAGGCTTGTGCTTATCCGACAGCAGAAAACGCTCATTCGCCAGTTGTTCCAGCGCGATGACCTTCTGCCTCGCCAGGCGGTGGGTGGTCGGCAGGACGACGACCAGGCCGTCGGAGGCGTATGGCACCTTGGTGAGGTCGTCGTCAGTCTCAGTTGTAGTGCGAACAAAAGCAAGCTCCACCTTCCTTTGCCGGAGCATTGCCCTCAGTTCTTCGGAAGTAGCCCGCACGACGCGAATGGTCGATTGGGGCCGGCTCCTCCTAAAATCGCCCAAAACGGCCGTGATATGGTACTGCGCCAGGGCACGTATGGAACCCAGTGTCAGCACGTCGCGATCGGTGGCCTGGTTGGCCTGTAACACGGCGGCGTACTCGTCCTGAAGCGCCACGATCTGCCTGGCATAAGGCAGCAACAATTCGCCGAACTTGGTGATCTCCACCCGGCGCGAAGTGCGGTCAAACAGGCGAACGCCCAGTTCCCGTTCGGTGCTCTTGATGCGCTTGGACAGGGTTGACTGCGAGCAGAAAAGCGCGCTCGCGGCTTTTGCGAAACTGCGGGTCTGCGCCAGAACGATGAATTCCCTCAAGCGGTCGATATCCATCGGGTTTTCTGCTTTCTAGTCCATTCCAGTATGGAATAGATCATACCAAGAATCGAAAACGTTGTCAACAGTTTTGCGTGTATAATGGTAGGAGAAGCCTGCTCAAGTACACCAGCTCAATCCTCAGGCAAAGGAATCGCGTATGGAAGGAAGAACCATCACCGTACTTGACCCGGTATCAAGGCCGAAATCGGCAAGAACGAGCCTGAACCCCCGGCCGAAGGACCTCGTGGGTCTGCGAGTCGGCTTGCTGGACAACACAAAGCCGAATTTCACGCTGTTCCTAGATAGGGTCGAGGAACTGTTGATGAGCGAGTACAAGGTCGCCTCGGTGATCAGGTACACGAAACCGGGCAGGACGGAGCCACTCAGTCCCCAGGTCATTGCCCAGATCAAAGGACAGTGTGACATCGTGATCACCGGCTTGGGCGATTGAGGGAGCTGCACATCGTGGAGTCTCCACGACACGGTTGACCTCGAGAAGAACGGCGTTCCGACGATCATGGTGACGACGACGGCGTTCAGCAGCCTGGCGAGGATGGAAGCCAAGTCGTTTGGGCTGCCCGATGCAGCGCTTCTGGTGGTGCCTCATCCGGTCGGAGCAGGTCAGACCCCAGAGATGGTGAAGATAAAAGCTACGAATGCCATGGCCAAGCTGGTACAACTGATGACGGACCGGGGTTGATGTCGCTGGCTTGGCGCTGCTATCTCGACCACAGGGCGGAAAAGGCGGATCATGACGAGCGATGCGCTCCAGTCTGACAGAATCGTTCTGCCAGACGAACTCGAAGAGATCGAAGACAGATTCTATCGCGACGGGTGTACCGACGGCCTGCCCATCGTCCCGCCCACGCCCGAGCGGGTGATGAAGATGATCGAGTACAACAGACTCGATCCCAAGCAGGTTATCGCAACCATCCCGCCCCAGGGCGGCCAAGCCACCGTGGAAAAAATCGCCATCAACGCCGTGATGGCGGGCTGCCGGCCGGAGTACCTGCCGGTGCTGATCGCGGCGGTGGAGGCCATGACGAGCGAGGGGTTCGACCTGTTCGGCGTTCAGGCTACGACCCATCCTTGTGCCATGCTGACCCTCATCAACGGCCCGATTGCCAAAAAGCTCGACATCAACTCGGGTGCCGGGGCCATGGGGCCGGGTTGGCGAGCCAACGCCACGATCGGCAGAGCCGTCCGGCTTACCCTGCTGAACATCGGCGGCGCCCGTCCGGGCAGTGTTGACAAGGCAACCCAGGGAACGCCGGCGAAATTCAGTTTCTGTTTCGCCGAGAACGAGGATGCCAGCCCCTGGGAGCCGTTCCATGTGGAGAGGGGCTTCAAGCCGACCGACAGCACGGTGACCGTCCTCGGGTTGGAAGGCCCCCATGATATCAACGGGCAGGATGCCTCCAAGGCAACGAGCTTTTTGCGGATCGTTGCCGGCAGCATCATGGCTCCGGGATCCTCGAACTTTCGCTTTGTGACGGGATCGGATCTCGTCATCTGCATCGGACCGGAGCACGCAGCGCTCGTCGCGAGAGACGGCCTGACGAAAGACGATATCAGAGAGTATCTCTTCCGTACCGCCCGAGTGCCGCTAGAGTTCACGACTGAGGAGAACCTCGCTTCGCGCAAGCGAACGCCGGCGCAGTACGGGGATTTCGGCGACCAGCCGATTCCAATCGTGCTGAGCAAGGAGAACATCCTGATTGTCGTAGTGGGTGGCGCGGGGCTGCACTCCACCTGGATGCCCTCGTGGGGCGGTCCCAAGCACCGGGCCGTTACCAAGCTGATCCGCACGCCGGACTAGTGGTTCGTCGCATTGGCTTTGATGGGCGTAGCCTAGCCACCCTTGGCCGCCCCAGGCGGCTTCGGGGGCGTCGCCGGTGGCGAATCTGGCGCCATGGCGAGGCCAAACGGGCACAAGCCGCCGGTGGCGGCCAAGGGGAGCTAGACTACGGCGGTTTGCGGACACGACCCGGGACGCAGCCGACCCGGCGCCCAATTCGCTCACGTTTTGCCGCAAAGGAGGAGCAGAAAATGAGCAAGGAGAACTGGAACAAGCTACTGAGTGATGAGTTCAACCAAGAGATCGATGAATGGGCCGCATCTCGCAACGCGCTGATTGGCGATACGGCCTTCCCCGATGGCGTGGGCAACCTCCCGAATCCCTGGGGACCACCGAGGGAGAAAGGGACGAACTCGCACTATGCGCTGTTCAATGAACTGGTCACCAAGGACTTGATCCGGCACTATTGCGACGCGATAGGCGACAAGAACCCGCTGTATCGCTGGGACGAGTATGCACGGAATACGCGCTATGGTGGCATCATTGCGCCGAACGGCATCCTCTACTGTATCGGCGAAGCCGGCGCGGGGATGGGCAAGGTCGCGCCCGGCTTTGGCAGGAGCCTGGCCGGCGGCAGCACCTGGACGTGGTACAAAGTTATCCGGCCCGGCGACACGTTCCATGTGATGGGCACCGACATGGGCGTCACGGAAAAAAGGTCGCATCGGCAAGTCCCCTATCGCCTGTTCATTTCGATGTACCGCACCACCTACCTGAACCAGCGAGACGAAATCGTGGCCACCAGAGATCGCACTCGGGTGAATATCGTGGCCGAGAGCAGGCAAAAGACCGAGAGTGCCTTCAAGTATCGGGAACGGTATCGGTACACCCAGGAAGAACTGGACCGCATCCATCAGGGCTACTACGACGAAGATCTGAACCGGAGAGGCGCCGAGACCCGCTTTTGGGAGGACGTTGTGGAAGGTGAGGAGATCTTCCCGGTGGTGGCAGGCCCGCTTACGGTCCTCGACTCTCACTGCATGATGGGCGCCATGGGGCAGCAGTCGGCCTTTGGTATCAACTGGGACATGCTCAGGGACCACATCGCGGATCATGGCTGGATCGACCCGGAAACCAACGCGCCTCGTTGGCGCGCTGAAGGGCACCTGACCGACGCCTGTGGCCGGGCCACGGGGCTGAAGATGGGTGGCTACGGCTACCACGGTCAGTCGGAGGCCTTGATGCAGAAAGCCATCCAGAACTGGATGGGCGACGATGGCTGGCTGATGGTGCAGAGCTGCAAGACCCGCCGTCCGAACTGGCATGGCGATACCACCTGGGTCAAGGGCAAGGTCACGAAAAAGTACACTTCCGAAGACGGCCAATTCCTGGTTGAGTTGGAGCTACACTGCGAGAACCAGTTGGGTGAAGTTCATCAGGAATCGACCGCCACGGTGATTCTGCCTTCGCGAACCAGGTTCCTTTACGGCATCAAGTAGCATACGGCTTCGGGGGCCCAGGCATCTCCAGCGCTGTTTCCGGACTGACACCCACCATGCAATCGAGGTTGCTGCGGCGAGACGCGAGGAGGTTCGATGTAAGGAACTCACACAATGTCAGTGCTTGTTGCTCAACTCTGGCGTCCAACCTCGACCATTTCTGAGGAAGCATCAAAGGAGGGCTCAAGATGCGTGCTACCCCACAGCGAATAATCGTGCTCCTTGCGCTGCTCGCGCTCGTGAGTGCGGTCCCTCTCGGTTGCGCTGCCCCGACGCCAGTCCCGGCTGCGACCCAAGCGCCAGCCCCGACCTCTGCTCCGGCTGAAACCCAGGCACCCGCCCCGACCGCTGTGCCCGCTACAACTGCCGAACCTGCAACGTCGGCCGCGGCAGCCTTCTACAAGGATCAGATTCTGACGATTCTGGTCACCAGCCCTGCCGGATCTACCAATGACATCTATGCCCGGCTCATTGCCCCCTACTTGGAGGAGCTCACCGGGGTAAAGATCGTGGTGGAAAACAAGACGGCCGGTGGCGGCCTGGTGGCTCAGAACGACTTTTACAGGATCGCGAAGCCAGATGGGCTTACGGTGATGTTCGAGGCCACCGGCAGACTCTGGCCCGGCTACCTGATGCAGCAGAAGGGTATCGAGTACGACATCACCAAGTTCCAGTATATGGCCGGCATCAAGGGCGGACCCTATGTGTTGGGTGTGTCGCCCACGGGGCAGTATACGACCGTCGACCTCCTCAAGAATGGCAAGAATCTCAAGGTTCCAACCTCGACAGCGACATCCATCATTAGCCTCGCAGCCATGGGTGCAACCGAAGCTCTGAAGCTTGATGCCAAGCTCGTCATCGGTGTCGCTTCTGATGCCGCTTACCTCGCCTTGCAGCAAGGTGAAGGTCACTTCATGGTTCGCGCTTTTGATTCAGTGATCCGCTATGAGGCACAAGGCCAATTCAAGCCTCTGGCGCAGTTGGGTGAGAAGCGAGACTCGCTTGCCCCAGATGTGCCGACCATCGGCGAACTCACCACGCTGACGGCCGACCAGAAGAATCTGCTGGGTGTCCTGTTCCCTGAGGCCAAAGTCTTCATGGCTCCTCCCGGCACGCCGCAGGACAGGGTGCAGTTCCTGGACGAGAGCATCACCAAAATACTCGACAACACCGAGTTCCAGAACAAGATGAAAGATCAGTTTGGCATCTGGTTTGGCGCCTACACGGCAAAGGAGAGCCAAGACCAGATCTCGTACCTGTCGAATAACATGGATGAGTTCAAGCTGTATTCGTCTCTAATCGAAAAATACGTACAGTAGTTTTGAGTGGACGCGTGATCTGGGTTGGCAGGGAGCAATGTGCGCTCTCTTCCACAGCTCCCGCCAACCCAGATTGCGGGGATCAGGGTTGCCCTTCCGCATGTAGGTGGACCGTGTGCTCAGGAGGTACGGCGTGTTTGACGCGTTCTTCCAAGCGGTGGCGCTAGTCTTTAGTCCAGCTGTGTTTGCAGCCATGTTTGTCGGCACCGTGATCGCAGTCGTAGTGGGCATCCTTCCAGGTCTCGGCGGACCTGCGATCATCATCATGGCCTTGCCTTTTGTTGCCGGCAGAGATCCCCTAATGTGCCTAGCCTTTATGATCGTTCTGCAGACCGCCAACACCACGGGTGGCGCGCTCACCTCAATCCTGATCGGCGTGCCCGGAGAATCCTCCAACGCCCCACTCCTGCTTGACGGCTTTCCCATGACCCGCAAAGGCCAGGCTGCTCGCGCGATCGGCGCATCGCTCACCTCTTCCGTCATGGGTGGGACGGCCTCTGTACTCTTTGCCTTTCTGATGATACCCTTCGTTATGCCTCTGCTCATGGAACTGCGATCCCCCGAGCTCTTCGCAGTGATTCTGGTGGGCCTGACTTTCCTGGCCGTGCTGACACAGGGGTCGCCGATCAAGGGGCTCATCAGCGCCGGCCTGGGTATCCTGTTCTCCTGCATCGGCTTCCAGGCCAAGACTGGCCTCGAGCGTTTCACCTTTGGCAATCCATATCTCTATGACGGCATCACGATTGTGGTAATGCTCATGGGGCTACTGGCCGTACCAGTGCTGATCGAGCTTGCTTCGGCTAACAAGCCGATTGCCGAGAAAGCTTCGCCCATTGGAGCCTATCGCGAGCTCCTTTCGGGAGTGCGCGACGTCTTTGCGCATTGGTGGCTGTGGCTGCGGGCGACTGTCATCGGCTACCTTGTCGGCGTCATCCCAGGCATTGGCGGCGAGACAGCCATTTGGGCCGCCTATGCGCACGGCAAGCAGACCTCGAAACATCCCGAGACGTTTGGTACGGGCAACGTGGAAGGCGTCATCGCACCACAGAGTGCGGCCAATGCAAGAGCCGCCGGAGACTTGCTCACTACCCTGGCGTTAGGCATCCCGGGCAACTCGAGCATGGTCTTGATCATGGCCGCTCTCATTATGCTGGGTATCCAGCCCGGCCCCAAGATGCTCACCGAGCACACTAGTCTCTCGTTTGCGTTGCTGTTGATAACGGCTCAAGCCGAGATCCTTGGGGCCGGGCTCTGCATTCTCGCATTGCCGGTGACTGTCAAGATCACCCGCGTGTCGCCGCATTATCTATTCTGTCTCATCGTTCCCCTCGTTTGCGTCGGGGTGTACGTTTACAACAACTCGTTCTTGGACCTGGTGGTGATGGTTGCGATCACGATAGTCGGTATCCTGCTCAGAAAGTTCAAGTATTCCATACCGTCGCTCATCCTGGGCTTCATCATGGGACGGCTGTTCGAGTACTACCTCTGGCAGAGCATCGATTTTCGAGGGCCGTTGTTCTTCATGACTCCGATCAGCCTGGCCCTATTGTTCGTGGTCTTCCTCGTTCTCACCAAGGATGTGTGGAGCGGGCTCTGGCGAAGGTTCCGCAGGCCGACGATGCAAGGAGTCGGGGCGAAGTGAAACGAAGGATAACGGGCGATGCTTACCTCCTGATGGGCATAATGCTGCTGGCATTGTTTTTCGGATACTACTCGCTTACCTACGCGACCCTGAAGTCGACTCTCGTGCCAGGCGTTGTCAGCGGGCTCGTGTTTGTCCTGGCAGCAGTGCAACTGGCGAAAGAGCTCTCGCAGTCTCGCAAAGAACAGCCCGCCCAGAAGCAGGAGGTGACGGCCGAGGCTAGCAGCGGGGATGAGGAAGCAGAATCCCCACTCGAGATAGTCGGCGAGTGGTGGCAGAACGGGCTCGTTTTTGCCTGGCTGGTGGGGTATGTTTTGTTGATCTATCTGTTCGGCTTTGTCATCAGCACAACGATCTTCGTCCTGGCGTACTTGAGACTCAACCGGCGCAGCTGGGTTGTGTCGACGATTACCGCTGTCATGGCGGCCGCATTCATGTACATCGTGTTTGTGTACACTCTGCGGAGTGATCTATTCCCCGGGATCATCGTCGAAGCGGTTCGAGCTAGGTTCTCACTTTGATCGCATCGAGGTTGTGGAATCATGGAATCGACAACACGCCTGGTCAAGCTGGCAGTATTCTCTCCGCTCACTGAGGTAACCATCAATCGTGGGAATGCGCCGCGCCTGGATACACTGAACGGGAAGACGATTGGTGAGGTCTGGACGACCGGGCACTATGGCGCCGATCGCACGTTTCCCATCATCCGGCGCAAGTTGCAGGAACGCTTCCCCGACGTCAAGATCGTCCCGTACACCGAGTTCGCCATCGGAAAACCCAACATCTCCCAACGCTGGGCGCCTCTCGACCAAGTGGCCGAGATACTGAGGGCCAAGGGATGCGACGCCGTCCTGCTGGGAAACGGTGGTTGAGGCTGCGCGGGACCCCAAAGCGCCGTGGGCGCCGAAGCAGAAAAAGCCGGCATACCAGCTATCTCGATCGTATCGCCTCAGTTTGTCTTATTTGTAGGGACGTCTGCTCGCGCGCAAGGAGTCTCTGATCTGGCCGTTTCCATCCTGCCTTACAGCGTAATGATCGGCCAGGAGAAAGATGTGGAGGATGCCTGCAACAAAGCTGCTGAGGAGATAATCTTTGGGCTCACTCAGTGGCAGCCCAAGGCACCCAAGAAGACAAAAGTGGAGAGTCTTGTCTTCCAGGGCATCGACTATCAGGGTGCTGCTGATAGCATGAATCAGTACTTCCTGTCGCAGAAGTGGGGTGATGGGCTTCCCCTAATACCACCTACAAGGGAACGTGTTGAGTGGCTACTTACAGGTACCGACCTCCCCAGGGATAGGGTAGTGACCAGGCGATTCCCGCCGCGCAACGGGCTGATCACGGTAGAGAAGATCGCCGTCAACGCGGCCATGGCCGGGGCACGGCCCGAGTACATGCCGGTTTTGTTGGCGGCGGTCGAAGCGCTGGCGTCAGACGCCGGTGCGACCATCATGCACTTCCTGACCAACAGCGTGACGAACCAGGCACCGGTGTTGATCGTCAATGGCCCGATCGCCAGAGAGCTCGAGATCAACTCGTCCTACGGGCTCATGGGGCCGGGCTGGCAAGCCAACGCCACCATCGGTCGCACGATCAGCCTCCTGCTCATTAATGGCGCGGGCGCCTACTTTGGCCCAGGGGGTAATCTCGCCTGCCAGTCAATCCCGGGTAGGTACTCATGGTGTTTTGCCGAGAATGAGGAAACCAGCCCGTGGCAACCACTGCACGTCGAACGCGGGTATGCTGCAGAAGCGAGCACCGTGACTATACTACCGGGCAAGGGCACGCACTTGATATTCCTTCAGCCTCCCGTCGAGCATATTCTCAACATGATCGTCCATGCCGTTCAGGGCATCAGTGCCAGGGAATTCGGGGTGCCGTGGGACCAGCTATTGGTCCTCTGTCCCAGCCACGCCCAGGCCCTCGCTGACGCTGGGTACTCAAAACAAGCTATCCAAGACTATGTGTTCGAACACGCTCGTATCTCACTGGCCGAAGGCGAAGCGACAGGGTTCATCTTTCGCCAATCGCCGGGTTGGGCTAAGCGGATCGAAGGTGTTGCAGACAAGCGCAACACCATGATCCCAAAGACAGAGAAGCCAGAAGATTTGCAGATCATCGTGGCCGGGGGCCAGAACTGCGTTTCATCCACCCTCATTCCCGGCTTGTGTACCATGGTGACCGGGGATATCGACAAGTACAAGCCGGGCGCCTGGCATCAGCTAATCGAGGCCGCCCGTATGGCAAGAAGTGGCCGACCTGCGTAGCAGGAACCCGGCTGGATCGAGACGAACATGCCTCCAGAGGATCTGGATGCCCAGGTGTCTCGCACATCGTGTTCGCGACAGGGAGCGCAATCATGTATGAAGTAGTCTGGCCGCGCGGCAAACGGACCGTTCAAGGGATAGCGCTTGCCAAACGACCGAACACACTTGCGGGCAAGACGATAGCCGAATTGTGGAACGGCGGATTCCGCGGCGATGAGATCTTCCGGATTCTGGAGCGTGAGCTCGAGAAGCGCTACCCCGGCGTCAAGTTCGCGCGCTGGGAGGATTTCGGCCGCATGGGCGGGGCCGCCGAGGACAAGGTCCTCGCCGAGCTGCCGCTGCTTTTGAAATCGAGAGGTGTTGACGTTTCGGTGGGTGGAGTCGGCTGCTGAGGGTCATGCACGCCCGTGGCTACACGGGCCAGCGTTGTCCCCGAGCAGATCGGCATACCCTCTGTTGTCATGGTATGTAAGGGCTTCGAGACAGCGGCCGAATTCACAGCTCAAGGCCGCGGCACCTTCAACATGCCCAAGGCTGTCTTTGGTAGACATGTCGACACCTTCACAACTAGCGAACTGGAGGAACATGTCCGCACCTCTATTGTCGATCAGGTGGTAACGGCCTTGACGGTGCAGCCGCCGGATGCCAAGCCCAGAATGGTTGACCCAGACCTGACCGACATCGTGTTCAGCGGGACATTCGAAGAGGTCAACGAGCATTTCTACACCAACGAGTGGAGCGATGGACTCCCGATCGTTCCGCCCACAGTGGAGAAGGTTCAGGCTTTCCTCCGTTTTACGGATCGCAGGCCCGAAGAAGCTATCGGCTCGCTTCTGCCCGATAGCCGCGAGGCGACCATATGGAGCATTGCGGTGAACGGTGTGATGGCTGGTTGCCGCCCGGAGCATATGCCGATTCTCATCGCTCTCGTCGAGGTAATGGCCGACCCTGGCTTTGGCTTGCGCCATACAGGAGCAACACCCGGCTCGGAGATGCAGATCTATCTGAATGGACCGATCATCAAGCAACTCCACTTCAACTACGAGCAAGGAGTCTTGCGTCCCGGATTCCAGGCCAATATCAGCATCGGTAGATTCTGGAGACTCTATGTCAGAAACGTGGCTGGCTTTCTCCCGAAGAAGACTGATAAGGCCACTTTCGGCGGCACGTTCAGATGCGTAGTGGCCGAGAACGAGGACCTCGTTGCCAGTATCGGCTGGCAGCCGCTCAGCGTCGACCAGGGATTCCAGCCTGGCGACAACGTGGTGACTGTGAACTCTTGCCTTTCCAGTGACTCCGTCTTTGGTGTGGTGGCAGAAGAGCCGGCCAAGACTCTCGAAAGACTCGCCCAGCGCTTGACTGACATCGGCCTGTGCGTCACGCACCAGTCACGTGATCACGGTCGATTGCCGATGACGCACCAGTTGATCCTTTCGCCGTCGATTGCCGAGCACCTGTCCAAACACGGCTACACCAAAGAAAAAGTGAAGCAGTATCTCTGGGAGCATTCCTTCTTCCCGGCAAAACGATTCAATAACATTTATGGCGGCTTGCACAAGAAATGTGATCAACTGTGCGAGTTCGTCAGACTGGGCAATCTGCCAGAAGCATATTGCCAGTCCGAAGACCCAGAGAGAGCGGTGCCATTGTATTCCAAACCCGAGGCTCTGGTGATCGTGGTGAGCGGTGATCCCGCCAGAGATAATGCCTACTTTATGACTCAACATGGCATGCACGGGTACCTCACTAGTAAGAAGATATCCTTGCCCGCTGACTGGGAGCGGCTGCTCAAACGAGAAGAGTGAGGAATCGAATGACGGAGCAAACAATCATCGAGACTGCCAGAAAGGAAGACAGGACGCTGCTCACTGAGATAGAAGCCAAGCAACTATTACGAGAAGCGGGCATCGACGTTGTCGAGACCAGGCTGGCGACATGCAAACAAGAAGCCATCGCGATTGGTGAGGAACTCGGCTTCCCTGTCGCCATAAAGATCGCCTCAGCCGATGTGGTGCACAAGAGCGATGCCGGCGGCGTAAAGCTGGGCCTGAAGAGCGGCGCGGAGGTCGCCGCTGCATACGACGATATCATGGAGGCGGTGAAGCAGGCATGCCCGGGCGCCAGGGTCGCAGGCGTGTCGGTACAGAGCATGGCCCGGCCGGGTGTTGAAGTCATCATCGGAATGTCGAAAGATCCGCAGTTCGGGCCGGTGTTGATGTTTGGGCTCGGCGGCGTGCTGGTGGAGATACTGCGAGACGTCTCGTTCCGGATTGTGCCTCTGCAGCCGCGGGACGCCCGCGAAATGATCCAGGAGATCAAGGGGTTTCCTCTCCTGCGCGGGTATCGCGGTTCGCCAGCGGTGGACGTGGCCAACCTGGAAAGAATGCTGCTCAAGGTTTCCGAGTTTGTAGAGAGCATCCCTGCGGTCAAGGAGTTGGACCTGAACCCCATCTTCGCCTACAGGGATGGTGCGATCGCAGTGGACGCCAGGGTGATACTGGAGGAGGTCGGCCAACCGGTTCTTGCAGCCCCGGCACCGAGTGGCGCGGAGAGGCAAAATGGCTAGCGCAAAACCTGATCTGCACGGGGTATTCTATCCGAACTCGGTAGCGGTGATCGGCGCCTACAGCAATGAGAACACCGAGAGGCTTCGCTGGACCGGTTGGCTGCAGAGTCTTGGGTTCAAGGGGCGCATCTATCCGATCAACCCACACGCCAGCCAGATTCTCGGGCTTGAGGCCTTTCGGTCGGTGAAAGATGTGCCCGGTTCGATTGACTATGCCATCATTGCGGTTCCTCGCGCTGCGGTGCTCCCGGCTCTGAAGGAATGCATCGAGAAAGGCATCCCGACAGTTCACATTTTCACCTCGGGCTTTGCGGAGACGGGCCGGCCAGAAGATAAGGCCCTGCAAGCCGAGATCGTGCGCGTCATCGCCAACAGCAATACCAGGGTAATCGGCCCCAACTGCATGGGCGTGTATTGCCCTGCCGGCGGGCTGGGCTTTGGCGGCATCATGGTCGGCTCTGAAGCTGCCAGAGAACCGGGTTCCATCGCGGCCCTCTCTCAGAGTGGGTCGGGGATGGACTCTCTCTTCATCCCCGGCATTCTCGTGAGAGGGCTCCGGTTCTCCAAGGTCGTCAGCATGGGGAACTGCGTCGATCTGGGCATGGAGGATTTCCTGGAGTATGTGGCGGAAGACGACGAGACCAAGCATGTCTTCTGCTATATCGAAGGAATCAAAGACGGCCGGCGCTTTTTCGAGGCGGTCAAGAGATGCGCGGCGCGCAAGCCTGTCCTTGTGCTCAAGGGCGGCATGACGGCTGCCGGCGCCAGGGCCGCTTCGTCGCATACAGCGGCTCTGGCCGGCTCTGGGCAGGTGTGGGAGACGCTGTACAAGCAAGCGAGAGTACTGAAGGTTGATAGCTTCGAGGAAGCCGTCGACCAGCTCGTGGCGCTCGCAAGGCTCTCCGAGACACGCGGGCGACGCGTGGCGATTGTGGGCCGAGGCGGTGGGCCGGCGGTGGCGAGCACCGACACGTGCGAAAGGGCGGGGCTGTCAGTGCCACTGCTGGCAGACGAGACCAGGCGCAAGATACTCGAGCTGTTGCCGGCCGAGGGCAGTTGTTTGTCAAACCCGGTAGAGGTCGGTATCACCGGCAGGGGGAGAATCTCCGAGCACTATTACGACGTCCTGAGCCTTGTTGCCGATGATCCCAACATCGATATCCTGCTGATCCGGATCAACCTCGAAGTCCCCGCTCGGGTAGTCCGAATCGGCGACGAACAGATCAAGGAGTATGTTGACATCTGGTCGAGAGCGGCGAGAAGCTTGCCCAAGCCGCTCGCAGTGGTCTTTGACAGAGGCGAGTACTGGGAACCGATCCAACTGGCCTATCGCATGCGAGAGGCGTGTTCCAAGGCAGGGGTGGCGTCGTTCCCGAGCGTCGAAAGTGCGACCAGAGCGATCGCCAAGTCGATCCAGTACTATGAATCCAGGTGATGGGCGCCGGCTGTCCGGTGCCAGGCAGGCAGGCCGCGAGAGAAGCGTGATGCAGAGAAGCGCCGTTCCACTACCTCCAGAGCTACTGAACCTTCCCGTGATCGAAGCAGAACCCTGGGTACAGATCGATCCTGATCCAGAGCTCCGGATCGAAGGCCCGGCGTTCGACCGAGAAGGGAACCTGTTTGTGACCTCGCCCTATCACGGGCGGGTCTACAAGGTCACGCCCGAAAAGCACGTGAGCCAGATACACGACAATCCGTGCATGAAGGGCATTGGCTGCGCCATTCACAAGGACGGAAGGTTGTTCCTGGCTTGCGGAACCGGGGAGCTGGCCACCATGAACCCTGACGGCAGCGACGTCAGATTCATCACAGCGCGGCTCAACGGCAAGCCTCAGAAACTGAACGATCTCGTCTTCGACGCCCAGGGGAACCTCTATGTGACCGACTTTACCGGCACCGTTCCTCATCCAAGCGGTGGGGTGTACCGTTTCACGAGCGATTTTTCCAGGGTGGACCTGATCCTTGACAATCTGGCTGGAGCCAATGGCATCTCGTTGGCGCCGGAGGGGGACGCGCTCTGGGTAGGCGAGACGTTCCGTAACGCCATCCTGCGCATTGCGCTGGAGGATGATGGCGTGACGATCGCCTCTCGTGACGGCGTCTGCTATGCCTACTATTCGACCGGGGTGCCGGGCGGCCCCGATTCAAACAAGGTCGACAAGGAAGGCAATCTCTACCAGTGTATCGTGCCACAGGGCCGGGCGATCGTCTTGAACGCGCGCGGTATTCCGGTGGCCAACATCCTGTTGCCGGGGCGAGATGAGGGCCAGAACCTGCGCTCAACCAACCTGGCGTTCAGGCCCGGCAGCAACGAAGGCTACATCGTGGCCAGTGGTGCCTGCGGCCCCGCTGTCTTCAAGTTTCCCGCGCTGGCCGAAGGCCTGCCGCTCTACTCGCACTCATGAACTCGCATGACGCTTGCAGGTGACGCCGTGAGTGCGCCGACTCGGCACAATGCCTGTTCTCCGCGCTCAGCACAGGCGGCACCCATGCCGCCCGACGCGGGGACGGGGCGACATCATCGACGGGGCTTGCCGCATCCGGCAACCTGGCGGCATGGGAGCTGCCTCTGCTGGATGCGGAATCTGGGCTGAGCCGGAGGCTGCCTGTGTTCACTCGGATCCTTGCGCGATTCATCGCCGACGCGACATACGAAGATTTGCCCAAGCCCGCTGTTGCCGCCGCAAAACGGGGCATACTCGACGTTGTTGCCGTAACGCTCGCCGGCAGCCGTGAACCTTTGGCGGGCACACTGAGGCAACTGGTAAGAGACGCGAAATACAATGAGGAGGCCGCCGTCATTGGCGGCGGCTTCAAGACGGACGCTTACCATGCCGCCTTTATCAACGGTGCGATGGCCCATGCGTTGGATTACGACGACGTCTTGCACCTGCCGCCGCTGTGGACGGGACATCCCTCAGTAGCGATCTTCCCCGCGGTACTTGCTGTCGCGGAGAAACGGCATGTATCTGGAAGGGAGCTGATCCTGGCCTACTGCCTGGGCATCGAAGTCTATGCCAAGGTGAGCCTGTTTTGCGGTGATACGCCTCATGCCAATGGTTGGCACAACACGCCCTACAAGGGAACCATGGCGGCAGCGGCAGCCGTGGCCTGGCTGCTCCGTCTGGACGAGCTCCAGGTCAGGCGGGCTTTCGGCATCGCGGCATCGCTGGCCGGTGGCCTACGGCAGAATTTCGGCACCATGATGAAACCGCTCCATGCCGGAATCGCCGCAAGAAATGGAGCCGAGGCGGCGCTGCTGGCAGAGGCGGGGATCACCTCCGATGAGAACATGTTCGAGGCGCCACTCGGCTTCAAGAAGGTCTTTACCGGCGAGTACAGCGACACGTCCGTAGAGATCCCGTACGGCAACGCGCGCATCACGCCGGCGCAATTCGCCGCCTGCCTGGGCAACCCCTGGAATATCGTCTCTCCCGGGCTGTCATTCAAGGTGTGTCCCTCGTGCAGGGCCACGCATTTCGGCATGGATGCGGCCCTGGGCTTCCGGGAGAAGCTGGCGGTCGACGCGAAGCACATCTCCGAAGTGGAATGCCGCGTCCCAAATCACATGGAATCTGTGTTGTTCCATCACAATCCGCGGACCGGACTGGAAGGGAAATTCAGCCTGGAGTACGTGCTGGCCAGGACGCTGCTCGATGGCTTGCCCAAGATTAGCGATTTCACCGATGAGCGAGTCAACGAGGCGCGGGTCACGGAATTGATGGGAAAGATCGAGTGGCGCTCGTTTGTGCCTGATGCAGGCACCTTCGGTGCGCCTGAGTTCGTGATCAAGTTGGATGACGGCGCACACTTCCATGCCAGAGTAGAGTCTCCCAGGGGTGATCCCGAGAACCCGGTCAGCGACGAAATCCTGATCGCGAAATACGAGGACTGCGCGCGCTCCGTCTTGCAGCCCAGCGTCGTGGACCAGGTGAGAGACACAATCATGGGTTTGGAGACCCTGGAGGGGCTATCGCAACTGGCGGGTTTACTCTCAAAACCCTGGTAGCAGCCGGGTACTCTGCTCCGCTATTGCCCGTTGGGCGCGGCAAAGACTGTGCAGGCACAGGCCCTCGTGCGCCCGGCTTTGATCCAGGAGGCCTGCGCCCCAAGGGCTCGGCCCGCAGGGGGGTTTTGGCGGGTTGGTTGGGCTTGCTGGCTGCCCCTGGCGCGCCCGCGGGCGCGCCAGGGGCAGCCAGCAAGCCCAACCAACCCGCCAAAACCCCCAAAAAGGCCCATACCGGGCTCGTGCAAAGCGCGCAAGCCGGTTTCCGGCCCAGGGCGGTGCACTCCGACAGCCTGCTAGGCTACGGGGTTGCAGGCGCGCCCTAGCACCGACATCTGCCGCGCGCGTCAGGCTCCTGCAACGAAACAAGAGGAGGTGCGATGTAAGGGACAAGACCGTGCTTACTGCTCGACTGTAGCGTGCAGCCCCGACTAGTTCACAGGAAGCATCAAAAGGACGCATCAAAGGAGGCCTCAAAATGAGTATCCCACAGCGAACAATCGTGCTCGTTGTGCTGCTCGCGCTCGTGAGCGTGGTCCCTCTGGGTTGCGCTGCCCCGACGCCAGCCCCGGCCGCGACCCAAGCACCCGCACCGACCGCTGTGCCGGCTGCAACCCAGGCACCCGACGCGACCGCTGTGCCCGCTCCGACCGCTGCCCCTGCCACACCTGCACCGTCGGCTGCGGCCGAGTTCTACAAGGGCAAGACGGTCACACTCTACACGAGTTCGCAAGCTGGCAGCGCCACTGACCTGTGGGCCAGGACCATCGCCAAGTATCTGCCGGAATACACCGGTGCGACGTTCGTCGTACAGAACGAGACGGCTGGTGGCGGCAAGATGCTGTACAATCAGATGGCCGGCGGGCAGATCAAGCCCGATGGCCTTTCCGTCGCGTACACGGCGGCCGGTCTATGCTGGCCCGGATTCGTCTCCGGCGACCCCGCTGCTGAGTACGATATCGCCAAGTTCGTGTACCTCGGCGGGGCCGAGAGCGGCAACTATTTCCTGACCACGGCGCCTGACGGCAAGATCAAGACGGTGGAGGATCTGAAGGCGACCAAGGGACTAAAGTTCGCCCACTCGGCCAGGGTCAGCACGGTGACTCTGGCCAATGCCCTGACAATCGATCTCCTGGGCCTGGACGGCAAGATCATCATGGGCTTCCAAGGCGCCACCGGCCGGGCGCTCGCCGTTCAGCAGGGCGACGCTGATGCCACCGTCATGGCTGCCGACACGGCGATCCTCAACCGGACCAAGGGCACCGCGACTCTCGTCATAGGGATCGGGGCGGAGCGCATGAAGGCAGCCGAGGATGTGCCCGTCTTGATGGAACTGGTGAATGTCGCTAACCTGACCGACACGCAGAAAAAGCTCGTCGAGAGCATCGACATCCTCTCCGATGCCAAACTGCTGTTCGCGCCGCCGGGCACTCCGCAGGACAAGGCGGATTTCCTGGCCGACGCCTTCAAGCAAGCGTACGAAAAGTCGGGGCTGGTCGCCGATCTCGAGAAGACCGTTGGCGGGACCATCGGCGCCTACATACCCGGCGCGGAACTGGCCGAGCGAGCTTCAAACCTGGCCGCCAGGAAAGGCGACTGGCAGCATTGGGATGACGTGCTGACCAAGTACGTCGTCGAATAGGCCGTCATCTTGGTGCCCCAGCAGCCCGATGCAAGTCGGGCTGCTGGGGTCCCGGTTTCTCTTGCACCAGCCGAACCCTCCAACACACTCACCGGAGGAGTCCAGATGGAAACGATTCCTGCTTTGCTCGAAGCCTTGCGCAACATGTTCCAGCCGACCGTGTTTCTGGCCGTGTTGGGCGGAACGATCATCTCGCTGATTATGGGTGTGATCCCTGTCGTCAGCGGTGCCTTGATGGTGATCATTTTCCTGCCATTCTTGTTTGGCGCTGACCCAATCGTGGCCATGCCGTTTCTGTGCGCGCTGCTCGCTGCCTCGGGTGTGGGCGGCGCGGTCACGTCGGTTCTGACCGGCATTCCGGGCGACAATAACAACGCCCCTACTGCAATTGACGGGTTTGCCATGACCCGCAAGGGCCAGGCCGGGCGGGCGCTAGGCCTGGCGCTCGGGGCTGGCATCCTCGCGGCGCTGCTTGGGGTTGGGATATCCATCCTGATCATCCCACTGATGGCCCCCATATTGATGTCGTTCAAGACGGTGGAGATGTTCCTGATCATCGTCATGGCCCTGCTCTTCCTGTCCGTGCTGACGCAGGGCTCGCGGATCAAAGGCCTCTTCTCCGCGGTCGTCGGCCTGACTCTGGCGTGTATCGGGTTCCAGGAATCTAGCGCCATCCAACGGCTCACCTTTGGGAACCTGTATCTCTACGATGGCATCGAGATGTCGACCGTGCTGATGGGGGTGTTGGCCGTGCCCACGCTGGTGGAGCTGGCGGCGGAGGGACTGCCCATCGCGCCGCTCGGCGCCGTGGCGGCCGGCAAGCTGAGCGAACTGCTCAAGGGCATGAAGGAGCTGTTCACCAAACACCTGTGGGTGTGGTTCCGTGGCACGGTCATTGGCTATGCCGTTGGCATTGCGCCCGCGCTTGGCTCGGCGACGGCGGTGTGGATCGCGTACGCGCAGGCGAAGCAAGGATCCAAGAAGCCTGAAGAGTTCGGCCAAGGAAGCCCGGAGGCGATCGTCGCATCCGAAGGCGCCAGAGGGGTCTGCAATCCGGGCGATCTGCTGACCACGCTGGTCTTCGGCATTCCCGGCTGCTCGATCATGGTCGTCCTGCTGGCGGCGTTCCTCATGATGGGCGTGGTCCCCGGCCCCACGCTGGTGCTCGATCACACGGCGCTTTCTTTTCAGATGATCCTTACGATGGCGCTGTCGGTGATCCTCGGAGCGGCCATATGTTTCGCGACCGCACCACTGTTGGTCAAGATCACGCAGGTTCCTCCGGAGTATCTCTTTGCGGTTCTCATGCCGCTCATCATCCTGGGCGCCTATGTCACGCGCGAGTACTCCCTGGATATCGTCGTCGTCGGCCTCATCTCTATCCTCGGGTTGTGCATCAAGCGCTTCGGGTTCTCTGCTCCCGCGACTATCCTGGGATTCGTGATGGGCAGACTGTTTGAGACATATCTGGTGCGCTCTCTGGACCTGCGCGGGCCTCTGTTCTTCTTGTCTTCGCCGATCGCCATCGTGCTTACGGCGCTGATCGTTCTTTCCGTCGTCTGGGGACCCGTCAAGTCCCTGCTTGGGCGGATGCGTGGTGGAAAGCCCGCCATGGCCGGAGGGGCGAAGTGAAAAGGCTCAGTCCAACCGCGTATTTCTTGATCGTCGTGATGATGGTCATGGTGGTGTTCTTTGTGACGTCGCTTGGCTACGCCAACATCAGGGTCAAGCTGATGCCTCTGCTCATGTCGGGGTCCGCCATTGTCTTGGGGCTGATTGCCCTGATACAGGATGTCCGATCAGGGTCGAAGGCCAGTATGCCGACCGACGAAGAGGGCGACGTCATTGAAGATGCCGACAAGCTGGCCACGCCGCTGAGCGCGTACTTTAAAGCCTTCGGCTGGTTGGCCGTGCTGATTGCCGCCATTTACATCTTGGGTTTTGCCGTCGGCATACTGATTTGGGTACCCGTGTATATGTGGAGGCAAGGGATCCGCTTGTGGAAGGGTGTGCTGACCGCTGTCGTCACGGTGGGCGTCTTTTACGCCGCTTTCACCATGGCGCTGCAGGTTCAGATCTATTCCGGCAAGCTGTTCGAGTGGATGAGCTGGCGATTCTGACGGCAAGCGAAGGCATGGCAGAGGGAGCATGACTATGAGCATCAATTGGACTGAAGAAGCGGAAGTGGTGGTTGTCGGCTACGGCGGCGCAGGGGCTGTGGCGGCGATTGCAGCCGCGGATGCGGGCGCCAACAGCGTGATCATCATGGAAAAGAACCTGGCCGACACGCCGACCTGCACCAACCATACGCCATCGACGCGCATGAGCGGTGGCGGCTTTCTCTGCCCGGAGGATGCTGAGCGGACGTGGCAGTACCTGCTCGGGTTGCGGCGCATCGCCAACGAGCCGGCAGACAGCGACGAAGAGGCCATCCTCAAAGTGATGGCCGAGCGCATGGTGAACAATGCCCGCTGGATGGAAGCGATTGGCGGCGTGGTCGGAGGGAGGGAAAGCCAAAGCCCCACGTTTGCGCTTTCCGATCTGAAGGTAAAAGACGTCGGCAAGGCCTCTGCAACCTACGACGCCGATTTCCCAGAGCTGCCCGGGTCAGACGCCATGCGCGTGATGTGGATGGCCAAGTCGCCAGAATACCGGCATGGTGCGGCCTTTTTCAACACGCTCAGCAATGCAGTCGAGAAGAGAAACATACGGGTGCTGTGGGCGACGCCCGCAGAGCACCTCGTCGTCGAAGACGGGGCCGTGCGCGGCGTCATTGGGATCAGGGATGGTCAGCCGGTCGCGGTCAAGGCAACGCGCGGGGTTGTGCTCGCGTGCGGCGGATTTGAGTACAACGACTTTATGAAGAGAAACTACCTCCGGCCGTTGCCGATCGAATT
Source organism: Chloroflexota bacterium (assembly GCA_029553955.1). Lineage (GTDB taxonomy): Bacteria > Chloroflexota > Anaerolineae > SpSt-313 > SpSt-313 > JAKPJZ01. Next base: position 42,095 of record JAKPJZ010000256.1, read on the forward strand.
CACGGGCCATCCGGGAAACACCGGCGATGGCATCAACATGGCCCTGGAAATCGGGGCCGCCCTGTGGCACATGAACTGCATCTCGTACCGGGTAACGATAAAGGCCCCTCAAGTCCCCGTCGCCCTTGGCACCCTGCATCACTCGCAGATGAGTATCTTTGTAGACAAGCGGGGGAACCGCTTCAGCAACGAAAAGTTCAAGGGGCACGCGTTCGGTTATGAGCTGGCGGGGTATGATGGCCATGCGCTGTGCTACCCTAGAATACCCTGTTATTGGATCTTTGATGAGAAGAGAAGAAAGCTCGCTCCTCTGGCCGGCCACCATGGCGCGTGCAATCCGCCACGGGGCATCAAGGGTCCGATCCACTACATCTGGAGCGAGGATAACTCGGTCGAAATCGAGAAGGGCTGGGTTTGGAAGGCAGACACGATCGAGGAGCTGGGCCGCATCATCGCGGCGGATGCGGATAACAACGGCTTGCTGGATATCTCAAACCTGAAAGCAACGGTTGAACGCTACAACCAGTTCTGCCGCGATGGCGTGGACCTCGATTTCCACCGGCCCAAGGCCGGCCTGGCGCCCCTCGAAGACCCACCCTACTATGCGCTCAAGCTGTGGCCGGGTGGTCCGAACACGCAGGGCGGGCCGCTGCGTAACATCAGATGCCAGGTGCTGCGCCCCGACAGGACGCCTATCCCCAGGCTCTATGCCGGCGGTGAGCTTGGCTCATTCTTTGGCATGCTCTATAACGGCGGCGGCAACCTCGGCGAGATCATCGCGATGGCCAGCCTGGCGGGGGAGAATGTCGCTCAGGAAGAACTCTGGAACTAGGCTGTGTTTGCAAACCCGTAGTCTAGCCCCTTGTGGGCGTTGTTGGCGGCGAATCTGACGCCGTAGCGACGCGAAACGGGCACAAGCCGCCTGTGGCGGCCAAGGGGCACTAGGCTACGCGGGTTTGCAAACACAACCTAGACGATGACGAGGTGAGAGTGTGGGCAAGACCATTGCCGAAAAGATCCTGGCGCGGGCTTCGGGCCAGAGCGAAGTAAAGGCCGGAGATCTGGTCAACGCCAAGATCGACCTGCACTACAACCCGGAAACCGGGATGGCCGAAGTCCACGAGAGGCTTGTGAAGGCCGGATTGCCGGATGGCTTGCCCCAGGTGGCCGATCCGGACAGACTGGCGGTCATGCTGGGAGATCACCAAGGCTGTCACGCGAAACCGTCGGACGCGGCGGCGTATCGATTGTCGCGGGAGCTGGCCAAGCGCTACGGCATCAAGCGGCTCTACGACATCGATACCGGTGTCGCGCACGTGGCCGTGTGTGAAGAGGGCCTGGCCAGGCCGGGAATGCTGATCTGCGGCAAAGACTCGCATACGACAACCACCGGAGCCGTGAATGCGCTGGCTGCCCCGGTGAGTGCGGTAGAAACGGCCTGGATCTATGCGACGGGAGAGCTCTGGTTCCGCGTCCCCGAGACCATCAAGATCATCTGCAACGGAAGGCTGCCAGACGGCGTCGTCTCCAAGGATGTCTTTCTCTACATCATCGGCAAGTACACGCCTTCTATGGGCCAGTACAAGTCTGTGGAGTGGAAGGGGCCGGTCATCGACAGCATGAGCATGGATGGCAGGTTCACATTGGCCTGCCACTCCATCGAGCTGGGCGCCAAGTGCGCCCCCTTTGAGCCGGATGAAACCTGCCTGGCGTACGTCGCATCAACCCCACGATCTCATGAGCCTTACTGGCCGACGGCCAGTGATCCCGACGCCGTATACGAAAAGGTCTATGAGGAGGACCTGTCGGACCTGGAACCCCAGGTGGCGCTTCCTCACGGCTTTGATGTGATCCGCTCCGTATCCGAGGTCGCCGGAACGAGGGTGGATCAATGCAACCTGGGTTCGTGCGCCAATGGCAGATATGAGGACCTGGCGCAGTGTGCCCGGATCGTGAAGGGCAGGCGGCTCAAGGCCAGGACGGTGTTCGCGCCCGGCAGTTGGAAGATCTACACGCGCGCCGCGCAGACCGGCGTGCTCGCGACGCTCGCCGAGGCCGGCGTGATGATCCAGGCCCCAGGCTGTCTCACCTGTAGCGGCCGGGGGGCCTGCATAGCCGATGGGGAAGTAGCCGTGGCGGCCACAACCCGCAATTTCAGAGGCCGGTTTGGGGCTCCCAATTCCGAGATCTATCTCACTTCTCCGTTGACCGCGGCCGCCTCCGCTGTCATGGGACGCATCACCGACCCGAGGGAATTCCTGTAGCCCACAGAAGGGAGGAAGCAATGAGTTGGCGACGCGATCTCGCGTGGCACAATCTCGATCTGGTCTATCGTTCAAGCGTGGCGCACCAGTTTGCCCGCTACGCGCTTGGGCTCGACTTCCAGGCGCTGCCGCCCGGCGTGGTTCACCAGGGCAAGCGCTGCATCCTGGATGCCTTGGGCTGCGCAATTGGCGCCTACCAAGCCCCAGGTCGCCCCATGATGGAGGCGTTCGTTCAGGAGCTCGCTGGCCCGCCCGAGGCCACACTGTTCGGCTCCGGCTGCCGCACCAGCGCCCGTAATGCGACCCTGTTCAACAGCTTTCTCGTTCGCTTTCTTGACTACAACGACATTGGCGGTGGAGGCCACAACAGCGATTGCATCTCGGGCATTCTGGCGGTTGCAGAGAGAGAGAAGGCGAACGGGCCGGCCTTTTTGCTCTCTGTCGTGATCGCCTACGAGCTCGGCGATCGGGTGTCGACGGCCTCCACGGCGCCCCGCGGGCAAGGTCGAGGCCTGGATCTGGATTGCCGGGGCGGCATCAGCATGCCTCCTGCCCTGGGGAGGTTGATGGGGCTGGATGAAGTGCAGATTGCCAATGCCATCGGTCTTTGTGCCAGCCATGCCAATCCATTGAAGATCTTGGACGCCCATAGAGAAGAAAACTCGATGGCAAAGAACCTGCGCTTCGGTTGGGTGGCGCATGACGCCCTGCTGTCGTGCCTGATGGCCAAGCGGGGGATTACCGGACCGGTGCGGGTTGTTGAGGGTGAGGGCGGCTTTGGTGAGACGGCCATGCAAGGCAAGGTCGGCTATGAGCGCATGGTCGATGTCAGCGGCTGGCGCATCCTGAATGTGCGGCACAAGTACATCGCCGCCAACATCACGACGCACGGCCACGTGATGGCCACGTTGGCGATCGTCAAAGAGAATGACTTGAGGCCCGAAGATATCGCGGCAGTGCACATCAAGGCCGGACTTCGCGAGTCGCATCACACGACCACCCTGAGCAAGAAATATCCTCGCAATGCTGAGAGCGCCGACCACAGCGCGTACTATGCGAACGCCATTGCCATCATAGACCGGTCCTTCGATGCCGATTCTATCGAACCGGCGAGGTTCACGGACCCGGCCGTGCTCGACCTGATCGAGAGGATAACCGTGGAAGCCGATCCTGCCCTGCCCGAGTTCGGTTTCGGCGGGATATCGGAAATCGTGACCAGGGATGGTCGACGGTTCCAGAAACGTGTCGACGTTCCCCACGGCATGGGCGATGATCCGCTCACCGATGCGGAACTCGAGGACAAGTTCGCCAAGATGGCGACCAAATACATGCCAGACAGACAGATCCGGCAGATATTCGACGCTGTGTGGAATCTGGACGAACTGGACAGCGTCAACAGGCTGGCCGCTCTGATGGCGTTTGAGGTGCAATGAGAGGCGAGAGATGCGAATGCCACGGCTGAGTGTGATCAGGGGCAGGGTCTGGAAGTTCGGCGACAACATCAGCACGACAGACATCACGCCCGGCGAGCTGTTCATGAACGTCGATTTCGAGCCGAAGGATATCGCCTTTGCGGCGCTGAGGCCGGGGTGGAAGGACCAGGTAAAGCCGGGCGACTGCATCGTCGCCGGGGCCAACTTTGGCTTTGGGTCACACCGGGCCATCGCCAACGACGTCATGAAGGACCTGGGCATCGGCTGCATCGTCGCGGATTCGGTCGCACGGGTCTATTACCGCAATGCCATTGCCAGCGGCTTTCCGGCCTTCGCCTGCCCCGGCGTAAGCCGGCTGTTCAACGAAGGCGATGAGCTGGAGCTGGATGTTTATGAGGGCGTCGTAAAGAACCTGACGACGGGTCAGAGCGTACTGGGCCCGTCCTATCCCAAGGAACTGATCGAGATTCTCGAAAACGGCGGCATGGTACCTGTGCTCGTGGCCCGAGTCCAACGGGGAAGGAATGACGTTCCAGCGTGACCTGACCTGACAGAACCTCGACTACCTTCAGCAAGAAATGCCATCGCCATGCTGAGAGCGCCCCCACACCCCTTGCCCACTGCTGCACGGGCTCATCCCCGGCATGGTCCTCCTTGAGCTCATGCAAATCACACAGGAGGTGCACCCAACAGCGCTGGTGCGGCTCCTTGTACCGGTTGTAGCCAGCGGAGGAGTCGCTCGGGCACAGGGTTCGGCGAACCCCGGGGTACTCGCAATGACGGCGGCAGCTTTGCGGTTGACGCTGGCTCACCGCTGGGCTAAGCTACCGGCCATCTCTTGCGCCTGTCGGAGGAATGGCCGTGGCTGATGAGTCGATCGTGTTCCGCGAGATCATGAGCCAGCCGGAGGTGTGGTCGGCGACGTGGCAGCGCCTGGAGGCCGGCCGGGGCGACCTGCAGGAGCTGCTTTTCTCGCAGTGTTGGGATGCCGTCCTCTTTACCGGTTGTGGCTCGACGCACTACCTCGCCATGGCGGCGGCGGGCCTGCACCAGCAGTTGTCTGGGCAGCGGGCGCGCGGGGTGGCTGCTTCGGAGGTTGCCTTCTTTCCGGGCGGCGTCTACCCCGATGTGCAGGCCCAGATGCTGCTGATCGCCGTCTCGCGCTCGGGCGAGACGACCGAGACCCTGCAGGCAGTTGACCGGCATCACGAGCGGCAGCAGGCGGTGCTGGGCCTGACCTGCCGCGAGAGGAGCGCGCTGGCCCGGCGCGCCGACCTGGCCATTGTCTTGGTCGAGGCCGACGAGCGCAGCGTGGCGCAGACGCGGGCGTTTACCAGCCTGTACATGGCCACGCAGTTCATCGCGGGCCTGGTGGCCAACGATGAAGCGTTTGTCGATGCGCTCTCGCGGCTGCCGGCGCGCGCCCGCACGGTGTTCGAGCGCCATGGCGAGTTTGTGGCCCAGGTGGCCCGTGGCGACTGGGAGCGGGTCATCTTCTTGGGCTCGGGCCCCTACTATGGCCTGGCCTGCGAGGGCATGCTCAAGCTGAAAGAGCTGTCGCTGAGCTGGTCGGAGGCCTATCGCTTCACCGAGTTGCGCCACGGGCCCATCGCTCTGGTCGACGAGCGCACGCTGGTCATCGCGCTGCTTTCCGATACCGCTGAGGATGCCGAGCGCGCTGTGCTGGCCGATGTGCGCCGCCTGGGCGGCCGCACGCTGGCCATTGCCGACGTGCCCGGCGCGGGCGCCGATGAGACCTATGCCATCGACCTGGGCTCGGGCATGAACGAGTTGGCGCGCGGTGCCCTGTACCTGCTGCCGCTGCAGCTCTTCGCCGTGCACCGCGCCCGCGCCCGTGGCCTGGACCCCGACCGCCCGCGGCATCTGCAGCAGGCGGTGGTGCTGGCCTAACAGCAGTGCCCTACGGTCACGTTTCGCGCAATGCACGGCGCCGCCGGCTCCATAGGAGCAGGGCGACGACAATCAGGCTGAGCACGACGAGCACGGCGAGCAGGGGCGCGAGGAGCGAGATGAGCGAGGTCACCGCCGATACGACATCCTCGGCGGTGGAGACGATCGGGTTGGCGACGCCCGCCGTCGTGGCGGTGATCGCCGGGCGCGCGGTGGCCTTGACGGCGTGCACCCCGCCGGCCAGGATGACACCACAGACCATGGCGAGCACAGGGTGGATATCGGCGATGGCGTTGGTGGTGGCCGCAAAGAGGATGGCCCCAGCAGCCGGGCGGATGAAGGTTTGGATGGCGTCGTTCACCGTATCCACCGCCGGCACCTTGTCGGCCACGATCTCGATGGTCAGCAGCACCACGAGCACACCGATGACCCATGGGCTGCTCAGCGCGTCAAAGGGCGGGTTGAGCCGGATCAGCGGCGTAAAGCGCGCCGTGAGGGCGACGATCAGCAGCGGCAGGTAGGCGTTGAGCCCCGCCGAGCTAGAGAGGCCAAAGGCCGTGGCCAGGCCCGTGATCGCTTGGATCATGCGGCACCTCCCGAGGAGACCCGGCGGGCAGGCCGGGCCGCGATGGATGCGCAGCGCTCCTGGAGGGATTGTAGCATGCAGACAGAGAGTGTGTCAATTGGCAAGGTCACCATCCTTTGACGCCCTCTGCTTGGGCGGGTATAATGCCTGGCAGGTGGCCCGCGGCAGCAACGCCGGCGGGCAATTGTGGACGCGACTCAGTGGGGTGCGTGATGCAGGCTGCGACCCGTCGCAATGTGGCTCTGTTGGCTCTGGGTGTGGTGCTCGTGCTTGTGCTTTGGTTGATACCCGGGCTGCGCCGGCCTGCCCCGGTTCTCGGCGAGGGCTTTTTGACCCCTCAGCCGACGCCGACTGTGGAGAGCCGGTGGAAGCTGATCACCACGGTGGAGGGCCAGGGCGGCCGTGACCTCTACGCCGCGGGCTGGCAGGTGAGCGTGCCGGGGCCCTGGCGCGTCCGCGCCGTTCCGGCCAATCAGGACGTGCTGGTGCGCGTCCTTGACCGGCAGACGGGCGACCTGTTTGCCAAGGTGTGGGCAGGCGGCGATGATCATGGCGACCTGGCCACGCTGCCGCAGGGCCGCGGCACCTACAGCCTGCAGATCGAAGCGGGCGGGGCCTACACACTCCATATCGAGGCCTGGGAAGCGCCGCAACGATGACTATGGATAGTGGAATACCCGACTCGGGCGTCGCCTTCCGCTTGTGCGATGCATTGGCCGACCTCCTCGCCGTGCAGCAGGTCACCATCGGCCGATCGGGGCAGGTCAAGTTAGTGGGGCGCCTCACGCAGCCGGCCGAGAAGGCGTATGACCTGGCAGCCAGGCGGCTGGAGCCCCTGGGGTATACGCCGCTCTTCCGCCGCGAGGGCGGCGATCACTGCGTGCTGGCCCTGCCGCAGGTGCTCAGGGCGCGGCCTTCGCGCGCCTGGGTCAACCTGCTCCTCTTTGGGCTGACGTTGCTCTCGGTGCTCTTTATCGGCGCCGGCATGAGTTGGGACCCACGGCAGAGCCCGGCGGCCAACCTGCTGGGGGGCGCGCTCTTTGCGCTGCCGCTCCTGACCATCCTCGGCGCCCACGAGCTGGGCCACTATTTCGTGGGGCGCCTGAACGGCGTGGCCCTCAGCCTGCCCTACTTCATCCCCCTGCCGCTGCCACCCTTCGGGACGATGGGCGCGTTCATCCAGCTCAAGCTGCCGCCGCGCGACCGGCGAGCGCTGCTGGCCATGGCCGTGGCGGGGCCGCTGGCAGGGCTGGCGGTGGGCATTCCGCTCCTGATCCTGGGGCTCAAGCTCTCGACGGTGGGGCCGCTGCCGCTGCCCGGGCAGGGCGGCATGCTGGAGGGCAACTCGATCCTCTACGCCACGATCAAGCGCCTGTTGTTCGGGCGCTTCCTGCCGGGTGGCGGGGTCGATGTAAACCTGCACCCGGTGGCCTTTGCCGCCTGGGCGGGCATCTTTGTCACTGGGCTGAACCTGATCCCGGCCGGCCAGCTCGACGGCGGCCACGTGGCCTATGTGCTCATCGGCGAGCGCGCCCGCTACCTGTCGCTGGCCATCTCCGCAGCGCTCCTGGCGCTGGGGTTCTTTGTCTGGCCGGGCTGGTATCTCTGGGCAGCTGTGATCTTTTTCCTCGGCCGCACCTTTGCCACCCCGCTTGACGCCATCAGCGGCCTCGACGCCAAGCGCGTGGCCCTGGCCGTGGCCATGCTGGTGATCTGGGCGCTGATCTTTATCCCCATACCATTGGTCGAGCTGTAGGACCGTGGGCGATCAGCCCATGGGAAGTCGACCGGGTCCGTGGCTTCGCGCTAGCCCGGTACGGCACCTCAAAAGGGGTTTGGAGCAGATTGGTCAGAAGCGGATGCCGTGTGCCGCCCGCGGGCGGCACACGGCATCCGCTTCTGACCAATCTGCTCCAAACCCCGGCCCGAGTTGGGGCCGGGCGGCAGTCCATTCGCTGCTCGTTCAGAGCGGCAGGTCGTACATGCGGTAGGTCTTATAGATCATGCCGCCGAGCGACTCCATGGCCTGGCGCATGGGCAGGTTGTCTTCGAGGATCCACGACATTTCGCCCCAACGGTAGCCCTTGCGCATGCCTTCCTGCATGGTGCGCACGTAAAAGATGGCGTCGATGCCGCGCAACTGATAGTCTCTGACGACGCCCATGATGGTGACACGCAGGGCGTCGACCCTGCGGCGATGCCAGAGGTAATTGGCCCAGCCGAAGGGGAAGAGGCGGCCATCGCGGACGTGGATCAGCGCCTGGTTGACGTCGGGCAGGGTTACCGAGACGCCCACTGGCCGGCCCCCGGCCTCGGCGACGAAGAGCAGGTCGGGGTCGAGGAACTGTTTCAACCCTTCGGCCAGGTGATCGATCTCGGCTTCGGTCATGGGCACAAAGCCCCAGTTGCGGCTCCAGGCATCGTTGTAGACCTGTTTGACCAGCCCGAGCTCATCGTCGAGGCGGCGCAGGTTGGCCTTGCGCACGGTCACGTGGTAGCGCTTCTCGGCCACCTCGGCCACGCGGGTGATCTTGGGCGGCGCACCGTTGGTGAACATGGCCGTCTCGAGCTTGTAGGCGTAGAGGTCCCTGGCCTTCTTGAAGCCGTAGCGCTCGACGAAAGCTGGGTAGTAGGGCGGGTTGTAGGTCATCATGACCACCGGGGGCTGGTCGAAGGCATCGACGAGCAGGCCGCACTCCTCGTTCGTCGAATAGCTCGCGGGGCCGCGCAGGGTAGTCATGCCCTGGGCGTGGCACCAGTCGCGGGCGGCGTCGAAGAGGGCCTCGGCCACGGGGTACTCCTCGACGACGTCAAAGAGGCCCCAGAAGCCGGTCTTTTCGTCGTGGAAGCGGTTGTGGGCGTCGTTGCGGATGGCGGCGATGGTGCCGATGGTCTGTCGGCGGCGCACGGCGCGGAAGAAAGCGACCTCGGCGTGCTGGAAGAAGGGGCAGCGGGCACGGTCGGTGAAGGCCATACGCTCGGCGCGCAGGTAGGGCACCCAGTTGGGGTCATGTTGGTAGTGGTCGTATTGAAAGCCGACGAAGGCCTTGCGGTCTGCCAACGTCTCGACAGGGACGACCTCGAAATCGCGTGCCATGGCTCCCTCCCCGTTCGCGTGCCGATGAGGCCCCGCCTGCATTCTGTGGCCCCTCGACAGCGATTCTAGCACAACGCCTATGCGATGCAAAAAAGCGCGGGCTGGCTGGCTGCTAGCAGCCAGCCAGAGTGCAATGGCCTTGGCTGACAACCGGCTTGCACGCTCCGCGCCAGCCCGGTACGAGTCCCTTGTGGTGGGGTTTTGGTGGGTTGCCTGGCCTCGCCCGCGAGGCCAGGCAACCCACCAAAACCCCCTCCTGGCCCAGTGCCGGGCGAAGGCGAAGCTGGCACCTGGCTCCTGCCCGGATGCTCAGGCGGATGAGTCTGCTCTCCGACAGACTGCTAGAACATCGGTCAAGTATTCCTGCGAAGGCCCCCAGACGGCCGAATCATCGCCCTCCGACGCCCACGAAGCCGCCTGCGGCGGCCAAGGGGGGCTAGGCTACGTCGTCTATACGAATACTTGACCGATGTTCTAGGCGCTCTTGTTGGCGGCCGATGGCGTGCGGCGGAGATGCAGGGCGATCTTGCGCTCGGTACCGGCCAGAAGGCGCATGATATTGGGACGTAGCTCGTTGATGACGACCAGGGCGATGACGGCGGTCGACAGCGCGTACAGCGCGGGCATGTGGAACCACAAGGCGCCGGCCGCACAGAATACCGGCATGGCGACGGCGACCGCGAGTGAGGCCAGGGAGGCGTAGCGCCGCAGGAGGAGCATGGCGACGCCCAGCGCGATGACGGCGGCGCCGACCAGCGGCGAGATGAAGAGGGCCACGCCGATGCTGGTCATGGTGCCGGCGCCGCCCCGGAAGCCGAGAAAGACCGAGTAGTTGTGCCCCAGGATGGCCGCGACGCCGGCGACGGCGACGGCCAGGGGCGTGCCGGCGACGGCGTTGGCCAGGAGCACTGCGACGCCGCCCTTCAGGGTGTCGCCCAGCACCGTCAGCACGGCGGCTATGGGCCCGGCCGAGCGCAGGACGTTGGTGCCGCCGGTGCGCCCACTGCCCAGGCGACGCACGTCTCTGCCACGGAAGGCGTGCACAACCACGTAGCCGGTGGGGAATGAGCCTAGGAGGTAGGCCAGTAAGAGAACTGCCACGTGCCGGATGATCGCTTCCACTCGTCTCTGCTCCGTAGGGATAGATTTCTTACTCTTCAGAACACTGCGCACCGGGCCAAGTTGCGCCCGAGCGCGAATAGAGAGTATTGTACGAGAAGAAGGCCAAGGAATCAAAACAGCGGGAAACCTGACAGGTCTTCGGAGACCTGTCAGGTTTCCCGCAGGAGCGGCCCACGCCGCCCCTGAGGAGCATAGCCCCTTGTGGGCGTGGCCGGCGCCAGATTCGGCGCCAGAGGCCAGACGGGCACAAGGCCCCAGGCTCCGCGATCCACAGGGCGGTCGCCGCTAGGCGGCCTCATCGCGGATTATGGCGAGGTCATACTCCTCGACCATGGTCTCGGCCAGGGCCGCCTGCTCCTCGGCGGGCAGGCTGGCCAGGTAGTCGATGGTGAACCACAGGCCGCGCGCATAGTGCGTGACCTGGTCGCCCGACATGGTATAGTCGTAATACGGGTCCCACGACCAGTAGCCCCACAGCGCGTCGGGGCTATCGGCGTGCGGGTGTTCGGAGCCCGGCACGACCTGCTGGCCGACGGCGTAGCGCATGGCCTTGAGCGCGCCAGCCAGGTAGCGCGGCTCGCGGGTGGCCCTGTGCACGCGCAGGAGCGCGACGGCAATGTTCGGAACGTCGCCCGGGCCCACATACTCCGAGACCGGGTTGCCGAAGCGGTCAACCGTCAGCAGCCAGGCGCCATCGTCGCGCTGGGTGCGCAGGTGCCAGTCGGCAAAGCGCTGCGCGGCCCATAGGAACTGGGGCAGCCCCGTCTGCTCGTAGAGGTAGACAAAGGCGCGCAGCTCATCGGCCGCCAGGTCGGTATTATAGTACTCTTCGTTGATCAGGTAAAAGCTGCTGTCGGGGGCCTGCAGGCTGACGCCATACTCGCCCCAGGCCAGCGCCCGGCCCAGCCAACGATGGTCGCCGGTGACCTCAAAGAGATACAGAAAGGCCTCGATGATGCGCCCGAACGATTGCCAGCCGCGGGTGATCCAGCGCTGCTCCTTCAGGTTGAACTTGCACGCATGGTCGTGCAGCTCGGCCTGCATCAGGAAGCGCACGCTCTGGATGGCGCGGCGCTTGTATTCTTGATTGTGTGTGCGCACGTAGAGCCCAAGGTTCAAGATCACATACTCGGCCGTGAACTTGGTCCACACCTCTTCAGGGCACCAGGAATCGCGGACAGCGCCCACGACCACGCTCATCGGATGCGTCTCCACCAGGTTGGCGTGCAGCCAGTCGGCGGCGCGCACCGCCTTCTGCAGCAGGTCTGCGTCGCCGTAGCGGTCGTAGGCCGCCATGCACTGCCAGGGCGCGATCAAGTTCGTGAGCTGCGGCTGCTCGTAGCACCCCTCAGCGATGCGGCAATGACCGGCAAAGGCGCCCTTCTCTTCGCGCCAGTTGCGCAGCAGCCACTCGTAGGTTGCTTTGCGGCCGCGCTCGTCCCATTCGCCGGCGGCTACGCCCAGGTTCAGCCAGTCCTGCAGATCCTTGGCCTCCGCTCGCGCCAGCCCCCAATCGCGGGGGGAGATGATCCCATACATGACTCGACTTTTCTCCACCACAAATGCTTTTGTTGCGCCTGCGTCTGCAACGCCTGAAGGCAGGGCTGAGCCCCCGGTCGGGTAAGAAACCCGGCCCACCCTCTCATGTTGCATAATCCGCGGACCAAAGGCCGGCGGCGCTGGGTTTGCCGGGCAGGAAACCCGGCCTACGGTTGCCTCAAGAGGCCGGACACCGGGGCGGAAAAAGAGTCAGCGCCTCCGGCAAGCTGCCGGGGGCGCGGACAATGTGGCCGGTCCAGGTACCTACTCCAGTCGCCTGCAGGACGGGCGCCGTCTGTTACTGGGAAGATTATAGCACAGGTTGCTTGAAATATCGAGTCAAGCGGGCCGGGCCGGGGGGCGTATCCCAGAACCGTCGGAGCTCTTGAACCACAAAGGCCACAAAGGGCTTTGGGTGGCCTCCTTGCCTCCTTTGTATTCTTTGCGGTTCAAGAGTCCCCAGTTCTGGCGACACGCTGGCGCTACGAGGGGCGGATGGGTGCGAGCTCCTCGGCGCGCAGGTCGATCTCGACCGGTTGCCCACGATAGCGCAGGGTGAAGCGCAGGCGCTGCCAGCGCTCGGGCAGTTGTGGCGCAAAGGTGAGGCCCTCTGGCCCGAGCTGCATGCCGGCAAAGCCGAGGACGATATCCTGCCAGACGCCGCCCGCCGAGGCAGCGTGGATGCCGTCGCGGGTGTTGCCGCGCAGGTCGTCGAGGTCGACGAGGGCGGCGCGCAGGAAGTGCTGGTAGGCGTCGTCGAGCAGGCCGAGGCGCGCGGCGAGCAGGGCGTGGATGGCCGGGCCAAGCGATGAGCCGTGGGTGTGGTCGGTGCGCGGCTCATAGTACTGCCAGTTGACGCGCAGGGTGCGCTCGTCGTAGGCCGGGCCCAGCAGGTAGAGCAGCATCAGCACGTCGGGCTGCTTGAGAGCCTGGTAGCGCTGCGTCTCGGCGATGCCGAGGACCAACTGCACCGGCTTGGTGCGCGGTTCGAGCGCCTGCCAGTCGAGGTCCTCGAGTTCAAAGAACCCGGCGAACTGCTCAAAGAGCCCGGTCGTGGGGTCGTATGCGATGTAGATGCGCTGCTGGATGTCGCGCCACAGGGCCAGGCGCTCGGGGGTGAGCCTGAGGCGCTGTTCGAGCTCGGCGGCTCTGGCGGCGTGGTAGGCGCGCAGCCAGTCGAGCGTTTCCAGGGCGCGCTCGAGGTGCCATTGCACCATGCGGTTGGTGAAGGCGTTGTTGTTGACGTGCTCGTGGTACTCGTCGGGGCCGATGACGTTGCTGATTTCGTAGCGGCCGGCGGTGGCGTTGTACTCGACGCGGCTGCCCCAAAAGACGGCCGTGTCGAGCAGGACCTCGGCGCCATAGTCGCGCATAAAGGCATCGTCGCCGGTGACCTGCCAGTAGCGCCAGAGGGCATAGGCGACGTCGCTGTTGATGTGCAGCTCGATCTCGCCGCACCAGCAGCGGGCGAGCGAGCCGTCGGGCAGGGGCACCCACGGCGGGGTCGTTTCGCGGCCGTCGGCGGCCGATTCCCAGGGGAACCAGGCGCCCTGGTAGCCGGCGCGGCGGGCGTTCTCTCGGGCGCCGGGCAGGGTGTGATAGCGGTAGAGGAGCAGGTTGCGCGCCAACTCGGGCCGGGTGTAGGCGAAGAAGGGGATGATAAAGATATCGGTATCCCAAAAGACGTGGCCACGGTAGCCAAAGCCGCTCAGGGTCTTGGCGGGGATGCTGACGCGGTCGGTATGGCGCGGCACTGCGATGAGCAACTGGTAGAGGTTGAAGCGCACGGCGCGCTGGGCGAGCTCGTCACCCTCGATCTCGACGTCGCAGCTCTGCCAGAGGTCATGCCAGGCGGCGCGGTGGGCGGCGAAGAGCGATTCGTAACCACGGCCGGCAGCGCTCTCAACCCTGGCCAGCGCGCTGTAGGGCGGGCTTTCTAGCCCGCCAGTCGCGGACGGACGGGCTGGGAAGCCCGTCCCACTGGCCCCACAGGCGTAGGCGACGAACTTGGTGGCGACGGCCGTTTGGCCCTGCTGGAGCTGGAAGCGGGCGGCGATGCCGGGCGCGTGGGCATAGTCGCGAGCGCTGTAGGTAGCCTCGGGGATGCCCTGCACCTCCAGGTGGGCGGCGGCGGCGAGCTCGGCACCGCTGACCCGGGTGCGCGCCTGAAGCCAGGCGCTCTGCGGCGTGGGGTTGCCGTGGCCGAGGGGCCACCAGTGCTTGAGGGCAATCTCCGATGGGACGAGGTTGTTGGGGTTCTCGACGGTGGCGTCGATGGCGGCGCGCAGCTCGACCTCGCCGGCAAAGTCGAGCGCCGTCACGCCGCAGCGCAGGGCGGTGAGGCCCGGATCATCCATGGAGGCCCAGCGCTCGAAGCGCAGCTCGACGGTGCGCCCCTGCGGGCTCTGCCAGCGGACGCGGCGGACGAGCACACCATGCCGCATGTCGAGCGTGCGCTCGTAGGCCAGGATGCGGCCCTGCTGCAGGTTGAAACGCTCGCCGGCGATGATGATCTCGAGGGCAAGCCAGTCGGGCGCGTTGGCAAGCTCGGTGTGGATGATGGGCACCGCATCCCACAGGCCGTTGATCAGAGTAGCGGGCTGGTCGCCTGGGTAACGCTCTTCGAAGGTGCCGCGTGTGCCGAGGTAGCCGTTGCCGATGGTGAGGACGGCCTCCTGCCGGCCAAGCGCGGCGGGTTCGAGTGAGGCTTCGCGGACCTGCCAAGGGGCGCGGGCGCGCGCGGCGTCGTCGAGCGCGGCGAGGATGCGCGGCCACGAGGCGCCCTCGAGCGAGGGCAGGAGGGCCTCGGGCGCGCTGCCGGCGAAGCGCTGCGCCGGGCCAAGGGCCAAGGTGTGCATGCCGGCGGCCTGGGCGGCCTCGATGCCGGCGGCGGCGTCTTCGATGACCAGGCATTGCGAAGGGGGCGCGCCAAGCTGAGCAGCGGCATGGAGGAAGAGATCAGGCGCAGGCTTGCTGCGGCCGACGCTGTAGCCATCGGAGAGGGCATCGATGCGGTCCCAGAGCTGCAGGCCATCGAGCACGGTGCGGGCATTGCGGCTCACCGTGGCCACCGCCACCTTGAGCCCGGCAGCGCGCAGCTCGGCCAGCAGGCTCGCCACGCCCGGCAGCAGGTTGGCCGGCGTCAAGTGGCGGATCAGCTCCTGGTAGTAGCGGTTCTTGCGAGCCATCATCTCTTCGGCCTGGGCCTCGGTGACGGGGCGGCCGGCGAGGAGGATTTCCAGCGACTTGCGCCGCGAGACGCCGCGCAGCGCCTCGTTTTCGGCGCGGGTGAAGGGGATGCCTTCTTCGTCGGCGAGGCGCTTCCAGGCCTGGAAGTGCTGCTCGGCCGAGTCGGTGAGCACGCCGTCGAGGTCAAAGACCACGGCGGCGATGGCGGGCCAGGCGTTCTGCTGCGCCAAAAGTATGCCTCCTTCAGGGCGTGCGTGCTGGTGGCGCAGGCGTCCTCACCTGCGAGACCTGCGCAGGCGAGGACGCCTGCGCCACCAGTCCCTCGGCGCAACCCCAGGTGCCGGCGGCGATCACAGGTGCGACGAGGGCACTCTGGGCATGGGGCGGACCCAGCTCTTGCCGGTGGCGATGGGCACGCCCTGCCGCGCGGCGCTATAGAGTTGTTCGACCTCGAGGGCCATGCGCTTGCGCGTAAAGTGGTCCTCCACGTGGCGCCGCCCCGCCTGCCCCATGCACTTGGCCAGGTCGGGACGCTCGAGCAGCGCCGAGAGGCGGTTGGCCAGCAGGTCGGCATCTTCCTTGGGGATGACAAAGCCGGTCACGCCATCGACCACCGATTCGGTCAGGCCGCCGCTGTGGGTGACGACGATCGGCTTGCCGCTGGCCATGGCCTCGAGAGGCACCAGGCCGAAGGGCTCTTCGCCGCTGGTCGGGTAGACGACGATGTCGGCCATGCCGTAGGCCTGGGGCAGCTCTTTGAAAAAGTCGAAGGGACGCATGACCACGCGGTCGCCGAGGTGCGACTCCTCGACCATGGAGAAGATGCGCTCGCGGTAGCCCTCGAGCTCGTGGATCCAGTCGAGGATCTCCTGGGTGTCGGTGATGACCAGGGAGACGTCGGGGAAGCGGCCGGCGATCATGCGGAAGGCTTCGACGGTGGTGTGCACGCCCTTCCAGGGCAGCAGGCGGGCCGGGTGCAGGATGACCCGTTTGCCGCTGAGGCCCAGTTCGCGCTTGAGGCGCTCGCCCTGGAGGTTGGGGTGGAACATGGTGGTGTTCACGCCGTGGAGCACGACCTGGACGTTGGCGGCGTTGCACACCTGGGCGACCATGTCGCCGTAGACGTGTTGGCCGACGGCGATGATGCGGTCCCACTCGGTGCGGTCGAGCAGGTCGTGGCAGAGGAACTCGCCCCACATCTCGTGGATGGTCAGGAACGTGGGTATGCCGTCTTCGCGGTGGATTTCGGTGAGCGCCAGGCCATACTCGGGGAGGAAGTGGTGAAAGTTGTGGGCGTGCACGGCGTCGATGGCATAGTCGTGGACGAAGCGGCGATAGTTCTCGCGGATCTCCGCCTGCAACGGGGCCCAGGCCTCGTCGATGGCGACGCGGGCCGCCTCCTTGCGCTCGCGTAAGATCTCTGGGTTCATCCAATCCACGCGATGGACGTGAATCCCCTCGATTTCGCTCTCTGCCGGCTGGCCGGGCATGGAACCGACCAGGGCATGGACCTGGTTGCCCTGGCGTGCCAACTCGGCACAGAGGTCCAGCAGATGGGTCTCCACGCCTCCCGTCGTCGGGTAGAAGGCGTAGTGGGTCATGCAAATGTTCAAGGTTTCACTCCTCTTGCATTGCGCTGGCGGATGCCAGCCGACTATCCACTCGTCTTGTCGCCTGCGGCGGGCTGGCCCGAAGGCGGGCGCCGCCGTACGCGGGTGTGTGGGATGCGCGAATGGCGCGTCGACTGCCGGCCCCTACATGGCGCCGACCGGTGTCGTCTGGGCCACGGGGCCGGCATGAGACCTTTCGTGGCCCGCTGGTTGAGGCAGACTTGATGGCAAGCAGTGAGTATATGAGCAAGGAGTGTGCCACGGGCATCAGTCTCTTGACGTAATACGCCAGCCAGCCCGCCAAACCCCTACCTGAAAGGCTAGCACCGGGTTCGTGCGAAGCCCAAAAGCCGGTCACTAACGATGATGGGATATACCCGGATACGCGATACGCTGGCGCAGTTGACTCGGCCTACACGGCGTGCTATACTACGCGCAAACTACAAAGCATCGACGCCGAACAGGAGGAGTAGGCGCGTGCGAGGCTGTCAGAGAAGGAAGGCCGTCGGGTGCAAGCCTTCCCCAGCAAGCGCCGCCGAAGGTCGCCTGGGAGTCGGTGGGCCGAAACCGTAGGGGCGGGGTCTCCCCGCCCAATTGCGGGGTCTCCCCGCCCGGTGCGTAGGCCCATCCGGGTGCGCCCGTTACAGCGCCGCTGAGGGCCGGCTGCCCATGCGCAGCCGGAACTGAGGTGGTACCACGGAAGGCGACCCCTTTCGTCCTCTGCGACGGAAGGGGTTTTTCTCGTGATGCGTGATGCGTAATGCGTACTACGTAAGGTCGTCTATTCCAGGAAGCGCTGCTCTGAGCGACCTTACGCATTACGCAGTACGTAGTACGCAGTACGCAGTCGGGAAGCATGCGAGGAGAAGTACGATGGCAGAAACGACAATGCCCAAGATCTATGACCCCAGGACGGTGGAGCGTGCGCTCTATGACTGGTGGGAGGCGCAGGGGTATTTCAAGCCGCGTCCGGCCGAGGGCCGGCGGCCCTTTGTGATCTCGATGCCGCCGCCCAATGTGACCGGCAAGCTGCACCTGGGCCACGCCATGACGGCCTCGGTGCAGGATCTGATGATCCGCTACCACCGCATGCGGGGCGAGCCGACGCTGTGGGTGCCCGGCTCGGACCATGCCGGCATCGCCACACAGAACGTGGTCGAGCGCCAACTGGCCAAAGAGGGCCAGACGCGCCACGACCTGGGGCGCGAGGCCTTTGTGGCGCGCGCCTGGCAGTGGAAGGAAGAGTACGGCGGCTTTATCACACAGCAGCACCGGCGCCTGGGCGTGTCGTGCGATTGGGAGCGCGAGCGCTTTACCCTCGACGAGGGCCTCTCGCGGGCGGTGCGCGAGGCGTTCGTGCGCCTCTACGAGAAGGGCCTGATCTACCGCGGCACCTACCTGGTGAACTGGTGCCCGCGCTGCACCACCGCCATCTCGGACCTGGAGGTGATCCACCGCGAGGAGGTGACCAAGCTCTGGCACATCAAGTACCCCTTGGAGGAGCGGCCGGGCGAGTACGTCACCGTGGCCACTACGCGGCCCGAGACGATGCTGGGCGATACGGCGGTGGCGGTGAACCCAGAGGATGCCCGCTACCAGGGCCTGACCGGCCAAAAGCTGGTGCTGCCCCTGGTCGGGCGGGTGATCCCCATCATCGCCGACGACGAGGTGGACCCGCGCTTCGGCACCGGCGCCGTGAAGGTGACGCCGGCCCACGACCCGGTGGACTATGAGATGGGCAAGCGCCACGGACTGGCCGCCATCGACGTCATGACCGACACCGGCGAGATGAACGAGCAGGCAGGCGCCTTTGCCGGGCAAACCCAGGCCGAGGCGCGGCGCAATGTGGTGGCCGCGCTGGAAGACCAGGGGCTGATCGCCAAGATCGAGGACTATCGCCACGCCGTGGGCCACTGCCAGCGCTGCGATACGCTGGTGGAGCCGCGCATCTCCACGCAGTGGTTCGTGCGCATGGCGCCGCTGGCCAAGCCCGCGCTCGAGGCGGTGCGCGATGGCCGCATCCGCATCATCCCCGAGCGCTTTGAGAAGGTCTACTTTAACTGGCTGGAGAACATCCGCGATTGGTGCATCTCGCGCCAGCTCTGGTGGGGGCACCGCATTCCGGTGTGGTACTGCCAGGGCTGCGGCGCCGAGATGGTGGGCCTGGCCGAGCCGACCGCGTGCACCCAGTGCGGCGGCACGGCGCTCTTCCAGGACCCCGACGTGCTCGATACCTGGTTCTCTTCGGGGCTCTGGCCCTTCTCGACCCTGGGCTGGCCCGAGGATACCGAGGACCTGCGCACCTTCTACCCGACGAGCGTGATGGAGACGGCCTACGACATTCTCTTCTTCTGGGTGGCCAGGATGATCATGTTCGGCCTGGAGATGACGGGGGAGGTGCCGTTCCATACCGTGTACCTGCACGGCATGGTGCGCGACGAGTACGGGCAAAAGATGAGCAAGTCGAAGGGCAACGTGGTCGACCCGATCGAGATCATGGACGAGTATGGCACCGATGCCATGCGCTTTTCGTTCCTGACCGGCTCGACGCCCGGCAACGATATGAAGCTCTCGCTGACGCGCGTGGAGGCCAACCGCAACTTTGCCAACAAGATCTGGAATGCGGCGCGCTTTGTGGTGTCGAACCTGGAAGTAGGGGCGGGGTCTCCCCGCCCTGAAGCGGGGTCTCCCCGCCCTGAAGCGGGGTCTCCCCGCCCTGAAGCGCCCGAGACGTTGGCCGATCGCTGGATCCAGAGCCGCCTGCAGCGCGTGACGGCCGACGTGACGCGGCTGATGGACGACTACCAGTTCGGCGAGGCGGGGCGCCAGATCTATGACTTTCTCTGGGCCGAGTTTGCCGACTGGTACATCGAGATCTCGAAGGCCCGTCTCTACGGCGGCGACCCGGCGGCGGCGGCCACGGCGCGCCGCGTGCTGGTGACGGTGCTGGAGCAGGCGCTGCGCCTGCTGCACCCCTACATGCCGTTCGTCACCGAGACCATCTGGCAGAACCTGAAACGCGCCTGGCAGGCTGACGACTGGGGTGAGGCGCTGATGATTGCGCCGTGGCCCACGGCCGGCGCGACCGATGCCGAGGCCGAGCGCCAGATGGGCGCCATCATGGATGCGGTGCGCGCCATCCGCAACGCCCGCGCCGAGTACGACGTGGAGCCGGGGCGCAAGATTGCGGCGCTCGTCGCGGCCGGCGAGCTGGCGCCGGCGTTCGAGGCCGAGCGTGCAGCGCTCGTGGGCCTGGCTCACCTCGACGATGGCCAACTGACCATCGCCCGTGCGCTGCCTGAAAAGCCGGCCAAGGCGCTGGCGCTGGTGACCGATGGCGTGGAGACCTACCTGCCCCTCGCGGGTATGGTGGACCTGGAGCGCGAGCAGGCGCGCCTGGGCAAGGAGCTCGAGTCGGTGCAGGCCGACATCGCCCGCGCCGAGGGTCTGCTCTCGAACGAGCGCTTTGTGGCCAAGGCGCCCGCCGACGTGGTGCAGAAGGAGCGCGACAAGCTGGCCGCGGCCCAGGAGCGCAAGGCGGCCCTCGCCGCACGGCTCGAGCTGCTGGCGGGGATGTAGGCGCTGGAGCACGAAAGGGCGCGAAAGGCCACGAAAAGGCGGGCAACCCTGCGCAGGGCTGCCCGCCGTCCCGTCATTGCGAGCCGCAGCGAAGCAATCCCCTGGTTGCGAGCGGAGCGATGCAACAGCAGCCCACGAAGTGGGGATTGCTTTGTCGGCGGTCCGTGCCTCGCACGAACCGCCTCCTGACTTGAAAATGCGGCAGGGCGTCGTAGCCTAGCCCCTTGTGGGCGTCGTTCCTCCCTGCGCGCAGGCGGCGTGTGGCCGTCTTCATGGCTTGTGGTGCCCTTGGGGCATGATGTCTGCTCAGAAACTCGGGGCACTGTCATTGCGAGCGCAGCGAAGCAATCTCCACGTCCGGCATTGGAGATTGCTTCGTCGGCGGCTGCGGCCGCCTCCTCGCAATGACAGGCCAAGGTTCTGTGCTTGGTACAGGGTTCGGCGAACCCTGGGGTACTCGCAATGACAGCCGCGGTTTCTATGCCTGCATATGCCGCATCGTGGCATGGGGTACCCGCAATGACACATTCGTGGCTGTGGTGCTGGGGGCCTTCCATCTCGCCGTCGCCGGAGCGCCGGCTGCCGCAGCAGTGGGGGCTGCGTGATCGTGGCTGCGTTGGCCACCACCTATGCCCGCCTGCCGCGCGTGCCCTACCTGGCCCTGGCGACCGTCGTAGCCCTGCTGGCGATCAACGGTCTGATCTTTGCCCAGTTGATCGCGGGTATCGTCGGCCCCGGCGATCTTGCCTTCGATTCGGCAGTGGCGCTGGGCCATCCGGCAGCAGGCACGGCGCTGGAGAATGCGGTGCGAATGGATGCGAGCGCTCTGAGCCTGCACTGGATCGAGACCCAGGAGGTCGAGTGGCTGGCCAACGTCGAGCTTGCCGAGTCTGGGGCCAGAGGGATGCAGGCCACGTACGGCGATACCGACCGCCAGGCCTTCCTGACCGTGCTGAGCTTTGAGAGCCGACAAGCCAGCAATGCCTTCTTCGATCGCTGGGGCAAGAATGCGATGGGGTCGCTGCGGCTCATGGAGATCAGGCAGAGCTGGCCGGCCGGGGGCAGTTCCACCGCTTCCACAACGTTGGGGCCGGCAGGGCCTACAGCGCCTGGCAGGTCGATACCTGGGTGCACATCATCGAGGTGCCGTGGGCCTATGCGCAGGCGGCGCCCCTGGCCAGGCAGATGAAGGATGCCGTGTCGGCGAGCTACCGTGGCGGGGGGGCAGTGACGATCGGCGCGTGAGCCTTGCGAGGGTACTGAACCCTCGCAAGGCTCCATGTATGCGAGGTTGGGGTAGGGTAAATGGCTCTTGACCGCCTTGTCAGGGCTATTGACTTCGCGGCTGCGTTGAATTATGGTGGTTGTAGTAGGACCACATGGGACAGCGTGATGTGCTGTGCCTGAGGAGAACACACCGAAAGGAGTGAAGCAGTGGAGGCATATCGTGTGGAAGCGACCATCTCCCAGGATGGTATGCTCACCATCCGGGGCGTGCCTTTTCGTGCCGGCGACACAGTCGAAGTGATCATCCTTCAGCGTCGCAAGCACGAAGGCGCCGAATGCCGCCTTCTGCGCGGTAAGCCTATCCGCTATGTGGCACCGTTCGATAGCGTCGCTGAGGACGAGTGGAGCGTGCTGCGAACCCGCTCCAGCAGCCCCGCATAGTCCACCGCCGCCCAATCCGTCGTATCCACCTCGAACACCGGGCCGCCAATATCCAGCGGCCGGGCCTGCCCCCGGCGCAGCGTCTCCTCAAACTCGGCCGCGTTTAGATGGTCCACGTGCCCCGGATGCCGCTCGCCCGACGCGGCGCGAGCCGTGAAGCGCTGCACGAGCACGTCGTCCTCGGCCCAACACAGCACCTGCACGGGTCGGAAGCCGTATTTGTTCTTCAGCGCCAGGAACTCGCGGGTGGCGTGCTGCGGGTCAAAGGGGCTCTCGACGATGAGCGAGCGCCCGGCGGAGAGCTGCGCCTCCACCAAGTGGTAGATGAGGGCGTAGGTGGCCATGCCGAGCCGGCGCGACCAGGCGCGGTCGCTCCAGCCGAGGGTGCCGAAGAGGGTCTCTTTGATGCCGTCTTTGGCGACGAGGGGCAGCCGCAAATCCGCGGCCAGGCGGCGGGCGAGCGTCGTCTTGCCGGTGCAGGGCAGGCCGAGGACGATGAGCAGCAACGGTTCGCGCATGGCGCCTACAACCTCCCATAGAGCCTGACTTTGCACACTCGACGCGATCTGCGGCTCGACCTGCTGCGCGACGATGATCGCCCGAGAAATGGAACCCTCACTGGTGTGGATGTGCCCCCATCTCCTCATGCGTTGAATGAAGAGGCTGCTGCTCAAGACGGAGCCTGTCCTAAGGGCGACAGGCGAATCGCGTTATCCTGTGTCTGCTCTCCTGTTGCCGGCAGGCGCTGTCCGGATGGATACTCATACATTCCCACGAGCAATTGTCCCGTTCTGAGCGCTGCGGCGTCGCTCACTGTCAGATCGTGCCTGTCCTCGATGATCTCTCCATTGCCCCATAGGCTCGTCGGGTATCTCCCGTTGCCGGGGATACCGTCGCTCTGGGTGATCAGGTCTCCGCTGGAGTCAAGCAAGTGCACAAAGACGTGATAGCTCGCGGATGGTGTGACTAGCGCGCGCCAATAGAGGCCTACTTGCACAGTCGAGGGGGACGAGGGGGGGCGAGTCACAGTGTATCCCAAGAGGGCTATGTCACCCGACCTTGCCTCACAGGGAATGGCTTGTCGCGGAAGCGAGGTGATCCGTGGCGGGATAGAGAAACTGCCGACGATCAAGGGATCAAGGGTCTTGCCGTCCCGTTCTGCTCGCAGCCCTGCCAACTGGATTGCGACACGATACTGATTTTGAGCCGCAGCCTGAGGGGGAATGCGGACGGAGATCTCATCACAGAACACCTGCCCTGGTCTCCAATCGGCAGACGAATAGCGGCCCAAACCAGGTAAGGTGAACCGGCTGGCGACCACGCTCAAGTCGTTGTCGAGAATCTCGACTTGCTCGACAATCTGAGCATCCTGTTCCTGCCGGAGCGGTTGCCAACAGGCGGTCACAACAACGCTGTCTCCCGGCGCGGCCCTGATTGGCCTGACGCTTGCGCCCAATAGCACTGCGACATCCCCAAAGCTGGCATTGATCGGCTCCATGCCCGAGGGCAGTTGCTCCGGCCGGTAGAGGCGAGGGGGAGCATAGGCTGGCCGATAGATGCACATGAAGCTCAGAAATGACAGCGAAGCGATAGCGCCCACGATATTCAGGACATGCGGCTGTCTTGGATGCAGCGGCTGAAGTTGTGACCAGCCCAAGACGAGAAGGATGGCAAAGCTCGTGACACCCGCGGGGTAGAGGAAGCGTCCCTGTCCTCCATCTCGAGAGATCCACACCGCATACAGACCACTGGACAGATTCAGAATGGCTATGATGGCCACCCAAAAGGCCGGCTTGCGCCAATCCATTCTGAGCCCATCTCTTCGGACGCGGACCAGTAGCCCGGCAACAGCTATGAGTACCAGCGCTATGCCCACCCACTCTGCATAGGCTGGCAGCTCTACCTGGTATCCGTATCTATCCCACACTCCCGTGAGCTGGTTCAGGGCCACCGACAACAAGGTGCTTGAAGGGGGGCGTGCTTGCCAGCGAATGGGGCCGAGCCATCTCAGTTGCTCGGGTCCAGCCAATTGGGGCATGAGCAATCCATTGCGAACGAACCACCAAGCCGACACGCTGAGCAGACCGCCGATGAACA
Source organism: Chloroflexota bacterium (assembly GCA_029553955.1). Taxonomy (GTDB): domain Bacteria; phylum Chloroflexota; class Anaerolineae; order SpSt-313; family SpSt-313; genus JAKPJZ01. The sequence goes on from JAKPJZ010000256.1 coordinate 66,190, forward strand.
GCGAGCTGCTCATGATAATGCCCTTCAAGCCGGTGCGCAGAGAGTTGAGGAGTATGAGCACAAGTAAAGCCGGCATGAACAGCCAGAGGCTGAACTTGGTCATCATTCCAAGTCCAGCCAGTATCCCCAGGAGCAGAGCCCCCTTTCGGCTCGTGCCAAGGTTGACTCCGCGCAGACTGGCCCATGTGAGGACTGAGCCCATCAGTATTGCGAGACTGTCATTATTGACCATGCTGGTAATCCACGAGAAAGGTGGGAAGGAACTCACCAAGATGGCCACTGCCATTGAGAGAAGGTTATCGTCTCGGAAGACCAGACGGGCTGAGAAAAACACAAACACTACGGCCGTGGCTCCAAACAATACCGAGAGCAGGCGCACGCGCTTGAGTGCGAGCACATCACCTGCCTGCAAATCCGCCTGTGTAAACGCCGTGATGTTGCGATTGTCGAAAGCAGGCGTCGAGTTGTCATATACGGCAAAGGGGTTAGCCGGAGCTTGATAGTCGCTGACGGGGAGATCTGCTATCAAGAATGCAGATAGCACGTAGTAGAGTGGAGGGTGCCGGATCGGAACGGCCTCAGGAGATGGCAAGCCTTTGTTCTGGACAATCAGAACGATATGATGGTAATGCAAACCCTCGTCTGGCCCCTCGAAAGGCGGAGTAACAGAGGTAAAGGCGTACCCCCAGACAAGCTGCAGCGTGAACAAGGCCACGGCAATCCAATGCTCAACACGGGGAGAGTGATTGAGTAAGAGTCCCATGTAGCGTGCTCCCGCGTTCTTCTGCGGCGGTCAATCGGCGGTTCCACGAGCCTAATCACGAATAGTCCTCAGCGGCATCTCCAGAGTCAGTTCACAACGTCGGAAACACCCACGACTCGCGCTTGGGGAAGAGGACGTCGACGAGCGGCTGCAGTGCGGCATCCACACGTGCGTCGGGATACCAGGCGCAGAGTTCCTCGCGGCTGTGGTGGCCGAGCCAGAGCTGCCAGGCGGCCCACCAGGGGAAGCGCACGGCGCGGCTCTCCAGCGGGCCGAGCGAGCGGGCGCCGGCCAGGCGGCCGTGGCGAAAGTCGAGCTCGATGGTGTCGGTGTAGAGGTCGAGGCGCAAAAAGCTGTTGTAGCCCGCCAGGAACGAGCCGGCCAGCCGCTGCTCGAGCACCGGGGCGATGGCGCTGAGGAAGCGCACGGCGTTGGGGATGCGCACCTGCCAGGCATAGGGCTGGTGCCAGCGGGCGCCGAGGTAGGCAGCCATCCACATCAGGGGCGAGGAGGCAGGCAGGCTGAAGCGAATGGCCTTGAGGCGGCGGCCGGCCGCCAGGTCCCTGGCCAGGCGCAGGGCCGCCAGGCTCGAACGGTAGGGCAGCGGTGAGGCCTCGGCCACGACCACGCCCTGGCGGTGCGACTCGGGGGTCTCGTTGCGGTAGATGCGCAGGTAGCCGGTCGGCCGGCCCGCTTCGAGGGTCAGGTAGGTGTCGAGGGCATCGCCATCGCTGTGCGCCGGGTCATCCTGATAGCGCCAGGCCGCAGCCGGGCGCTCGAGGCTGACGCCGAGGGCGGCCTGCGTCGTTGCCAGGTACCCGAGGAGGAGCGGCAGGTCCTCGTCCGTGGCCCGGCGGACGGTGCAGGCAGCATCGGCTTCGAGCGGCTCGGGCACGCGCTCGGGGCTGAGCTCGTAGCCGTGGCCCAAGGGGATGATGTACTCATAGCCGAATTGGCGGTAGAAGAAGGGTATGCCCTGGATGCTGGCCAGGTGGCAGCCCCTGGCCTCGAGCTGGCCTTCGAACCAGCGCATCAGGGCGCGCACCAAGCCGCGCCATCGGTAGTCGGGGTGGGTGCTGGCGATCCCCAGCTCGCCCACGCTGAGGCGCACGCCCTCATAGCGCCAGACCGTCGGCACCAGGCAGATGCTGGAGACAGCCTCGCCCGTGGCTGTGTCTTCGACAAAGGCGAAATCCTGCGGGCCGAGGCCCGGGTACTCGGTGGCCAGGGCGCGGGTCGAGGCCACCGCCGCCTGGTCGAAGGCCTGCCCGTGGAGCTGGGCGATGCGCTCGATGTCTTCAGTGCCCTGTGCGGTTTTGAGGACCAGGCCCTCGCCCAGGTCCTGCGGGAGGGAGGTTGCCTCAGCATCCCTGCCCATAACACTTCCCCTGCGTTGTGGGGGCGCATCCCGAGCAACCCTGGCAGACATTGCTCTGACGGCCCTGGGGTGGTTCGGGAACTGCCCTTACTTTGCCTGCTGGAATACGCCAATCCCACCCTGCAACCGGGTTTGACGCTCCGCGGGTGCCCGGTGCGACCCCTTAAGGTGGGGTTTTGGTGTGTTGGCCCTGGCGCGCCCGCGGGCGCGCCAGGGCCAACACACCAAAACCCCCTCCTGGCCCAGAGCCGGGCGGCTGCCGCGCGAAATGCCCGGCTGTCGCAGGATGCTGCGGACAGCGAGCCCCCTCTCCGATAGGCTGCTAGTAGAAACGCTCGACCGGCCAGCCCGTGCGTGTGGCGTGGTGGCGCAGGCGGGCGTCGGGGTTGACGGCGACGGGGTGGGCCACGGCCAGGAGCATGGCCAGGTCGGTGTAGCTGTCGGTGTAAAAGTAGCTCTGCGCCAGGTCAAGGCGGTGCTCGGCGGCAAAGGCGCGTGCCCAGTACACCTTGCCGGGCCCGAAGCATATCGGCTCGATGCAGCGCCCGGTAAAGAGCCCGCCCTGCACCTCCAGACGGGTGCAGATGTAGCGCTCGTCGAGGCCCAGGGCGTGGCACACGGGCGCCGAGACGTAGGGTGTGGAGGCGGTGAGCAGCGCCACGGTGTGGCCCTCGGCCATGTGCTCGCGGATGCGCTTGACGGCGCCCTCGGCGATGCAGGGCCGCACCATCTCTTCGAACCAGCGGTTCGAACGCGCGATCAACTCGGCTTCGCTCTGGCCGCGCATGCTGGCCGCCAGGCGCCGGGTGATGACGGCCATATCGATGACCGCCAGGCGGTACTGCAGGTTCCACCAAGCCAAGCGCAGGAACTGCCCCCGGCTCAGGCGGCCCTCGCGGTACTCGAAGCGTGCCCACAGGGAGGCCGAGCCACGGGTCAGCACGGTGTGGTCCAGGTCGAAAAAGGCGGCGACAGGCCCTTGCGCCACGACGGCAGCCTCCCTCCAAGATGCGGTGACGGAGTTTCCTCATGGTAGCACGAAGCCGGGCCGGTGCCAAATCCCAGAGAGGGTGGGTTGTGAATAGGCGCGGGATGGGGTTTCGAGCGCGTCGGGTGTTTGGCGGTGCGAGGCGGGGCGGGCTGGAAAGCCCGCCCTACGAAGTGACGGCCCCGGGCGCATGCGCCCGGGGCCATCGCTCCTCATGCTATTGGGGCGGTTCGCGTGTAGGGGCGGTTCGCGAACCGCCCTACAAGCGAAACGATCGGTCTAGTACTCGGGCATCGGCGGGGCCGGTGCCTTTTCCTTCTCGGGGATGTCGGAGATCAGCGCCTCGGTGGTGAGGATCATGGTGGCGATGGAGGCGGCGTTCTCGACGGCCGACCGCGTGACCTTGGCCGGGTCGATGATCCCCCTCTCGTACATGTCGACGTACTCGTTGGCGAGGACGTCGTAGCCGAGGTTGGGGTCGCCCTGTTCCTTCTGTAGGCGGCGCACCGTCTCGACGACCACAGCGCCGTCCACGCCGGCGTTGTGCGCGATCTGGCGCATGGGCTCCTCGAGGGCGCGGCGCAGGATGCTGACGCCGGTCTGCTCGTCGGCGTATTCCATCTTGACGCCGTCGAGCGCGCTGACCACGTCGATCAGGGCTACGCCGCCGCCGGGCACGGTGCCTTCCTCAACCGCAGCGCGGGTGGCCGAGAGCGCGTCCTCGACGCGGTGCTTCTTTTCCTTGAGTTCGGTCTCGGTGGCCGCGCCGACGCGGATGACCGCGACGCCGCCGGCCAGCTTGGCCAGGCGCTCCTGCAGTTTTTCGCGGTCATAGTCGGAGGTCGTGGTCTCGATCTGCGCCTTGATCTGCTCGATGCGGCCCTGAATGTCCTGGTCGGAGCCCTTGCCCTCGATGATGGTGGTCTCGTCCTTGTTGACCACCACGCGGCGGCACTGGCCGAGGTCGGCGATGGTGGCCGTCTCGAGCTTGCGGCCCATCTCCTCGGTGATCACCTGGCCGCCGGTCAGGATGGCGATGTCGCGCAGCATGTCCTTGCGGCGATCGCCAAAACCGGGCGCCTTGACCGCGACGACGTTGAGCATGCCCCGTAGCTTGTTGAGCACCAGAGTCGCCAGGGCTTCGCCCTCGACGTCCTCGGCGACAATCAGCAGGTCACGCTTGCCGATCTGGACCATCTTTTCGAGGAGGGGCACAATATCGGCCACGGCGGCGATCTTGCGGTCGGTAATCAGCACATAGGGCTCTTCGAGGACCGCCTCCATGCGCTCGGGGTTGGTGACAAAGTAGGCGGAGATGAAACCGCGGTCGAGCTGCATGCCCTCGACGTACTCGGTCTCGAAGGCGAGGCCCTTGGACTCTTCGACCGTGACCACGCCATCCTTGCCGACCTTATCCATGACCTCGGCGATCAGGTTGCCGATCTCGGGGTCGGCGGCAGAGATGGCGGCGACCATGGCGATCTCTTCCTTGCCCTTGACCTCGCGCGACATCTTGCGGATGGCCTCGACGAGCGCCGCGGTGCCCTTCTCGATGCCGCGCTTGATGAGCATGGGGTTGGCGCCGGCGGCCACGTTCTTCAGGCCCTCGCTGACGATGATCTGGGCCAGCACGGTCGCGGTGGTGGTGCCGTCACCGGCCACGTCGTTGGTCTTGGTGGCGGCTTCCTTCAGGAGCTGGGCGCCCATGTTCTGGAAGGGCTCCTTCAGCTCGATCTCCTTGGCGACGGTCACGCCGTCGTGGGTGATGGTGGGGGCGCCGAATTTCTTATCGAGGGCGACGTTGCGGCCCTTGGGGCCCAGCGTCGTGCGCACGGCTTCTGCCAGGGCGTCGACGCCGATCTTGAGGTTGCGTCGCGCCTCTTCCGCGAAAACGAGCTGCTTAGCCATCTTTACTCACTCCTCTTTGCGTCTTTGCCTGGCTATTGCTGAAGGATGGCGAGGATATCCTTCTCGCCGAGGACGAGGTACTTTTTGTCGTTCAGCTTGAACTCGTTGCCGGCATACTTTTGATAGAGGACGCGGTCGCCCACCTTGACGTCCATGGGCAGGCGGGTGCCGTCATCGGTCAGGCGGCCTGGGCCCGCGGCCACCACGGTGCCTTCCTGCGGCTTCTCTTTGGCCGTCTCGGGCAGCACCAGGCCGCTCGCCGTGGTCTCCTCTCGCTCGATCGGCTCGACGACCACACGGTCACCCAGGGGCTTGATGTTCAGCGCCATCTTTACAAACCCTCCTTCAAGTTTGATGAACTGGGCTGACGTCTTAGCACTCTCACCGTCGGAGTGCTAATTGCGACCCACATGATACTGCAATTGGCCCTAAATGGCAAGTGGGCCGAGCGCAGCGGAGAGGACAAAGGAGGGGCGTGGTGGCCCCACAGCACCAACATGCTGCATCATGCGCCAGAAATCTACGATTTGCTACGCGTTTCGTGGCTTCTTGGGCTGGTCTGGGTGGTCGGCGTGTGGGTGTCTGCGGGGGGCTCTAGCACTCGCCGGTGCCGAGTGCCAGCCGACTGTCGGAGAGGCAACTGGTCAGCTTCGGCGCCCTGGCAACGGCCGGGCCGGCGCGTTGCCGGCGCCCGGCACGGGTACGGTCTGGCCGGAACCCTGCGAAGGTTCGGAACCTTCGCAGGGTTCCGGCTGGGCGAGCGCTAGAAGTGCTGCCAGCGCCCGTCGTTCGACAGGCTGTAGATGCCGAGCCGTGGGCTCCAGAGCATCAGGCCACGCTCGAAGGGCTGGACGGCGCCGTTGACGCCGCGTTCCTCGATGAGGCCCCAGCCGACCCTGCTGCGCACGTCGCTGTGATCGCGCCACGCCTTGCCAAAGCCGCGCTTGGGCTGGAACAGGCCCGATGGAGCGTGGATGCCCGAGTCCACCTCGGGCTGGGAGGCGTTCCAGGTGTCGCCGAACTGCACCCAGGTGCCGTCGTTGAACAGTACGTAGATGACGCCAGTGTCGCCACGCCAGAACATGGTGCCGAACTGGAAGGTCTGTTCACCAAGCCACACGGCCTTCTCGACGTCGGTGGGGCAGCCGAGGGAGGCGCGCAGCGCGGCGTTGCCGTTCCAGGCGTTGCCAAAGCCCTGCACCGGCATGATGCTGCACGGGGGCAGCGGCTCCGCCGGTTTGGAGATCCCGGTGCCGATAAAGCGCACGGCGTCGAACCCCACGGTGCGTGTGGCCCAGGGCTCGCCGGTGGCGCTGCCCAGGTAGACGTACTCTTGGCCCTTGCCGCTAAAGTAGTAGCTGCCGAGGCTCACCCACTGGTCGTAGTAGCGTGCCTGCGAGACGACGCGGTCGTTGGTCGCGCCGTTGTGAGAGATGCGGTAGCGGGCGCTGGTGGTGCCAAAGTAGCGGCTGGGGATGTAGACCTGCACCTCATAGTTGCCGGCCCCCGGCAGCTTGGGGGTCCACCTGCCCCAGTTGTAGACGGTCGAAGTGTTGTTCCATACGTAGAACAGGTGGCTGCGATAGCCAAAGGCGACCGGGTGGAAACTCTCCAGGTTGCCGCCGCGGGTAAAGCCGGAATCCAGGTCGTCGACGGTCACGGTGACCGTCTGCGGCGTGGCGCTGGCCGCCCACGAGACCCGCGCCAGGGCGACGCCGGTGCGCTCATAGTACTCGACGACGACGGTGTGCGCGCCGGCGCCCAGGTAGACGGAGCCGGTGAAGGTGGTGGCCGACTGATCGACCCAGCGGTCGATGAGCATGGTGCCGTCGACCTTGACCCGGATGCCGTCATCGGCGGTGGCGGTGAAGGTGTAGGTGCCTGCGGTGGCCACGCTCACCGAACGTGTCCAGCGGACGGAAAAGCTGTCGGCCGGGACCTGGCTTGCGGGCGAGCCGTAGCCCCAGTGAAAGTTGATGTCGGCGTCGTTGCGCACGAGCAGCGGCGAGCCCGAGAGGTCCGTGTTGCCATAGTACTCGGCCTTCCACTGGGGGAAGCTGGTGTCGGCGAGCTTTTCCCACGAGAGTTGGGCCACGGCCTCGCCGGTGGCTTCAAAGTACTCCATGCGGATATGGTGGTAGCCGGCCCCCAGGCTGCGGTCAACGGTGAAGGTCGTTGCCGGCTGGGCCACCCAGCGGTCGAGCACCAGGGCATCGTCGATCCACAGGCGGGCGCCATCATCCACACGCACGGTAAAGCGGTAGGTGCCGGCTTCAAAGCTGACAAAGTTGGTCCAGCGTACGGCAAAGTTGTCGGCGTTGACGGGGGAGCCGGGCGAGCCATTGCCCCAGTTGAAATTGACGGCTGCATCGTCGCGCACCAGCACCGGCGCGCCCGAGAGATCGCGGTTGTTATAGTACTCGCCGCGGAACGCCGGCGTGGCGGCCGAGACGGCGAGTGGGGGCACGACGAGGGCGATGAGGACGAGGGCGAGCAGGAGACGGCTCGCCGCGCGGCACGAGCGAAATCCGATCATGGGTCAACCTCCTCTGTGGAAGCCCGGCCTGGCGGGCGGGCAGCGGGCGGCCTGCAGACTCTGGGGGTAACGATGAGACTCTCGCTTCTGTGCCGCAATGTGGCAGGGCCGCAGAGCGCCGGCGCTGGCCGGCACGCAGGGCACCGGGCCAACGCGGGTGGCGTTCTACTTTTATAGACGCACAAGAGGGGCCAATGGTTCCATGACACGGCGAAATTGGGCCGCAACCTGGACGCAGCAGAGGCGGCTCGCACGCCGCCGGAGGCAGGCGCGGGGCGCTATCATGGGCGGGGTTCGCCGCATCCGGCAACCCGGCGGCGTGGGAGCCGCCTCTGCTACCGGCTGGGAGATGGGGACCATTCATGGGCGCAGGCGGCCCCGCCGGCGTGCCTTGCTCAGAGGCACGCCGGCGGGGCCGCCTGTAGGGGGTTCGCCCGTGAGGCTGGGCGTCTGGCAAGCGGCGCGGCCTAAGGTCAGGCCGGCGGCTTGCGAATACGACCTAGCGCCGTCGATGCTTGGCGAAACAAGCCTGGCAGTAGACCGGTTTGTCGCTGCGTGGCTCGAAGGGCACCATGGTCTCCTGGCCGCAGTCTGAGCAGATGGCGGGGAACATCTGGCGGTCTTCAGCGGGGCGTCGATCCAGTCCTCGCTTCTTGCCTCGGCATTCGGGGCAGCGGCTGGGCTCGTGCTCGAAGCCCTTCTGCTGGTAGAATTCCTGCTCTCCAGCCGTGAAGATGAACTGGGCACCGCAGTCGCGACACACGAGGGTCTTGTCTTGGAACGCCATGGGGGTCCTTTCCTCCGTAGAGGTGAAAATCGCGCGCTCGATTTCCCTGCCCAGGCCTGTGAGGTTTCCGCCGCGGATAACCGGGGGAGGTCAACTGGTCGCTGGCGAAGAAACGGTAACGCGCCACGGATACCTAAAATGAGTATACTCGGAAAATCCCGTTTCGTCAAGATGTAGACCAGAGTTCAGCAGAAAAAAGACCCCCGAAAGCATCACCAAAACAGCCGAGCAGCCGGCGGGAGCCTCGACTCCGGGCGCCAGGCGCAAAAGACCCCCGCGGGTGTCACCAGGATAGCCCCTGGCGACACCTTTGGGGGGTCTTGCCCTTCATGTGCAGCCTCGCGCAGGAGGCGCTCGCTACTTGGCGAGGGCGGTCGTCTCTTCGGTTTCCGCGGCCGCACGTGGCGTCATCGTTAGCTCATCGCCGTCGCGGTCGATGCGGATGGTCGGATGCTCGGGCAGGTTCGCTTGCAGGACGATTTCCGACAGCGGGTCCTCCACCATCTGCTGGATCACCCGGCGCAGCGGCCGCGCCCCGAACTGCGGGTCGTAGCCGCGCTCGGCGAGCAGGTCCTTGGCCTCGTCGGTGAACTCGAGCGCCACGTGGTGCTCGGCCACGCGCTCGGCGACACGGGCCAGGTTCAGGTCGACGATGGCGCGGATGTCATCCCTGGTCAGGCGATGGAAGACGACCACTGCGTCCAGCCGGTTCAGGAACTCGGGCCGGAAGGTGCGCTTCAGCTCGCCCAAGATCTTGTCGCGCATGCGCTGGTAGGCGTCCTCGGCCGATTGCGCTTCGTCCCTTGCCAGGTTGAAGCCCAGAGACACGTCGCGGCCCAGGAACTCGGCACCCACGTTGGAGGTCATGATGACGATACAGTTACGAAAGTCCACCTTATGGCCCTTGGCGTCAGACAGGTGCCCATCCTCCATGATCTGGAGCAGCATGTTGAACGCTTCGGGGTGGGCCTTCTCCACCTCGTCGAAACAGACCACCGAGTAGGGGCGGCGCCGGATGGCCTCGGTGAGCTGGCCGGCCTCCTCATAGCCAACGTAGCCGGGAGGGGCGCCCACCAGGCGCGACACGGTGTGCCGCTCCATGAACTCGGACATGTCGAGCTGGATCAGCGCATCCTCGCTGCCGAACATGAACTCGGCCAGGGCCTTGGCCAGCTCGGTCTTGCCGACGCCGGTGGGGCCCAGGAAGATGAACGAGCCGATTGGACGCTTTGGGTCCTTCAGGCCGGCCCGGGCGCGGCGCACAGCCTTGGCGACCGTGGCCACGGCCTCGTCTTGGCCGACGATGCGTCCGTGCAGCGCCTCTTCCATCTTTAGCAGGCGGCTCGACTCCTCGCCGGCGATGCGGACCACGGGGACGCCGGTCCACATGGCCACGATCTCGGCGATATCGTCTTCGGTCACACGCAGGCCCGAGCCCTCCGAGGTGTCGCGCCAGCCCAGGCGCAGTTGCTCGAGCCTCGAGCGCAGCGAGTCTTCCTCCTCGCGCAGCGCCAGCGCTTCGTCATAGCGTTCGGCCGAGAAGGCCTCCTGCTTCTGCTGCTGGATCGTGCGCAGTTGGCGGAAGGTCTCGCGGACGCCCACGGTCCGGAAAGCCTTGTAGACGCGTACGCGCGAGGCCGCCTCGTCGATCAGGTCGATGGCCTTGTCGGGCAGGAAGCGGTCGGGCACGTAGCGCGCCGCCAGGTGTGCCGCCGCGGCCAGCGCCTCGTCGGTGATCTCGAGCTGGTGGTGCTCCTCGTAGCGCGAGCGCACGCCTTTGAGGATCTCGATGGTCTCCTCGACGCTCGGCTCCTCGACCATCACCGGCTGGAAGCGTCGCTCCAGCGCCGCATCGCTCTCGATGTGCTTGCGGTACTCGGCGAGGGTGGTGGCGCCGATGCACTGCAGCTCGCCGCGCGACAGCGCCGGCTTGAGGATGTTGGCCGCATCCACCGAGCTGCCCGCCGCGCCGGCACCGACCAGCATGTGCAGCTCATCGATAAAGATGATGACGTCCGAGTTCTTGATCTCGTCGATGACGCGCTTGAGGCGCTCTTCGAACTGGCCGCGGTACATGGTGCCGGCGACCAGCGACCCGACGTCGAGGCGGACGACACGCTTGTTCAGCAGCGAGTCGGGCGTTTCGCCGTTGACGATGCGCTGCGCGATGCCCTCGACGATGGCCGTCTTGCCCACGCCGGGCTCGCCGATCAGCGCCGGGTTGTTCTTGGTGCGTCGCGACAGGATTTGGATCACGCGCTCGATCTCGCGCTGCCGGCCGATGACCGGGTCGAGCTTGCCGGCGCGCGCTTCGGCGGTCAGGTCGACGCCGAGCTGGTCGAGCAGCGTCTGCTGGCCCTTGGCGCCGCTCGAGCCCGAAGCCGAGCCGCGCTCGGATTGTGAGTTGGGCGTGGCGCTCTCGCGCAACGCCTGCATGGTGCGCTCACGCACCTGGTCGAGGCTGACGCCCAGCGATTCCAAGATACCCACAGCCATTCCCTCAGCCTCGCGGCTCAGGCCCAAGAGCAGATGCTCGGTGCCGATATAGTGATGGCCCAGGCGGCGAGCCTCGTCGACGGCCAGTTCGATCACGTGCTTGGTCGACGGCGCCAACTCGACGCGCCCACCCGGAGTGCGGTTGCCGCGGCCGGTGTAGCGCTCAACGGCGTCGCGGGCGCGCGACAGGTTGAGGCCCAGGTCGCCCAGCACTTTGGCGGCGACGCCCTCACCTTCCCGCAGCAGGCCGAGAAGCAGATGCTCGGTTCCGATTGTGGTATGGCCAAGACGCAACGCTTCCTCTTGCGCATAGGTCAGGGTCTCGCGCGCTCGTTTGGTGAAGCGGTCGAACTTATTGGCCATCTTCCATCTTCCTCACTAGGCCCGATTGTCGAGCTACAGATTTGAGGGCTCTACAGGAATGGCTTGCCCACTTGAACTGCATGACTACTACAGAGTCTCCTTGAAGTATTGCGAACCTGGGGAGCCGCATCTGGGGCCCCCGACGCCCACACGGGGCCGGGCTACGTTGCGCTCCCCACTCTGGCGCAGAGATAAGAATCGAGGCCCCCGCGCGAGCCTGTCAGGGGGGGCCTCGATGAGACGATGATGCCGATATCAGGTTGCTCCCTGACCATCGCGCCTGCGTCACAACCCCACAGCCCGCACGCTGCGCTTTTGGCCCTGGGAGTCTCTTCTGCGCCGTTGCTCCAGCCTGAGCCAGGCTGGAATGCTCTGCGGCGAGAGAACGTCTTACTGTTCCGGTTCCTGGGGAGAAGCGTCCTCCTCAGGAGCGCCCTGGTCCGTTACCTCGCCTTCAGGCTCCCAGGTGTAATCCTCGATCTCAGTGTCGTTCACGCGGCGGAGGCTCAGGCCGATCCGCTTGCGTGCACTGTCGATGCGGATGACGCGCAGGTCAAGCGTTTGCCCTTCCTGCACCACCTCACGGGGATGCCCAATGCGCTGGTCCGACAGTTCGGAGATGTGGATCAGGCCTTCCACGTCGCCGTCGAGCCGCGCGAATGCCCCGAAATTGGTAATCTTGGTGATCGTGCCCTGCACGAGTTGGCCGATCTCGTAGCGCTCGTCGATCTGGCTCCAAGGCTCCGGCTGCAGCCGCTTGAGGCTGAGCGCGATGCGCCGGCGCTCGCGGTCGATGTGCAGCACATAGACCTGCACTTCGTCACCGACGCTGAGCACCTCACGCGGATGCGCGACCCGGCCCCACGACAGCTCGGAGAGGTGGATGAGGCCGTCGGCCCCGCCCAGGTCGACAAAGGCACCAAAATCGCACAGGCTGCTCACGATGCCGGTGCGCACTTCATTCTCTTGCAACTCGCTGAGCAGCTTTTCCTTCTGCTCGCGCCGCCATTCGCGGGCGGCCGCACGTTCCGAGAGGATGAGGCGGTTGCGGCGGCGATCCAGCTCAATAATCTTGAAGCGGAGCATCTTGCCGACCAGCTTGGCCTGCTCGCTCTCTTCGGGGTCCTCTTCTTCACCCTCTTCGCTGCGGCGGCGCCGTACGCTCACCAGTTGTGAAGATGGGACAAAGCCGCGCACCCGGCCAATACGTACGATCAGGCCGCCCTTATTGTGGCCGGCGACCTGCGCCTCGAAAATCTCCTCGGCCGCGTACAGCTCTTCGGCCCGGCGCCAATCGGTTTCCATCTGCGCTCGCGTCAGCGAGAGCACAATGTTGCCGTCCTGATCCTCAGGGCGAACCACATACGCCAGCACATCCTGCCCAACCTGCAGCGTCTGGCGAACTTCGGGATCCATGCGCTCCAACTCGCGGCCGCTGATAATCCCCTCGGACTTGCTGCCCACGTCGACCAAGATTTCGCCGGGCGTGATCTGCATAATGACGCCTTGGAGAATGTCACCGTGTCGCGGTGTCTTGTAGGCGTACTCGCTGTCAAGAAGGGAGGCCATTGGGTTGGTGGTGGCCAGGTCGGTGGTCCCCAGGGCTGCCGTCTCGGCGATGGTATCCTCTTGGACTGCACCTCCTCCTTCATAGACGTCCCGGAATGTTCGCTTGTCCTCCATGCCCTCTCCTCGTGGCTTGTGTCGTGCACCTTGCCTACCCCTATTATAGCGAATGTAAAGCCAAAACGCAAACGTCCTTCTTCGCCAGGCGGGATACAGCAAGTGGCCCGATTCTAGTGCGGCCATGCAATATTGTCAAGTTAACTTGAGGTCCGTTATGCAACGTGCACACGTACTTGTCAATTCACACAAGATGGGGTACAATGGCCTCACCCTACCTTACGTCCTGAGGAGCCAGGGCTCCGACATCGCTGCGGATGGTGCTGCCACTTGCTCTGCAAGAGGGATCGCATCATCCGTTGTCGTTTCTGGGTGCCAAGATCAGGAAGTGCAGGCCATGTCTCAAGACCACGGATCCTCAGTCGATACCGATGCCGTTCGCCGGCGCCTGGAGGCCGAACGGAGCGAGCTGCTCTCCAAGGCGGGCCCGCCCACAGTCAGCAACCCCCTCACGCCCGACGAGCGCGATAGCGACGAAGCCGATGCGGCCGTCTCCACCGACTTGCGTGAGCGCGCCATGTGGCTGGCGGAGGATACGCGCCAAAAGATCGAGATGATCGAACAGGCCTTGCAGCGGCTCGAGAGAGGAGTCTACTCGCGCTGCGAGTCGTGTGGAGGAACCATCAACCCAGAGCGCCTCGAGGCTCTGCCCTACGCCACCCAGTGCATCCGCTGCCAGAAGCAGGCTGAGCACCAGGGCCGGCGCCAAAGCCGCGGGCGCAACCACGCCGACGGATGATGTTCTGTGGTACAACTGCTCCGGCTCTTGGGCCCCTACGTTGTCTGGCTCTATCCCATCGGGATCATCATCCTCGCTATCTACGTGCGGGCCTGGCTCCTGGCCAGCCGGGACCTGCGTGCCAGCCTCTTCAGCCTGGAGCGAGAGGTCGCGGTGAGGCGCATGCGCCGCGCGGCCTCGGGTGCCTTTTGTGCCTTTGGTGTGCTGATCGGCTTTTTCTTTGTCCAGTTCTTCCTGATGCGCACCTTTGACTGGGACAAGATCATCCGCCCCACGCCGAAGCCCGGCTTTGACATTCCGCCTGTGGACTATGCCGAGACGGCTGCCGCTCCTACGGCGACGCCGGACCCACGCACGCCGTCGCCCACGCCGAGCCCATCGCCGACCCGCCGGCCCACGATCGACTGGAAGCCGACTGCGGCGGCGCCGGCGGTGACGGCGACGCCCCAGGCGCCGCCGGCCAGTTGCCCGACAGCGGGTGTGCAGATCACGCAGCCCGGGCAGGGGGCGCAGGTATCGGGTCGGGTCGATATCCGCGGCACGGCCAACATCGGCGGCTTCGACTTCTATAAGGTGGAGCTCGGCCTGGGTGAGAACCCGGCCCGGTGGACGAGCATAAGCGACGTGCACCACAACCCTGTGAACGACGGACTCCTCGACGTGCTGGATGTGAGCAGCCTGCCGGCAGGGACCTATTCCATTCGCCTGGTCGTGGTCGACATTACCGGCAACTTTCCCCCGCCGTGCGAAGTCCGGCTTGTCGTTACCCATTGATGCTTGAGGCACGGTAACCCATGATCCGAGCCACCATCTGCGACGGCACCGGGCTGCACCCCGTTGACCCCAGCGCACCGATCCTACGTGCGGCCCTGGCCAAGGGCGATGGCACGTTGTGGGTCGACCTGGACGAGGCGAGCGATGCGGAGGCAGCGTTCCTCGGCGAGGTCTTTGGCTTTCACCCCCTGGCCATCGAAGACGCGCTGGGCCACGTCGAGCACCCCAAGCTCGACGACTATGGCGGCTACCTGTACATCGTCGCCCATGGCCTCGATCGCCTCGGCAGCGATGATGGCTTGCACGTCCTCGAGTTGGACCTCTTTCTGGGCGCCAACTATCTCGTCACCCACCATCATGAGCCGCTGCACTGCATCAAAGTGATCTGGGACCGGGCGCAGCGTGAAGAGCGCTATTTCCAGCGGGGCGCCGACGGCCTGGCCCACGCCGTGCTTGACTTGTTGGTCGACGATCTGATGCCGGTGCTCGATAGCCTCGATGCGACGATCGAGGAGCTGGAAGACGAGATCCTGGCCAAGCCGACCCAGCGGACGCTGACGCGCATCCTCGACGTCAAACGGGCCACGATGCATCTGCGGCGCACGGCCGTGCCGCAGCGCGAGGTGGTGCACCGGCTGAGCCACAACGAGTCGCCCCTGGTGCGCCCCAAGATCCAGCTCTATTTCCGCGATGTCTACGATCATCTCGTCCGCGTCGTCGATATCAGCGACTCATTGCGTGACTTGGCCGCCGGCGCCCTCGAGACCTACCTGTCGGTCGTCTCCAACCGCATGAACGAGGTCATGAAGTGGCTGACGGCGGTGACGACGATCTTTATGCCGCTGACGCTCCTGGCCGGCATCTATGGCATGAACTTTCGTCACATGCCCGAGCTGGAGTGGCGCTACGGCTATGTTGGCCTGCTGGCCGTCATGGCCGTCACCGCCGCCGCGATGGCGTACTGGTTCAAGCGGCGGGGATGGATGTGATGCGCAGCTTCTGGGTGCCTCTCGACATGCAGCTCGCCCAGTTGGGTGGGCTGTTGACTCTCGCCGGCATCTGCGTGGGGGCGCTGAATTGGACGCGCTTTGGTCGCAAGCTGGACCGGCGGCTCTTCATGGCCGTCAACTGCCTGCCGGCGGTGGCCGGGCTCGATTGGTTGATGTGGAGCGTCACTCACCTGGGCTCGGCCTGGGCCGGTGTGGCCGCCCTCCTCGTGGCCATCCAGATCCACCAGCCACGCTTTGGCCAGGTGACGGCGCTGGCCTTCCTCACGGTGGGCATCATCATCGGCGTGACCAAGGCGCTCACGCAGCGGCGGCGGCCTTTTACGCAGCTCAAGAACGTGCGCGTGGTGGGCCTGCGTCCGGCCGACCTCTCGTACCCCAGCGGCCATTCGGCCATGGCCTTCAGCGTGGCGACGCTCATGGCCGTGGGGCTGCACGTGGCCTGGCCGCTGCGCGTCGCCCTCTACGCCGTTGCGACCTGCGTGGGCTACAGCCGCCTGCACCTGGGCGTGCACTTTCCGCTCGATGTCCTCTCGGGCGCCATGCTGGGCACGGGCTGGGGGCTGGTGTGGGTGTCGTTCCTTTATAGGTAGGGTTTTGAGAGGGTTTGTCGGGGCAGGTCGCCGTTGCCGCCCGCGGACGGCAACGGCGACCTGACCCGACAAACCCTCTCAAAACCCCGCTGCTTGCGAGATGACAAGACTCACAGTCCGTAGTATAATCCGGCGCACCAATTGCCGAGGAGATGTGGCATGCCCGATATTACGATTCCACCTGTCGTGACCCAGGTGCTGCAGATCTCGTTCTTTGCCCTGGGCGCCTATGCGGTAGCCTTCATCCTGGGCTTGGTCGTCTGGACGGCGCGCGATATCTCGAGCCGCACGCGCGACTGGCTGGTGCGCATCTTGGCCGTCCTCCTGGTGCTGGTCTTCAACCTGCCGGGGCTGCTGCTCTACTTTGTCTTGCGGCCGCGCGAGACGCTGGCCGAGGTCTATGGACGCGCGCTGGAGGAAGAGGCCCTGCTGCAGGATATCGAGGAGCAGGCGACGTGCCCGACGTGCAAGCGGCGCGTGGCGCAGGATTTTGCGCTGTGCCCGCACTGCCGTACTCCGCTCAAGAGCCGCTGCGCGTCGTGCCGGCGCCTGCTGAGCCCGAGCTGGGAAGTGTGCCCCTACTGTGGTCAGGAGCCTGGGAAGGCCGCGGCGGCCCCGGCGGCGGCGAAGGGTCAGGCAGCCCGTCGCGACGAGGCCACAACCCCAGCGTCTTGAGCCGCGCCAGCACCTGAGTGACCTGATCCTCGGGCACCAGGATGGCCTGCTCGGATACGATCGCACCGAGACGCTGTGCCAGTTCCGCATCGCTGCGGAGCAGGCGCAGCGTTTCTGCGTCTGCCGTCTGCAGCAACACCACCTGGCGCAGGGCGACCCGGCCATGGCCGGCGGCCTGCTGCTCGATGGCGCGCGCTACCGCCGCCGGCAGCGGCCGCCCCGAGGCGCGTTCGAGGAACGTCGCTATCTGGCCGGCCGAGATGCCGGCATCGAGCGCCTGCCAGGTGCTCTCGGCCTCGATGCGAAAGACGTCGCGCTCGCCCTCGCGGCCGGCCCAACGGGCGAGACGTTCGAGGCGCACCCGGTCGTAGGCGCTCGCTGTGGGGGGGACGAGGATGGAGAGGTCCTCGCGCACGGTGATAGGCACGGGCTGGGGCGGTTCCCGAACCGCGCCTACGGCGTCCAGGTCCAGGAGGGCGCGCCCGCTGGGCGTGAGGCGACAGGCCTGAACGGGTTCGCCGGCGACGTCGACGGCGCCCAGCCAGTAGAGCGAGCGCGAGACGATGTGGGCGATCAGCGCGCCCTCGATGCTCTCCCAGTGAGCAAAGCCGTGCAGGTATTGGCCGGTAGCGGCGTCGCGGATATACCACGAGTCATAGTCGCCGTCGGGGCGGGCCAAGTCGGGCTGCGTGGCCTTGAGGGCGGCGGCCAGGTCGGCCAGGCGCAGCCAGCCGTTGGGCGCGCGGCTCAGCGTTTCGAGGACGGCGGCGCGCGGCAGCCGGGGGTCATTGCGCCACCCGGTGGCCTCGCAGCGCAGTGTGGGTACGCGCCAGAGCTCGTTCCAGTAGGGATCGCTGCGCCAGACCTGGAAGAGCAGCTTCTGGCGACGGAAGGGCGGCAGTTGCAGCCAGGCGCGCGCCTGTGCCCTGGCCTGCCACTGCCCCTCATGCTTGACGATCAGCCGGGCACGCAGCGCCAGCCGCTCGATGAAGGCCAGGCGCTCGGGGTGCACCTCGCCGCGCCAGCGCTCGCTGAGGGGGCTGAGCAGAGCCAGCACCAGCGCGCCATCCGGAGCACCGGCGACCTGCCGGCCTCGGGCACGCCGGCGTTCCTCGAGCGCTGCCAACGGCGCCAGGCGCAGGCGGGCGAGCACAGCCTCCAGGTCGAGGATGAGGTCGAGCCCGGCCTGGCGCGCCGGCCCCGGCTGGGCCACCGGCTCGAGGGCCACAGATGCAGGGGCGCCGGGCTCGAGCGGCAGGCCCGCCAGCAGGTCGGCGGGGATGTAGTAGACCTCGCCATGGTAGCCGCCCAGCCGGCCGTAGCGGCGGAAGAGCAGCCCGGCATACCACAGACGCTCGGCCGCGCCGGCAGGCTGCCGCCAGGGCTGCTCACGGGCGATAGCGCGCGGCCCCAGGCGGCGCACCTCGCCATGGGTCTGGGCCAGCAGATGGCCGCGGATGGCGCCCCCGGCCGCCGCGACGTGGGCCAGCGCCGCGCGCGCCTCCGGCCCCAGGGCCTGCACAAAGGCCTGCAGCCGCTCCGGCGCCAGCATCTCTTCGGCCAGCCGCGCCGGCAGCGACTCCAAGTTGCCAACCGGCACCTGCCACTGCAGGGCGATGGCGTGCAGCATCTCTTCGCTGTATTGAGAGAGCGCTTCCTGCAACGTTGTCATAGCGATGCTCGTGTGAGGGAACGAACGGAACTGGAGGAACTGATGGAACTGGGGGATATGATAGCCCATCCATCGCCGCTCTGCAAGCGCCGCTGTGTTCGTAGTACAGTAGAGGGGCTGTGGTGGCGCCGTGTGCCCTCGCGAGGGCACACGGCGCCACCACAGCCCCTCTACTGTACTACCAGCATGTGCTGCTCATGGGCATGCAGGTGCGGGCCACGATTCACTGCAGGGCTCAGCCCCCTCGCCGACGGTGATGGTGGTGACGCTGGCCAGGCGCTCGGGCAGCACCAGCGCCAGGCCGTAGCAGCCGGCGGCGAGGTCTGCGGGCAAAGGCGCTTCGATGGTGTAGGCCTCGCCCACACCCGGCTCCAGGTTGAGCTCGCCCGCAGCCAAGGTGGCGACGGGCAGGCTGCGGCCCACGAGCGTGAGGCAGTAGCGCCCCTGCCAGGGCTTCGTACCGTCGTTGCGCAGCGCAAGCTCGAAGCGGGCCGTGCTGCCGGCGCGGTGCCCGTGGGCCAGGCCCTTGAGCTCGACGACGAGGCCCTCGCCGCCCTGGATACGAGCGGTGAAGGGGTCCCTGGGGCCGGCCTGGGCGGCGACGGCGGGCAGATCGCAGCCCGCGCTCAGCAGTGCGATGGCGACGAGTGCAGCGGCCAGGGCGGCGGCCGCGATGCGTTGGCGGGTGCTGTTCATGAAGATCTCCTCTCGGTCAGAGCGCCGCCCATCTCCGCGAGCGGCCTCTACTCTATACTACGACTCTGCCCCCACATTCCTTGCCGTTTCCACCTGGCCGAGTGGCCAGTCTTTGCTCTGTGACTCTGCGAGTTGAGTCTTGCGCCCAGTCGGTGTATGATTGCCGCAATACCTTTCGGCTGCCGGTTCGCGGGCTTGCCCGCAGGAGGTCAGGCACCATGCCGCTGGATTATGGGCGCGGCGGCGGCCCCGCCGCGGTTCACATCGACCACGAGCAGTGCAACGCCTGTGGGCTGTGCGTGCGCGTCTGCAAGGGCGCGCCGCTCTACCTGGAGGATGGGCGCGTGCAGGTGGACCAGGCGCGCCTCTTTGGCTGCATCGCTTGCGGCCACTGCGTCGCCGTCTGCCCGCGCGGCTGCATCACCGTCAGCGGGCGCGACCTCTCGCCTGAGGATGTCGCGGACCTGCCGCCCCGCGAGGCGCGCGCCGGCTATGACGCGCTGCACGCCCTGTTGCTCGGCCGGCGCAGCGTGCGCGACTTCCAGGCGCGCGAGGTGGGGCCGGGGATGGTCGAGCAGATCCTCGACGCGGCCAGCACGGCGCCCATGGGCCTGCCGCCTTCGGAGGTGGGCGTGCTGGTGGCCGCGGGGCGGGCACAGGTGCGTGCCCTGCGCGATGACCTCTGGCGCAGCGTACAGGGTTGGCGTTGGTTGCTGTCGCCGGCGATCCTGGCCCTGTTGCGACCCTTCATCGGCCGCGAGGACTATCGGGGCTTCAAAGCGTTCATCGGACCGGCGCTCGCTGCCTATGCGGAGAAGGAACGCGAAGGCGTGGATTGGTTCTTTTACGACGCCCCGCTGGCGCTCTACTTCTACGGCTCACCCTGCGCCGACCCGGCCGATCCTGTCATCGCCGCCACCTATGCCATGCTGGCCGCCGAGGCGCTGGGGCTGGGCAGCTGCCTGCTGGGCTTTCCGGGCTACATCATGCAGTACGACGGCAAGCTGCGCAAGAAATATGGCCTGCCGCGCAAGATCCAGCCCGGCCTCGCCATGGTCTTGGGCTACCCGGCGTTGCGCTACCAACGGGCGCTGCGGCGGCGCTTCGCGGCGGTGCGCCATGTTGGTTCGTGAAGCCACCCTCGACGACACCCCGGGCATCGCCCGCGTGCACGTCGACACCTGGCGCGCTGCCTACGCCGGCATCATCCCGGCCGCGCACCTGGCCGGCCTCTCCTACGAGGCGCGCGAGCAGCGCTGGCGCGACAATCTGACGAACGCCGCGCCCGGCCGCTTCACGCTGGTGGCCGAGGAGGCGGGCGAGGTGGTCGGCTTTTCCGGCGGCGGGCCGGAGCGCGGCGCCGATGCCGAGTACCGGGGTGAGGTCTATGCCGTCTACGTGCGGCCGGGCCGGCAGAGGCGAGGGATCGGCCGGCAGATGGTGCAGGCCTGCGCTCGCCGGCTCTTGGTGCAGCGCCTGGGGTCGGTGCTGATCTGGGTGCTGGCCGATAACAAGCCCGCGCGCGGCTTTTACGAGCGCCTGGGCGGCCGGCCGGTGCGCGAGCAGACGGTCGAGATTGGCGGCGCGTGGCTGCGCGAGGTGGGCTATGGCTGGCCCGACGCCCGCGCACTGCTGTAGTATCGCTTTGCCAGTACGACTCTCGGAGTGGGCAGCCAGGTTCGTAGTTGGCGCTTGAGCGCCAACTACGAACCAAGGCGCTCAAGCGCCAACTACGAACCAGCGCTCAAGCGCCAACTACAAGCCTGTGGCACATGGCGAGAAGCGGCACAGTAATAGTAGGAAGGTGGGCCAACAGCTTGTTCGAGTTCCACGATCCTGGCGAGCTGCGCGACGGCGACCTGGCGCTGGTGCTCGCCCAGACGCACCCTGAGGACCCCGCCATCGGCTGGGCGCCGTCCTACCGGTTCACCATGGTGCGCGCGGGGCAGGGCACGCGGCTGGGCCGCATCGACCTGCGCGTGGGCGAGAGCCATCAGCTCGTGATGTACGCGGGCCACATCGGCTACGAGGTGGCGCCGGAGCACCGCGGCCACCATTATGCGGCGCGCTCGTGCCGCTTGCTGCTGCCCCTGGCGCGCAGCCATGGCCTCATCGTGGTGTGGATCACCTGCAACCCCGACAACTGGGCCTCGCGCCGCACCTGCGAATTGGCAGGCGCCGAGCTGGTGGAGATCGTGGACCTGCCTGGGGATAACGAGATGTACTGGCGCGGCGAGCGGCAGAAATGCCGCTATCGCATCGACCTTTCGTAGAGGGTGCGAACCCAGATGCACCGCAGAGGCGCAGAGGGCGCAGAGGAGACTTGATTTCTGGATCTCGCCTGCGAATAGGGCCTCGGCTCAACGTGGAGACGCACTGGCTGCAGAGCAGCACAGAACCATCTCCGCGCCCCCTGCGCCTCTGCCGTGGAGAAACAAGCGAGCTCAGGCGGGAAGGCCGCGTCCTCGCCGGAAGTGGTAGCTCATGAGGATGCCGTTGGCGGCGGCGCCGAAGGCCAGCGCCAGCCACACGCCGGCCGGGCCCTGGATGCGCGAGAGCAGGAGCGCCGCCGGGACCTCGACGCCCCACAGGGTGATCAGGTTGACGGCGGCGACGGGCACCACGTGGCCGGTGACGTCGAGCCCGCGAGCGGCGATGACGCCCAGCGAGCTGCCCAGGTAGCCCAGGCCGGCGATGCGCAGCATGTCGGCCCCGAGGGCGACGGCGCGCGGCGCGGGGCAAAAGAGGGCGACGGCCTGGGGAGCCAGGACCAAGGCGCCGGCCACGGCGACAGCCATGTAGGCCAGGTTCAGCGTGCCCATGGCGCACACACCGCGACCGGCGGCAGCAGGCCGGCCCTGGCGCCGGCTGCGCATGGCCAGGGCAGCCGCCGCCTCGGCCAGGGCATAGCTGGGGACGAGAGCGAGCAGCAATACAGCATCGGCAGCGGCATAGCCGGCGAGGGCCAGGCTGCCAAAGCGGGCGAGGATGGCGAGCAGCGCGGCGCGGGCCAGGGCGCGCAGAGTGAGCTGCAGGCTGTACGGGGCGCTGGCGATAAGGATGCGACCCATCTCGCGCGGCCGCCATGCCGGCGTTGTGCGGCGCAACTGCAGGCAGCCGTAACCCCGCCCGAGGAGCGCCAGCAGCACGAGCACGCCTGCCGCCGGGCCAAGCACCGCAGCCAGGGCCGAGCCGGCCACGCCCAGCGCGGGCAGCGGCCCCCAACCAAAGACGAGGGGCGGCTCCACGGCCATGGTGAGGCCGGCAGCGAGGATGAGCGCCCGCCGGGCCGCCACGGCCCCGCCTGCCGCCCGGAGCAGCGCCGCCAGGACTGGCAGCAGCGCCAGGGGAGCGAGGCCAGGCAGCACAATGCGCAGGTAGCCTGCGGCCTGCAGCGCCACGTCATCGCTGAGCCCAATGGCGCGCGGCAGAACGGGGGCCAACGCCCAGCCCGCCATACTGAGCAGGGTTGCCAGCAGCGCGCCTGCGAGCAGCGTCTGCCAGACGGCCGAGCTCGCCGCCTTGGCGTCGTGCCTGCCCCTGTGCCGCGCCACCGCGGCCATGCCGCCCACAGCCAATCCGAGCGGCAGGCTGGCAAAGACCCAACGCAGGCCCGCGCCGGCAGCCACCGCCGCCAACGCTGACGGGCCCAGCCGGCCCATCCACAGGAGGTCCAGCGCCTGCGCCAGCCGTGCAGCGGCCAACTCCACTGCCAGCGGCGCGGCGGCGCCCCACATGGCGGCGAACGCCTCGCGGGGGATGCTCAGGTGGAGCCGGGGCCTGGCCACAGCGCCCTGTTCGTCCACTGCGGCGGTCACACTATCCACCGGTTGTAGTCGCTTTCTCAGCAGAAGGCTGACGACACCGGGCATTATAGGCGGGTTGTGAAGGGTGAGCAAGAATGAGGTGCAGGGTTTTTGGCTGGCGGGATGTGCTGCTGGCCGCCCCGCTGGGGCGGCCAGCAGCACATCCCGCCAGCCAAAAACCCGAAAGTAGAGGCTCGCACCGAGCTGGTGCGAAGCGCCAGAGCCGGTTAGCTGGGGTGTGTGCCCGGCCCAGCCGACCTTGACGGGGCCAGGGCGGCACAGTAGAATGAAGCAATCAATGGCATGAGGCTGGGTATGAAGAGCTATCGCACAGAGCTGTGGTTCAACGTGCCGGGGCGCCGGGGGTTCATCAACATCACACCGCAGGTGCAGGAAGCCCTGCGCGAGAGCGGCATCCGCGAGGGGTTGGCCCTGGTCAACGCCATGCACATCACGGCCTCGGTGTTCATCAACGACGACGAGCGCGGCCTGCACCAGGACTATGACCGCTGGCTCGAGGAGCTGGCGCCTCACGAGCCCATCGGCCAATACCGCCACAACCTGACCGGCGAAGACAACGCCGATGCCCACCTCAAGCGCCAGGTGATGGGCCGCGAGGTGGTGGTGGCAGTGACCGGCGGCAAGCTGGATTTCGGCCCCTGGGAGCAGATCTTTTACGGCGAGTTTGACGGTGGCCGGCGCAAGCGCGTGCTGGTCAAGATCATCGGTGAGTAGGTGACTCATGCCCGAGCGCATCCCCGGCCCCGCCTATCGCATCCACACGCCGCGGCTCGTCATCCGCTGTTACGAGCCGGCCGACGCGCCGCTCCTGCAAAGCGCCATCGCCGAGAGCCTGGAGCACCTGCTGCCCTGGATGCCCTGGGCGCACGACGAGCCCGAGCCGTTGCAGGCCAAGGTCGAGCGCCTGCGCCGCTTCCGCGGCATGTTCGACCTGGGGCAGGACTTTGTCTATGCCATCCTCGACCGTGACGAGGCGCGGCTGCTCGGCGGCACGGGCCTGCACACCCGCGCCGGCGCGGGCGCCCGTGAGATCGGCTACTGGGTGCACCAGGGCGCGATCAACCGGGGGATCGCCACCGAAGCCAGCGCGGCGCTGACCCGCGTGGCCTTTGAGGTCGACGGCGTGCGGCGGGTGGAGATCCGCTGCGCGCCCGAGAACGCGCGCAGCGCGGCGGTGCCCAGGAAGCTCGGCTTTACCTACGAGGGCACCCTGCGCGGCTGCGGCTCGCGCTTTGGCGAGCGCACCAGCGATGCCATGGTCTGGGCGCTGCTCGTCGAGGAGCACGCGGCCAGCCCCGCGGCCTCGGCGACCATCGAGGCCTACGATGCCGCCGGACGGCGCATCCTGTGAACGCAGGCGGTGACTGAAGGCCCACCTGCAATGAAGGGCCTGACGAGCAGCCTTTCGAAGACAACGCGCTGCTCCCGGCATCCTGGCGACGGCCGGGCACGCCGCGGGCCTGCCTTGCGCTAAGGGGCAGCGAAGGGCCGTCGCCCGGCCCTGGGCCTTGAGGGGGTTTTGGCGGGCTGGCTGACCGGCATCGTTGGCCGCCCGCGGGCGGCCAACGATGCCGGTCAGCCAGCCCGCCAAAACCCCCTCAAGGGGCCCGAACCGGGTGTGGCGCAAGCCGCCAATCCATCCGCAAGCGGGCTAGCGCGGCGGCCCCGAGTACGAGCGCGAGCCCCACCGCTCGCTGGTCGTCACCGGCAACGCGCGCCGTGTCCTGGGCTGGGCGCCCAGGCATTCCTGGCGCGCCTTTGCAGAAGGCCGGGGGAGTTAGGGCCGCAACCATGCGCGCCTGCAGAAGCATGGCATCCGGGCTTTGCGCTTCGCACATGACCGGAACGGACCCTTATTGGCGGGTGTATGTGGCGGGCTGGTCGGGCCGTGGCCGCCCCGCGAGGCGGCCACGGCCCGACCAGCCCGCCACATACACCCGCTCCAGGTTCGAGCCGGGCGGACGCGGAGCATGCGAGCCGGCTATGACCTGGGCAACTTGATTGCCCAGGGGCAACGAACGGGCGCTCAACTGCTATCGTAGGGTAGGCTTCAAAGAGATCGGCCGGCGGCGCCGGGCGCGCATCGCCGCTGGCACGGCGTACGACGTCATCCTGATGGACATCCTGGCCGAGGAATTCGCCTCGGCGCATGTGTGAGGACTCATTGAACAGACATCGCTGGCTGTGGCTCGTACTGCTCGTCGTCCTCACAGGGCTGATCCTGCTGGTGGCACTGCCGCTGCACGTCATCGCAGCCACGCGCCCCTACCGCTACGCTGATGCGGCCGCGGTGCCCGCCCGCCGCGTGGCTATCGTCTTTGGGGCGGGGGTGGTCAACGGCCGGCCCACGCCGGCGCTGGCCGAGCGTGTGCGCGGCGCCGCCGAGCTCTACCGGCTGGGGCGGGTGCACAAGCTGCTCATGACCGGCGACAACAGCCGCCGGGACTATGATGAGGTCTCGGCCATGAAGCGCTACGCCGTCGAGCTGGGCGTGCCGGCCGAGGATATCACGCTCGACTATGCCGGGTTCAGCACCTACGAGAGCGCCTACCGCGCCAAGGCCATCTTTGGCGTCGAAGGAGCGGTGCTCGTGACCCAGGGCTACCACCTGCCGCGCGCCGTCTACACCTGCCGCGCCTTGGGCATCGATGCCGTGGGCTATGGCATGCCCGATTGGCTCTACAACCGCGCGCATATGGCCATCTGGTTCAGCCCCTACGACCAGGTGCGCTACACCCTGCGCGAGGCGCTCGCCATCTGCAAGGCGCTCGTCGACGTGCACCTCACCCATCCCCTGCCGACCTTCCTCGGGCCCTATGAGGGCATCGAGTAGCGGCCTCCTGCGCCAGCCCGTCGGACGTGTTCAGGCCGCCATTGCGAGCGCAGCGAAGCAATGACGGCCTGAGACAGTATTTCCCCCGCTGTTTGTGACTGCCGCCGGCTTGTGCTATGATGGGGCTGAGCGCAGGTTGCGCACTGTCACCGCCAGGCGCATGTTCAGGACCATCCGGCCTGCACTCGTCGTCGCCGAACTGGCCCTCACTGCAACGTGCCGCGTGTTTGAGGGCCCCACACGCCCCATAGAGCAGAGGCGCCCGTGAACCGGATCATATGTACATCGACCCTGCTGCTGCTGCTGGCCCTCGCCGGCTGCCTGGCTGCCGCGCCGCTCCCCGAGGCGGCCTCGACCGCGCCGGCAGCCACGCCGATGCTGGTGCTCAGCCCGACCTCGCCGCCGGCTACGGCTACGCCCTCGGCGACGCCCATGCCGAGCGCCACGGCCACGCCCGCGCCAACCGAGATCCCCAGCCCGACACTGCTGCCGCAGCCGGTGCACCTGCTGCGCAGCTACCCCATCGACGGCGATAGCGACGTCTTGCCCGGCGCGCCGCTGCGCCTCGTCTTCAACCAGCCGATGGACCCCGACCCAGCGGCCCTGGGGCTGAGCGTTTCGCCCGAGCTGAGCCTGACCGCTGAGTGGCCGGCGCCCAACACCCTGGCCCTGCATACCGGGCCGCGCCGGCCCGGCACCGAGTACCGGCTCACGCTGCAGCGGGCGCGCGGGCAGAGCGGCGGCATGCTCGAGCAGCCGCTGGCGTTCACGTTCGGCGAGGGCGGGCGTGGGGCGCCCATCCCCATCCTCATGTACCACCACGTCGACGATTTCGGGCCCAGCGCGCCGGCCGGCGTGGGGGAGTGGGCCTCGCGCCCCGGCGAGTTTGTGGCCCAGCTCGACCTGCTGGCCGGCCTGAGCGCCCACGTGGTGCGCCTGATCGAGACCGTCGATTACCTGACCGAGGGCGCGCCGCTGCCCGCGCGCCCGGCCGTCATCACCTTCGACGACGGCAACAAGCCGACGCTGCAGTACGCGGTGCCTGTGCTCCAAGAGCGCGGCCTGCCGGCGACCTTTTTCGTGCCTCCGCAGTACGCCGAGTCGGGCAACGACAAGTTCTTCAACTGGGAGGACCTCAAAGCCCTGGCCGCCGCCGGCTTTGACCTGGGCGGCCACAGCTATCAGCACAGCTTTGTGCAAGACCTGACGCCCGCCGAGGCCGAGCACCAGATCGGCGATGAGAAGCGCAAGATCGAGGAGTTGACCGGCGCCCAGGTCGAGTGCTTTGCCTACCCCTTTGGCAGCTACAGCGACAAGACGGTGCAACAACTGCAGCACTATGGCTACCGCGCGGCGCTCACCGTCGAGCAGCGCATCTATCAGAAGCCAGGCGACATCTTTCATCTGGGACGCATCCGCATGGGCTACGGCGACCCCATCGACAAACTGCGAAGCAAGCTGCCCTGGTCGGAATAGGACAGACCAGCACATGCAAGGAGGATCGACATGCTGAAAGAGTTCAGGACCTTTGCCATGCGCGGCAACGTGCTCGACATGGCCGTCGGCGTGATCATCGGGGCGGCGTTCGGCAAGATCGTCACCTCGCTGGTCAACGACATTATCATGCCGCCCATCGGGCTGGTGCTGGGCAGGGTCGATTTCGGCAGCCTGTACCTCAACCTGACCGGCACCCAGTACGCCTCACTGGCCGACGCCAAGACGGCCGGTGCAGCGACGATCAACTATGGGCTGTTCCTGAACACGGTGCTGGATTTCGTCATCGTGGCTTTCGTGCTCTTCCTGCTCATCCGCCAGATCAACCGGCTGGTGGTCAAGCCTGCGCCTGCGCTTGCAGCGCCCACGACCAAGGATTGCCCGTACTGTTGCACGGCCATCCCGCTCGAGGCAACGCGCTGCCCGCACTGCACGTCGGAGCTGTAGCGCACCCAGCAGCCTGTCGGAGAAGGAGCTTGTCGCCCTCGGCATCCCGGTGACAGCCGGGCTATGTGCGTTGCCGCCACCCCTTGGGTGCAGATAAGCCCGTGCAGGCACATGCCCTCGTGCGCCCGGCTCTGAGCCAGGGGGGTTTTGGCGGGTTGGTTGGCCCTGCCGGCTGCCCCTGGCGCGCCAGGGGCAGCCGGCAGGGCCAACCAACCCGCCAAAACCCCCGTCATGGGATATTCCCCCCGCGGAGACTGCTGATTGACGGCCTGTGGCCGCGCAGCTATAATGCAGGCCTGCCTATGTGCTTATGAGGAGCGCAATGGCCACAGGCTACGTTTACGATCCGCTGTACCTGGAGCACAACTCGAACTATCATCCAGAGAACAGCCGCCGCCTGACCGCGATCATGGAGGCGCTCGAGGCCAGCCCGCTTCTGGGGCGCCTGACGGCCATCGCGGCGGCCGATGTGCCGCGCCCGGCGCTCGAGGCCGTCCACCAGGCCGGGTATGTGGAGCGCGTGCGCCGCGGTGCGGAGGCGGGTGGGGGCTGGCTCGATGCCGACACCTACCTCTCGCCTGGCTCGTACCGGGCGGCGCTGCGCGCGGCCGGCGGCGTGTGCGCGGCGGTCCACGCGGTGTTGCAGGGCCAGGTCGAGAACGCCTTTGCCCTGGTGCGCCCCCCCGGCCATCACGCCCTGGCGGGGCACGGCATGGGCTTTTGCCTGTTCAACAATGTCGCCATCGCCGCGCGCGATGCGCAGCGGCGCGGCGGGCTCGAGCGCGTCCTCATCGTCGATTTCGACGTGCACCACGGCAACGGCACGGCCGAGGCCTTCGACGACGACCCCACCGTGCTCTACTTTTCGACTCACCAATCGCCCCACTACCCCGGCACGGGCGGCGCCGAAGAGGCCGGCCACGGCGCCGGCGCGGGGAGCATCGTCAACGTGCCGCTGCCCGCCAGGGCCGGCGACACAGCCGCGCGGCGCGCCTTCGAGGAGATTCTCACCCCTGTCGCGCGCCGCTTCCAGCCAGAGCTGATCCTCGCTTCGGCGGGCTATGACGCCCACTGGCGCGACCCGCTGGCCGACCTCTCCTTCTCTATCGCGGGCACGGCCCACCTGGCGCAGATGCTCAAGGACCTGGCCGCAGAGCTCTGCCAGGGCCGGCTGGTGCTGGCGCTCGAGGGCGGCTACGATCACGCGGTGCTGGCCGCCGGGGTCCTCGCCAGCCTGGCCGTGCTGGCCGGCGAGCCGTGGCACGACCCGTTCGGCCCATCGCCCCGCCCCGAGCCAGAGACGGACCAACTCCTGGCCCGGGTGCGGGCGATCCATGGGTTGGACGCGTGATGCGTGATGTGTACGCAACTACTCAGCCGAGGTGGCATCGCGACCGACAAATGGCTCCATTGTGCGGCGGTTGGGAGACCCCCTACCGTTCCCCCCCGCGAGGGGAGAACGGTAGGGGTCTCTTGGCTCCAGGCTGAGCTACACTCCGTGTTGGTTGCGAGCAACAGGCAGGGGGCAATGGTATCTCGTAACGGCCACGCCGAGATTTGCGGCACTGACGTTGTGGAGCTGTTGCGGCTCCTCGAGCAGAACGGCATCGAGGTGTACGTGGATGGCGGCTGGGGTGTCGACGCTGTGCTCGGCGAGCAGACGAGGCCACACAGCGATCTGGATATCGCCCTGCCGCACCGGTACGTACCAAAGCTCCGCGAGCTGCTGGAGGCAAGAGGGTTCCGCGACGTTCCTCGTGACGATACCAGGGACTGCAACTTTGTTCTGGGTGATGCCCAAGGTCGCCGGGTCGACGTCCATTCATACACCTTCGATGCCGAGGGCAGGAACATCTTTGGCGTTGCCTATCTGCCTGAGCATCTGACCGGCACCGGCTCGATCGACGGTTACCGCGTGCGCTGCATCGCACCCGAGTGGATGGTCAGGTTCCACACCGGCTATGAGCTTGACCAAGACGACTACCATGACGTCAAGGCGTTGTGCGACCGCTTTGGCCTTGATCTGCCGCCGCAATACGACCGCTTCAGCCAGGAGGAGAATGCAGCGTGACCCTGAGTACTGGTTGAGCGCAATGCGAGGTCGATCCACACCCTGGCGCATCCTGCGGTACGCGGTGCGCACTGAAGGTAGGCACTATTCATGAAAGCAATGCTCCGCCTGCACCTTATTGGGATAGCCCTGGCTGCCGTTGTGGCAGGCCTGCTCGTGCCACTGCCGGCAGAGGCGCAGCAGCCGCCTGACCGCCTCAAGTCGCTGACCATCTCGGTGTGGCTGGAGTATGACCGACCGGGCGCGCTCTACATTCTTCGCGGCGAGCTGCACGCGGGTACGAGCCTGCCGGCCAGGCTGATCTTCCGCGTGCCGGCGCGCAGCGGCGGCCCCAGCTCGACGGCGGGCATAGACGCCAACGGCCAGTTCCGCTACGTCCGCCCGACGCAGCAGCAGGATGGCGAGAGCATCATTGTCGAGTACGAGACCAGTTGGCCGCGCTTCCAGTTCGAGTACTATGACGACGCCCTGCTGCGCCAGGACCAGAAGCGCGAGCTCGAGTTCTCGTACCGCGCCGATTATGCCATCGAGCAACTGGCGCTGGAGGTCAAGGAGCCCTATGGGGCGACAAGCTTTGGCGTGGACCCGGCGGCGAGCAGCCAGAGCCAGGGCGAAGATGGGCTGACCGTGCACCGGCGCGACCTGGGCGCCATGGCCCCCGGGCAAGAGGTGCAGTGGAAGGTGAGCTACAACAAGAGCGACCCGCGCCTGTCGCGCGAGGCCCTGGGCCTGCAGGAACTCGGCTCGAGCCCCTACGAGGCGGGGCCGGGCGTGGTGCCGCCGGCGCAGGGCCAGAACCGCATCGTGTGGGCACTACTGGCGCTGCTGGGCATAGGCGCCCTGGGCGGCCTCTGGCTGGCCCTGCGCTCGGGCAATGGCCAGCCGGACGCGGCGCCGGCCTTGAACGGTGGGAGGCGCGGGCGCAAGCGGCCGGCCAAGGGCCTGCCCGAGCCGCCGCAGGTGCGGCCCGCCAAGTACTGTCACCGGTGCGGCACCGCACTCGCCAAGAATGATGCCTTTTGCCGGCGCTGCGGCACGAAGAGGCGAGGAACGTGATGGAGGGCGATTTCGGCATGGTGAGCCGCAGCCCCTTTGCGCTGCGCGTCGCCGGCTCGATCGCCAAAGGCGACGCGTGTTGCCGCCTGATCCGGGAGGCCAAACAGTAGCCTATGAAAGCCGAGCTGTACACCGACCCCGCGGCTTTTGACACCCTGCGCGCCGAGTGGGCCGACCTGCTGGCGCGCAGTACCTTCGACACCCTCTTCCTACGGCCGGAGTGGCTCGGCGCCTGGTGGCAGGTCTTTGGGCCCGAGGGCGCGCTGCGGCTGATCGCCGTGCGCGACGACGCCGGCCGGCTGGTGGGGCTGGCGCCGCTCTTCCTGGCCGAGGTGGCGGCCGACGCTTCGGCGCCGCTGCCCGCGATGAGCTTTGAGCGGCCGCGCCCTGAGCACGGAGCAGCGCGGCTCCCCGCACTGCTGCTCGTGGGCGGCACCGAGGTCTCCGACTATCTCGACTGCATCGTTGACCCCGCGCAGGCGCCCGCCGTGTACGAGGCCATCGTGGCCACCCTCGAACAGCAGGTGCCCGGCTGGGCATGGCTCGACCTGCACGGCCTGCCGGAGGCGTCGCCGACGCCGGGCGCGCTCGCCGGCCTGGCGCGCGACCGTGGCCTCGCGGTCGCGCTGGGGCAGGAGGACGTCTGCCCGGTCGTCGCCCTGCCCGAGACGTGGGAGGCCTACCTGGCGACGCTGGGCAAGAAGCAGCGCCACGAGCTGCGCCGCAAGATGCGCAACATCGCGCAGGCCGGCCCGGTGCGCCTGGTGGAGGCGCGCGACCCCGCCGAGCTCGAGGGGCATCTGCAAACGTTCATCGCCCTGCACGAAGCGTCGACGCCCGACAAAGCCGATTTTATGCGCGACCCGCGCATGCGCCGCTTCTTTGGCCTCGTCGCCCGCATGGCGCTGGAGAACGGCTGGCTGGACCTGTCGTTCCTGGCCCTCGGCGATGAGTTGGCGGCGACCATGTTCTGCTTCCGCTACCGCGGCGCCGAGCTCGTCTACAACTCGGGGTTCAACCCGCAGGCTTGGCCGGGGCTCAGCCCGGGGATTGTCCTGCTCGGCCGCTGCATCCAGCGCGCCATCGAGGCCGGCCTGCGCGAGTTCGACTTTTTGCAGGGCGACGAGCGCTACAAGTACGATTTCGGCGCCCGCGATCGGGCGGTGCAGCGGCTGCTCATCCGCCGGGGATGAAGACGGGGTCTTTCACCGCAGAGGACGCAGAGG
This sequence comes from Chloroflexota bacterium, assembly GCA_029553955.1. Classification (GTDB taxonomy): domain Bacteria; phylum Chloroflexota; class Anaerolineae; order SpSt-313; family SpSt-313; genus JAKPJZ01. The sequence continues at coordinate 98,202 of JAKPJZ010000256.1, forward strand.
CGGAAAGAGAAGAGTGACCTCGCTCCTCCTCCGCGTCCTCTGCGCCTCTGCGGTGTATCCTATCCATACTACGAGTGACACTCCTGCGCGAGCATGCGGATCTCCTGTGAGAACGGACCCGTCATACAGAGGAGGGCATATGGCCCAACTCGCGAACCTGTGGACCGATCTGTCCCCCGGCCCCGACGTGCCGCGCACGGTGCACGTCGTAGTCGAGATCCCCAAGGGCAGCCGCAACAAGTACGAATACGACGAGCATATGGGCGTTTTCAAGCTCGACCGGGTGCTCTACTCGCCGCTGCACTACCCCGGCGATTATGGGCTCGTCCCGCAGACGCTGGCCGAAGACGGCGACGCTCTTGACGTGCTGGTCATGGTCACCGAGCCCACCTTCCCCGGCTGCGTCATCCAGGCGCGGCCGCTCGGCCTCTTCCGCATGCTCGACCGGGGCGTGCCCGACAACAAGGTGCTCGCCGTCCCGGCGACCGACCCCCTCTTCGCCGATGCTATGGACCTCGGCGACGTGCCGCGGCACTTTTTGGCCGAGGTGGCACACTTCTTCAAGACCTACAAGGACCTGGAGGGCATCGGCGTCGAGCCGCTCGGCTGGGAGCCGGCCGCTGCCGCGCGCCAGGATATCGCCCTCGCCGCGCGGCGCTACCGCGACCGGCGCAGCCTCAGCAGCGACACGGCCCAGGCTTAGGGCGTGTTTGCAAACCCGTAGTCTAGCCCCTTGTGGGCGTTGTTGGCGGCGAATCCGGTGCCGCGGAGACGCGAAGCGGGCACAAGGCCCTAGGCTACGCAGGTTTGCAAACACGCCCTAGGAGCGCGAAGGACGCGGAACCCCTGGCGGTGAATCGTTCCTCTACAGCGGGAAGAGGAGCACCTGGTCGCCGACGCCGGCCTGGAACTCGGCGGCGGCGCTGCCGTCGCGGACGGCGATTTCAAGGTAGCCGCCGCTGCCGGTGAGGATGGCGGGCGATCTGGAGGGCACGTCGGCATAGGTGCCGGCGACGGCGTTGATGACAAAGCTGCCCACCTGGGCGCCGGCGAGCCGGTCGAGCCAGGCAGGGTCGGGGCGCAGGTCGGTAATCAGGTTGCCGAAGCGGTCCACATGGATCACGTGGACCACCCAGGCGCCGTCGGGGCGGCGCTCGGGCTCGGAGCGCGGCAGGCGCACCAGGTCGGCCAGGGGCTCGCCCAACGCCGCGAGGGGTACGCCGAGCGAGAGGTGCGCCGCCACGGGGGCAAAGATGTCGCGGCCGTGAAAGGTGCGGCTTGGCTCCGGCCGCCAGAAGCGCGGCTCGCTCAGCCGTACGGCCGTGGCGTGGCCTGCGGCGATGACGTGACTGAGCACCCCGTTGTCGGGCGCCACAGAGTACTGCTCCGCGCCCTGCACTGCGACGCCAGCGCGCGCGGAGCCCACGCCCGGGTCGACCACCGCGACGTGCACCGTGCCCGGCGGAAAGTGCGCGAACACGGTAGCCAGCACGTAGGCGGCGTAGCCCACATCCTGCGGTGGCACTTCGTGGGTCACGTCGACGATGACAGCCTGTGGGTTGAGGCCCAGGATCACTCCCTTCATCGCCGCCACATAACCATCGGCCAGGCCAAAGTCGGTCAGGAGTGTGATGATGCCGGGCATAGCATCCTCCTGATGCGTGAAACGTGAAACGTAAAGCGTAATGTGCGACTCGTGACACCTGATGCACAGCGCGCCAATCGTAGGGCCCAAGGCGTAATCCGCGATGCGTGAGGTGCGGTGCAAAGAGCAGCGCGTCCGTCATCGAGCACGCCCCTTACGCATTACGTATCACGCCTCACGCTCTCCGCTTCCCTTTGCGCACTGAACAGCGCCGCCATGCGCAGGGCCGCGGCAAAGGTCGGGTCGCGGCCGACGTCCTGCAGGGCGCTGCTGAGGAGCTCGGTGGGCCCGGCGTCGGCAAAGGGCACGATGCGCCCCCGCGCCTCGCGCCCGGGCAGTTGCGTGACCAGCTCGGCGCGCGCGCCGCGGGGAAAACGGCGGACGGTGAACGAGGCCGTGCCCTCGGGGTGCTGGGCGACCAGGTCCAGCGACTGCAAGCCCGCGGGCGCGTTGGGGTCGGGCGAGGGCGCGAACTCGACCGTCACCGCGCGGCGGCCGCGCAGCAGGGTGATCTGCGTGGCCCCGTCGGCAGCGCTCCACAGGGGCGTGGCCGGCGCCCAGCCCAGGCGCGTGGCGAGCCAGGCAGCCAGCAGGTAGCCCTGGGTCCAGTCGGGGCGGCCGGGCCAGAGCGACACCTCGAGCCGCACTCGCTCCAGGCTCTCGAGGCAGGGCCGGCAATCGGGGGCGTCGAAGAACTGGGCCGTGAGCTCGCGCCAGGGGGTCAGGCGATACCAGTTGTAGTCGCTGATGCCGCACTGGCAGCGCTCGGCGCCGCCCAATGCCGCCAGCCGGCGCAGCAGGCCATCGGGGTCGGCGGCGCTGGCCGTGTCGACCAGCACGCGGTCGGCGCTGGCCATCAGGCGTTCGAACAGCGCCGTGCCCACGGGCACATCGCCCGACCACCAGAGGATCACGGGCAGGTCGCGCAGCAGGAGCGACAGGGCAACGGCGGGCAGTTGGTCGACCGCGCGGCCGTGGGCCACGAGCTCTACCGCCTCGAAGCACACCAGGTAGCCGGGGATGGCAGGGTGGCAGTGGGCTGAGACGTGGATGTCCCAATCGCCTGTCAGGCCGATGGGGTCGACGCTGAGCAGGATCGTGCGCGAAGGGTGCTGCTCGGCCAGCGCGGCGGCCTGGGCGGCCATCTCGGCGGCATGGATGCGGTCGTGCGCATAGGCCACAAGGTTCAGCACGGTGGCGCGCACCGGGGGCACGCCCGGCCCGGCGCTGATCAGCGCGGCCTGGCGCTGCTCGCCCAGGGCCTCGTAAATCTCCTGTGGCCCCTCTACCCGGACCGGGTTCTGCATGGCATTCCTCCTGTCAGAACCGCCGCCAGCGCCGGCCGTCGGCGGCGATGCGCCGCTGCGCCGCGTCGGGGCCCCACGTCCCGGCCTCATAGTTGGGGAACTCGGGGGGCGGCGCTGCGTCCCAGCCGCGCATGATGCGCGTGGTGTACTCCCAGGCCGCCTCTACCTCGTCGTTGCGCGTAAAGAGCGTGGTATCGCCCAGCATACAGTCGAGCAACAGGCGCTCGTAGGCCTCGGGCGTGCGGCCAAAGGTGGTGCCGTAGAGAAAGTCCATGCTCACTGGGCGCACCTCGAGCTGCAGGCCGGGCAGCTTGACCGAGAAGCGCAGTGAGATGCCCTCGTCGGGCTGGATGCGCAGGGCCAGGATGTTGGGCTCGGGCGGCTCCAGCTCGGCGCCAAAGAGCTTGAGCGGCGCCCGGCGGAATTGGACGGCAATCTCGGAGACGCGCCGCGTGAGGCGCTTGCCGCTGCGCAGGTAAAAGGGCACGTCGGCCCAGCGCCAGTTATCGACAAAGAGCTTGAGGGCCACATAGGTCTCGGTGCCGGAGCCGGGCGCCACCTCCGGCTCTTGCTGGTAGCCGGGCACCGGCTGGCCGGCGATGTAGCCCGGCCCGTACTGGCCGCGCACGGTCAGATGCGGCACCTCGTCGATGCCCGGCAGGCGCAGCGCCTTGAGCACTTTGACCTTTTCGTTGCGCACGATGTTGGCTTCGTTGGTCACCGGCGGCTCCATCGCCGTGAGCGAGAGGAGCTGCATCATGTGGTTCTGCACCATATCGCGCAGGGTGCCGGTGCGGTCATAGTAGCTGCCGCGGCCCTCCATGCCCACCGCTTCGGCCACGGCGATCTGCACGTGGTCCACATAACGACGATCCCAGATGGGCTCAAAGATGGCGTTGGCGAAGCGAAAGACGAGGATATTCTGCACCGTCTCTTTGCCCAGGTAGTGGTCGATGCGGTAGATCTCGTCTTCGGGAAAGACCTCGCGCAAGACGCTGTTGAGGATGCGCGCCGAGGTCAGGTCCTGCCCGAACGGTTTCTCGACCACCAGCCGCGACCAGCCGGGCCGGCGCTGCGCCAGGCCGGCCTCGCCCAGCAGGCGCACGATGGCCGGGGTCTGGTCGGGGGGTGTGGCCAGGTAAAAGACGCGGTTGCCGGCGGTGCCGCGCTCGCGGTCGAGCGTGCGCAGCAGCTCGTCGAGCCGGCCATAGCCTTCGCGCTCGGCAAAGTCGGAGCGCACAAAATAGAGCCCGCGGGCAAAGCTCTCCCAGACCTCCGGCGTCACCGGCAGTGCGGCATGCCTGGCGCACGCCTGGCGCATCGTCTCGCGAAAGCTCTCGGTGGTCCACGGGCGCCGGGCCACGCCGACGGCGCTGAACCCGGCGGGCAGCAGGCGGCTGGCATGCAGGTTGTAGAGGGCGGGGATCAGCTTGCGGCGCGTGAGGTCGCCGGTGGCGCCAAAGATGACCATGGCGTTGGGCTCGGGGGTGCGCGCCATGCGCAGCCCTTCGCGCAGGGGGTTGGCTTCGAGCACGGTCGCAGCTTGCACGGCAGGCGCCCTCTCTCTCGTGCGACGTCCCGCGGGAGGGCCTCAGCATAGCTCAGAGGCGGCCGCCTGCCAAACCTGAAACGTCTCCGCGCGCCCACGCCGGTTCCAAAGATGGACGGCAATGGCACCGCAGAGGCGCAGAGGACGCGGAGGTTGTAGCGACGAGGTGATCTCGTCCTGACAGGCACAGGATACTCCCAGGGTGAAGAGCGTGCTAACTGCAGGCATGCTAGGCAGGTCCTCGCTCGAACTCGCACGGCTGAGGATAGTACTCCTGCAGGCGAGCGCGCAGGCAGGCACGGACGATGTCGGCCTCTGCCGAATCGTCCAGTTCGTCGTTGATGCAGATGAACCTGGGTTTCTGGAAGAGCAGGTCGTCGAGCATCTCGACCGTTTCGGCGACGTGGCTGGTCAGGCGCAGGAAGCAATAGTCTGCGGAGCAACTGTAGACCGTGGCCGCGGTGTGGCGCGGCCGGTGTTGTTCGGCTTGGAGCGCATAGTGATAGTAGAGGATGCGCAGGGCGACGTCGCGTGGCGAACGAAAGCGGTGCGCCGAGGTCTCGGCCAGCGGCCCGGCCCAGATGCGCTGCACCTCCGCCATTAGCTCGCGGTCGTACATCTGCGGGGTGTGCGCGATGGCCTGGCGCGCCGGCCGCGGCGCGAGGTGCTCGTCGAGCAGGCCCTGGGTGTAGGCGTAGGCCCTGTCGTGCACGGCGCCGGTGTGCGGATGCGCCGGCAGCGGCCGCGGCTCGAGGTAAACCGTCTGCGCTCCGCCGGGGACGACCAAGTCGTCGATCGCGACCGGGCGGCCCAGCAGCACGTCGTCGTTAAGGTAGAGAAAGCGGCGCGAGAGGCCCGGGATGCGTTGCAGGTGCAGCTCGATGGCGTGCGAGTTGAACGTTGGCAGGTGTTGCCGGTCGGGGAAGATGGCCTCGTGCGGCACCACAGTGAGCCGCGGATGCGCCGGCGCGAGCCAGCGCGGCGTTTGGCCGTTGGTCACCAGGAATATGTGGCGCACCCACGGGGCGCAGACGGCGAGCGAGCGCAGCGAGAAGCGCAGCTCGTCATTGTCGCGGTAGCGGTAGCCGGCGAGTTGGTCGGGGAGGTGGGCGCCGGGCTCGCAGGCGGCCCAGTAGCGTAGCGTTTGCCGGAAGGCGGGGTCCGAGCCGTCGACCCAGGAATAGACCGCATCAATAGGCTCGTTGCCTGCCGCAGAGGCGACAGCCGCAACCGGCCCCGCCGGCTGTGCCGGCCGCAGCTCCACCGGCATGCGCTCGTGGGCCAGCCAACGCCCGCGCCACACGCCGTCCTCATGAGGCTGCAGCGTGCAGGTAATGCCCTCCTCGCCGACGAGCGCCAACACCGTCCGCCCGTCCTGCTGCAGCAGGTGCCAGGTCTGCTCGAGCCTGGCGCGGCCGCCACCGATGCGGTTGCGCGGCAGCAGCTCGATGCGCCGCCGATCGTGGCCGAGGCGGACATAGTCGAAGCAGCGGATGTGGGTGAGCTCTTGCTCGAGTTGCTCGAGATCCGGCCCAGTGGGCTCGTTGGATCGCATGGGTCCTCCCCAGTACTGCAACGCCGCTTTGCCGTTCCGAGTATCCCAGGCCACGATGCGGCCTGGGCAAGCACAGCAACTGCCGCTGTCATTGCGAGGAGGCCGCAGCCGACGAAGCAATCTCCACGTAGCGGAGTGAAGATTGCTTCGCTCCGCTGCTCAGGAACTTGGCCTGTCTGTGGCACCCGGGGCTGGTGACCGGCTTGCACGCCCTATGCCCTGCACGAGGCACAAGCCCGGTGCGGGCCCCTCAAGGAGGGGTTTTGGGAGGCTGGCACCGTTGCCCTGCCCCCCGCAGGGGGGCAGGGCAACGGTGCCAGCCTCCCAAAACCCTTGCCCAGGGCTTAGGGCCGGATGGGCGCGCAGCGAAACGCCCGGCTGTCGGCCTGGGCCGCAAGCCCAAGTTCCTCTGCCTGGCACAGGGTTCGGCGAACCCTGGAGTACTCGCAATGACATGCAAGTCTCTCAACACTGGAAGCATTCAGGAGAGTGGCCGCCCTGCGCTCAGCCGGCCTGGCGGCGTCGCGCGGCCAGCGCCGCCAGCCTGCAGATGGGATGCATGGCGACCGATTCGGCCAGGCGCACAAAGCGCTCGCGCAGGGGCCTGAGCTTCCAGGCCAGGAATCCACCGTAGCGCTGCTCGTCGGCGGCCAGGTCGCGCAGGTACTCGGCCAGATGGACAGGTGCGCCAAAGTGGGTCACGTCGATAAAGGCGCGGTCGCCGGGCGCCAACTCGTCGACGTTCGGCGCCCCGAGATAGACCGGCACCGAGCCGGCGATCAAGGGATCGAAGAACTTTTCCGTCACATAGTCGCGGGCAATCGAGTTCTCGAACGCGAGGGTGAACTTGTAGCGGGCGATGGTTTCGAGCTTGCTGCGCCGCCCCTTGTCGTGCGGCAGAGTGCGGTTGCGCAGACAGCGGCCATAGGAGTCGACCGGCAGGTGCCGCATCAGCTCGGCCACATAACGATCGCGGCCGCTGCGATCGTGCGGATTGGAGGCCAAGTAGACCGCCAGGGCGGGCTCCGTCTTGGCCTGTGGCGGCGCCTGGATCTGCGCCGGTGTGCCCGGGCCAAAGTAGGGAACCCAGATATCGGCATCGCGGCGGTAGGTCATCGTGAGGTCGAACTGCTGCATAAAGGCCGCGTCGGCCAGGCAGGGATAGTTGATCTCACTCTCCATCGACCAGGCGACCCACAGCTGCCCCGGCCGCTCCTCGACGTCGACCGGCTCGCACAGCGTGGGGATGTGAAAGACGACGACGTCAGCCTCGGGCAGCAACGCGGAGTCGAAGAGCAGCCGGCAGGGCCAGGGGCATTCGGGCAGCGACTGCGGCAGCGATGGCCAGAACTCGTTGTAGAAGAGGATCGTCACCGGTTGGGGCATGTCCCTCTCCGTTTGGGCACGTTGACTGCGGGCGCACAGCACCCTGGGAGTGGCCTCCGATTATACGCCCCCTGTTGCCGGTGGGCAACATGCCGCTGGGCGGCGTTTGACAACGGCCGTGTTGCATCCTACAATCTGCTGTCTCTGCGCAGTCTCCGGCCGGGCTCGTCGATGGAGAAGGAACCCCATGTGCCCACGCGGATACGATATCCCAATCCTGCTCTATCACAAGGTAGCCCTGACCCCGCCCCCCGGCAACGCGGTGTGGGTGAGCAGCGAGCTCTTCGCCAGGCAGATGGCTGCCCTCAGCGCCTGTGGGTACGTCACTGTCTCGTTTCAGGATTACCTCGCCTATCGTGCCGGCACCGCCGAGCCGCCGCCCCACCCGGTGATCCTGACCTTCGACGACGGCTATGAGAGCCTGTACACCACCGCGCGCCCCGTCCTCGATCGCTACGGCTATAAAGCTACAGCCTTTCTGGCTACCGGCTACATCGGCTCGACTGAGCGGATGGACAACCAGTGGGACCCCTCAGAGGCGCAGCACGCCGTTCCCATGCTGCTCTGGTCGGAAGTGGCGGCCATGGCGGCGGATGGGCATGCCTTCGGTTCGCACACCCGGCGCCATCCCTACCTGACGGCCACCAACGAAGATCGGGCCAGGCAGGAGATCGAAGAGTCGGCAGTCGCCCTTCGGGCACACTTGGGCGCGGCGCCGCAGGTCTTTGCCTACCCCTTCGGCGACGGCGCGGGCATCCCGCGCATCGAGGCCCTCGTGCAGCAGGCCGGCTACGCCGCGGCCGTCTCGACACTGCCGGGGGTCGCCAACACCCTCGCCTCGCCCATCTGGGCCCTGCCGCGCCTCAGGATCACCGAAGCCGACACCCCCGGCCCGGGCGGCTCCTTCCTGCGGCGCCTGGGTTGCCACGCGCCGCTGCCGCCCGCGGACGCCGAGCTCGGCGGCGCCCCGGAGACCGATCCCTGGAGAGAGCTTGTGCTCAGCAACCGCTGTCCACACCAGGTCGCCGGCTACCAGGCCTCCGAAGCCGGGGGCTCGGAAGCGAGCTTGCTCGTTTCTCACCCCGCCAGGCAGCAGGCGCTGCAGCTCAACCCGTCCGCAGCGGTTATCTGGGGGCTGTGCGACGGGCAACGTACCGTCGCCGAGATGGCCGGCCTGCTGCGCGAAGCCTACCCCGACCAGGCGGCTGCCATTGATGCCGACGTACTGCAGGCCCTGCTGGCCCTGACCGAGTACGGCGCCATCGAGTGGACGTGACCTTGCCGATATCCTGCGATCATGGTGTGAAGTGCCCGGCCTGTCGGGCCGCGCGCCCCAGTCCACAAGGAGGCCTATGCCATGGATCCATCACACGACCAGGCCCCGGCCGCGCCGGAGCCAACAGAACGCCAGAGCCCCCAGTTGGTCAGCCGTCGCCGCCTGCTCAGGATCCTGGCTGCCGGTGGCGGCGCTGTGGTCGCCTCGGCGCTGTTGCCCAACACATGGGGCACGCCGGCCGTGAAAGCCCTGCCGCCCCTTCCCATGGTCCTCACGGGGTTGCAGGTCGCCTGCGGCAAGAGGGCAAGCTTTGCCTACAATGACCCCGAGGCTGAGGTCGACGACGATCACACGTACCTCACGACATGGATCGACAACAGCAGCGACGGCAGCAAGCTTTTGCGTGCCCGCGCGGCCGCGGGGTTGGTGCGGACTGGGAACGCCCAGAATGGCACGATCGGTTTCCCGCTGTGGACAATAGGGAACTTGTCGCCGCATCAGCTCTGCGTCCAGATGCGCATCGGGAATAGCAGCCATGGGCGCTACTCGGGCTTGCTGTGCCGCCCGTTCACGGATAGTGATATCGAGGCCTGCGCAGCGACGCCAGCCGCCGCGCCTCCCTGTACCCGTGCCGACGTGTCGGCCATCATCTATGGCGGCTGGAACGGCATCCTGGTGAACGCGAGCGTGGGCGGCGCGCCGCAGCCCGCGCTGGCCACGGCGCTCGATGCCTGGGGCCGGGCGGCGGTGTTGTGGACCCTCTACCCGCCCGAGGGCGAAAGCTGGACGGTGGTCGTAACCCCGCAGTTGCCCGCCGGCCTGGACCCGGCACGCTGGAAGTTCCAGCCCGCCAGCGCCAGCGCCACCATCACCGGCTGCAACGGGGCACAGGTCGCCTTCCAACTGGTCGACACCGGGGCCAAGAGCCTGTCTGAGGGGTAGCCACGCCCCCCGGCCGGCCCATCCCCAGGGAGACGTGACGCGTACTGGCCGCCAGAAAGGTCACCTCATGTCCGACATCGTCCTCTACACCGGCGGCACGTTGGGCGATCACCTGCCGTTCATCGCGCTGGGCCGCGCGCTCGTGGCGCGCGGCCATCGCGTCCGGCTGGCGATCAACCAGGCCATGCATGGCTATGCGCGGCGAGCCGGGTTGGAGGCCGTGGCGCTGACCGATGTGGAGCGCGGCCCTGAAGAAGCGCGCGAGAACGCCTGGGCCTGGGACCACTGGAACCATCCCCCCGACCGGCCACACCCCAAGGCGCAGCCTCTCGACCCGGAGCAGTATGTCGCCCAGGCGCGTGAGTTGATCGATCTGTGCCGGGGCGCCGACCTGCTCATCGCCACCGCCATCCGCAGCCAGGGCTATGTCGCCGCCGTGGCCGCGAGGGTGCCCTGGCTCACCGTCTCGCTGAACCCTGCCTTTTTCTCGCAGCCGGCAACGCCCGAGGAGCGCCAGGCGCAGCTTGAGGCTCGCCTGCAGGAATACGATGCTCTCAAGGGGCTCTTCGCCCATACCTTCGGCCGGCTGGGTATCGCGCATGCTCTGCCCCCGCTCACCAAGGCCTGGCTTTTTGCGCCGCACGTGCTCCTGGCCTCCAGCGCCCACTTGAGCCGGCCTGATGTCGAGCAGCTTCTGCCGCACTCGAGCGTCGACCAGACCGGCTTTTGGTTCTACGAAGACCCGGCTTGGCCGGGCTGGCAACCCTCCGAGGAGTTGCGTTGCTTCTGCGAGCGGCGGCCCCTGGTGCTGAGCTTCTCCAGCCAGCCGCTGGAAGACCCGCGCGCCGCCCTGGCGCTGCACGCGCGCGCGGCCGCCCGGCTGGGGATGCCCCTCGTGGTGCAGCGGGGCTGGGCCGGCTTTGCCGAGGCCGATCTGCCGCAGGATGCGGCCGCCGAGGTCATGCTTGCCGATTTCCTGCCCCACGACTGGCTCTTCGCCCATGCCGCCTGCGCCATCCAGCACGGCGGCATCGGCTCCATCGCCCGCGCCCTGCGCCAGGGCTGCCCGCTGCTCGTCGAGCCCTACGGCAACGACCAGCTCTACAATGCCATGCGCGTGGCGCGGCTGGGCGTCGGCGCGGCGCTGCACCCTTTCCAGATGACGCTCGATGAACTGGTGCGCGTGCTGAGCGAAAGGGTGTTGGCGCCGGAATGCCGCGAACGCGCCGAGGCCGTGGGGGCGCGCATCCGCGGCGAAGATGGTCTGGAGGTAGCCTGCCGCGCCGTTGAGATCTACCTGGCACGGGTGCGCTCGGGCGAAGAGGCCCGTGCTCAGTGGCCCGTGGCGCTGCTGGCCAACCCCACCCCGCCGCCCCTCGCCGCCACAGAGGAGCCGGCCGCGCGCCCCGCGCCGGTGGCGCGGCCCGCGGGCCAGGCGTCGATCCCTACCATCGTGCACCAGAGCTGGAAGGATGCCAACGTACCCGGCCGCTTCGCCGCCTACCAGCGCTCCTGGCAGGGGCAGCATCCCAGTTGGCGCTACTACCTGTGGACCGATGCCGACAACCGCGAGTTCCTGCGCCGGCATTATCCCTGGTTCCTGCCCATCTATGACGACTATCCGGTGCCGATCATGCGCGCCGACGCCGTGCGCTATTTCATTCTGCATCACTATGGCGGCGTCTATGCCGACCTTGACGCCGAGTGCCTGCGCCCCCTCGAGCCGCTGCTGGCGGGCAAGGAGCTCGTTTTGGGCCTGGAGCCGCCGCAGCACCTGGCAGAGCATCGCGCGCGCGGCTACCCTCTGGACCGCATCGTCTCCAACGCCATCATGGCCGCAGCTCCTGGCCACCCCTTCTGGGAGCACGTCTTCCGGCTCTTGATCGGCTTTCACCAGGCACCCGGCCCCCTCGATGCCACGGGGCCTTTCCTGCTCACGCGCGCCGTGGCAAGCTGGCCGCACCCGGAGGAGATCGACATCCAGCCCGCCGAGGTCCTCTTGCCGCTCACGAGCAATCGTCCCTGGCATGAGCTGCCTGAGGACGAGCGCGGCCGGCTGGCCCGGCGTGCCTTTGTGCTGCACCACTGGGCAGGCACCTGGTGGCGCCAAGGCACCGCCCGGCAGAGCCAGCAGGCGGGGCTCGCGTTGCTCGTCAAAGGCGGCGTGCCCAGCCGGGGGGTTATGCGGGTGGATGCGAGCGCTGCGCTGCTGCGCCAGGAGGTTGCCCTGCCGCGCATCTCCTGCCTGATGGTCACCGGCAACCGCCCGGCACTGGCCGAGCGCGCCGTGCGCTGCTTCCAGCGCCAGACCTATGCGAACAAGGAACTGGTAGTGGTCGACGACGGCGAGGATGGTACACTCGCCGCCTGGCTGCAGGAGCTGGACGACCCACAGATAGCCCTGGTGCGCCTGCCCGCCGAGGGCAAGAGCCTGGGCGAGCTCAGAAACCTGGCCGTGGCGCACGCCGGCGGCGCCTATGTGGCCCAGTGGGATGACGACGACCTCTCGCACCCCAGGCGGCTGGAGATGCAGATGGCCGCACTGTGGGTGTCGCAGGCCGACGCCTGCCTGCTGGAGCGACAGATGCTCTGGTGGCCCCAGGGGCGGCGCCTGGCGGTCTCGTACGGCCGCGCCTGGGAAGGGTCCTTCCTCTGCGCCAAGGGCAAGCTGCCGCCCTACCCTGAGATCGCTTGCGGTGAGGACACGCCTTCGGTCGAGCAGTTGCTGGCCCAGGCGCGGGTGGCGCTGCTCGACTATCCGCAGCTCTACACCTACGTCTTCCATGGGCAGAACACCTTCCCTGAGGCCCACTGGGAGCAGTTGTGGCAGGCGGCGAGCGAGCGCTATGAGGGCGACACTTACGATATCATGCTGCAGCACCTGCAAGAGCAACTGCAGACCGACCTGCAGCCCCGCAATCCTGCAGAGCGCTCCGAGCCGGGGCGGCCAGAACCGGCGCGCCGTGAGGAGGGGCCTGCTATCGCTCCCGTCGTCGAGCGCCGGCGGTCCAGGGAGGAGACCGGCCTGCCCACGGTGCTGATCCTGACGCCGGTCAAGGATGCGGCTCTCTTCCTGCCGCACTTTTGGAGCAAGCTGCGCGCCCTAAGTTACCCCCACAGGCGGCTGTCGCTGGCTTTTCTGGAGAGCGACAGCGGTGACGGCACCTACGATGCGATCGCGCGCGAGTTGCCAGCCCTGCAGGAGGAATTCGCCGGCGCCTGCCTGTGCAAACGCGACTATGCCTACCGCGCGCCGGGCCCGCGTTGGGAAGCAGGCGAGCAATTCCGCCGCCGCGCCATCCTCGCCCGCAGCCGCAACTATCTGCTGAGCCGGGCGCTGGCCGATGAGGAGTGGGCGCTCTGGATCGACGTGGACGTGGCGCGCTGGCCCGACGACGTCATCGAGCGCTTGCTGGCCACCGGCAAGGATATCGTGGTGCCCAACTGCCTGCAGGAGTCGACCGGGCAGACCTTTGACTATAACACCTTCAAGCTCAAGCCGGGGGCCGAAGAGCTCGACTGGTCGCTCTATATCCTCAACGGCATACTGCTGCCACCGCACGGCTACGGGCGGCTCTACCTGTCGGACCTGCGCCAGCACGAGCTGGTCGAGGTCGATGCCGTGGGCGGCACAATGCTGCTCGTCAGGGCCGACGCCCACCGCGAGGGGTTGATCTTCCCCACCGTTCCCTACCGCTACCTCATCGAGACCGAGGGCCTGGCCGCGATGGCGAGGGATATGGGCTATCGCTCGTGGGGCCTGCCCAACCTCGAGATCTGGCACCCATAACCCCCCAAGCTGCTCTGGCATTCCAGTGGAGAGCCCGTTACCCCGGGCCTTTGATGCCACATGTGGTATAATAGGTCGATTGTTCCGGCCGCTGCGGGCGTGCTGCGCCCATGTGAAAGAGCGTAGGCCATGGATCCCCCCCACTACCCAGAGAGCGACGCCGAGCACCTGAGCACGTTGCACGCCGTGGGCGAGCGCGTCAGCGCGCCCTCGGGCCTGACTGAGTTGCTCGGAGACACGCTGGACCGCGTCATCGAGCTCCTGCGCGCCGATGCGGGCGCCATCCTGGTGGCCGACGAGGGCGCGCGCGAGCTCGTCTTGGCGAGCCACCGTGGGATTTCGGCGGCCTTTGCCGCGAAGGAGGCCCGGCTGCCGATCGGCACGTGCATGTGCGGCCATGCCGTAGAGGCGGGCGAGCCGCTGGTTCTGGTCGACGATGCTGCGCTCGAGCCGCGCTGCGTCATCGGCCACTGTATGGAAGATGGCTTCCGCTCGCTGCTCTGCCTGCCCCTGAGTGCTGGTGGCCGGGTGTGGGGCCTCTTGCGCCTGCACGGGCGCGCGCCGGACGCCTTCGATGGGCGTGAGGCGCGGCTGCTGAGCTTTATCGGCTCGCAGCTCGGGCTGGCCATTCAGCGCGTGCGCCTGCAGGAGGAGATTGCCCGGCTGCTGCGCCGTATCGAGGAGGAGCACGCCGCGCTCGACAGCCTGGTGCGCAGCCTGGTCGATGGGCTGATCCTGGTCGACGGCGACGGCCGTGTCGCCTACTGGAACCCCTCGGCCGAGCGCTACCTGGGCCTCAAGGCCGAGGCGGTGCTGGGCCGGGGTCCTGAGGCCATCGACGCCCATCTGCACGCTATCGTGCAGGACGCGGCGCAGGGCGCGGCTGCGCTGCGCCGAGCGCTGGCCGACCCGGCAGCGTACCCCCAGTTCGAGTTCCGGGTGACGGCGCCGGCGCCGCGCACGCTGCAGGCCCGCTTCTTCCCCGTGCAGGGCCGCCAGGGCTACGGCGTTGTGCTGCGCGACGTCACCGGCGAGCGCTATGTCGATGAGATGAAGACGCAGCTCCTCGCCACCGTCTCGCACGAGCTGCGCACGCCGCTGGCCTCGATCAAGGGCTTTGCCAGCACGCTGCTGCGCGCCGATGTGCAGTGGGAGCCGGCCACGCAGCGCGAGTTCCTGCAGATTATCGACCAGGAAGCTGACCGCCTCGGCGAGCTCATTGGGAACCTGCTGGCCATGTCGCGCCTCGAAGCCGGCGTGTTGCGGCTGGATTTCGGCCGCGTGGGGCTCGCGGGGCTCATCGAGGAGACGGCCGCCGAGCTGCGGCCACGGGTCGCCGGCCATGCGCTGAGCATCGACGTGCCTGCCGGCCTGCCCGACGTGTGGGCCGATGCGCGGCGTGTGCGCCAGGTGCTGCACAACCTGGTCGAGAACGCCATCAAGTACTCGAGCGGCGGCGAAATACGCATCCGCGCCCGCGTGGCGGGGCCTGAGGTGCTCGTCAGCGTCAGTGACCAGGGGGTGGGCATCGCCGCCGACCAGTTGCAGCGTATCTTTGAGCGCTTTTACCAGGTCGACGGCGCGGCCACGCGACGGGCAGGCGGCGCCGGCCTGGGGCTATCGATCTGCAAGGGCATCGTCAAGGCCCACGGCGGCCGCATCTGGGCCGAGAGCGCGCCGGGTGTGGGCAGCACGTTCACGTTCACGCTGCCTATCGACCCGCCCGCAACAGGGAACTGAGGGAACCGGCGGAACGGAAGGAAGTGAGGGGATATGCGCTTGTTCAGTTCCCCCAGTTCCCCCCTACAAGGAGGAGCTCAAATGCCCGCTAAAGCCACCATCCTCGTCGTCGACGACGAGCCGCACGTGGTGCGCCTGGTGCAGGCCAACCTGCAGGCCTCGGGCTACCAGGTGCTGACGGCAGGCGATGGTCGCACGGCCCTGGCGATTGTGGATGAGCAGCGGCCCGACCTAGTATTGCTCGACCTGATGATGCCCGGCCTCGACGGCTATGAGGTCTGCCGGCGCATCCGCGAGCACTCCGACGTGCCCATCATCATGCTCACCGCGCGCGGCGCCGAGGTCGACAAGATCGCCGGGCTCGACGCCGGCGCCGACGATTATCTCACCAAGCCGTTCGGCGTGGGCGAGCTGCTGGCCCGCGTGCGCGCCGTGCTGCGCCGTTGCCGCCACCCCGAGGAGGTGCGCAACCAGCCGCCCTTCCGCAGCGGCGACCTGACGATCGATTTTGCGCGCCACGAGGTCACCGTGGCCGGCCAGCGGGTGGCGCTCAGCGCGACGGAGTACCGGCTGCTCGCCGCCCTGGCGCGGCACGCTGACCGCGTGATGCTGCACGAGGAGCTGCTGCGCGAGGTGTGGGGGCCCGAGTATCGCGACGAGAGAGAGTATCTGCGCGTCTATGTGCGCTACCTGCGGCAAAAGCTTGAGGCCGACCCCGCGAACCCGCGCCTGATCCTCACGCAACAGGGCGCGGGCTATCGCCTGGCCGCATTGCCACCCGAATAGCGACCAGCGCCTCGCCTGTCATTGCGAGTACTCCACGCCACGATGTAGTCTGCGCAAGCACAGAAACTGCGCCTGTCATTGCGAGGAGGCGGCCGCAGCCGCCGACGAAGCAATCTCCAGCCACGACAGGGCACGCCTTCCACATTGGAGATTGCTTCGTCGGCTGCGGCCTCCTCGCAACGACAGGCAGGCGACCCGCCCACGGTTTCTTATGCACCTCTAATATCCCGCCACCTGTTTCTTGCGCCCCTCCAATGCCCCCCGTGCTATACTATGGCTGCAGGGCACGTCTAGCCACAGACTCTCGAACCCGGAGTTACGTCGTATGGCCGCCCGCAGAGTGTTGATCGTGGATGCCGACTGGAAGATGCGCAAGCTCATCCGCGCCAACCTCGAGGCCGGGGGCCTGGAGGTGGCCGAGGCGGAGGGCGGGCGGGCATGCCTGGCCGCCCTCCGCGAGCAGCGCTGCGACCTGGTGGTGCTCAGCGCCGAGCTGCCCGACGGCAACGGTTGGAACGTCGTCGGCGAGCTGCGGCGTACAGCAGCGATCAGCGCGCTGCCCATCGTCATCGTCGTTGCCGAGCCGGTGCGCAGCCACCTGCTCGGCCGCTTTCAACGCGTCAGCCTACTGGTCAAGCCGTTCTCTGTCGCAGCGCTGCTCGAGTGTGTCGAGCGGGCGCTGCACCATGGCCCGCAAGAAGGAGGAACGCCCGTGCGCAAAATGGCCGAGACCGACCTGCTGGCCGCCTTTGCCGGCGAGAGCCAGGCCCACGTAAAGTATCTCAACTTTGCCGAGCGCGCCCGCAAGGAGGGCTTTCCCAACATCGCCCGGCTCTTCGAGGCCATCGCCTACGCCGAGCTGGTGCATGCCTCGAACCACCTGCGCGAGCTGGGGCTGCTGCATGGCACGGGCGACAACCTGCAGGCCGCCATCGACGGCGAGAATTTCGAGGTCGACGAGATGTACCCCGCCTACGATGCCGTGGCCCGGCTGCATGAGGAAAAGGGCGCGCAGCGCTCGATCCACTATGCGATGGAGGCGGAAAAGACCCATGCCGGGCTCTATGCCCAGGCCAAGTTGGCCGCCGGCGGCGGGCAGGATATCGCTGCGGCTGCGGTGCACATCTGCGAGGTCTGCGGGCACACCGTCATGGGCGACGCGCCCGACCGCTGCCCCGTCTGCAGCGCGGCCAAGGCCCGGTTCAGGGCGTTTTAGGGCACTATCCTTGTCGGGGGCATATGGAGGTTAGGCCGCCAGGCACGTATAGGCATGGTGGTTTGTCATGTGTTGAGGAGGTCGGTATGTCAGAGATGAAAGATGGTTGCGTCAAGCCCGCCCGTGGGCCGATTGTGCCCACCCCCGCAGCTGTCATCCCTGCCGAGGGAGCAGCGCTACGCCAGGAGGTCAGCAGAATGTCGGCACGCGTTGGCAAGGAAGCCCCAGACTTTGAAGCGAACGCCTTTGTCGCCGGCGAGGGCTTCAAGCCGGTCAAGCTGTCGGACTATAAAGGGCAGTGGGTTGTGCTCTGCTTCTATCCGGGGGATTTCACCTTTGTCTGACCGACGGAACTGGCGGCGGTCGCCGCCCGTTACCCCGAGTTCAAGGCCCTGGGCGTCGAGGTGTTGGCCATGAGCACCGACAGTCGGTTTGTGCACAAGATGTGGCAAGAGCAAGAGCTATCCAAGATGGTGGCTGGCGGCGTGCCTTTCCCCATGCTTTCGGATGGAGGAGGCAAGATCGGTAGTATCTATGGCGTGTACGACGAAGCCGCGGGCGTGGACATTCGCGGGCGTTTCATCATTGATCCCGACATGGTCATCCGGGCCATGGAGGTCTTGACGCCGGAGGTGGGGCGCAATCCAGACGAGCTAATCCGCCAGATCAAGGCTTTCCAGCATGTGAAAGCCACGGGCGAGGTCACGCCGTCGGGTTGGCAATCGGGTCAGGTCACGCTGAAGCCCAGCCCGGCACTGGTGGGTCGTGTGTGGGAGGTTTGGAAACCATAGCGGGCTAGGAGACACTGGGGCGGCCTAACCCCTGCCGCACTGCCTGGTCCTCACAGATCAGTGTAGCATCGCGAGGAGGTGCAACCATGGCAGCGCGACGGTTCACCTGTGCCGATTGCGGGCACACTTTCGAGCTGGCCCAAGTCCATTGCCCGTGGTCAGTTGCCTCTTCGCTTGTTGGTGCATGCGCAACCGACCACGGGCCACTGATCACTGACAACCGCCGAATCGCACGAGAGGAGGAAGGGAATGTCCAAGTACGAATGCCTGGTGTGTGGGTACATCTATGATCCGGAGGTGGGCGACCCCGAAGGCGGCATCGCCCCGGGCACGGCCTTTGAGGACCTGCCCGACGACTGGGTCTGCCCCGAGTGTGGCGCGGCGAAGGACATGTTTGAGGAGAAGGCGTAGCTACTGCGTACTACGTACTGCGTAATACATACTGCGTGATGCGTGATGCGTCAGGCATCCACCCCTTACCCCTCACGCATCACGCCTCACGTATCACGCATCACGCAGTACGTTCCCTGGAGGTGCACCATGCAGCCTGTCTCTCTTGCCGACGGCGTGTACTGGGCCGGCGTGCTGAACCCGGACCTGAGGGTCTTCGATGTGATCATGCGCACGGCCCACGGCACGAGCTACAACGCCTACCTGGTGCGCGGTGAGAAGACGGCCCTCATCGACACCGTCAAGCACGGCTTTGAGGACGCTTTCCTGGCCCGCATCCGCGCCGTGGTGGACCCGCAGGCGATCGACTATATCATCATCAACCATGCCGAGCCCGATCACTCGGGCGCCCTGGCGCGCCTGCTCGACGAGGCGCCGCGGGCGCAGCTCATCGTCTCGCGCAGCGGCGAGCATTTCCTGCGCCACATTCTGAACCGCGACGTGCCCATGCGCAAGGTGGGCGACGGCGACCGGTTGGAGCTGGGCGGCAAGACGCTGCGCTTCGTCTCGGCGCCGTTCCTGCACTGGCCGGATACGATGTTCACCTACCTCGAAGAAGAGGCCATCCTCTTCCCCTGCGACGTGCTGGGCGCGCACTATGCGACGGAGCAGCTTTTCGACGACCTGGTCGGCGACTTTGCCGAGGAGTGGCGCTACTACTTTGACGTCATCATGCGCCCCTTCAAAGACAAGATGCTCGAGGCGCTGGCCAAGATCGACGGCTGGCCACTGCGCCTGATCGCGCCCTCACACGGGCCTATCCTGCGCACGGACCCGCAGCGCTATGTCGACCTCTACCGCGCCTGGAGCACGACGCCAGTGCGCGGGCCGAGCCGGCGCGTGGTGGTGGCCTATGTCTCAGCGTACGGCAACACGCGACGCATGGCCGAGGCCGTCGCGGCGGGGGCGCAGGAGGCGGGCGCGCAGGTGCGCCTGGTCGACGCGGAGCACGAGGCCGCGGCCGGCCTGCTCGACGAAATCGAGGCTGCCGATGCGCTGATCGCCGGCTCGAGCACCATCGTCGGCGACGCCATCAAGCCCATCTGGGACCTGCTGAGCAGCCTGACCACCCTGCGCCTCAAGGGCAAGGTGGGCGGCGTCTTTGGCTCCTACGGCTGGAGCGGTGAGGCTATCCCCATGCTCGAAGAGCGCCTCAAGGGCCTGAAGCTCAAGCTGCCCGAGCCGGCCGTCAAGGCTATCCTCGTGCCCACGGCAGAGAACCTGGCGGCCTGCCGCGAGCTCGGCCGGCGCATCGTCACGCAGCACCTGGCGTAGCGGAACCGGCCCGGAGTCCCCAACTTGTTGGGGCGGAGCCTTGGCGTGCGACACGTCCCGAACAAGTTCGGGACTCCGGGTTCGGGACTCCGGGCGTGGACACGCGCTGGGAGTCCCCAACTTGCTGGGGCGGAGCCTTGGCGTGCGACACGTCCCGAACAAGTTCGGGACTCCGGGTTCGGCACTCCGGGTTCGGGACTCCGGGCGTGGACACGCGCCGGGAGTCCCCAACTTGTTGGGGCGGAACCTTGGCGTGCGACACGTCTCGAACAAGTTCGAGACTCCGGGTTCGGGACTCCGGGCATACGGCTGGGCACGCGGCTTGTGCTACCTGAGAGGAGTATCGCTATCATGAAGATCGTCATCATCGGACTGGGGGCCGCGGGCGCGAACGCGGCGCGCAGCATTGCCGCGGCGGGCCGCGCCGGCGTGCAGGTCGAGGTCTACGGGGCCGAGCCCCATCTCTACTATGCCCGCCCCAAGCTGCCGGATTTCCTGGCCGGCGAGGTGACCCAGGATCAACTGTACTTTTACCCGCAGGCGTGGTACGATGAGCGCCACATCGCCGTGCACACCGAGGCGCGCGTGGCCCGGGTCGACGCCGCGGCGCACCGCATCATCCTTAGCGAGGGCACGGCGATTACCTACGACCGCCTGCTCGTCGCCGCCGGGGCGCGCTCGTTCCTGCCGCTTATCCCGGGCGCCGACCTGCCCGGCGTCTTTACCCTGCGCACCATCGACGATGCGGAGCGCATCCGCGCCTATGCGCGCGGCTGCACACATGCGGCCGTCATCGGCGGCGGGCTGCTGGGCCTCGAAGCGGCGCGCGGCCTGCGCGCTCTGGGCCTGGGGGTCACCGTGCTCGAGCGCGGCCCGTACCTGCTGCAGCGCCAGCTCGACGAGCAGGGTGGCGCCATCCTGGGCCGGGAGGTCGAGCGGCTGGGCATCGCCGTCGCGGCCGACGCCGACACCGATCACATCGAGCGCGGGGCCGTGGTGCTCAAGAGCGGCCTGCGCGTGCCGGCCGACCTGGTGCTCGTCGCCGCGGGCGTGCGCGCGAGCCTCGAGCTGGCGCAGGCCTCGGGGCTGGCGGCCAACCGCGGCATCGTCGTCAACGGGCGCCTCGAGACGAGCGCCAGCGACGTCTACGCCGCGGGCGATGTGGCCGAGTTCAACGGCACCGTCTACGGCATCATCCCCGCGGCCATCGAGCAGGCGCAGGCCGCGGTGCGGAATATGCTCGAGCCCTGCAGCGCCGAGTATGCAGGCACAGTGCCCTCGAACACGCTCAAGATTGTCGGCATCGACCTGACCTCGGTCGGCCAGATCGTCGGCGACGGGCTTGTGGCGCTGCGGCAGAGCGACGGGCCGGGGCGCTACTTCAAGCTGCTGCTCAAGGACAACCGGCTGCACGGGGCCATCCTGCTGGGGCACAAGGAGAAGGTGAGCCTGGTCACCCAGGCGGTCACCCGGCACGTCGATGTGAGCGGCTATGGAGAGGCGCTGCTGGCCGATGGCTTCGACTGGAAGGCGCTGTTGCGCTAGGGCGTGTTTGCAAACCTGCGTAGCCTAGGGCCTTGTGCCCGTTTCGCGTCTCCGCGGCACCGGATTCGCCGCCAACAACGCCCACGAAGCCGCCTGCGGCGGCCAAGGGGGGCTAGACTACGGGTTTGCAAATACGCCCTAGAACGGGCCTACCCGTCAGACCAAGGCATCCGGGCGCTAGGCTTCGCATGAGACCGGAATGGGACCTTCATGGGGCTTTTGATGGCGGGGTTGGCTGGCGTCGTGGCCGCCCGCGGGCGGCCACGACGCCAGCCAACCCCGCCATCAAAAGCCCTCCCAGGCTGAGGCCGGGCGGGCGCGGCGCAAACCACCCGGCCGCACCCTGGGCAACCAGGATCTGCTGGGGCGCTGTTGCCCGGTAGCCATTGTCGCAAGGAGGCTAGATCATGGAGCTTGACGGCAAGAAGGTCGTCGTCCTCGCCGAGGACAACTACGAAGACCTGGAGCTGTGGTACCCCTACTACCGCCTGCGCGAGGCGGGCGCCACGGTGACGATTGTGGGCACCGGCTCGGCTGAGGTCTACCAGTCGAAGCACGGCTACCCGGCACGCGCCGACGCCACGGCCGACGAGGTGCGCGGCGCCGCTATCGACGCCGTGATCATCCCCGGCGGCTTTGCGCCCGACCGGCTGCGCCGCTACCCGGCGGTGCTGACGCTGGTGCGCGAGGCGGTGGAAGGGGGCAAGGCCGTCGCTGCCATCTGCCATGCGGGCTGGGTGCTCGTTTCGGCGGGCGTGCTGCGCGGCCGCACTGCGACGTCGGTGGCCGCCATCAAAGACGACATGGCCAACGCCGGCGCCCAATGGGTCGACCGCGAGGTGGTGCGCGACGGCAACCTCATCACCTCGCGCACCCCGGCCGACCTGCCGGCGTTCTGCCGCACCATCATCGCCGCGCTGACAGAATGAACTGGGGAGGGTTTACGGGGGGGTTGGCCGGTGGGCGACCGCGGTCGCCCACCGGCCAACCCCCCCGCAAACCCTCTACCACTTTGTCATGTTTCCAGAGCTCGCGTCCCCTTGCCCAGCACGCTGCTTCTCCTGTATAATGGGGGCGCTGCAACCCTGCCCCTGTGACGGCTGGGCCTGCGGCAGGGAGGAGCGAGCCACATGCTGGTGCTCGGCATTGCGGGCAGCCCGCGTCTGAACGGCAACACCGCCTATGCCGTGCAGCGCGCGCTGGAGGTCGTCGCCGGCGAGGGGCTGGAGACCGAGTTCATCACCCTGGCCGACAGGAACGTCGGCTACTGCACCGGCTGCTACGCCTGCCGGGCGACCCACGCTTGTGTCATCGACGACGACATGTCGCCCATCTACGAGGCCCTGCGGCGCTGCGACGGCCTGATCGTCGGCTCGCCGGTCTACATGGGCCTCATCAGCGCGCAGCTCAAGGCGCTCATGGACCGCACCATCCTCTTTCGCCTGGGCGGGCCGTTCGAGCTCGCCGGCAAGGTGGGCGCGGCCATCGCCTGCGGCGCCTTCCGCAATGGCGGCCAGGAGCGCGTGCTCGCCGATATCCAGACTTTTTTCCTCGAGCACGACATGTTTGTCGTCTCCGACGGCCAGCCGTTCAGCCATTTCGGCGCCACCATCTGCGGCCTGGCCGAGCAGGACGAGCTGGGCCTGCGCACCGTCGACAGCCTGGCGCGCCGCATCGCCGCCGCCGCAAAGCGCTTGCACTAGAGGGGTCATGCAAATCGTCTGGCGTTGCTCTCCGCCCGCGGGCGGAGAGCAACGCCAGACGATTTGCATGACCCTATGAATCAGGCCAAGCGAAAGGCCCGAGGCGGATGGGCGCGAGGGGGTCGCCGAGGCGGCCGAGCACCGGCGTGCGCTGGCCCGGCGGGTATGGGCTGCGCGAAGCGGCCGTCAACTGGTACTGGGGGTGCGCTGGCGTGCTGTGGCGCAGGAAGACGAGGGGCGCCGAGATGGCCCAGACCGGCACGAGCGCGGCCAGGCCGAGCGCGATCAGCGCGCCCAGCGCCGCGCTGGCCACGACCAGCCCTCGCCCAAGAGCAGCCACTCCCAGTGCGTGCCGGCGCCGAGGGCAGCATTCACAGCCGCACATGCAGAAGCCCCTCGCAGAGGAGGGGCTTCTGGCTCGGCTGTGCCCTAGCATTCACCTCGAGGTGATGCTAGGGCACGTCTGGTACTACTACTGCTCATGCACATCACCTCCCATTATTAGGATGGCTAGATCAGGCCTGCAAGGGCAGATGCCCTCGCGGCAGCCCCATTATGACATATCTTCTCCTGCGAGTCAAACTGATGTAGGGGCATCTCCCAAGGCCACGAGCCAACCCGCCGGAGACTCCTGCCGGCCCGTCGCCAACCCCATGGGCCACGGGCGGCGGGCCGTGCCCTACGGCGCGTCGGTGTCGACGAGCTGGAAGCGCAGTACGGCGCCGCTGCAGCGGCTGATGGTCACCACCCCAGCCGCAGAGTGCCCGGCTACAGAGCCCGCCGCCGGCGGTTCGATCCACACCAGCCGGTACTGCCAACGTGGGCCGGCCAGCCCCGCCGGAAGCTGCGGCTCGACGCGCACCGTCCAGCCGATGTCTTGGGGTGGGTAGAAGGTCCAGAGCACGGCCTGCCGGCCAAAGGCATCGTGGGCGGTGTAGAGGGTGGGCTGCTCGGTGCCGCCGACCCAGGCCCTGACCGGCGTGCCCTCCGGCGCGCCGTAGAGCACCGCCACCACGTCGGCGCGCGTGCAGGGCGGCGGCGCCACAGAAAGCGGCGCGAATACCGCCAAGGGCGAAAGGCTGGTCACGCTGAAGGTGGCCTTGCCGTCCCGTACGGTGGCGCCGTAGGTCTTGAGCGTGCCCTTGGCGCAGTGGAGGATGGTCACGGTCTGGCCATTGTACTGCGCGCCCAGCGGTATCGTGATGGTCAGCGTGCCGCTAAAGCCTGGGGAGAGGGAAATATCTTTCAAGAGCAGCAGCCCGTAAGCGTCATCGTTCATACGCTGCCGGATGGCATCACAGGCGGGATCGACGCCTGGCGCGTGGAGAACCACGTCCGTCACGGTCAAGACTGCGTCCTTATGGATGCTGCTGCCCGATACGATAATCCCCGTGGCGCTGTCGGTCAGGTTACGGGGGATATAGTCAGGGTCGTCGCCTCCACCTGTGTGCTGAAAGGTCGCGCTGATGGTGTGGTTGCCGGCCACGTTGTTGAAGGTGTAGGAAGATAGCGCGCCTTGATCGCTGCCGTCCACGTAGACCGACAGAACGCTGTAACTCGCATCTGCCGTGATGGTAAAGGTTATGCTGCTGCCCTGGGCGACGGGCACGGCCCCGCTCGGGCTGATGCTGCCACCGCTCTCCGCCGCTGCGGTGATCGTGTAGGTGGTCGGCGATGCCTGTGGGGTGGCGACCGCGGTCGCTGCCGCGCCGGCGCCGATGCGGTTGGCCGCCCGCACCATGAACGTATAGCTTGTGCCGTTGGTCAGGCCGCCGAAGGTGTGGCCCGTACTGCTGTCCGCGTCCGTCCAGTTCGCGCCGCCGTCCTTGGAAACCTCGTAGCCGCTGATTGTCGCGCCGCCGTCGCTCGTGGGGGCCGACCAGCTCAGGGTGACCTGGCCGTCGCCGGGCGTGGCCGAGAGGCCCTGCGGGGCCGAGGGTGCTGATGGGGCAGTATAGCCGTATTCCTCGCTCGCCGGCGACTGCTCGCTGTCGGTATAGATCGTTCCATCTGCCAGTGCCGTGACCTTGAAGGTATAGCTGCCGCTGCCCGCCGCTTCGATGGCGGTGGTAAAATCGCAAGCTGTGCCTGTTGGCACATGTACCGCGCTGCCCAGGGCCGTGCCATCCTTGTAAAGCTGCACGCTGTAGCCCGAGGCGTCTGCAACCGCGACCCAGGTTGCTTTTCCGGGAATGGTGGTATCCCACGAGAGGGACGAGGGAACGGCAAGCTGGGAGGTATCGCCGGCAAGATACAGTGTGCCGCTTGCCGTATGGCCGGCCGTGGTCGTGATCGCGCCCCCATATCTCCTGGTGACGGCGGGCATCGTGCCGCTGGTGGTCTCTGCAGCGGTGGTCAGTGTGCTCTGCGGCAGGTAGAAGTACAGCCTGCCCCGGGCATCGGTGAATACATCGTGTATGCCGTAAGCGCGGCTGGCCAAGAATACAGTCACCGCCGTGACAGTGTTCACCCCTTGCAGTGTGATGGTGGTTAGGAAAACATCCGCACCGCGGTTGTTCTTCAGCGAGCCGCTGTCGGTCGCTCCCGTTCCGTGCCCGATGGCCTCCGCACCGCTGCCCCCAGGCGCGGCGTTGATGCTGCCGCCAGTGATCACGACCGTGCCGCCTGCACCTGTGTTGCCGCCGCCGATGCCCGCGCCGGCGATGCCGCCGTTGCCGCCGCCTGTGGCGCTGATGGTGCCGCCGGTGATGGTGATGTTGCCGCCGCTGCCCTGCTCGCCGCCGCCGATGCCCGCAGCGCCGCTCATGCTGCCGCCTGTTGCCGCGACACTGCCGCCGCTGATGGTGATGGTGCCGCCGCTGCCGCCATTGCCTCCGCCGCCCAGGCCAGCGCCCATGCCGCTGCCGCCGCTGGCCGTAACCTTGCCCCCGGTAATGGTGATGTGGCCGCCGTCGCAGACGACGCCATCCCCGAAACCGCCGCCGATACCCGCGGCGCCATAGTTGTTGTATGCACAGACAGTGCCCGAGGCGATGGTGATCTGGCCGCAAGGTCGGTTGCGGCCGCCGCCGATGCCTGCACCATAGCTGCCGCCTGTCGCTGTGAGCGAGCCAGCGCCGCCGATGGCCAGCGTCGCGCCTGCGGGGCAGCCCAGCCCGGCGTAATCTCTGCCACTTTTCAGAGTGTTGTCCTGCCCCACCAGGGTCAGGCTGACTGCCGAACTGGGCTTGACCTCCAGCGCGCAGGGCGCGGTATTTCCCTCATGGATGATTTTCACGTTATTGACCGTGAGCCGGACGGGGTTGGCCTCCGTGCTCGAGGGCGCATCGATCACGATCCTGTCTCTAGAGGTCTGTGCCACGCCCTCAGACATGGACACGGTATAGTCGCCGGGCTGGAAGATGCGCAGCACGCCGTCGACGCCGTAGCTGTAGTCACGGGTTGTCTCCACCCGGAATGCGCCCTGCTGTTCGCCCTGCAACGTCAGCGTACCCATGGAGGTGAGCGGATCGTCCGTTGTGGCCACGCTGCCGGTGTAGACGCTGCCCCCCGCCCTCGCCGCCGTGGTGGCTGTGCCCAGCGGCAGATAGAGGTATAGCTTGCCTTCTGCGTCGCTCTTCATACCATTGATGCCGTAGGCATAGCCCGCGCTGGTGATCAGATCGAGCATGTCCCTGGCCTCTGTCAACCCCGCCAGTTGAACCGTGGTGCGGTAGACGTTCACGCCGCCTACCTTGGCGGATTGGAGCACGATATCGGCAAGGCTGTTTATGCCTTTGCCGATATCCTGTGCACCTGCACTGCCCTGGGCATTGACGCTGCCGCCCGAGATATAGACATGAATTTCGAAGGGTGTCACTGATGTACTGCCGTCGCCGATGCCGGCTGCGCCGTCATTCCCTTTGGCGGTGATGGTGCCGCCGCTGATGGCAATTGTCGTGGTTTCTGCCAAGTAACCGTCGCTTGCTGCGCCGCAGCCGATGCCTGCGCCGCCGCCGGCGCCGCCGCCGGCTGTGACTATGCCGCCGCTGATGGTGATCTTGCCGCCTACCCCGCTCTGGCCGCCACCGATACCTGCGGCGAAACTTCCGCCGGCGGCATCGACCGTGCCGCCGGAGATATTGATGATACCTCCATGCCCGTAATAGCCGCCGCCGATGCCGGCGCCGCCGTTGTAAAGGGCAGCTGCGTTGCCGCCCCTGGCTATGACTATGCCGCTGTTTATGCAGATCGTGCCCCCGTCGCCGACGATGCCGTTGCCGATGCCTGCGCCTGCGGCGCCGCCGTTAGCCCTGAGCTCTCCCGGGCCGTCGATGACAAGCGTGGCCCCGCCCCCGCATTGTATTCCCGCATATTCCTTACCGCTGGTCAGTGTGCTGGTGGTGCCCCCGGCCAACAACAGGTGGACATAGGAGCTGCCCTGAAGCTCAAAGGCACAAGAAGCGCTCTGAATCCCCACATCGCTGAGCGTAATGCGGATGGGCTCAGCGGAGGTGCCGCCGTTGACCTGGATCCTGCCGCTGGTGGTCTTGGTGATGCCGCTCTTCATGGACACCGCGTAGCTGCCGGGCTGGCTGAAGAGGAGCGTGCCGCCGCCCGGATTGTAGGAATATCCTGCGGAATTGTCTGTTGCTACCACAAAATCGCCGGCACCCTGCGGCGTTTGCACGGCAATGGGCACGATCTCGGCGGAGCCGTTGTTATAGGTTACGGTGAGCGAGGTGCTGCCTGCCGCCACGCCCGTCACCGTCACCCGGCCGCCGCTCCGGGCCGCCGTGGCGATACCCGAGTCAATATCCGTTCCTATCGCTGTAATGGTCAGCGGCCCCAGCCCCAGTTCTAAGGCCGTGAAACTGATGCTGCCGCCGGTGAGCACGCTCTGCGTGGGCGCCGCGCCGGCGCTCAAGACTCCGGTTGCCTTCCCGTCATCTGCTGTGCGGATGCTGCCCCGGTAGGTGGTGTAGGCCGGGGGCGCCGCTCCGTCGGTGGTCTGGGCGGCGCCCGTCAGCGTATCGGCCGGCAGGTAGAGGTACAGCTTGCCATCGGCATCGGTCTTGAGATCCTTTGTGCCATAGGCATAGCCTGCATTCGTAGCCAGCGTGCAAACCGCCGCATCGCCGATCGCCGCACCCAGGCTTTCGAGGGTGACAGTGGTGCGATACACGTTCACGCCGTTCTGGTTCACCGGCGCCTCGTCGAGGCTGCTCGCGTTGACACTGCCGCCCCTGATGGTGATGGATGCACCATCGCTGCCCCAGCCGCTGCCGATGCCTGCACCGCGGTCGCCATTACCACTGGCGATGACCGTGCCGCCGCTGATGGTCACGGCGCCGCCGCTTACGTGATCTCCCCAGCCGCCCCCGCTGCCTGCGCCGATGCCGGCGCCGCCGCCGTAGCCGGTGGCGGTGACCAAGCCGCCGCTGATGAAGACGGTGCCGCCGTAACCGGCACAACCGTCAAAGCCGCCTCCGCCAATGCCCGCGCCGCCGCTGGCGGCGCCGTGGGCCGTGACGGTACCGCCGCTGATGGTGACGATGCCGCCGCCGTTTTCTTCCGTACAATTGGCGCCGCTGCCGATGCCCGCGGCGCCGCCCCAGTCGCCGCGGCCGCCGCTGGCCGTGACCGTGCCGCTGCTGATGGTGACGGCGCCGCAGCCGCCCGCAAGGCCACCGCCGATGCCCGCACCGTATTCTCCGCCGCTGGCGGTGAGCGATCCGCTGCCGGAGATAGTCAGCGCTGCGCCGATCGGGCAAGACAAGCCGGCGCTGTGAGCGCCGCTTTGCAGGGTGTTGTTGCCGGTCAGCGTCAGGTTGACAGCGGCGCCGGCGATGTTGAAGGCACAGCCGGCAGGCAACTGGATAGCCACGCCGTTGAGCGTGATGTTGGCCGTGACGCCGTTGGCCACCACGATTCTATCGGTCGTGGTGGTTGCGCCCGCTGTCGTCATGGATACCAGGTACGTACCATCTTGCATGAAGGTGAGTACACCGTCTGTGCTGTACGTATACCCGGCATCTCCGCTGACTGCAAGATCGCTGCCTCGTGTCGCCCGCGCTGTTGTCGCTGGCAGCAGCGACAACAGCAGCGCCGTGCACAGCAGCAGGCCCAAAGACGGCTTTGCTTTCATGCTGTTTCCTCCCTTTGCGAACGGGGTTTGCGTCGCCTGGCATCACACAGACAGATGCCGATGGGATCGTAAGGGGTTTGCTCGCGGTAGAACCAGCCGCAGCCGCCGCAATCCCCGGGCAGGGCTTCCCCCGCAGCTTTGGGCTTGCGGCAGGAACAGCTCTCCTGCTCTGCCGTGGCAAAGGGCCGGCCTTCAGCGGTATAGTCCGGGTGTTGCTCAAAGTCAGGGTAGACGGGGTAGCTCTCGTCGAGCTGTTCGTCGTATTCGAGGTAAATGTAAAAGCTGTGGCCCCCTACTCGGCATACCTTGTACGGCTGCTTTTCTTCCTGGCGCATCCAGCCGCTCCGTTCTTCGAGTGAGGGGAAAAAAGACCCCTATCATGGCTGTGTATCGCCATTATAGGGGCAAATCGGCGCGTTCGGTAGTGACTCTTTGGCAGAAAAAAGTCACGTCTTTTGGCTCAAAGAATGTACTCTGCCAGCTCGTCGCGGCCGGAGACGAACAGCTTGCCGTAGACCTCCAGCATGATGTTCTTGAGCCTGCCCACCGAGATGCACTGCTGCTCTGCGATTTTGGCGTAAGGGACGTGTCGCGCCACCATCTCGGCGATGTGGTATTCCCGCAGCGAGAGCATGAGCGTGATGTTGTCCTTTGTGAACTGGTTATGGAATGTGATCCAGTGCTTCCAGGTGCGCTTCCATTGCCCGATGACGGCATTGTAGGAAGTGGGAAACTCCTGCTGCAGGCACTGTTCCATCAGCCCCCCAAGCGCAGTGACGATCTCGGCGAACGGTGTGACAAAGCCGTGGGGCAGGGCGATGCGCATGGCCTCCAGCAAATGGCGCCGCGCTTCCTCATCGCGCTCGAGATAGCGGCAGGCGATGGCGCACATCACCCGCAGGTAGATATCATAGGGCGTGATCCCCTGCTGCGATGCACAGAGCGACAGCGCGGTCTGCGCCACAGCCAGCATGGCCTCGAAGCGGCCCGTGCAATTGAGGTATTTTGCCCGCAGGTAGAGGGCGTTCGGCCTCGCCGGGGGCGGCAGGGCGCGCAGATCCCCCGCCTTGAGCCATTCGGGGGCCATGTTTGGCGCAATCACGCTCACCACGGCGGTGGCCAGCGCCAGTTCGGCGACAGCGGCTGCAGCGCTGCCCTGGTTGGCTTGTACGCAGTCTTTCAGATAAGCGTCGATCTCGGCATAGGTGCGGTAATCGCCCAGGCTGATGGCTGCCGCGATCGCCGCTGGGCAGGCGCGCAGCCTTGCCGCGCCGTCCCCCTCGGTCTTGTGATAGCAGCGCAACGTCCGCGCAAAGTCACCCCGCAGATAGGCCAGCTCGCCTTCGTACTGGAGCCGCAGACGCTCCTCGCGCACGCTATCCAGAATCGCATCGGGGTTATCGCCCGGCATGGGCAGGGTGGTGGCCGCAAAGATGCCGCATAGATCGGCGGCCAAGGACCGCTGCGGCAATGCCCGCTCGCGGCGCCGTCTATCGACGGGCCGCTCGGCGTGCTCGGGTATCAGCCATAGGTTGCCTCGCTTGATCGCTCCGGCGATCCTCTTCTCCTCGCAGTACAGGGTCACAATGCGCGTGCCCAACGCCCATTTCTCCGCGACCTCTCTTACTGTCAAAAAGCCCATCGGCCATGGCTCCTGCAAACCGAATTGTGCCATCAGTATACTGCAATTATCAGCATATTGCAAGCAAAACGGATATGCTGGAGACTGTCGCCCCGCGCGTTGACATGCAGCGAGAGCGGTTCCCTGGACCAGGCGGCATGGGCCAGTAGGGGCGGTTCGCGAACCGCCCCGGCCAGGTTGTGTGTGCACACACAACCTGGCCGGGGGCAAAGCCGGCCGCCATGCGCCATTGCCTGCGCACGGTCATCAGATCGGGCAAGACCAGCAGCGAGACGGCCTGCGCCGTGACCGGTTTTGTACTCCACGCAGCGGTTGCTGCTCGCGGGCACGGCAAAGACGTCGCGTGCAATGCGCTGCTCGACAGGACCCGGCAGCGACCTGAAGAACCCTGGCCCGCACCGCATCTGCCCTTTACAAATCGGCTGTTGTGGGCTATAATCGGGGCTGCAGGGAGTTGCAGTGCATGTTGCGCCTATGGGCGCACTTTTTTGTTGCTCCGGCACGCCACGTCACATGGCCTGCAAGCGCGCACAGCGGGCGCCTATGCCCGCAGTACCGGCGGCCACCACGCCGCCTCCGTTGCTTCCCAATAGGCTGGTAGTGAGGAAGGACCATGGCCGAGAAGGTGAACTATCTGACCGCTGACGGCAGGAAAAAGTTGGAAGAGGAGCTCGAGTACCTGATCAAGGTGCGAAGGCCACAGGTCGCCGAGCGCATCCGCCAGGCCAAGGAAGGCGGCGACATCTCGGAGAACTCGGCCTATGATGAGGCCAAGAACGAGCAGGGCTTTGTCGAGGGCCGCATCTGCGATGTCGAGGCCACGCTGCGCGATGCCGTGGTGCTCACCAGGCCCCTCTCGACGGACAAGGTGCAAGTGGGCTCGCGCGTCACCGTTGTCGACAACGAGGGCGAAGCGGTCGTCTACCACATCGTGGGCTCGGCCGAGGCGGACCCGGTCGAGGGGCGCATCTCCAACGAATCGCCGATGGGCCAGGCCCTCATGGGCCACCGCGTTGGCGATGCGGTGTCGGTGCGCGCCCCCAGCGGGAATCTCCGCTTCACTATCAAGGCGATCGGGTGAGGTGGCCATGGCCGATGAGACTGTCGAGAGCAGCGAGCAACGCGATGTGCGCCTGGCCAAGCTCGAGCGGCTGCGCGCCAGCGGCATCGACCCCTACCCCGCTCGTTTCAAGCCCAGCCACACCTGCGCAGGCGCGCTGGCCGCGTTTGAGGCGGCCGAGGTGCGCGGCGAGGCGGTCGAGGCCACGATCGGCGGCCGGCTGATCTCAGTGCGCCAGATGGGCAAGTCGACCTTTGCCCACATCGCCGACGGCACAGGCCGGCTGCAGATCTACCTGCGCATCGACGAGGTCGGCGAGGAGGCCTACGAGCGCTTCAACCGCGACCTGGACCTGGGCGATTTCGTGGGCGCGAGGGGCGAGATGTTCCGCACGCGCAGCGGCGAGCCCACCCTGCGCGTGCGCGAGTATACGCTGCTGGCCAAGGCGCTGCGGCCCATCCCCAGCCAGTGGTATGGCCTGCGCGACGTGGAGCAGCGCTATCGCCAGCGCTACCTCGACCTGCTGGTGAACCCCGAAGCGCGGCGCATCTTTGAGGTGCGCACGCGGCTGGTGACGGCGGTGCGGCGGCTCTTGGATGAGCGCGGCTTCCTCGAAGTCGAGACGCCCATCCTGCAGCCCATCTACGGCGGCGCCGCGGCGCGGCCGTTCACCACCTACCACAACGAGCTGGAGCAGACGCTCTACCTGCGCATCGCCGACGAGCTGTACCTCAAGCGCCTGATCGTGGGCGGGCTCGACCGCGTGTACGAGATCGGCCGCGATTTCCGCAACGAGGGCGTCTCGTACAAGCACAACCCCGAGTTCACCCAGCTCGAAGCCTACCAGGCCTACGCCGACTATTACGACATGATGGAACTGGTGGAGCAAGTGTGGAGCCAGGCGGCCATCGCCGTGTTGGGCGAGGCCACCGTCGAGCGCGGCGGCCACCGCATCGACCTCACGCCCCCCTGGCGCCGCGTGACCATGCGCGACGCCATCCTCGAAGCGACCGGCGTGGACATCGAAGCCGCGCGCGACCAGGCCGGCCTGCAGGCTGCCGTGGCCGAGCGCGGGCTCACGGTGGCGCCGCAGCCCACCTGGGGCAAGCTCGTCGACGAGCTCTTTAGCACCTTTGTCGAGCCCACGCTGATCGCGCCGACGTTCATCATCGACTATCCCGTGGAGCTCTCGCCGCTGGCCAAGCGCAAGGCCGGCGCCCCGCACCTCACAGAACGCTTCGAGTTCTTTATCGGCGGGCTCGAGCTGGGCAACGCCTTCTCGGAACTCAACGATCCCCTCGATCAGCGCGAGCGCTTTGCCGCCGCGCGGCGCGCCCTCGCCGCCGGCGACGAAGAGGCCCACCCCATGGACGAGCCCTTCCTGCTCGCCCTCGAATACGGCATGCCGCCCACCGGCGGCGTCGGCTTTGGCATCGACCGTATGACCATGCTCTTCACCGGCCAGACCTCTATCCGCGAGGTCGTGCTGTTCCCACAGTTGCGGACCAAGGACGCGTAGAGAGTAAAACGTGAAACGTAATGCGTAATACGTAATGCGCAACTCCTGACCTCACGGCGTGCGCCGGCGCCAGCGACATTACGCATTACGTTTTACGTTTCCCTCCCCGGAGGTGTCGCATGGACCTCTCCTTCGTCCGGCCCGAGTTCCCCGCGCTGGCCCAGACCGATGCGCAAGGGCGCCCCTACGTGTACCTCGACGGCCCCGGCGGCACGCAGGTGCACCAGTCGGTGATCGACGCCATGGCGCGCTACTTGGTGCACGCCAACGCCAACAGCCACGGCGCTTTCCTCACCAGCCGGCGCACCGACGAGACGGTCGCTGCGGCGCGCGCGGCCATGGCCGACCTGTTCAACGCCCCTTCAACCGACGAGATCGTCTTCGGCGCCAACATGACGACGCTCACCTTCCACATCAGCCGCACCATCGGCACGCTGCTGCAGCCCGGCGACGAGGTGGTGACCACGCTCCTGGACCACAACGCCAACGTGGCGCCCTGGCTGCGCCTGGCCGAGCAGGGGGTGCTGGTGCGCCAGGTGCGCTTCCACCCCGAGGATTGCACCATCGACATGGATGAGATGCGCGGCGCCATCAACCCGCGCACCAGGGTCGTGGCGGTGGGCTATGCCTCCAACGGCGTGGGCACCATCAACGACGTGGCGCAGGTGACGCGCTGGGCGCACGAGGCCGGTGCCTGGAGCTATGTCGACGCCGTGCACTATGCCCCGCACGGGCCCATCGACGTCCAGGCCATCGGCTGCGATTTCCTCGTCTGCTCGGCCTACAAGTTCTTTGGGCCGCACGAGGGCGTGCTCTGGGGGCGCAAGGAGATCCTCGAGCAATTGCGGCCCGACAAGGTGCGCCCCGCCTCCGACACCGTGCCGCACCGCTTCGAGACCGGCACCCAGAACCACGAGGCCATCGCCGGCACCCTGGCCGCCGTAGAGTACCTCGCCTCCCTCGGCCGGCGCGCGGGCGAGGCGTTCAAGCACGAGTACCCTCACCTCATGGGCCGGCGGCTCGAGCTCAAGGCCGCCATGGCCGCCATCCGCGCCTACGAGCGCGCGTTGGTGTGGCCCATGATCGCGGGGCTGCAGGCGATCCCAGGGCTCAAGGTCTGGGGCATCATTGACCCGGCGCGGGCGGCGTGGCGCGCGCCGACGGTGTCGTTCACGCTGCAGGGCCAGCACCCCGCTGAAATCGCCCGCCGGCTCGGCGATGAGGGCATCTTTGTGTGGGACGGCAACTACTATGCGCTGACCCTCATGGAAGAGCTGGGCCTGGAGGCGCACGGCGGCATGGTGCGCGTGGGCCTGGCGCACTATAACACCGCCGAGGAAGTGCAGCGGTTGGTGGCGGCGGTGAGGCGGGTGCGTGAGGCGTGATGCGTGATGCGTAAGGGGGGCGGGCCTTTTAGCGCTTGATGAACACCTCCACGACGATCAGCGTGCCGTCGCGATTGCTGGCCAGCCCGACCCCCATCTCATCATAGTCTCCAAGGATATTGGCGCGGTGGCCCGGCGAAGACAGCAGGCCCCGATGCACCGCGGCCAGTGAGGGATAACCGGTCTTGGTCACGTTGCCC
The DNA here is from genome assembly GCA_029553955.1 of Chloroflexota bacterium. Classification (GTDB taxonomy): domain Bacteria; phylum Chloroflexota; class Anaerolineae; order SpSt-313; family SpSt-313; genus JAKPJZ01. The sequence goes on from JAKPJZ010000256.1 coordinate 133,052, forward strand.
TGGCGCCGCGTGGGGCCGCCGGCAATGTTCTCGCCGACGGCATGCCACGAGACGCCGGCGCGCGACACACGCTGATCCACACCGACGCCCTCCGGCGACTCGTGCGCCTGGTAGCCGCGGCGGCGCATGTCATTGGCGTGGCCCTTGGCCACCTGGCACAGCCGCTCGTTCAGCAGCAGCGGGCGCAGGCCCTGCTCGCGGCGGCTGGCGTTGACGAGCTGCAGCATCTCGCCGGCCGCCCGGCGGTCTTCTGGGGTCAGCACAAGTGGGCCCATGGCAGTCACTCCAGCAAGTGGGCGCGTACCCCGGCTTTGCTGTCGGCCATCACGCGCCTCTTCGTCGGGCATGCAGGCCACATAGCAGCCGACTTGCTCTCCAGTGCGGCTCGCCCGGCGACGGGAGACGGACTGACGACGGCTATTGTAGCATATTGCGTAATATACCACGGAATTGACAGCCATCCAAGCGTGTGTTACAATTCCATAATGATACGGTGTTTCAGAAATTGAGGCGGACAGTATCTCGGTGATCCGGCGCCGCGCGCAGCCTCGCGCGCGGCGAGCCTTCGAGTCGCCCCTCGCCATCGTGCAATCCAGCGAGACACGGCAGACGGTCGAGACGAACAACCCATGCAAGTCATCCTGAGCCAATCGGCGCCCATCATCGGGCTGGTGGTCCTGGGCTTTCTGTTGCGGCGGGTGGGGATTGTCCATGCTGCAGACGGGCATGTGCTGACGCGGCTGATTATCAATGTGACGCTGCCGCCGGTGATCTTTTTGTCGCTCGTGCGGGCACAGCTCGAACTGAGGACCCTGGTGGTCCTCGCGCTCGTTGGGGCGGCGATCCCCCTGGTGTTGAGCCTGGTGGCCATGCTGGTGGCTCGCGGCATGAAGCTGGAGAGCCCAGTGGCCGGCGTGGTGGTGCTCAGCGCTTCGGTGACCAATATCGGCTTCTTCCTCTTACCCTTCGTCCAGGTCATCTATGGCGCCGAAGGGCTGAGCCGGCTGGTGGCCTATGAAGTGGGCAACTCGCTCATGGCCAACAGCTATGCCTTTTACCTGGCCAGCCGCTATGGCGCCGGCAAGGACTGGGCCTGGAGCACCTGCCTGAAAAAGATCGTCGCCTTGCCCCTCGTGTGGGCCAGCATCCTGGGGGTCACGGTGAACCTGGCGGGCGTGCGCCTGCCCGACCTGCTCATCAGGTTGCTCGACCCGCTGGCCGCGGCCAACATCCCACTGGCGATGCTGACCCTGGGCTCGTTTGTCGAGCTGCGCTTTCCGCATTGGAAGCCAATGCTGGTGGGCGTTGGCCTGCGCGTGGGTGGGGGCTGGGCCTTGGGCCAGGCGCTCATCCTGGCGTTGGGGCTTCAGGGGCTGGAGCGGACCGTCGTCGGCCTGGGGGCTGCCATGCCCATCGGCATGCTCGTGCTGATCTATTCGTCGCTGATGGGCTTGAGCGTGGAACTGGCCGCGAGCACGATTTCGCTATCGATCCTGGTCGCACTGCTAATCACACCGTTGCTGCTCCTGCTCTACTGAGGGCGAACAACCCATGCAAATCATCCTGAGCCAATCGGCGCCCATCATCGGGCTAGTTATCCTGGGCTTTCTGTTGCGGCAGGTGAAGATCATCCAGGCCACGGACTTGCCTGTGCTGACGCGGCTGATTCTCAACGTGACGCTGCCGCCGGTGATCTTTATCTCGCTCGTGCGGGCGCAGCTCGAGCTGAGCATGCTGGTGGTCCTCGCGCTCGTTGGCGCAGTGATCCCCATCGTGTTGAGCCTGGTGGCCATGCTGGTGGCTCGCGGCATGAAGCTGGAGAGCCCAGTGGCCGGCGTGGTGGTGCTCAGCGCTTCGGTGACCAATATCAGCTTCTTTCTCTTGCCCTTCGTGCAGGTCATCTATGGCGCCGAAGGGCTGAGCCGGCTGGTGGCCTATGAAGTGGGCAACTCGCTCATGAACAACAGCTATGCCTTCTACCTGGCCAGTCGCTATGGCGCCGGCAAGAACTGGGCCTGGAGCACTTGCCTGAAAAAGATCTTTGCCTTGCCCGTCGTGTGGGCCAGCATCCTGGGGGTCGCGGTGAACCTGGCGGGCGTGCGCCTGCCCGACCTGCTCATCAGGTTGCTCGACCCGCTGGCCGCGGCCAACATGCCGCTGGCGATGATGACCCTGGGCTCGTCTATCGAGTTGCGCTTTACCAACTGGAAGCCAATGCTGGTGGGCGTTGGCCTGCGTTTGGGTGGAGGCTGGGCCTTGGGCCAGGCGCTCATCCTGGCGTTGGGGCTTCAGGGGCTGGAGCGGACCGTCGTCGGCCTGGGGGCCACCATGCCCATCGGCATGGTCGTGCTGATCTATTCATCGTTGATGGGCTTGAGCGTGGAACTGGCCGCGAGCACGATTTCGCTGTCGATCCTGGTCGCGCTGCTGGTCACGCCGTTGCTGCTCCTGCTCTACTGAAGGCATGCTATTGGCGGGTGTATCCCAGAATCGTCGGCAACCGACGGGGGCCGATCACCACGAAGGACACAAAGGGGGCAAGGGAGGCACCCAAAGCCCTTTGTGGCCTTTGTGGTTCAAGAGCTTCCGACGGTTCTGGGGTATTCCCGCCATTGGGATAACGCAATAAGTCCTGCTTGAAAACTCAACCCATAGATTGATACCTCCTGGCATCTGGTGGTAAGACAGATGTCTCCAAACGTCGGTTTTTCCCACCAGCCAGGAGGTATCCGATGCTCAGTGTACCTCACCCCC
>JAKPJZ010000269.1 GCA_029553955.1 Chloroflexota bacterium
TGAGGACGGCGGGTAACCTTCCTCGCGCCCATGATACCACGGGCGCAGTGTACGCACAAGGCCGCGTCGTTGGCCAGGTGCGCGGGGGCGTCTTTCACAAGACGGTGCGCGGCAGTACCCACATGCTGCGCAGGCCGCCGGCCTGGGCGCTGGACGTTGGCTCCCTGCTGGAAGCTGAGCGCCTGGGCGCCAAGTCGGTGCAGCTGCACGATACCGAATCGGGCAACCGCTACCATGCCAGTGTAGCGCAGATACGGCGCCAGGGGTTCACCTTCGACCGTGGCCATGGCCGCCAAGTCGGCATGGCCCTGAACCTGTGGACCGTGACGCGGCCCGGCGAGGTGCAGGCGGAGCAGCTTTCACTGTTCGGGGTGGCGCCATGAAGTGGGCCAGGGAGTATGTACGGACCCACTACCGGCCCATGGCGCCGCGGCCCGATGTGGTGTTCACCTACTGCGCCGATATTCCCGAAGTGCCGCGGCCCGTGGACCTGGGCGCGTTCTTTGAGGCGCTGACAGCGAGCTTTGTGCCCAACCCGAACCGGAGCGAGGGCCAGGCGCGGCAGTGGGAACACAGCGACCTCGCCGGCCTGAGCGATTCGGTATTGGCTCGTGAGCGTGACCGGGCGGCCTTCCTGCTGACCTGGGGGGCCGAGACGGATGAGCGCCTGCTGTGGATTGCCGAACGCGCGCGGGCCGTCGGCGCCGAGCTACAACGGAGGGCACGCCTTGGCCAAACCCAACTACCTTGATGCAATCCCTAGAGAGACATGGGATGTGCTGCACGGCCAGGCCGCCCAGCGTCTGGCCACAGCGCCCGGCAACGGGCAGGCGAAGGCCGCCACGCCACAGGCCACGCCTCCACGGACTTGGAGCGCGGCGGAATTGCTCGACGCCGACTTTCCAGAGCCGCCCTGGGTGGTGCCCGGGCTGTTGCCTGTGGGGCTGACCCTGCTGGCCGGCAGGCCCAAAGTCGGCAAGTCGTGGCTGGCCCTGCAGCTCATGCAGGCCGTGGCCACGGGGGGCGTGTTCCTGGGCCAACAGGTGCAGCGCGGCGCCTGCCTCTACCTGGCCCTGGAGGACAGCCCGCGGCGCCTGCAGTCACGCATGAAGGCCCAGCAGTGGGCGGCCAAGGATGTGCAAGCCGACTTTGTGACCGTGGGCCAGGCCGGCGAGTTGTTGCCTCTGAACGGCAAGAACAGCGGCGCTACTGCGCTGGCCGCGATGATTGCCGCGCGGCATTACCGCCTGGTGGTGGTGGATACTCTGAGCCGGGCGCTGGCCGGCGACCAGAACGATGCACGCGACATGACCGCGGCCCTGACCCCACTCCAGGAAGCGGCCCATACGCACGGCTGCGCCGTCGTCGTCGTGGACCACTTCAACAAGCTGGGGGCGGCCAGTCCGTATACATCGGGGCCAGGCATGGAGGTAGGCCCTGACCCTGTGCTGAACATCCTTGGCAGCACGGCAAAAGCCGCCATGGCCGACGCTATCCTGGGGCTGTACAAGGCGCAAGGCAAGGCCGGCGCCGTGTTAGCCGTGACGGGCCGCGATGTGGAAGAGAAGCAGTTGCTTCTGAAGCACGATGCTATCACCCACTGCTGGCAGTGCGAGGGCGATGCTGACACGGTGCGTGTGAGCGATGCGCGGCGCCAGGTGTGGGACGCTGTCAAGGAACTGGGCGAGACGACCTGTACGGAACTGGCTGAGATTCTGGGCCGCAACAAGGGCACGGTACTCAGAGACCTGGTACACCTCGCGAACAACGGCTTGCTATTCCGGGACGGCTACACCTTTAGGGCCACACAGACAGAGCAGGTTGCCGCAGAGCAGGAAGGGAAGTGTGGCAACTTTGGCAACCAAGCAACTTTGGCAACTCAGCAACCTTGGCAACCGCATAGCAGTGCATTGCAGGAAAGTTGCCAGGTTGCCAAGGTTGCCGAGGTTGCCATTGGTGAAGAGGCAACCGCAAGCGAGCAACCCTCAGCGCGGGTGAGCGTGCCCGTGATGATAACGCAACGCCTACGGCAGCGGCTGCGCGCTGTGGGATACTCTGACGCTGAGATAGACCGTATGACGCCTGCGGAAGCCTGGGAGGTGCTACAATGAGAGAGCGAATCCTTGACCTGGTACGTGAGCGGCGCCACGTGAGCTTTGCCGAGCTTGAGCGTTACCTGGGCGCCGAGATGGCCGGCGACGGCTGCGCGACCCTGGGCGACAATGAGAACGTGGTGTTGTGGAGCGGCGTCAATGATGCGTTTGCCGGGGCGGTCTCGGACCTGCTGCAGAGCGGCGCAGTGAAGCTGGTGCCTACATCGTGGATGACATACGCTGCGGATGGCGCCATGCTCAGTTTACCGCTGGTCAAGGGGCGCTACCGCTACCGGCGGCCCCACTGGTTGCCGGCGGTGCTGGATGTAGGCGCTGGGGGCCAGGGGGCGCGAATCTTCAGGACGCCACATAGCGACCGGTGCGGGCCGTAGATTCTTCTGTGTACGGGTTTCCAGGAGTCAGACAGAAGGGGCGCAGAAGATGGCTGACCGGACCTGGAAGGCCAACGAGCGCGCAATCGCCAAGCGCCTCGGCGGGCAGAGAGTGGGCAACCGGGGCACGAACACTGAGGACGTCGTCCATCCCTGGCTGAGCGTCGAAGTGAAGACCCGCAAGGCCCTGCCTGCATGGCTGCTCGATGCGATGGCGCAGGCACGGCGCAACAGCCCGGCGAGTCGGTTGCCCATCGTCGTTCTGCACCAAGTCGGCAGCCGCCACGACGGTGACCTGGTGGTGCTGACCCTGGGAGCGTTCACAGAGTGCATACTTGCCGGCCAGGGTAAGAGAGCGGAAGGGGGACGCCATGACGACGAGGGACATGGTTCTTGAGGCCGTCGCGCGCGGCGTCGTGATTGGCGCCGTGGTGGCGGCGGTGCTGCGTCCTCTGCTGGCCGGCTGTGTGTAGGGCCAAGAAATGCCAACGGATGACGACCTCAGCGATGGCTACCGCCGTCTGGCCGCTGCTGTGTTGCTGCAGGCGGTCAAGGACGCCACGGGCAAGGGTTATGGGGCCGACCCCGGCGATTGCGAGGACGCGCGGCAATGGCTGCACTCGAAGATGGCCGAGTACATCGCCAGCGAGTTGGGCCTGGAGCATGCGCTTTCACGGTGGCGCAAGGCTACCATCGGACGGGCACAAAAGAGCACGTTGAAACGTGGGAATAACCTGCCTGGCCTTCCCACTGCAAGGAAACCTAAGGATTCCAAAGGTTTTTCCAAGAAAACCGGCGCAACCCTGCGTCAGGTGCGGGCAACTGCTGGCAACCGTTGGCGTGTTTCGGCAGAGAATGGCAGACATATGCAGACATTCGCAGACTGACAGCGATTGCGAGGGAACGAGAGCTTTTCCGCTAGGCCCGGCGCATCCCTATGCCTGATGCTGGACCTGGCCGGCCAGCAGGCGCCAACCGGCCAGGATGGGCACAGATGGCTGGGGGCCGACTTGGCCCTCCTGGCCCAGTGCGCTATACTGAGCAGTAGGCAGGAAAACGGGCCGGCGATGTGGTAAGCATCCCGGCCCATGGCCCAGGTGCATGCACACCCAGGCGGACGAAGTATAACAAAACCCGCTCCGGGTGGCAAACCTGGGGCGGGTTTTCTGTTGCTGGGCGCTGGTTGTGTAGCATCAGTGTAGCATCACTGTAGCAATGTAGCATCGGCGCCGTGGCGGGTATCGGCGGTGCACCACTACCTGTAGTGGTGTGGGGGGCTGGACCTACTACATATAGTGGGCGATATTGGGCTCGAACCAATGACCTCACGGATGTGAACCGTGCGCTCTGACCGACTGAGCTAATCGCCCGTAACGGCCACTATTGTACCACCAAGCGCGGATTATTGCAAACGCAACTGAAGAAGGGTTTTTGGAGGTGGCGGGGCGTCTCCGGCCCACCCGCGGGTGGGCCGGAGACGCCCCGCCACCTCCAAAAACCCTGATCTGCTAGCGGTCGCAGGCGCGCTGGCCGCCCCAGCGGGAGGTGATCTGCTCGTCGTACTGGTCGGAGGTCATAGCGACGGCGATGGCCGAGGCTTGGAGCTCGTTCTTGTCGCAGGTCGAGCCGACGATGGCGTGCTCGAAAAAGATGTCGCCGTCCGAGTCGATGCCAAAGGCCCCGAAGCGCATGCGGTCGTTCTGCTCCAGCAGGAAGCGCATCAGGTCGGGGGTCAGCTCGACCTTGGTGACGACGTAGGAGCGCGTGGTGATGACCGAATCGTCTTCGCCCCAGGGATACACGGCGATGGCAGTAAACGACGTGCCGATAACGACGCCGAACACGGGGCGATCGTCTCGCGCCCGGGCAAACTCACCAAAGATCTCCCTGATCCAGGGAGCAATCTTCTGGTAGCACGCCTGTTGAGCCTGGGTCTTGAACTCCATTCTAGGAGCCTCCTCTCGAGTCGCGAACATCAATGCGGATGGCGCCCCCTTCGACCCTGACGTCGATCGACTTCACCTCCTTTGCGCCGGCGCCCAGCACGTAGCTGACGAGCAGGGGGCTCACGCGCTCGTCGACCAGGCGCTCCCAGTCGCGCTGGCCGCCGCGGCCGCTATGTTCGGCCATCAGCCAGTCGATCACGCTCTCGTCCCATGTCACGTCCAGGCCTTCCCGGCGATAGCGCTCGGCCAGGTCGGCCAGGAGGTGGTCCCTGAGCCAGCGGCGTTCGCCGGCCGCCGATGTGGGGGCCTCGACGCAGACCAGGTCGATCTCGCCGACAAACTCCGGGCCCAGCACCTTCTCGACTGCCGCGCGGGCGCCCTGCTCGCGCTCGGTGGCTGCCGGCTCGGCCTCGGGCAGCCCAAAGCCGAGCTGGCGCTGTGCATGGGCGGCGGCTTTGATGCCAGCGGTGAACAGGACGACGGCATCGCTAAAGTAGATGCGCTTGCCGCGCCCATCGGTCAGTGAGCCGTCGGCCAGGGCGCGCGTGAGCACGGCCAGCACCTGCGGGTGGCAGGCGTCAGCGCCTTCGAAAAGGACGACGCACCACGGGATCTGCGCCACCCGATGCAGCGGCAGCGAGTCGCTGTAGCCGATGTAGCCGGGACGCGCGCCCGTGAGAAAGCTTACGTCGGTCTCGTGGACGAGTGGCGTCAGGTCCATGGCCACCACGCGGTCGGCATCGCCATACAGGGCGGCTGCAATGGTCTCGGCCAACGCCCGGCTGTTTTCGGCGACCTCGCCCAGCAGGAGCAGCGTGGCATTGGGACGCGCGGGGCGCAGGTCGAGGCCGCGCAGCGTCACGCCCAGGCGGCCGGCCAGCGCTGTGGCATCGTCTTCATTCAGCAAGCCGCGTTCGACGAGCACGTCCTTCAGCCGGCTGCCGCCCAGGTCCTGGTCGAGCGGCATGCCGACCATGCGCTGCGCCACCACCTCGGCTTCGGCCGGGCTCACCATGCCAAGCTCCTGTGTAACGGCATAGGCCACGCACTGCTCGAGAACGTCGATGGCCTTGTCGGGAAAGTAGCGGTTGCGCAAATAGCGCTGACAGAAGCGCACGATCCAGTGCAACACGTCGTCGGCTATGGTCACGTTGCGCAGCTTTTCGAACATGTCGCGCAGCACGGGCAGGATCTGCAACGTCTGCTCGGCGCTCAACTCGTTCACGCGCACCGGCTGGAAGCGCCGCTCGAGGGCGCCGTCGGGCTCGATGAAGCGCCGGTACTCGTCATCGGTCGTCGCCCCGATGCAGGCCAAGTCGCCGCGGGCCAGCACCGGCTTGAGTTGGCTGGCCACATCGCCGGTGCCGGCCATGCCGCCGCTGCCCACCATCGAGTGCAGCTCGTCGATGAAGAGGATGATGCCCTCTTGGCTGGCCTCCTCCACGATCGCCTTCATGCGCTTCTCGAGCTCGCCGACGATGTGCGCGCCCGCCGTAACGCTCGACGGCTGTAGGGCGATGATGCGCATGTCGCGCAACATCGCCGGCACCTCGCCGCGCACGATGCGCTGCGCCAGGCCCTCGGCGATGGCCGTCTTGCCCACGCCGGCCGGGCCGACGAGGCAGGGGTTGCGCTTGCTGCGCCGGCAGAGGGTCTCGATGACGGTGCGCATCTCGTCCTCGCGCCCGATGACAGGGCTGAGCTTGCCCTCTTGGGCCAGCCGGGTGAGGTCGCGGCCGAACTGCTCGAGGGTCGGCGTGGGCCGTTTGGCCCGCGGGCGGTAGGCGCCGTCGGCCGCCGGGGCCGCTTCGGGCTGCGGTGCGGGCCCGGCTTCGTCCTGCGCCCTCGGCGGCGCCGTGTAGGCCGTGTTGTCGGCGTTGAGGTGATAGCCGGCGGCCGCGAGGATCACGCAGGCCAGGTCGCGCTCGGTGCCCTGGGCCTTGCCCCGCTGCTTGCCGCGCTCGCAGGCCTGGTGCACCACCGTCTCCAGGTCGAGCGGCTCGCCGACCGCGCCCCGGTGCAGTTGCTCGCGCAGATAGCCGACCAGCGCCCCCACCTCGAGCCCCTGTGCGAGCGACTCGGCCATGGGCCCGTAGCGCTCGAGCAGGGCAAGCAGCCAGTGGTACACACCCAGGCGCTCGTGCTTGCCCTCCTGCTGCTTCTTCCCAGCATCGTCGACCAGCATCTGTGCGCCGGGCGTAAGGCCGCCCCTGTCCACCACATTCTTCTCCGACATTGGCACCTCTCTTCCTAGACGGCCCCGGAGGTTCTCCAGGGTCTGGCCTCAGATTGACTATCCTGGCAGCTTGTCGGAGAGACAAGTCGCCACCCTACCAGTCCTGGTAACAGCCGGGCATTGGGCTCCGCTGCCACCCCTTGGGCGCGGACAAGCCTGTGCAGGCGCATGCCCTCGTCGGCCCGGCCCTGCCACAGGAAGGGGTTTTTGGGGGTTGATTGGCCCTGCTGGCCGCCCCTGGCGCGCCCGCGGGCGCGCCAGGGGCGGCCAGCAGGGCCAATCAACCCCCAAAAACCCCACCTTTATCGCCTCTCATGGCTTGACGCCGCACTGGGCCAGGCCCTTCTGTGCCGGCTCGCAGTTGGGGTCGATCTCGAGCGCCTTCTGCAGGTACGGGATGGCCTGCTCGTACTCGCCGAGGTAGACGTGCGAGAGCCCCAGCTCATAGTAATACTCGAGCCTGGTGGACCCGGCGTCGATCGCCTTGCCGAGGTACTCGATAGCATCCTCATAGTTGCGCTGCACGTAGCAGACGACGCCCAGGTGCCCCAAGGCCGGCGCATAGGCGCCATCGACCTCGAGCGCACGGCGCAGCAGGCGGTTGGCCTGGTCATAATCCTGCAGCACAAAGTAGGTCCAACCCATCTGGTCAAAGCCCTGGGCGTCACTGGCATCGATGGTGGCCGCCCTCTCGAACTGGGTCATCGCCTCTTCGTAGAGGCTCTCGGCCACATAGGCGCGCCCCAGCGAGAGGTACAGATACACCATGTTCGGGTGGACCGCAACCGCCTGCTGATACTCTTCGATCGCCCGGGCATAGTTGCCCTGGCGCTCATACACGTAGCCCAAGTTGCGGCGCGCCCACGGGCTCTCGGGGTCCAGCGACACCGCCTTCTCGGCGGCATTGAAGGCCTGGTCGGGATAGTCGGCATCGGCATAGGCCTCGGCCAGGAAGGCATAGGCCATGGCCGATTGGGGGTCGATCTCGGTGGCTTTGAGGCAAGCCGTCACCGCCCGCTCGGCCTGATCGTTCCAGTCGAGCACCATGCCCAGGATGGCCTGGTTCTCGGCCGATTGGGCATCGATCTCCACCGCCCGCTGCGCCTCCTGCAGGGCCTCCTGCCGCTTGCCCCTGAGCACAAGCGCCAGCGCCCGCCTGGCATGGGCGCGGCCGAAGAGCGGTTGCACCTGGGTTGCCTTCTCGTACTGCACGGCTGCGTCGCCCATGCGCCCGGCGGCAAACAGCCGGTCACCCTCGCCCAGATACTCGTCGGCGGTGATGGGCCGCTCGGTGGGCGTCGCCGTCGGCTTGGGGCGCAATTCCTCGGGCAGCTTTTCCACCGGAATCTGGGCCACGAGCCTGGCCACCAGCTCCGGCCGGTATCTGTAGACGTACCAGCCTGCCGCCACCAACCCCGCCAAGAGCAGGATAACGAGCCAGGGGCCGCCTCGCCGCCGCTTAGGTTCCGGTCCCAGGTACATGGATGCCGTCCCTCCGAGGGCAGAACGAAAGAAGGAACCGAGGGAACTCATGGAACTGAAGGAACCGGGGGAACTGAGGGGACTGAGGCGACGAAATCATCCCCCCAGTTGCGTCAGTTCCATCAGTTCCCTTCGGATGTCTCTTCCAGAAGCCCCGCCTGCACCATCAGCTCGGCCAGGCGGACCGCGAGCTCGGCGTCGCGCCGGCCGGTCTCGCATTCGATCAGGTCGATGATTTCGGCGAGGCTGCGCCGGCCATCGATCCAATAGAGCAGGTGCGCCGGCAGGGCATGCATGGCCTCGCGGTGTGCTGCGGCCAATCCCTCGGCCTGCTTCCGGCCGGCGGCGTCGAGCCGCGCCAGCACGGCCTTCTGATCGACCGGGCCGCGGAATCTGCGTCGCAGCACCAGACGCGTGGCGCGCTCGTCCCATTCGCCGGCCGGCGCCGCGGGCGGCATGGGAGCCGCCTCTGCTTTGGATAGAGATGCCAGGTCGGCACGCAGGCTCAGGCGCTCCTCCTCCGCCGCCGCACGCAGGGCCTGCTGCCCCGCCTCGACTGTGGCGCCCAGCCCCGGCGCCAGCCGCAGCAGCGTCTGCAGCCCGGCGGCCGCGCGGTCGGCACAGAAGGCGAGGCGGCGCTCCGCGCCCTGGGCACGGCCGGCCAACTCCTCGGGCGACGCTGCCCCGGCGGCCCGGGCATAGCCCTCCTGCGCCGTGCGAGCGAGCCGCGCCCTGGCGCGCGCCACCATCTCGCGGGCCAGCCAGCGCGCCTCGGCCTCGCCGGCCGTGGCGACGAAATAGGCATACGCCGCAGCCAGCCGCGCGGCCACCGCCAGCATGCCCGCATCCACCTTGTCGATAGTGTCTTCGGATGTATGGTAGAACTTGTCGGGCCACTGGATCAGCATCGGCGTGGGCACGCCGACGGTGGGGTCGGAGAGGATATAGTGGTCGCTGCCGCCCGAGAAGGGCGTCACCGCATGGCGGTAGAGCGGGTAGCTCGCCGTGCCGGCCAGGTTCTGCGCGCCCTCCTGCTGCGCCTCGTGCAACGCCTCCGCCAGGTCGCCGGCAAAGCTGGCCATAGCCTCGGGAGGGCGCTCGATAAGGAACACGCTCCCGCAGAGCGCCTGGTCCTCACCGACCATGTCGAGGTTGATGCCCGCGATCATGCGCGCCAGCTCGGCTTCATGGGTCGCCAGGTAGGCGAAGGTGCCGGTCATCTCGGGCACCCACAGAAAACGGATGCTGCGCTGCGGCACAGGCAGCCGGCCGGCAGCGATCAGCGCCTGGAGCGCGCGCGCCGCCTCCAGCGCCGCCCCCGCCCCCGAGGCATTGTCGTTGGCCGAGGGCTGTGGATGGCAGAGGTGGGCGACGACGACCGCTTCTTCGTCGCTGTGCCCGCGAACGAGCGCCGAGACCACCTCGATCGCACCGTCGTACAGGCGGCTGGCCACATGGGCGCGCACGCGCAGCGGCCGCCCGCCCTCTTTCGCCTGCCGCGCCGCCAGCGCGCGCAGCCAATCGCCCTGGCGCGGCGCGAGCGCAAAGCCAAAGCCCCGTGGCTCGTCGCCCGCCCCCCACCAAAAGGAAGTGTACTGCCGGGCATCGGGCAAGTCGATGCGCTGGCGAATGGGCGGCACTTCGCGGATGCCGTCAAAGAGAATGCCGGCAGCACCTCGCTCGGCAATCGCCAGCCGCTGGACCTCGCGCACGTCGCCCTGGGCCAGCACCACCTTGCCGCGGACGTCGACCCCGGCATACTCCTCGGGCGTCGTGCCCTGCTCGAGCACCACCAGCTCGGCCTCGCCCTCAAAGGGCAGGCTGCGCTGGATGAGCGAGATCCTGTCGTCACGATAGTCGGCGAGGCGCAGGCTGTGGCCCTCGGGCGCCACGAGGTCGAGGGTGGCCTCGGTGGCCTCCCACTCTTGGAACATGCCGTACGTCCAATACGTCGTATGGATATCGGCGGGGAAGGAGACGACCTCGGCGTCGATGCCCCATCCCTCAAGCTGGCCCAGACAGTATCGGGCAGCAGCGCGAAAGCCCGGGCTGGCCTGGAGGCGATGGAACTGGCTCAGTGCAGCCACGTGTTGCTTGGCGGCGGGGCCGGAGCAGGCTTCCCTCAGTGCCGAGATCAAGTCGTCAAGCATGCCGGTCACTCCTTTCACCCGCTCCCCATTATAACACCGTCGATACACTTGGGCAAGATGCGCACGGTCTTCAACCTGGACAATCGTCAGAAACGAGACTATAATGGGGAGGTAGCAGTCACCTTGGCCTGACCACAGGCGTTGCACATATCAGGAGCACCACTCTGGCCGGGCCGCGCCGGCGTGCGGCCCTCAGCGCGCGTGCTTGTTCTCGGAGAGATAGCGATGATCTGCGATAAATGCGGCCTGCCCCTGTTGGGGACGGAGAGCTTTTGCCCCCAGTGCGGCGCCGCAGTCAAGAAGCCTCCTCGACCTGTGCCGGCCACGCCTGCACGCCATGTCGAGCCACCCCCACCGGTTGCGCCGCAGCCAGAGCCAACAGTCGTCGAGGCCGAGAGCATCCCCATCGTAGCCACCCCCGACGACGAGATTGTGGACCTGGCCGAGGATGATGTGGGGTTCGGGCTCGCGCAGCCTCTCGATCCCGCCGAGCCGGCAACCAAGGCGTCGCGCGGCCACACTACTGTCTTCGCCCCCATTGCCGGCCCCATGGGCCTGGGCATGCTGGCCGGATGCCTGGTCTTTGTCATCATCGGCCTGGCGCTGCTCGGCATCTGGCAGGGGCGTAACCTGCGCTTGCAACGCCAGGCCGACGCGGCGGCCGAACACTATGCCCAGGGCATCGACTATATGGACCAGGGCAACTATGAGCTGGCCATCGCCGAGTTCGAGTACGCGCTGCGCCTGCGCCCTACCTACCCCGACGCTGAGAGAAAGCTCAAGGAGGCCGAGGCCAAGGCCAAGCAGCAACCCACGCCCACTGTTGTCGGCGCCGTCGGCGAGCCCTCTGCGCTGCTGGCCGACGGCCGCATCGCCTACGAGCGTGGCGCCTGGAGCGAGGCCATCCTCAAGCTCGCAGCCCTGCAGGCCGCTGATGCCGCCTATGAACAGGCCACCGTGCGGCGCCTGCTCGTCGGCGCATACACCAACGAGGGCCTGAGGCTGGTCAATGAAGGCAGCATGGAAGAGGCCATCCGCCGCTTCGACCAGGCCCTGGCCCTGGAGCCCGGCAACACCGACGTGCAGGTGCAGCGCCGCCTGGCCGCGCTCTACCAGAGCGGCCTCGGCGCCTGGGAAGCTGACTGGCAGGAGGTCATCAACAGCCTCTCGGCCCTCTATGCGCTCAAGCCCGACTACAAAGACACCGCGCAGCGCCTGCAGCGGGCGTACGTCCTCGCCGGCGACTCGGCGGGCACGCAGTCGAACTGGTGCGACGCCGTCACGTACTACAAGGCCGCCCTCATCATGTCGTCGACGCCCGAGCTCGCCGCCAAGCGCGACGAAGCCGCCAGCCTGTGCGCGGCGCCACCCACCTCGGGCACCCCGGCACCCAGCGGCACCTTTATCGGCGTCATGGTCAAGCAGGAGCCGGTGCAGGGCACCTTTGGCAAGGTGCACGGCACCGTGACCGACGCCCAGGGCCAGCCCGTAGCGGGCGCCGCAGTCAAGCTCTCGGCCTACGACTGGTCGGTCACGACCAACACCGACGGCTCGGGCTACTATGTGTTCGAGGCGCTCGACAAAGAGATCACCTTCGCGGTCACCCTGGTCGGGCTGCCAGCACAGCCTGTAGACGTCCAGGTCACGCTCAGCACAGCCTCGATGGTCAATTTCCAGGAGAAACGATAGAGCCTTGTGATGCGCTGCAAGCGCGAGGAGGAGATGGATGCCCGCAAGCCAAGCCAGGTTTGGCCTGCAGGCCAAGGCTCAGTCACCTGATGTGGCGCTGTTTATCGACTGGGAGAACCTCAAGATCAGCCTGAGCCAGGCCAACCTCAAGGTGAACCTGACCTCGCTGCGCGAGACCGCAGAGACTTTTGGGCGGCTGGTCATCGCCAACGCCTATGCCGATTGGCAGGACGACTGGCATCAGTCGGACCCTGAGAACCTGTATGCGGCCGGCATCGAGCCAGTGTATGTGCCCACCCGCCTGGTGACCGAGAGCTCGGGCCTGCGCCGCCGCAAGAACTCGGTCGACATCAAGCTGACCGCCGACTGCGTGCAGTGCTGCCATACGCACCCCAACATCCGCACCTTTATCCTCGCCTCGGGCGATGGCGACTTTATCCATATGGTCAACACACTGCGCCCCTACGGCAAGCAGGTGGTGGCCATCGGCGTCTCGTGGAGCACCTCGCCCCGGCTGGCCGATCGGGTCGACCAGTTCCTGTACTATGACAGGGACGTGGACCCCATCGATACGCAGCGCTTCCGCCTGCACGGCTTGGCGCCCAACACCGGCGACGAGGCCGAGCTGCAGCGCACGCTTGAACTCGTCTGCGACATCGTGCGCAGCTCGCAGCATGGCGACCGGGCGCTGCTCTCGTGGATCAAAAACGAGCTCATCCGTCGCCTGCGCCAGTTCGACGAGAGCCGCTTCGGCTTTCCCAAGTTCAAGCTCTTTATGCACGAGGCCGAACGCCGCGGGCTGCTCTACATCGTGGAAGATGGCCTGGTCGATTGGGCCTACCTGCCCGGCGCCCGCGAGGCCGAGGAGCTCGGCATGCCCAGCGTGGCCTCGATGGCCGAGCCGGTCGACGAGGCGGCGCTGCCCACCATCATCCGGTTCGCCGATGACCTGCAGGCGCGCAGCCCCTACGTCGCCTTTATGTACCTGGTCGATCAGATCGTGCGCGCGGCGATCCGGCCGCACCTGCGCCGCGACCAGATCATGCTGCTCTTGAACCAGGCGGTGAACGACCTGATCTTCCTGCGCGGCACCTACACGCTCGAGGACCCGCTCAGCGGCCAGGCCAAGAACATCCGCACGTTAGTGCTGAACCGCGACCACCCGGTGGTGCTGCAGACCCTGAGCGCTGCACCGCCGGCCGAGCCAGGGGCTCAGGCGCCGGCGGTCGCCGGCCAGCAAGGCACGCCGGCCGACAGCGAGCTGAGCCAGATCCTCGTGGCCTTGGAGGCCGACGATGCAAACGCGGCCCTGCTGATGAGCGCCGCGCGGCGCTGCTACCAGTTGCGCCGCTACGAGCAGGCGACCGAGTACCAGCGGCGCGCCGTAGCGCTGGAGCCCGACAATGTGGAGTACAGTTGCCTGCTGGCCCGCACGCTGAACGCAGCCGGTCAGACGGACGAGGCGGTGGCCCTCTGCCACGAGACGGCCGCCCGCTCGCCCGACCACGCGCTGCCGCACGTGACGCTGGGTTCGATCCTCTACGCCGGCGGCGACGCCTGGGCCGAGGCGGCGGCCGAGTTCCACAATGCCCTCGACCGCCTGGCCGGCAACACCGCGCAGCAGGCGCAGCTCCTACTCTCAATCGCCCGTTGCGAGGAACGCCTGGGCAACGAAGAGGCAGCGCAGCAGCTCTGCCGCGATGGCCTGCAGCTCGTGCACGAGCACCCGGGCCTGATCGAGTTCCAGTCGTACCTGCAGATGAGCGCCGCGCAGCGCGAGGGCTACCAGCGGGCCAAGCAGGCCGCATCGCTGGCCGTGCAGCCAGGGCGCGAGGCCGAGGCGATCGCAGCCGCCCAGGAGGCCATCGCCCTCGACCCCCAGCAGTACCTCTCATACTATGCACTCGGCGAGGTGCACCAGCGCCTGCGCCACCTGCGCACAGCAGCCGAGCATCTGGAGCGAGCCGCCGAGCTCTGTACGAACCCTTCGACCAAGGCCGCGGCCTACCAAAAGCTGGCGCGCCTCTTCGCGCGCCTGGGCGAGCCCGAGCGCGCCCAGGCAGCGCAGGCGCGCACCGCCACCCTCGGCCTGGTCCAGCCGACAATCGAGATATCTGAGGAGGCCTAATGGCTCTGCACAACCTGGAGAGCATCGTCGATCGCATCCGCATAAGCCTTGATGCCAAGAACGCGGCCCGCGATGCGGCCCTCGCCCGCAGCCGCGAGCTGATCCGCTTCTGCGCCAACGCCATCCGCGCGGCGCATCGCAACGAGTTCGCCGAGGCCGCCGAGCTCTTGACCTCGGCCAAAACCCTGGCCGCCACCATGGTGGAGGACCTCGCCGGCTATCCCGACCTCTACCACGCCGGCTACACGCAAGATGCGCTGAAAGAGTACGCCGAGGCCAACATCACCATCGCCCTCGTCCAGGGGCAAGCGCTGCCCGAGCCCGAGCCTCTCGGCGTCGAGTACCCCGCCTATCTGAATGGCATGGGCGAGGCAGCCGGCGAGCTGCGCCGCTACGCGCTCGACGCCCTGCGCAGCGGCAACATCGCCACCGCCGAAACCATGCTCGCCGCCATGGACGACATCTACGATACCCTGGTGACCATCGACTTTCCCGACGCCCTCACCGGCGGGCTGCGCCGTACGACCGACATGGTGCGCGGCGTCCTCGAGCGTACGCGCGGCGACCTGACCGTGGCCGCCCGCCAGCAGCGGCTGGAAGAGGCGCTCAAGGATTTCGAGAGCCGCTTCTCGGTCTAGGCACCTTCACAGGTCAGAGTCTGAACGACTGAAGCAAGATCTCACCGCAGAGACGCAGAGGGCGCAGAGGTTGGAGGGGCGAGTTGACGCCTGCGGGCCGATGCTCCGTGCGAGCACGAAGGGCGCAGGCCTCGACCCTGCTGCCTCCGCGTTCTCTGCGCCTCTGCGGTGTCTATTCCGGATGCCTATGCAAAGCAAAGATCAAGCGATCACCCACGCCAGTGAGCTGGGCGAGTACGCCTACTGTCGCGCCGCCTGGTGGCTGGGCCGCGTGCAGGGCCTGCCCTCGGCCAACCGGGCCGCCCTGGCGCGCGGCCACACCCTACACCAGGAGCATGGCCGGCGCGCTCGCTGGGCGGCCCAGCTCGGCAGCGTGGCCGCCTGGACGCTGGGCCTCGCGCTCGTCCTCGTCGTTGTCGGACTTGTGTTGTGTACCATTGGAGGGGAGGGGCTGTGAAGCTGCGCTGGAGCGCACCATGCATTCTCGTCACCCTGCTCATCTCGAGCTTCTTCGTCGCCACCGTGGTGCCCAGGCTGTGGCCAGCCTCGCCGGCAGGCAGCGCACCAGAGGCAGCACCTTCGCGCTCCGCCGCCTCGGCCAGCGGCGTGCGGCATTCACCGCACGCCGCTGGCGCAACAACAGCCGACCCGGCCCTGGCTCCGACGGCGACGCCGCTGCCCCCGTTCACGCCGCGGCCGACGGCGACGCGCGCGCGCACCCCCACCCCCACCCCCACAGCCACGCCGGTTCCTGTGCTCTCGCGGTCCATCTTTGTCGATCAGGACGCACAGATGATGCACGTCTACGAGAACGGCGTCGAGATCCGCACCATCCCCTGCAGCACCGGGCTCCCCGTCGCGAGCAAGCTGACGCCCGCCTGGGTGGGCCGCGTCGGCCGCTACGCAGGCAGCTTCTTCTCCTTCGGCACCTACCAGGACGAAGGCTGGTACCTCTTTGAGGACTTTTTGATCCACGGCGCCCCCTATCTCTGGAAGGACGGCATCGAGGGCGGCACCAAGGTCTACCAAGAGCTCGACGCGCTGGGCGTGCGGCCGGTCTCCCATGGCTGTGTCCGCATCTCTCCCCAAGACGCACTCTGGCTGACCGAGTGGGACCCTGAGGGGGTGCCCGCTTCCATCTCGCCCCTGACGCGCAAGTTCGACCCATGAGCCAGGTGGGGGCACTGCTAGCCCTCGTTGGCGCAGCGCTGGCCCTGCTGGCGCTGCTCGCCTGGCGCCACAGCCGCCGGCAACGCCAGCGCCTGGGGCTGCCTCAGGGCCGCGTCGTCAGCGCCGACACCGGCGGCTGGCGCGCCTGCGCGCGGCCGCTCTACTCGGCACGCTACGGCCTGGCCGGCAAGCCCGACTATCTCGTGCGCACCAAAGGCGCGCTGGTGCCGGTGGAGGTCAAGCCCGGCCGCCGTGCCGCTCGCCCCTACCCCTCCGACGTGCTGCAGCTCGGGGCCTACCTTTTGCTGGTAGAGGAGGAGACAGGGCGCCGCCCACCCTACGGGCTGCTGTGCTACGCCGAGGCCAAGTTCGAAATACCCTACACCAGCGGCCTGCGCCAGAGCGTCATCGCCACCCTCCAAGAGATGCAGCGCCTGCGTCACGCGCGCCGGGTGGCCCCGCAGCACCACGAGCCGCAGCGCTGCCGCCACTGCGGCCACCGCGAGCACTGCGATGATGCGCTGGCCTAGCAGCAATACCTTTCAAATAGCGGACACACCGTAGTAACGACTCTAGCCGTCCCGTCTCAAGCGGCCAATCGTGCATGCCTGCGACACCGACTGTCGTCATCCGACGCGTCGGACCCGTCGGATAGCGCTGCAATGCTGGCTTGGCCGCCATTCTGACGACGACTAAAGCCGTCACTACGGCTGCTGCCTTGTTCGAATGGTATTGGGCCTAGGAGAATTCTGAAGAAGTGTCTGTTAGTTGATAGTACTTACGCGGTCGTGCAGGGCGCTGCAGTGCCATCGTATAGAGCCCATCCCCCCGGCCCCCTTCCCGCCGCAGCGGGAAGGGGGAGTCCTTAAATGGGGGTTCAGCGGGCGCTTCGCGCGTCGCGCGAAGCGCCCG
>JAKPJZ010000177.1 GCA_029553955.1 Chloroflexota bacterium
CTTTGTCAACGGCGACACGGGCCTCAAGCAGACGACCGAGCTGAACTGGGCCGGGGTCAACATCCATGCCGAGGAGCTGGCGGCCATCGTGCCCATCCCCGAGGCCGTGCTGGACGATGCGGACTATGACATCTGGGGCGAAGTGCGGCCCGCCATCGAGGAAGCGCTGGGGGTGGCCATCGCGCAGGCGGTGCTGTACGGCGTGAACATCCCGGCGAGCTGGGCGACGGACCTGGGCGGCGCGGGCATCGCCATCGCGGCTGCTGCGGGTGGCGCGGCCCCGGCGGGCCACGTCATCAGCCAGGCTGCCTACGCCGACCTGTACGAGGCCATCCTGGGCGAGACGGACGGCGGCGTGGACGGCGCGTTTATGGTGGTGGAGGCCGACGGGTTTGAGGTGACGGGCAGCATCGGCCACATCAGCATGAAGGGCCGACTGCGCAACTGCCGCGATGTCAACGGCCTGCCGATCTTTACCGGGGCGCCGGCGGGAGCGGTGGACTATCGCCTGGGCGGGGTGCCCATCGCCTTCCCCAACGACGGCAGCATCGTGGCGGCCAACTCGCTGCTGATCGCGGGCGACTGGTCGAAGCTCGTCTATGCCATGCGCCAGGACATCACCTACAAGGTGCTCGATCAGGCGGTGATCCAGGACGCGGCGGGCAACATCGTCTACAACCTGGCGCAGCAGGATATGGTGGCGCTGCGGGCGGTGATGCGGTTGGGGTTCGCGCTGCCCAACCCGATCAACCGCGTCAACCCGGTGGCGGCGACCCGCTACCCGTTCTGCATCATGACGGCATAGGGGGAGGATGACATGGCGCTCTTCCCGTTCAATACCAACTGGCCGCGACGGGCGCAGAGCGATGTGCCGGGCATCCGCACCGTGCTGGGGGCGGGCGTCTGCTACGCCCCCGGCAACCTGGCGGCCTCGGATGACGACCGCTTTGTCGTCGCGGTGGACATGAAGGTCGGCGCCTACGCGCTGGCCGAGACGACCATGCCGGAGGCGGCTGTCGCGCGCAAGCTACTGATCGCGGTGACGCAGGACGCGCCTGGCGGCAACGACACGATGGGCACGCTGACCATCGTGGGCACCGACATCGCCGGCCAGCCGCTGACGGAGACCATCGCACCGGCGGCCAATACGACCAAGACGACTCTCAACGCCTTCAAGACCGTGGAGAGCATCACCGGGGCGGGCTGGGCGCGCGACGGCGCCGCCGGCAGCGAGGATACGATCAAGATCGGCACCTCCGAGGCGTTCGGCCTGCCGGACCTGCTGACGGACACGGCGCAGGTGGTATGTGCTTCGTTGAACAACGTGCGTGAGGCAGTGGCGCCGACGGTGACCGTCTCGGCGACGGTGCTGGCGCTCAATACTGTTGACCTGGCTACGACGCCGCTGACGGGCACGCCGGTCAAGGTGTATTACTGGCTGTAAGGAGCAAGCAAGATGGCTGAAGGAAAGGGCTGTTTCTCCGGCGCGCTAGTCGCCGGCGACGCGGGGGTTGGCTCGATGCTGGCCCTGGCCAACCCCGAGGGCGTTGACTTGATCATTACCCGCTTCATGTTCGTCAAGAGCGTGGGCGCGGGCGGTGCGTTCACCGTTGACGCCGGCGTGACCGCTGCTGTGGGCGTGGGCTCGGACACGCTGCTCGACGGGCAGTCGCTGGTGGCGGCGGGCCTCCTGGACAACATCCAGAACCAGGCGGGCAATGGGTTGAGGGCGGCTCTCTGGCCGGCGGCGTCGTTCGTGGTGGCCACGCCCAGCGGTGATATCTCGGCGACCGGCTTCGAGGGGACGTTCTATATCGAGTACGTCAGAGTCTAGGTGACGGCCCGAACAAGTTCGGGAGTCCGGGAGATGGTGGCGATGGATGCAGCAGAGGCGCAGGCGCGGCTGGAGCGGATGACGGATGCGGCGAGTGAGCCGGCGCTGTCGGCGGAGGACGTTGCCGATTGCCTGGCTATGAGCAGGCTGGTCGATGCCGACGGGCTTGCGCCTTCTGAGGTTGCCTGGACGCCGACCTGGGACTTGAACCGGGGCGCGGCGGAAGGTTGGAGACGCAAGGCGGGCAGGCTCGCCATGCGCTTTGACTTTGGCGCCGACGGCCAGACGTTTCAGCGCAGCCAGGCGGTGGCGCATTGCGAGTGCATGGCCGAGCAGTATCGGCGGCGGGTGGTGTGCAGTGTGCCGGTGGTGGGGACGATGGCCAGGAGTGACGATTGATGACGCCCGAAAAAGCGGATGCCGAGTACCGGCGCATGATGCAGGCGCGGGAGCGGGCGGCGCTGACGCGATGGCGGGCGCTGGCGGGCAGTAGCCCCGCATACGCGGGCCTGCTGGCCAGGACCGAGGCGCTGAGGCGCGATGAGGGCTGGGAGCCGGTGGCGTACTTGAGCGAGGAAGAGCGCGATGCTCTCGGCAACTGAGCTTGGGGCGATGCGGGCGGCGGTGGAGGCCAGCCTGCCGGATATGTGCGAGGTGCAGCGGGTCACGCTGGCGGCAGGCAGCTATGGCGAGCAGACGGAGTCGTGGAAGAGCATCGCCACTGTCGCCTGTCGCGTGGCACCCGCTGGCGGCTTGCCGCAGGAGCGGGTGATGGCCGAGCGGCTGGGCAATGTGTCGACGTGGACGGTGACCTTGCCCGCACTGACCGATGTGCGGGTAGGCGACCGGCTGCTCGTTGGTACGCGAACGTTCGCCGTTGCCGGGGTACTGGCGCGCAGCGAGGAGATCGCGCGACGGGTAGTGTGCAGTGAGGCGGTGTAATGCCAGTAGTAGACAGCGTGACCTGCAACATCAGAGACTTGGGGGGCGTGACCATGCATGTCAAGGTGTCGCGCTCGCTCTTCTGGCGCATGTGGCTAACCAAGTGCCTGTTTTGGCTGGGCTGCTGGGTGAGTGGCGCGCGGCTGGAATGGACCGAGGTTGAGTGATGGCCAAGCCGTTGGTGGTGACAAGGATTGTCTTCGACAAGCTGCCGGAGCTGCAGGGAGTGCTGCGGCAACGGGCGAGCGCGGCGGTGCGCAAAGCGGGACATGATATCAAGGCGAAGGCCAAAGAGACGGTGCCGGTGGATACCGGCAACCTGAAGAACTCGATCCAGGCGATGATGGAGGGCGACCTGACGGCTATCGTGGGCACGCATGTAGAGTATGCGCCCCACGTGGAGTATGGGACCCACAAGATGACGGAACGCCCGTACTTGGGCCCGGCGGCGGAAGCGGTGCGGCCCAGCTTTGTGGCGGCGATGAGGGAGCTGCTCAAATAGGGCGCGGTTGCCGCGCCCCTACGATGGGCGGTAGGCATCTTTACGGGGGCCGACCCAGACGATGTTGACGACATGCTCCTGGTCGTCGATGGTGTAGACGATGCGATAGTCGCCGACGTGCAGGCGCCAGGCGGATTGGGCAGTGAGCTTGAGGCTGCTGTGGGGCCGAGGGTCTTGCGCGAGCTCGTCCAGGGCCGCGCGCAGGCGGGCGCGAACCGGGGCCGGCAGGTCGTCGAGGCGTTTTGCGGCGGAGCGCAGGACGCGGACGGTGTAGCTCATGACGGCAGGGCTTCGTCGAGCGAGACCCAGTCGTCGGGCTGGGCGGCCTGGGCTTCGGCGAGCGCCTGGCGGACCTCGGGGTCGCAGGCGAGCTGGGCGTCTTCGAGGGCGTCAAGCATCTGGTTGTAGCGGTCGATGTCGAGCAGCACGGCGCGGATGCGGCCCCGCTGAGTGACAAAGACGGGCCGGCTGAGGTGGGTGATGACGGCGTTCAGGGCCTTGCGCAGCTCGGATACGTGCATGCTGTGGATGGTCATTGGTGCACCTCCTGATGATACCAGTATAGCACGCACTGGCGGTGCTCGCAAGGGGTGAGCGTGAAGGGCTGTAGGGGTGAGCGGTGTTGGAACTGCCGCGCATTGAGGATTGGTTGCAAG
This sequence comes from Chloroflexota bacterium, assembly GCA_029553955.1. Classification (GTDB taxonomy): domain Bacteria; phylum Chloroflexota; class Anaerolineae; order SpSt-313; family SpSt-313; genus JAKPJZ01. The sequence continues at coordinate 3,935 of JAKPJZ010000177.1, forward strand.
AGGTGCTGGCAGGCGATGCGGCGCTGACGGCGCTCTTGGCCAAGCACAAGGATACGGGCCAGTGCGTATACGCCTACGTCGCACCGCAAGGCGCGCCAATGCCCTTCGTGGTCTACAGCCACCAGGGCAGCCACGATGTGCGGGGAGTGGGCCCCAGCCGGATCATGGTCAGTGCGGTGTATCAAGTGAAGGCAGTTGGCCCGGCGGCGAGCATGGGCGCATTGACGACAGCTGCCGACCGGTTGGACACGCTGCTGCAGGGGGCTTCAGGCACAGTCGTCGATGGCGCCGTGCTGGCGTGCGTGCGTGAGCAGCCGCTGTCATATGTCGAGGTGGATAGCAGCACGCGCTACCGCCATCTCGGCGGGCTGTATCGCATCGCGGCGAGGGCGCAGGAGAGCGAGCCGGCACCCGAGCCGGAACCAGAGGAGGCATAAGCAATGACCATTCCTTCAACCCTTGTGCAGGTCACGCAGATCGGCGTCGAGGCGACGCCGGGGACCGCGGTAGCTGCCAACAAGCTGCTGCAGGCCGTCGAGATCGTGCCCTCGATCAAGGGCAACGTGCAGAGCTTTCGCCCCAGGGGGTCAAAGTTCCCCACGCTGGCGGCGCTGGGCAAGGACTGGACCGAGGCCAGGATCAGCGGCCAGGCGGTGTATACGGACATCGTCTATCTGCTGGCGGGCATCCTGGGCTATGCGGAGCCGGCAAAGCAGGGCGAGAGTGCGGCCTACAAGTGGACCTTCACCCCGGCGCAGAACGCCGAAGACTCGATCAAGACTTTCACCGTCGAGTGCGGCTCGGCCACGCGCGCCGGCAGGTTCGCCTACGGGCTGGTGAACAGCTTTGGCCTGAGCTTTGACCGCGATAAGGTGGAGCTTTCCGGCGCGATGTTGGGGCGAGCGTATGAAGACGACATCACGCTGACCGCCTCGCCGACGGCTATCGACCCCGTGCCCATCCAGCCGACCGAGCTGGCCCTCTACATCGACGACAAAGCTGCCGATGTCGGCAAGACACAGATCGAAGCCGAGGCCCTGCAGGGCAGCTTTGAGATCGGCGACCGCTTCGGCGCGGTGTGGCCGATCAACAGCTCGCTGGCGTCGTTTGGCAGCCACGTAGAGACGGTGCCCACGGCAACGCTGAAGCTGTTCCTGGCGGCCAACGACATCGGCATGGGGCCGCTGGCGGCCATGCGCGCCGGCGCCAAGCGCTGGATTCGCATCGCGGCCACCGGCCCGGTCGCCGACGATACCCACCACTACTCGCTGCAGCTCGACCTCTGCGGCACGGTGAGCGAAGTCGGCGAGTCCTCCGATCGCGATGGCGTCTACGCCCTGGAGTGGACCTTCCAGGCCACGCACGATGCGACCTGGGAGAAAGCGCTGACGGTGGCGGTCGTCGACAAGTTGAGCGAGCTGTAGGGGCGAGGTCTCCTCGCCCGCACATAGGGGGATAGTATGGCTTATCTGAGCAAGCTGGGCGCGCGGCGCACGGTGCCCGTGGTGTACGACGGCGAGAGTATCGATGTGACTTTCAGGCCAGCAGGCGTCAATGCTGATTGGCAGGAGCACCTCCAGGGGCTGAAGAAAGACGACCAAACCGGCTATCTGGAGCTGCTGGCCGAGGTGCTGGTGGCGTGGGACATTCTGGACGACGACGGGCAGCAGCTCGCACCCACCGTCGAGTTGATGCGGCGCTTCCCCACCGACCTGCTGTACGAGGTGGCCTGGGCCATCTTTGAGTCGCTGGCCCCAAAACGGAAGAGCGGCGAGCGCTCGGCCGCTGGCTGAGGACGAGCGGGCGCATGGGCGAGGCGCCGGAGTGGTACTGGGACATCCAGGCGGCGCGTTACCTGGGCGTGGCGCCCTGGGAGCTCGCCGCGCAGTCGATTGAGTGGCGCAACCGCGCGCTGGTGGCGATGAGCGCGGAAGCGGAAGCGCGGGATACGTGAGATGGCAATCACCGCAGCACAGCTCATGGTCAAGGTCGGCGCCGATACCAAAGAGGCCGAGTCTGGGCTTGACCGCGTCAAAGGCAAGGTCGGCGGCTTTGGCGCCTCATTGAAGGGGATAGCTCAGCAGGCTTCGAGCTTTGCCATGGCCATGGGCGGCATGAAGCTCATCGGTCAGGTGTTCGATGCTGTCAGCGAAGCAGTTGTCGGCTTCAATGCGCACATGGAGCAATCCAAAGTCGCCTGGACGACCATCCTGGGCTCGGCCGCTGGCGCCAGCGTGATGCTCAAAGACCTGCAAGAGTTCGCAGTGAGCACGCCTTTCGAGTTCCCCCAGCTTGAGGATGCTGCACGACGCCTCTTGGCCATGGGCTTTGCCGCTAAGGATGTAGTGCCCATGCTGACCGATGTGGGCAATACCGCCTCGGCATTGGGGCTGGGCACTGAGGGCGTGCAGCGCATCACGACGGCCCTGGGCCAGATGCAAGCCAAGACCAAGGTCTCCGGCGAGGAAATGCGCCAGCTCACCGAAACAGGCCTGCCGGCCTGGCAGATACTGGCCGACGCGATGGGCAAGCCAGTCAGCAAGGTGCAAGAGACGGCCGGCGAGGGCAAGATCGCCGCCGGCGTTTTCATCGACGCCTTTCGCGAGTTCTCGCAAGCGAACTATGGCGGCATGATGGACGCACAATCCAAGACCTTTAGCGGCGCCATGTCCAACATCAAGGATGGGCTGACGCAGCTCATGGCCTCTGCCTTCAAGCCGCTGTTCGAGCGCATCTCCGAGCTTGCGCAAGCCTTCGCCAACCTCGCTACCGAGGGCGGTCTGGCACAGTGGGCGGAACGTATTGCGGGGGTTGTGGGCAATCTCATCGCTCTCTTCGACCAGTTGTCTGCGCCGGTGCAGCAGGGCATCGTGCTCTTTGCCGGGCTGGCGGCTGCGGTTGCCGTCGTGGCGCCGGTGGTTTCAATGCTGGCGCCGGTGATCTCGGCCTTAGCTGGGCCTATCGGGCTGATAGCCGCAGCCGTTGCAGCGCTCTACGTTGCCTGGCAGAGCAACTTTGGCGGTATCCGTGATACGGTCATGGCAGCCCTGCCCGGCATCGCCGGCGCGGTGCGCAGTATCGTCGCGCGGGTGGTTGGTTTCTTTGCCGAGAATCTGCCCAAGCCTATCGCCATCGGCCAGACCGTATGGAAGGGCATCCAGTCGCTTTGGGCCAAGTTCGGCGACAGCATTGCCGGCATCGTGGGCATGCTGTTGCAGCGCGTGCAGGAGCTCTTCCAGACGGGCCTCAATGTGGTGGGCGACGTTATCGACATTGTCATGTCCGTGGTACAGGGCGACTGGGCGGGCGCCTGGGAGGCTGTCCGCAAGCTGGTCTATGACGTGTGGGCAGGCATCATCGACTTTTTGGCTTCGAGTGCCAAGACGGTGATCAGGCTCATCGGCATGGTGGCCGAGGCATTGGGCAAAGAAGACCTGACCAAAGGGTGGGAAGATGCCATTGACAATCTGGCCACACAGGCCAAGGGATTGGGCGTGACAGCCCTGCAGGTGCAGGACGCCATCGGTGGCGTGGCCGACGCGCAAGCCGAACAGCAGCGCCAGACAGCGGAGGGCAACAAGCTCATTGACGATTGGGCGGCCAAACTTCAGGGTTTTCTGACACCTGCGACCAAAGAGAACACTGGCGCCCTCGACGCCGAAGGTCGTGCGGCGCTGAATGCAGCCCAGGGTCTCGGGCAGGTGGGCAGTGCTGCGGAGGACGCTCAGAAAAACGTCGGCGCCCTGATTAGCTCATTGGTGCTTACCCACCCCGCAAGCCTCGCCGCCACGGCGGCTGTGACGCATTGGCAGGCTGCGGTCGAGGGTGTGAATGGCGCGTTGCGCGCCAACCAGGCCGCAGTCAAGGCCGCGCAGGCAGAGGTCAAAGCGGCGCAGGCTGTGCTCCAGGGTATGCAGGAGCGCCTGCAGGGCATGCAGGACAAGCTCCAGGGGCTGAACGACCAGCTCGCGCAGGCCAAGCAGCGGCTGCAGGAACTGAGCCAGCCGCAGCTGACCGGCATGGGCCAATTTGATATGCAGATTGGCGCCCTCCAGGCGCAGATGAAGCGCCTGGACCTGGCCGAGTCGCTGGGCGTGCCGCTGGACAAGATCATCAAGAAATACCCCCTGCTCACCGAGGGCGCGGAAAAGTATCTCAAGAAGCTGCCCAAGACCAAAGAGGAGCTACAGAAGCAGCTCGAGCAGTTGCAGCTCATGCAATCACTGAGCTATGACGAAAAGCTCAAGCTGCTGCAGCAGGCGGCCAACCCGCTGGCGCCCGAGATGAGCTACGAGGGCGCACTCTCCGGCATCCGCGATACGCAAGCGCAAATGGCCAAGATCACCGCTGAGATCACGGCGCAGGAACAGGCCATCTCGCGGCAGCAGGCGGCGATCAAGGCGCAGGAGGAAGTGATCGCTGCGCAGATGCGCGCCGTCGAGGCGCTGCAGGCTGCGGGCGAAGCGCTCAACGAGACGTTGCGTACCTACCAGGAGCAGTTGCAGGGGGTGCAGCGGCATCAGGGCTTGGTCAACGAGGGCCTGGAGACGGCGTACAAGTGGTTCCTGGAGGACCGCGAAAAGATGCTGGAGATGGGCGGCGCTGCGGCAGAGCAGGTGCCCATCATCGACGAGAAGATGCGCGAGCTCTTGAGCGGCGTCAACCAGTTCGCCGGCGATACGTCGGCGGCAGCACAGGATACGTTGAGCAAGCTGATCGACAGCGCAAGGCTGAGCTCGGCCACGGCGGTTGCCGAGATTGACGCCAGTCTCGGGCAGATTCCGAGTGACATCTACACCTATCACCACGTTATCACCGTGGCCGACATGACGCCTGCGCCAAAGCCGGTCTACAACAACGCCGCCGCGGCGGGGGTTGTGGCGGCACAGAGGGCGGCGGTCAACGCGGCGTCCTCGTGGCTGCGACCCGAGTATCGAGCGGGCGGCGGCTCAGTGTGGCCGGGGCGGGCGTACATCGTCGGCGAGAAGGGGCCCGAGGTGTTCGTGCCCAGCGTCAGCGGCGCGATACTGCCGTCAAAGAGCGACGGCTTTGGCGCAGCGGGCGGTGACATCTACATCGACAAGATCATCGTCCAGGGGAGCGTGACGACGGCGCGCGGGCTGGCCAGCGAGGTGCGTGACGAGCTGCTGAAGATGAAAGCGCGCAACGGGAGCACGGGGTTGTGAGGCCCGAGGTCAAGGTCGAGATCGCCTTTGCCACCAGGCCCACAGAGGCGCCCACCTGGGTGGACGTATCGCAGTACGTGCGCGCAGTGGATACCAGCCGGGGCCGCAATATGGAGCTGGACCGGGTGGAAGCGGGCACAGCAACGGTACTGCTGGACAACCGCGACCGCCGCTTTGACCCGACGAATGTGGCCGGGCCGTACTACGGCTACCTGCTGCCCATGCGGCGGATTAGGTTTGCGGCGACGTGGTTGGGGGTTCGCTATCCGATCCTCGCCGGGTTCGTGGAACGGTGGCCCCTGCGATACGAGGACTCTGACGCCTGGGTGGCAGTTCCCTGTGTGGACGGGTTCAAGGTCTTGAACATGGGCCGGCTCAGCACGAACTATCCAGAGCAAAAGAGCGGCGAGCGGGTCGCGGCGGTCCTGCAGGATGCCCAGTGGACGATGGGCTACAATTGGATTGTGGAGAGCCCGATCAATGGCATCCTGGGCGAGACGACGTATGTTGGCCCGAACATGGAATGGCTGATCCAGACTGGTCTGACGACGGTGCAGGCGGTGACGCTGGACAAGGCCACGCCGCTCTCGCACATGCAGGATGTGACTGAGACAGAGAACGGCACGCTCTTCGTGGACCGCGGCGGCAACCTGGTGTTCTGGGATCGGCATCAGCCATTGACGGCTCCGCAGAGCGAGAGTCAGGCGCTGTTTGGCGATGCCGATGGCGAGCTGTCCTACACAGACATTGAGTTGAGCTATGACGATGGCTTGATTTACAACGAGGTCAGCCTCACCCGGGAGGGCGGTACGGCGCAGGTCGTCGAGGATGTGGACAGTCGGCTCAAGTATTTCCGGCGTACCTACGACAAATCGGGTCTACTGATGACGGCAGATGAGATCGCGCGCAGCGCGGCGCTGTACAAGCTGGCCCAATACAGGGAGCCGGGAGTGCGTGCGAGTCGCCTCATCTTTGAGGGGCCGCTGCCCGACGACGTGTGGACGGCGCTCCTGGCGCGTGAGATTGGCGACCGCGTGACGGTGCGCCGGCGACCGCCGGGCGGTGGCGCAATGATCGAATAGCAGGTGATTGTGCAGGGCATCCAACACGTGATTGACGACGAGGCATGGAAAGTCGAGCTGAACCTCGCGCCGGCTAACGTGATTGCGTTCTGGGTAGTGAGCAACCCCGCCTTGTCGGTGCTCAACTCAACGACTCGGCTGGTGTACTGGCGTAACGGTTGTGCAATCGGAGCGAGAATCGTTCATATCGGCACAGGAGCGGCGCTTTTGAACAGCGGTAGCGGAAGCTGGAAGGCTCCGGTGCCGACGATGGGCCAGGTGGCGCCCGGAAAGGCGTTCAGATCGGTGAA
>JAKPJZ010000189.1 GCA_029553955.1 Chloroflexota bacterium
TTCACCCTGTACGGCCTCTACCAGGGCTCGCCCCGGCCCATCCGCTGGAACCCCCTGCAGATCGGCCGGCGCATCCCGCCCGACCTGCAGCTTGACGCCACCGTGGACCTCCTCTGCAACGCCGGCCGCATGGGCGAGCGCCAGGCCGGCTGGCTGTGGGAGGCCATGCGCGGGCTGTACCTGGAGCACGGCGTGCTGACCGAGGACCCGCAGGTGCTCTACCCCGAGGTCCACTCACAGGTGGTGCAGGAGCGGCCGGAGAGCCCTGAGGCGCAGCGGGCCGTGGCCCTGTCCTTCGTGAGCGATGCCGAGCGGCGGCTGCTGAACCGCGAACGGGCCGGCCGCGGCGAGGCGCCCCTGCCCGACACGCCGGCCAGGCTGGCCGGCCTGCAGCCCAGGGAGCGGCAGCGCCTGGCCAGCGAGCGCTCCAAGGGGGTGGACCTGGGCCAGGTCTACGACCGCCTGGAGGCCCTCTACGGCCGGCTGCGCCACAACGTGACCGACCAGACGGCCATCAAAGGGCTCCTCCTACGGCTCAAGGTATTCCGCTACGGCCAGCTCGCCGCCATGTATGGGCGCGGCGAGGGCTCGATCGCCATCGAGGACCTGGCCTACCCCGACGGTGTGGCCGTGCTGGAGGGCGGCACCATGCCCGAATACGGCAAGGCGGCCATCCTGGGCCTCATCTCTTGGCACCTCTACAACGACGCCATCTTCCGCGCGCGGGAGAGCATCGGCCAGGCCGATACGCGCAGGCTGTTCCTGGTCTACGAGGAGGCCAACAAGATCATCTCCGGCGTAGGCGAGGGGGCGCGCGAGGAGGCCGGCCGGCAGATGACGAGCGACATCTACGCCACCATGTTCCGCGATGCAGGCAAGTACGGGGTGTGGATGGGCGTCATCGCCCAGAGCCCGGCGGAGCTGCCGCCGGAGATCGTCAGCTCTTGCAACAACCTCTTCATCGGCCGGCTCAAGAACCCGAAAGACCGCGATCTGGCCGTTGCCGCCATCGCGCGCTCCGAGAAGGGCTTCTGGTACGTGCAGGTGGCCAACCACATCGCGCGGCTGGAAGTGGGCAGGTTCGTGGTACTCCTGGGCCTGTCGCGCGACAGGAAGGACGTGGAGCCGATGCTGGTGGAGACCATCCCCCTGCCGGCTGCGGTGCCAGGAGACGAAGTGCTCGCCCTGCGAGGCGGTGGGCCATGGCAGATTGGGTGATCGCGGGCTCCGCCGGCCTTCCGGCCGTCCATCCCCGATATCGCAGTATTGACATAGAACAGGTGTTCGTGATACAATGGCCGCAGTGGCCAGAGAAGGGGGCACGAACCATGGGCCTGACCCGGCGCCAGCAGGCAGTGTTGGAGTTCATCGAACGGCACATCCGCGAGAACGGCTACCCGCCCACGCTGCGCGAGATCGGCAGTGAGGTGGGCATCAGCTCGACATCGGTCGTCAACTACAACCTCAACGTGCTCCAGAAGAAGGGCCTCCTCGTCCGCGCCCAGGAGACCTCGCGCGGCTTACGGCTCGCTACACCAAAGGCCATGCCTGCTACGGCACTTGGTGGGATGACGTACCTGGTGCCCCTGGCCGGTTTCATCGCAGCCGGCGAGCCCCTGCGCCTGCCCGAGACGGATTTCTCGCTCACCGACGACGAGGCCATCACCCTCAGCCGAGACATCTTTCCGCCCGAGCCTGGCCTCTTCGCCCTGAAGGTCAAGGGCCACTCTATGGTCGATGCCCTGATCAACGACGGGGATATCGTGATCCTGCGCCGGCAAAGCCAGGCCGAGAACGGCGACACGGTGGCGGCCTGGCTGATCGAAGAGGGCGAGACGACGCTCAAACGCTTCTACCGCGAGAGCGAAGGCTGCGTGCGCCTCCAGCCGGCCAACCCGAACGTGGCGTCCATCCTCGTACATCCTGCCAACCTGGAGATCAAGGGCAGGGTGGTCGCCGTCATCCGTCAAGTGTGACCGTCGCTGCAGTGGATCACAAGCTATAGAATCTGGCCACGCAGGGCTGTGCAGGGTGATGCAGAGTTCCGGGCAACTTGCTCGCGCACCGGGTCTGTCTGGGGTGAGATGCCGTGAAACCCTACACAACCCTGCACGGGTCTCATGATGGTGTCGCCTCTCCCCCCTGCCTGCTCTCTCTTCTCTTTGCCCTTCTCCTCCTCTGCTGGCCGCTGTCCACTTCCCGAGCCAGGGTGCGCTGCGATGCGCTTCCGCTCCTCCTCACTACCTTCGCCTCCACACTCATTCTCATCATCTGCCGTGTTCGCCTCGCAGCAGCGTGTAGGGTGTGTAGGGTCGTGTAGGGTTGCTGCAGGAATTTCCATTTGTCGCGACGGCCACTTCCTAAAGAATAGGCGAAACCCTACACAACCCTACATACCCTACACGGAGCGCCGCGAGAGCGAGCCCCTGGTAGCGCAGGCCGGTGCGGTCCCTCAGCTTGGTCACGCCCCGCTCGACCATCTGCCGGCCAGAGGTCATGCCCGACATGGCCCGCCTGCCGCTATCCCGGCCCACCGGAGATGCAACTCTTGACGCCTTCGCGGCGTCATACAATAGAGAGGAGTGTTGCCCCATTGCTACTCAGTCTTTGATGGAAAGGAGAGGCACTGTGCTCAGGAAGCTCAAGTTCTACATGATGGCGCTGTTGACTGCTCTGTCGGCCCTGCCCTTGGTGGCCGGCTCCGCTGCCGCTCAGGAGCCGGCCCAGCTCTGGCAGCAGCCCAGGATCAGCATCGTCTGGCCGCACGACGGTCAGGGCAACCCGACCCCCGTGGGCAAGTCGCGCATGGTCAACGTCAGCGTCTGGCCGAGCAACCAGGTCGCCTGCTGCCAGGACCCTGGCTTCGCCCTGCTTGTGGCCAAGGACAACGAGCCGGCCCAGGTGGTCCAGCCCTATGGGCGGGTGCAGGTGATCGAGCGCACGGTCAGGGGGATCACCTTCCCATCGGTCGAGTTCAACAACATCCCGGCCGACCTGGCCGCCGAGCCCGGTGCCAAGTATCGCTTCGTGCTTATGGATGGCTCCAACGTCTGGGTGCACGCCGCCGACCCACGCACTATCTTCCCACAGCAGGTCGTGCCGGCAGGCTACAGCGAGCCCCAGCCCCAAGCGCTAGGCGCGCGCATCCAGGTCGTCTGGCCGCACGATGAGCAGGGACGGCTGCGCTCCGTGGCAGAGGCGCCGCTGGTCAACATCGCGGTCGACCTCTTCGCCCACGGCACGCTCAACTCCGTCCCGCTCGACTATGAGCCGGAGTATCTGCGGCTACAGGTCGCGCAGGGGAACGACCCGCTGGCGCTGCAGCGCGATCTCCTCCCCGAGAAGACTACGTATACGGCCAACGGCCAGACCTTCCCGCGCTGGGTTTTCAACAACGTTCCCGTGAAGCCGGGCCGGCAGTACCATTTTGCGCCGTATGTGGTTCGGCCTAACAACAAGGGATTGCCGTCCTGGACGTTC
>JAKPJZ010000202.1 GCA_029553955.1 Chloroflexota bacterium
CCCGGCGAGGAACGCCGGAACGGCGACCCCGACCTGCGACAGGGCCGAGAGGACCAACCCGGAGGCCTTGCGGTGGTGGACCGCCATCAGGGTCCCGAAGGGCAGGGCGAGCGCGACGGCAATGGTCATCGAGGCGGCGACCAGGATGAGGCTCACCTGCAGGCGATCGGCGATCTGGGGTCCGATCTGGGCGCGGCTGACGTAGGAGATGCCGGGGTCCAGATGCACCAATCCGCCTACCCACGAGAGGTATTGCTCAACCAGCGGCCGTTCGAGCCCGAACTCCAGACGCAGCCGCGACACGTCGGCCTCGGTTGCGTTGACTCCGAGCGCCACCCGGGCCGGGTCACCAGGGAGCAGCACCATGAACCCGAACACCAACGCCGAACTCACCCCGAGGCTCACCAGGAGCACCGCGGTCCGCTCGGCGATGCGCAGGAGCATGGCGCCAGCCTGTCATGTGGCTCGGTCGGACGGGAAGTACGCCGCGCGGCTAGAACACCACCCGCCAAATCGGTGCCGTCCTGGGTTCGGCCGCCATTGGCGCCGCCATGGAGAACCGGATCGTCGCGCATCTTCCGCAGGCCGCGGGCCACCAGGTCAGCGAGTTGGCCGGGTCCGCGCTACCTGAGGCGTTACGCGCCGGATTCAGCGCCGCCAGGGCCGACTCGGTCCTGGCGCCCGCCGCCGTCATCCTGCTCGGCGCGGTTGCCTCCCTCTTCTTCCAACCCGCTAACGCCCCCACCCGCCGGTAAGTGGTTCTGCCCCTGTGGATGACGGGCATCGAGAGGTTCCAAACCTAGCTAGTGTCCCCATGTGTCCATATCGAGCCCCGCAGACCTGCCGCGCGAGCGCCTGATGGCGCTTGGCGCCCGCGCACTATCCGACGCTGAGCTCGTCGCCATCCACCTCGGCACGGGGCGACCTGGCGCTGGCGTGTTGACACTGGCTGGGTCACTCTTGGCCGACTGGGGCGGCGTGGGCGGCCTGGCGCGAGCCGAGGTCGATGAGTTGGCGCGGACGCCCGGGGTGGGCAGCGCCAAAGCTTCTCGGCTCGTCGCGGCGTTCGCCCTCGCCTCGCGGATCAACGCCCACGTGGGCGCACCACTGCGCACGTCCGCTGACCTGGCCGCCTTGGCGATCCCCCGCATCGGGCAC
>JAKPJZ010000214.1 GCA_029553955.1 Chloroflexota bacterium
GCAACGAGGACAGCGCGCACTACGCTACCGCCCGGTAATCGTGCACCGTCCAACGTGCTACGAACGTGCGCGCTGGTGTCTCGTCAGCTGCAAACGCGGCGCCGAACTGCACATCGTACTCCCCCGCCGCGTCCACGTCGCCCGCGGCGTAATCCCAACGGAACTGCCCCGCTGCGCCATCCGTGACGGTCAGTGTGCCCGCAATGGCACGCGTCGCCGCCGTCGCCCGGTTGGTGATTGTGCCGGTCAACGTTGCGCCGGTGAGGTTCTCCGCGGTGCCGTCCTCGCGTTGCCACTGGATGGACTGCGACGGCCGCAGCCCACCCTTTACCCGATCTGGCAGCATCCCCGTCGACATATCAGGTCAGCGAGAGCGTCAGCTGCGACGCATTGAATACCAGCGTATCGCCGGATGCGACTGTCTTGCTCGCCGTCAGGTCGCCCCACCAAATCATGTTGCCGACGGTAAGCGCGTCCATAACGGCAAACGCAACCACCGTCCCCCAGCCGGCCGATGCGGTCGGGAACGTGATGGTGCCGCTGTTGGTCGAGCTGCCGCCCGATGAGGAGCCCATCGTGGACGTGATGGCTACGCGCGCATAGCTGCCGCCGGACACCTCCGTGCCGCCGCCTGCATCCGTCGGGGCGACGGTGAACAGGGCGAGATAGGCCGTCGTCGGCATCGTCCACGACGCTTTCCCCAGCGTGTGGTCTACAATCTTGTTTTCTGCATAATCGGTCAAACTGCCTGCCATTTTACTGCCTCCTGATGCTCTTGACTGTGCCAGGTTTCCCCGGCCCGTTGACACTACCCTCGTTGCCCGCACCCGTAACGGCGCCCAACCTACCAGGTCCGATGCCGACGCCGGCGCTGCCCGCACCCGTAACGGTGCCTATCCTGCCGGGTCCGACAACCCAGCCCGGCGCAAGATACTCCGCCTGCGCAGTGGCGTGCGCCATCGTCGCTGATATCCCCGCGGCTAGACCGCTTATTGCCAGAATTGCAACGGCAACCACCGTCCCCGCCGAGACGCCGACGGCAACGCCCTGCGCCCCGACCAGGAGAGCCGCTGCGCCGCTGACAGTGCTCGCCCCGGCTGCGCTCGACACTGCCGGAAGGAGACGCCCTGCGGTCGCCGACGTGGATGCCGCGCCGCCGGCCGTGCCATTGACTCCTACCAGGAGAGATGCCCCAGCCGCCGTGGACGTTGCCGCCGCCGCTGTGCCACTCGCCCCGACCTGGCCATACAGGACGGCATCTGCCGCCGTGCTGGAGCTCGCAACTGCGGACCCGCTTACTGCCAGCCGGACGACTGCTGCGCCCGTCGCCGTTGACGTGCCGCTGGCTGAGCCGGAGACACTCACTGCTAGATTGACGGTCGCCGTGCCTGCAGTGGAACTCGCCCCAGCCGCGGAGCCGGAGACGGGCATCGACACGCCCGCCGCTGCCGCCGTCGATGCGGTTCCGCTGGACTGCCCAGCTCCACCCAGCGCCAAGGCCGCAGCGGCTGCAACGGAGCCGGTGCCGTTGGTCTGTGCCGTGGCGCCGAGCCGCAGCACGGCAACGCCGCTGGCCGTCGATACGCCCGCCGAGCTGCCGCTCGCCGATGCTGCCGCCTGTACGCTCGCCGCTGCCGCTATGGATGCGGCGCCTGCTGCGCTGCCTGCTGCCGGAAGGATGAGCCCCGCCGCGGCGGAGACGATCCCCGCTCCCGCTGCGCCGCCTGCTCCCGGCAGTTTGAGACCCGCAGCCGCAGCGACAGACGATGCTCCCGCGGCGCTGCCCGCCAGGGGAATGAGCCGCCCAGCGTTCGCAGCGATGGAGGAAACACCCGCAGAGCTGCCGGAGGCTGGCTGGACTAGACCGGCTGCTGCTGTAATGGACGCAGTCCCGGCCGCACTGCCTGCCAATGGTACGCTGCGCCCAGCGTTCGCAGTTGTGGACGCTACACCGGCCGATGTGCCTGCTAGCGGCTGGACCAGGTTCGCAGCCGCCGCAGCGACGCTCGATGCTCCTGCGCCGGCGCCTGCGACCCCCACCAGCAAAGTCGCAGTTGCGCTTGTCGATGACGCCCCGGCCGCACTGCCTGCGGTGGCCAGGATGAACCCAGCCGACCCGGAGACGGAGGAGACGCTAGCCGCCGACCCCGCTACGCCGACCCGCAGAGCTGCGGCAGGGGTGACGGATGCTGCGCCAGCTGCAGAGCCTGCGACGCCTACCAGGAGGCTAGAAGCCGCGCTAGTGGTAGACGCCCCGGCCGCACTGCCTGCAGCTGCGACGGTCGATGACGTGGGCGCAATGGCGAATGTGTGCGTCGTCCAGTACGTGCTGCCCTGCGTGGCCGATACGCCCGTATCCGTGCCCGCGCTCGTCAGCGTCTTGTACTGCACGCTGATGGTGCCGGCCGACGCCGCCGCCTGCGTGACCAGCACCGTGTGCCCGCCGAACGTGCC
>JAKPJZ010000238.1 GCA_029553955.1 Chloroflexota bacterium
GCAACCGGCGCCTGACAAGGACGCCAATGCTGACAAACCGGCAGCGTCAAGTTCGACCCGGGGTACCAAGCGCAACGGCCGCAGGTCGAGGCGGGGTTCGGGCCGTGCAAAGGCGGGCGGTCAGCCCGCAGAGCCGTCGCCAGCACCGGCCGCGAGCCAGGCTGCCGCGCAGCCTGCGGAGCAGGCTGTTGCCCAGCCAACTTCAGCTGTGAAGCAGGCAGGTACCGGGCCGAGTCTCGCTGTGAAGCAGGCCGGCGCCGAGCCGAGCCCCTCCGTGAAACGGGCTGGCGCCGAGCCGACGCCTGCCGTTGCCGATGCAGTCACCGCGGCAGGCCCAGCAACCTCGGCTCCTCCAGCTGCTCACGGCGCAGCTGCGACCGCAACCGAAGCGGCAGACGCATCTCCGCCCCGACGCCCTTCGTCGCGTTCATCGAGGAGGGGAGGGCGTCAAGCGAGGGCCGCCAGGGCGAGGAAAGCAGCGAGAGCCGCCAAAGCGGCTGCATCCGACGCGGCCGCGGCCGCGGCCGCCGCGGCTAGTGCTGGCGCTGGGCAGACTGACGCGGCTGGAGGCGCCCAGAACGAGACCGGGCAGGAGACCATGCAGGCAACCTAGCCTTTCACGCCGGCAGCTAGACCCGAACAGCGAAGAGAGGCTCGCCGCGCTCGCGCGCCCAGACAGCGCGGAGAGCGGCGAGCTTCCTGCTTCGGGCGTGTGATGTTCCTCTGCGCTTGAGCGGCGTACTGGAGCATCGTGTTCATTTTTGAGCAGGCCCTCATGTCGGTAGTGTCGGTGCCACGCAGAATGAAATGGGGGCCAATTTCAGGCTAGGGCGCACGAGCTGAGACGGTCGCCATCGACTATGGGGCGCCGGAGATCGTCGATGATCGGATCCTGTGCCCTACGGGAGAGCCTTTTGGGGCGACCTATGTCGGTCTGCCCAGGACCCTCGAAAACCCTCTCCCGTAGGCCATAGGTCCCGGTCACGGACCGCTCCTCGGGCCGGGCGACCGATGCCGCCGATTCCATCCTACGCGTCCTAGCTGGGGCATTGCCAGCCGGGGATTTCGGAGGGCGCAGCGACCGATGCCGGCTTCGGCGAACCTATGTCCTGTGGGTCAGGTTTTTCGCGGGACCTATCACGACCGACATGGGTTGGCCGAGAAACCTCTCCCGTAGGCCATAGGTCCCGGCCGCGGACCGCTGCTCGGGCCGGCGGACCCGACTGACCCCCAGGAGAGCCTCGCAAAAGCCGCCCGAGTAACCCAGCCTTGCGGGCAAGGTGTTCATTCTATGAACAAGGCGTATTCCTACCAGCGATGTGGGTAATGCATAGCCCACAGGGCACAGGCCCGCCGAAGCCGTGGGCGGCCGTCGCGAGGGGCGAGTTGTCGCGAGGGGCGAGTTGTCGCGAGGGGCGAGTTGTCGCGAGGCGGGTGAGTTTGACACCCATCCATGCTTGTGCTATATTTTAACCGCTGTGGGCGACCTTGTACGTCGCCTCAAGCCGCT
>JAKPJZ010000268.1 GCA_029553955.1 Chloroflexota bacterium
GTTACCTGCTCTCGGGCGACCCTACATACGTCACGAGCTACAAGGGCGCTCGCAATCTCATCCGCAAGGTGGAGCGGGACGAAATCATTGAGGAGCTGGTCCGAAGCTATCTGCGCAAGTAGTGGGTTGCGCAGGCATGTACTGACCGCGGTCCTACTGACCGCGGTCTTGTCGGCCTGGGCGGCGGCCAGTAGCTACTCGGTAGGAGGCGACCGAGACGCAGACGCTGTCGCCGATCGCGACGGTCGTGGAGTCATCGTGATACTGGCGGACGGTCTCACCTGGCAGGATTGCCGCGTCCACGGAGGACCTGCGCTTGCTAGGTTTCTGTCGGCAGGTTCAGTCGGATGCGCCAATGTCAGAACCGCGGACAGGGGAGACCCGCTCCTATCGGGTTGTGCGACACTCGGGGCGGGGCGCAGAATGACCGCGCCCGAATCGGCAGGATACTGCCTGGGCTTGCGAGAGGTCTTTCAGGGCGAGGCGGCTGTCGACGTTTATCTTCGTCGGATGGGGCGCCTGCCGTCATGGGGCGGCCCGAGCGAAGGCGGAGCCGGTGGAGGGCTTTGTGCGACGGCGTCAGTTTGCATCGCCTGGCCCGAGCTGGAGCGGGCCAACTCCGAGTCATTCTACAGAGGGCAGCCCGGCCTGCTGGGCGAGTCGCTCAGGCGTGCCGGCATGGCCTCTGCCGCAATCGGCAATTCAGACGACCGGGCACTGGTGTGCCGCCCTGCCGTGCTTGTCGCCATGGACGCCCGCGGCGCGACTCAATGGGCTGATGTAGGCGTCGGTACGGTCGCGAGCGACCCGCACGCTCCTTTTGGAATCGTGTGCGATGTCCGCTCAATGGCCCAGGCGGCAGCGAGCGCGTCTGTCGTAGCTGCGGGAACCGCGACGGGCGCCGGGGCCATGCCTGCCGCTGCTGCGGTAGTGCTGGACATGGGCGATTTCGCCCGCCTGCGAAGGTACGCGGTCAACCTGTCGCCTGAAGCCTACGATGCGCAGTTGCGGCTGTGCTATGAACGCCTTGACGCGCTTCTGGTAGAGCTGGAGCGTTTTCTGGGGCCCCCCTCCGAGCGACTGGCTTACTTTCTCGTTTCGCCCTCCTCTGAGTCGGGGTTGGCGCCGGTAGCCATCGCCGGCTGGTCGTACGGCGCCGGTTTGCTCACGAGCCCCACTACGCGCAGGGCGGGCCTCGTGACGAATTTGGACATCGCCCCGACGATCCTTGCCGGGCTTGGCGTCGATCCGGCCTGGGAATGCGACGGCGCTGCTATGGCGCAGGCGCCGGGCGCGACGGGCAGCATGGGCGCGGCGCCGGGTTCGGCAGACTCGGCAGGCTCGGCAAGCGCGACAGATGCGCCTGCCAGACTAGCGGACAATGTAGCGCTGGCTATGAGTATGGAGCAGACGCTCGCCCTGGCGGCGCGGACGCGTGGACCTGTGCTTCGGCTGTTCATTGGGCTTCTTGTTGTGGCAGTCTTCGGCCTGCTCGGAGTGATCGTGCTTAGGCGCCGCGCGCCCAGGTGGGCGATGCGGTCGGTGCGGGCGCTGCTCGTTGCGGCAGGTAGCGCGCCTCTCATGCTGTTAGCGGGGCCGGTAGTAGGGGTCAGCGGCACAGCTGCGTCCTCTGTGCTGCTCATAGCAGGGTGCGCGGTCATGGCGCTTCTTGCAGTGCGCGTATTTGGTTCGGCCGTGCGGTCAGTTGTGGCCCTCAGCGGGGCAACTGCTGTCGTGATCGCGGCAGACGCGCTCACTGGGGGAAGGCTCGCGTCCACAAGCCTCTTGGGCCATTCGGCGGTTCTCGGCGCAAGGTACTATGGAATCGGTAACGAGCTCATGGGTGTATTGGTGGGATCGGCGGCAGTAGCCGGAGCGGGTCTATCC
>JAKPJZ010000006.1 GCA_029553955.1 Chloroflexota bacterium
AGGGCCGGTAGGCGGCATCGAGGCCATAGAGCGAGCAGACGTCCTGCCCGTCGTACAGGACCGTGGCCCGGCCATCGTGCACCGCCATCGAGGCGCCGTTGTGGCTGACGGTAGTCATGTGCCCGTCGTGGTCGAATTCCAGCGCCGCCTTGCCGCCCACGTCAACGAGAGAAATGGCTGCTGGCCAGCCCTCCGGCTGCTCGCTGCGCAGGAACTTGGCGGGGCGGCCGTTCTTGAGGTAGACGCACAGCCCAAAGCCGATGTCGAGGGCCTCGTAGCTATCCGCGCCGATGCTCAGCCGCAGCGCATCGTCGCTGCGCGTGCCGCGCCTGGCCTCCTCGGCCGCGGTCCGGCGCAGGAAGCGCTGCCCGAAGCAGGCCTCCTGGAGGTCAAAGTTGGGCACGTCGGCCTCGCACTCGCGCCAGGTCAGCCCCACCTCGTCGGGGGAGACCGTGGCGAGGGCAGGGGGTTCCGGCCTGGGTGCGCATGCCGCCAGCAGGATGGCCAGGATCGCCAACGCAGCAAGTCTCTTCACCTCAACCTCCTCGCCCGCTATTCGCTCAGCCTATCCACCGCGTGCCCGTGTTGCCGTTACCATCATCGTCCCTCGCCAGGCCCATCTCCCACCGTCCACACCGCCGTCGTGCCGTTCGCGGCGAGCGAGGCGATGCCGCGCCCGTCGGGCGACCAACTGACGTGGAACACGTCCGCCCCGTGGGCGATGCGGCATAGCACCTGGCCCGTCGCCCAGTCGTGTACATCGATCCCGCCGCGGCCCAGCCGACGGTCATCGCCAGTGGTCACATAGTAGGCTCCGCCTGGGCTGTACGCCGCAGCGTTGATGCCTCTCCCCCGGCCCACGGCCTTTTCGCCACTGCGCACGTTCCACCTCGTAAGCCAGGTGTCGTACTGCGCCTCGGCGGCCAACAGGACCTCGTCAGAAGCCCAAGTACCCAACACGTATTCCTTGAGAGTGATGATGGCCTCACCGGTTGTGCGGTCAAAGACCGGGATGTGTGCCGCACTGGCCTCGCCGCGCGGCATGTCCTCAAAGGCCACCAGGACGCCACTGGGGCAGAAGAGCGCCACCGGCATGCCGGGGTAGCTCGTGTGCACCGCCTGCGTGCGGAAGGCCTCCCGGAAAGCGCCGTCCTTGCCCTGCTCCCAGAGGATGACCAGCCCTGGCGGGCCGCTATTGGGCCAGCCACTCGCGACCACCAGGGCGCTCGAGTCCGGGGACCAAACCACGCGGGCGATGCTCTGTTCCTCGGGGTACCCCGCGAGCTCGCTCAGCACCCGCCCTGTCGCGGCTTCGGCCACGAGCGCCCGGCTGCCGGCGCCGTAGGCGATCAGGCGGCCGTCGGGTGAGAAGGCCGCTCCCTGCAGGATCGACGAGGCGTCGGGCAGCGTGCACACGACCGCGCCCGCCGCCACATCGTAGATGACCTCCTCGTGCCGCTCGATGTCGGTCATGGCGAGCAGATGGCCGTCGGCGCTGAGCGCGGGCACGGAGAAGCCGGGGCCAAAGCTGGCCAGGGGTAGGGCCGTGGCCGTATCCCACACCGCCAGCCCGCCGCTCCCGGCCGCCGCCAACCTGCTGCCGTCGGCCGACCAGGCCAGCCACCGTTCTGGCGCCAACGCCGGCAGACGGGAGATCGTCGCCTCCTCCGCCTCGCCCGCGCCGATCGGCCAGTGGGTGATCTCGCCGGTCGCGTACAGGCTGAGCACGTTGTCACCGTCAAAGCCCACGGCCATCCGGTCCTCGCGCTCCGACTGGCCCCGGAGCTGGCCCAGCACCCGGCCGGTCGCCACATCCCAGACTACGACCGGTGTCCAGCCCACCGGGTGGCCGCCCCTGGCCGCCTCGGCTCGCCAGCAGCCGGCCATCGGGGCTGAAGGATAGGGCGCGGCCGGAGCCGGAAACGGGCAGCCCACGCACCCCGCCCTCCATGCTGTGCGCCACCTGTCCGGTCCGTGCATCGAGCAGGTCGAGCCCGCCCGCTCTAACCGTGGCGATGGTCCTGCCATCGGGCGACCAAGCGAGCGCATAGGGCGAGTAACAGGCATCGCTGCCGCCCAGGCTGAACCGCATCCTGCCCGTCTCGACGTCGATCACCGTACTGCAGCTCCCAGCCAGGCTGGCCAGGGTGATGGCCGTGCCATCGGGCGACCAGGCGAGATGGGGGTGGACGGAGTCGCTGATCGCAGACAGGGGCACCTCCTGCACAGCCCCGCTCTGCGCATCCAGCAGGTAGATGGGGTCGCCACGGCGCGGGCCGATGCACTGGAAGGCGATGCGCTCCCCGCCCGGCGACCAGGCGATGGCACCCCAGTAGACGTTGGGCGCGGCGCCCTCGAAGCGGCGGGCATCACCGGTCGCGGCGTCGAACAGCGCGACGCTGCCATCCTGCAGCAGTGCGGCGACCGCGCGGCCCTGGGGCTGCACAGCGACGGCGATCAGGCAGACGTTGGTGGGCTGCCACCAACGCTCCGCCCCCGTCTCGGCGCTCCAGAGCGACACACCATTGCCCCAGCCGATCGCCAGCAGCCGGCCATCCGGCGTGAAGCAGGCGTCGACGATGCGCCCGCGGCCCAGCCAGACCGCCCCACCGAGGGAGAGCCAAGCTGTGCCAGGGGTGATCGTGGCAGCCGGCGGCGGCTGGCTCGTCGCACTGGGCGCCGTCGTGGGGCCTGGGCTGCGGGTCGCCACCCAGGCGGCCGTGCCGCTATCGGTGGAGGGCGACGGCCCCGCTGCAGGGGTGCTGCACGCCGCGAGCAATGCGGCCACCGCGGCCAGGAGCAAGCTCCGCCAGGTCGATTGTCTCATCTTCATATCTCCTTTGAGATCGGCGCCACGGTGGGCAGCATTCGCTCAACTCATCCACTGCGCGGCCCGCGACCTCGCCCGTGTTGGCATCCCTGGGCACATCCGCGGCTGAGTCGACTCAGACCAGACGGGCCGGCAGATCCGCCAGGGCCGCTGCCACGCCCTCCTGCATCGCTGCGGGGAGCACCACTCCTATGCCGTGCGGGGCCGCGGGGGTCGCCCGCCGCGTCGTTGGTCCGGCGCAGCAGGTAAACGACCGCAGGCTGGTAGGAGCCGCCGAAGGAGTCGTCGCGCGTGCACAGACGGCGGATGACGGTGGCGCAGATGGCGATGGCATCGGACAGAGCGGCCGGCCCGGTTGGCGCTGCCGGCGCCACGGTGGGAGGCAACGGCCCGCGGCGGACGGGCGGCGCAGGCACGCCGGCCAGCTCGCAGAGGGCGGCCAGCGCCTCGTCGCCCCGGGTGGGGACGAGGAGGGTGTAGCGCTCGCGGCCGAGGTAGACGGACACGAGGCCCGGCTCGTGCTCTTGATCCAGCGGGATGAGGGCGGAGGTGTATGCGCCGTGCACCCCCGCCTGCACGCCCGGCTCGGCAAAGACGACCTCGACCGCCACCTGCTCCTGCGTGCAGCGCGCCGCGGCTTCCCAGGGGAAGCCCAGGGCGGCGATCTCATCCCGGGCCTGCGACACCAGGCGCGCCGCTTGCTCGCCGATCGAGCGAAAGCGCGATGACTGCGGCTCGACGGCCGTGGCCTGGCCATGGTCGTAGATGACGATGCGCGTGGGTGAGGGCGCGCTCTGGCCTGCGCATCCTGTCAGCATTACAGCCAGCAGAGTGAGCGCCAGGGCAAGAAGGATCACGATGTTGCGGTCACGCGTCCGCATACGGCCTCCCTCCTGTGTGCTTCATTGCCACCTCCTTCGGGCGCCCGCAGCACGCCACGCTCTGGTCTTCACCCATGGATTGTGCCTACAAGCTACAGACGCTCCCAGCGCACGCCGGGTTCCGTGATCAAGACCCAAGGCGCTCCTCGCGTCACATCCAGCCCGAGGAGCCTCAAGAGCCACAACAGCAGGGCAAGCGGCACCAGCAAGTCGTCTCTGTATGCGCCTTCGCCGGTCGGCGCCGGGGTGGGAGTAGCTGGCGAGAGCTGCGCCGACAGGAGCTCCTTCAGCGCGGGTGGCGCGGCAAAGAACCCCCGGAAGCCCTCAGGCACGGGCACGCCACAGTAGTAGAAGCGATTCGACGCCAGATCGTAGCGAATGACGGCCAGCTCGCCAGGCTGCAGCTCGCCAAGAGCACGCCACCGAGGAGGTGTCGCCGTCACCGCCGCGGCCGCTCGTTCTTCGCCCCCTGCCTCGTACAGGGTCAGCCGGTGGCTGGTAGTCAGGCCATCAACGTCAGGCAGCGGCGTCGCCTGCAGGAGCAGGGAGACCATCTCATCCACCACGCGCGGATCAGTGATGCGGGCCGGCCGAGAGAGGGGCACGGGGCTGTCTTCTGCCACGCTGATCGCGGCCGTCCGGTGCAACAGTGCCTGAAAGGTAGCACGGCCGGCGGAGGGTGGCCCCTCAGGCGCAAGCGCGGCCCTTGGTGCCAACTCGAGCCAGCGCAGATCGGCGCTCTCCCCCGCGCCACGGATGACGAGAAAACGGTCGCCAGCACGCGAGACGGACAGGACGTGCTGCGCCGGCCACGGGTCCGCCACCAGCCCTCTGGCCCCGCTCTCGAGGTCCAGCTCGTAGAGAGCGCCGGGCACGCTGCCCAGCGCCTGGCCCGCAGGGGTGGCCAGGTAGGCGCGGCCCGGGGCACCCCAGAGGAAGCTGCCGGCGTTGAGCCCCTCGACCTGGCGCAGGCCGGTGCCATCGCGGCGCACGAACCAGTACGACCACGCCTCGTTGGGCTTTTCCTCCACGACGAAGGCGATCCACTCACCATCCGGCGAGACCCTGATATCGCCAAAGTAGATGTGCCCCGGGAAGGAGGCCAGGACGCATGGGCGCTGGGCCTTCAGATCGTAGAGGAGGAGGGAATCGCCGCCCGCCGGCGCATCCCGGGGCCGCTCGCGCACGCCGTCGGTTCGGGCCACCACGAGGGCGTAGGCGCCCGTCGGATCGTAGAGCGGCTGGTTGAGCGTGTTCAGCGCGCCCGGGTCGAGGCCGAGCTGCGCCGCACTGGGCGCCTCCTTCCGGGGCAGCGGCGTGCCGCCCGTAGCATCCTGGCCATCGGTGCGGATCAGGAGCGCCGGTGGCTCGGGGCCATTGCCAAACGTCTCGTTGGCTTCGAGGTAGCGGCCACCTGGCGACCAGCAGCGGATCCAGAGCGCCACCCCGCGTACGCCCTCCGGCGCCTCCTGGCGGTAGAGGAGCTGCAGATTGCCGCTATCGACGTCGGCGCGCCACAGCTCGGTGGCCGCGTCCTGTCCCTCCTGGTCGCCATATTGGGCCAAGGCCAGCGACCGGCTGTCGGGCGACCAGCGCAGGCAGAGGTACTGATAGCCTGGCGCGGGGGTCAGGTTGCGCTCCTGGCCGCTGGAGAGAGTGCGGACGACGACGCTCCGTGCCCCCTGCACGTCGGGCAGGTAGGCCACCTTGCGGCCGTCGGGCGAGAGCGTTGCTTCACGGTTGGCGGCAAGCAGGCCGCCGGCGCTCCAGAAGGGATACGGTGCGATCAGCTCGTCGCGCACGATCACCCGCCCCACGCCCTGCCGGCCATCGGGCGCCGCGCTCCGCCCACAGCCTGCGGGCAGCACAGCCACGAGGGTCAGAAGCACTACCGTCAACCGGGCAACCAGGGCCAGCCGCGTCAGCTTCATCGCTACCTCCTGCGCTCGCCTGCGAATGTCTGCCAGCCCGACCGGGATGCGCCAGATGATTGTCTGCAAATTGAAGACGCGCGCTGCGCGCGTTGGGTTCCAGCGTGGACCTGTGGATTCCCCTTCATACCGAGCTGGGGCCGCGCTCGCCCAGAGCACGTTGGGGTTCTTCGGGTCGACCAGCATCTGCTCCGCCACGCCGCCCAGTTCGATACCGTAATCGGCCTTGCCCCAGATGCGGCCGCCGTCCTCGCTCTTGACGATGACCGCGTCCATGTCGCTCGCCCTCCAGAACACGCCGGCCCAGAGAAGGTTGGAGTCCTGCAGGTCCACGGCCAACGTCCTGGCGTAGAGGGTGTTCACCAGCTCCCACGCCCCCTCGCCCTGCCGCCGGTAGATGCCCTGGGTGGTCGCGGCGTACATCGTCTCGGGGTGCTGGTAGTCGATGGTCACGGAATTGATGTGGGCATCCGAGGGCAGCCCGCTACGGGCCTCCTCGCGCCAGGCATCGCCTCGGTCAGTACTGCGATAGAGGCGCCCACCGATCACGAGATAGCAGAGGGGCGGCTCGTCGGGCGTGACGATCAGGCTGGTCACCGGGCTCGCGACGCCCTCTCCGCAGGACGTCGCTGATGGGCGTACGGCCATGGTCGGTGGCGGCGGTGTCGAGTTGGCGGGCGGTGGCGTCGGCAGCCGACATACCCCTCGCACCAGGGTGTTAAACTAAGCCAATCAGTCACCCGATTGACTCGTCTGCAAAACCGAGCGTGCGAGTTTCCCCGCACTCGGCTCCTCGGTAGGTCAGCCCTTGTCATGGGCACCATTAGGCCGCCGCTTGTGCTTCTGCGGCCGTTTTCGCGTCGTGGCAATGTCGGTGTAGCAGTTGCCAGTTGTCATATCGATCCTCCCCTCCTTCGGCTCGGGGGATGATGTGATCGACCTCTGGCTTGTCGTCTGTGTTGAAGTACAGTCCACACCGGGTGCAGCGACCTTTCTGCCGTTGGAGTAGTTTTGCCACTCTCCGCGGCAGCTCGGGCCGTCTGCCCAGTCGGCTTGCCCAGTAGACCCAATCGCCATCGTACGGGCTGCGGCTACCCTGCACCTTGATATGCCGGGTGATGGGGGTGTGCGCATGTTGATAGAGTGACGTCCCTTCTTTGGGTGCAAACTCCCATGTGCCTTTTTCCAGACGCCAGTATTTCCCGGCGATCTTTCTTGCGTTCCAGTTAGGGTGGCGATGTCTGGCCCAGCGGCGCAGCTTGAGATATAGTTGATGCCCCAAGCTAGCGAAGACCTTCTTGGCTACGACGGTGGAGTAGTACTGCGTCCAGCCCCTGATCACTGGGTTGAGCCGGGTGATCAAGGCTGCTTGTGGTGCGGCACGGTGGTGCTTGATGATCTCCCGGAGTGCTTCGTTGTGACGACGGATCGCCTCTTTGCTGGGTTTGATGAGGGTCTTGAAGCCGAGCAAGGCTCCCTCTTTGTTTCTTCCAGAGTGTGTTTTGCCGACGGGGTACTGTCGGACATTGAAGCCCAGGAAGTCGAACCCTGTTGTCCCATTGTGGGCCTTCAGGGTGTGTGTGATGTGGGTCTTGCTTGGCTTTAGCTCCAGGCCCATGTCGGCCAGCCATGCCGCTGCGATTTGCTTGCTTTTCTCGATGACTGCCAAGTCACGATGAAGTATGATAAAGTCATCGGCGTAGCGGATTACAGTGGGTTGCCACGATTTGCCATGCCCATCCCGGTAGATCTTCCTGGGAAAAGCTTCCTTGATGGCTGTCTCCAATCCATGTAGTGCGATGTTGGCCAGCAATGGGGACAGTGGCCCCCCTTGGGGCGTCCCTGTCATCGTGGGGAAGAGATCCTTGCCGTCCATGACGCCTGCCTGTAGCCAGGCTTTGATCATCCTTCTGATCGTTGGTGCGGTCTGGAGCTTTTCCAGCAGTTGTTGATGGTCGATGCGGTCAAAGCATTTCGCAATATCGGCGTCGAGCACGTATTTTGGCTGTTGCGTGATGCTGATATAGATGGCGTCAATGGCATCGTGACATGAGCGTCCTGGTCGGAAACCATAACTGTTGGGCTCGAGGTGTGCTTCCCATTCGGGTTCCAGGGCCAGCTTGACTAGCGTCTGTAGCGCCCTATCCTCCATGACAGGTATCCCAAGCGCCCTTTTCTCTTGTGTTCCGGGCTTGGGGATCCAGACCCGTCTGGTTGGCCGGGCTTTCAGGCGCAGGTTAAGCTTGTTGGTCAGGGCCATGCGTTCCGCCGGGGATAGCGCTTTCACGCCATCTATGCCCGCCGTGCGTTTGCCTTGGTTTTCTTGGGTCACCCTGCGCACGGCCAGGCATCTGGCTGACCAGGACTTGGTCAAGAGTCTTTGGAGCCTGTGGACTGTTCTTGTATCGCCTCGACGTGCGGCTTGGTAGATGCGTTTTTGGAGCTTGAAGACCTTCCTCTCGTATCCGTTCCAGGGGAGGGTCTTCCACTCATACATCGGCGTTAAGGCCGTGCCCATGATCTATTTACTCCTACTTGTGCCTCTACCGTCTATCCTACCGTGCCTATGTCAGCCTATCCCAGGCGTTACCCTGGGCCTTTGCTTCTTAGGCAATCCTGCCCTCCGCTCGCTTGCGGTTGACACCTGCTCAGCGCTCGATCTCCACTGAGAGCAGGCGGTGGGTTACTCCGTTCCTGATGCCCGTTTGACGTGGTTTTAGGGCTGTGCTATTCATCGGGTTTCGCGGGGGTGAACCCTGGCCAGGGATACAACTGCCAGGCCCCTATCCTTTACCATTTTGGTCAAGCCGATAATCCGCGTAGGCTTGTTAGTTTTCACGATGATTCAGCCGCACATTCGCTTGCGCTGCCCATGACCACTTGCTGGCGGGTGTTTCACTGGTCGGGTTCCAGGATGACCCGCTTTTCACCCCGCTTTGCGGGTTGATGGTCAGTCTCTACCGTAGGGGTGATGCTGTTCCCTGTTCACAAGGGGTTGGGGATTGCACCCAACATCGAGCATCAAGTTATCAAGGTTCCTGTCCCTCGCCTCTCATCCCCAGGCCATAGGCCTGTTTCGAGAGAACGGATCGCACATATCCCAAAACTGTCGGTATATTTCTGGGCTGAGGGTTGCGTATGAATCCCATGCCTCGTCAGGCCGATTCCCCTGGCGGGCATGTCCAGGCCTACCGTCACAGGCCGTTTCCTGTGCCCTCCACCCCCGCCATCAGCAACACAGGTCGTAGGGGCTGACGCCCGGCGCCAGCCCCTCTACCTCGCCGCGGATATCCATCGCCGAGGGCGAAGCAGGCGCCGATCGTCAACCGCCGGCCGGCGAGGTATCGCCGGCACCCGCTTCGCCCCTACGATTGTCCGGCGGTGGTGCGTTTCGCGCCTTTCGCGCCCCTTCGCGCCTTTCGCGCTCCCCCTCCACCCCGCCACCGGCCGAGGGCGAAGCAGGCACCGATGGACAACCGCCGGCCGGCCAGATATCGCCGGCGCCCGCTTCGCCCCTACGATTGTCCGGCGGTGGTGCGCCTCGCGCCCCTTCGCGCCCCTTCGCGCTCCCCCTCCACCTCGCCGCGGATACCCATCGCCGGGTGCTTCGTCCCTCGGCCGGTGGCGGGATAAAAGGCGCTGGAACCATACGCATGACTCGGGCCAGAAATACACCGGCGATTCTGGGACATACCCTCGCACCAGCCCCATTTGTATCGGCCGGCACGTTCGTGTACAATGACTGGATACAATCGGGGGTAATCTCGCAAATGCGTTTTCTGTTGGGTGAGAGCACGAGATAATGAAAAGGCGAGTGTCTGTCTTTGTCCTGGCCGCGGGAGCGGTGGGACTCGGGTTAGTGATCGGGATTCTGTCTGCCGGTTTCCTAAAGCTCGTAGATCTTGGGCAGCATGTTCTGTGGAAAGCGGGCTGGGCCGATTTTCCTTATGCACCTTTGCTCATCTGCACCCTGGGCGGGATTCTCGTCGGGCTGTGCCAGCGTTATCTGGGCGACCATCCCAAGAGCCTCCATGGCGCCGTTGAAGAACTGCGTGAGACCGGGCGGCTGGCGTACGCTCATTTGCCCCACGGCCTGCTCTCGGCGGCCATTTCGTTGGTCTTTGGCGCCAGCCTGGGGCCAGAAGCCGCCATCGTGAGCTTGCTCGGCGGGCTTTCCACCTGGGCGGCCGATCGTCTGCGCGCGCTGCGAGGCCGGCTTGGGGTTCCATGCCCCTCTTCGGAAGGGAGCCGCCTGCACCGCCTTGCGCGACAGTGGCCGAACACACTGGCCCTGGCGGTTGGCTTCGTGATCTTCTTTTTGGGCATGAAGGGCCTGTACAGTGGGGGCGTTTTGAACATGAATGAGCCCTTCGTCTGGTCTGACGTGCTGTGGGCTATTCCCCTGGGCATCATCGGCGCGCTGTTTGGCTGTCTTTACCGGATGCTACTGGGCGCCGGCCGAAGGCTCACCGCGCCGCTGTGCTCGCGCCCCGTCCTGCGAGCCACGCTGGCGGGGGGGATCTTGGGTGCGGCGGCGTCCTGGCTGCCCATGATGCTCTTTTCCGGCCAGTATGATATGCAAGCCGCCTATCTGCAGGCAAGTCAACTGGGCGTAGGGCAGTTGAGCCTGATCGCGCTGGTCCGCCTTGCGATGATTGCGCTGCTGCTCGCCAGTGGCTGGAAAGGCGGCCCGTTTTTTCCGCTCATGTTTGCCAGCGCCGCCCTGGGGCTGGGAATGAGTCAGGCGCTGTCGTTCATCTCCGCACCGGTGGGTGCGCTGGGGATCATGGCCGGGCTGCTGATCGTGGTGCTGCCGCAACCGCTCATCATCCTGGCCTTTATGGCCCTGCTGTTCCCGCTGCGCCATCTGGGCATCATCGCGGCCGCGATCCTGGCTGCGACCGCCGGCAAAGCCATCGTGGATCGCCGGTGGCTACCCACGCGCCAGGTTGGGCATCAGCCCATCGAGTAGGCCGATGGCGGATTGGGCAGGACATGGAAACACGGGGCCGATCCACTATCTTTCGCGCAGCCCTGCTCGCTTTGCTGGCGGCAGCCATGGCCCTGCCTGCAGCCTGTAGCATGCCGTCGAGGGCTGCAAGCAGCGCCGGCCCGGCATCGCCTGCAGCCCCCACCGTACCGGCCGTCACGCCGGTGCCGCGGAGCCGGCCTGCCATCGCCGCAGACCTTAGCGAGACGGCACTGAAGAACGGCAAAGTGCGCGACCTGGGCAAGGTGCATCTGAGCGACGGCCAGCAGGGTGAGCGCCAGCGCGAGCGCGGCGACCAGCAGCCATCGCCAGGTCAATCGTCTCACTATTTGGCAAAGACCAGCGCCCGGCTATCGGGCGACCAGCGCAGGCAGAGGTACTGGTAGCCCGGCGCGGGGGTCAGGTTGCGCGCCTCGCCGGTGGAGAGGGTGCGCACGACGATGCTCCGTGCGCCCCGCACGTCGGGCAGGCCCGGTCATCCCCTCCGCGGCCTCAGCCTGCCCACACCAGCCCACGCAGCCCCTGGCTGGCCATCACTGTCCTGGCGCCTGGGGCAGCCCGCTGAGCTGCAGCGTCTCCCACGTCGCGCCATCGTCGTGGCTGACCAGCAGGGAATAGCGCGGGCAGGTGATCACCTCCCAGAACGACGCCAGGGCCAAGAGCGAGCGCGGCTCGCGCGCATCCACGGCCAGGGGGCGCGTATACCCGACCTCCTGCGCCGCCTCCGGCAAGGCGGAGGTGACCGCCTCCCAGCGGATGGCGCTGGAGTCGGCGGCATCCGCATTGGCCGAGCGCAGCAACATGGCCTTGCCTGTGGGGCGCGAGGGAGCGCAGCCCACGTAGAGCAGGCCGGCGTTAGGGTCGTAGGCGGCACCGTATGGGTAGCAGCAATCGCCGCCTGCGCCCGGCTGGAAGGCCCCCAGGTCCAGCGGCTCCCAGCTCTTGACGATGACCGCGTCCATGTCGCTCGCCCTCCAGAACACGCCGGCCCAGAGAAGGTTGGAGTCCTGCAGGTCCACGGCCAACGTCCTGGCGTAGAGGGTGTTCACCAGTTCCCACGCCCCCTCGCCCTGCCGCCGGTAGATGCCCTGGGTGGCCACGGCGTACATCGTCTCGGGGTGCTGGTAGTCGATGGTCACGGAATTGATGTAGGCATCCGAGGGCAGCCCGCTACGGGCCTCCTCGCGCCAGGCATCGCCTCGGTCGGCGCTGCGGTAGAGGTGCCAGTTGTGCACCAGGTAGTAGAGCGGCGGCTCGTCGGGGGTGACGACGAGGCTGTAGACATAAAAGGCGGCCTCCGGCGGGCAGGGTGTGGGAAACGGGGATTTGACCTTCATTCCGGCGTTGCGCAAAGCGTCGATGCAATTGCCGGGTGGGCCTGCTGACGGGGGTGTGCCGGGGCTGCCTATCCCACGACGAGGCTAATCCGTGCAATCCGTTCCCCTAGTCTATCCCACGACGAGGCTAATCCGTGTAATCCGTTCCCCTAATCGATCCCACGACGAGGCTAATCCGTGCAATCCGTTCCCCTAGTCTATCCCACGACGAGGCTAATCCGTGTAATCCGTTCCCCTAATCCGTTGACAGCCGCCCGACGCGCAACACGAACAGGCCGCTCAGGCTCGTCGCCACGTACACCTTGCCATCCGCGATGGTCATCGCCTGCACGCTGCCTGTGCTACGCCCATCGAGGCAGGCGAGCGGCTTGGGCTGGGCGGGATCGGCCACGTCGAAGGCGTAGAGGCCCCACCAGTCCGCGACGCAGGCCAGGCCGTCGCCCACCGCCACCAGCGAAGCGTCCTGCAGCGCGACCTGCCCCACAACCTGCGGCTGCCCGGCAGCGTTCAGGCGCAGGATGGTCACGCCCTGGAACGTGGGCAGGTAGATCAACTCGCCGGCCGCGGCGACGCTCAGGGCGCCCCGCCCATCCGGCGCGTACAGCGCCACCTGGCGCGGCTGCGCCGGGTCGGCGATGTCGACGATGCGCAGGCCTTGCTTGTCGTCGGCGACGCAGGCGTAGCGCCCGACGACGGCCACGCCGCGGGCAAAGCCGGGCGCCTCAAAGGCGCCGACCTCGACGGGGTGGGCCGGGTCAGCCACGTCGATGACGCGCAGGCCCTTCTCGCCGTCGGCCAGGTAGGCGATGTGCCCGGCGACGGCGAGGGCCAGCGCGTTCCCCGGCGAGTCGTAATCGCCGACCTGGACGATGCGGGCCGGGTCGGTGACGTCGAACACGCGCAGGCCGGCGCGCGCGGCGGGGCCCCAGGAGCCGTCGGCGACCAGCGCATAGGTGCGGCCGGCCCATTCAGCGCCCTGGAGCAGGGCCACGTCGTAGAAAAAGCCCGGCGCACCGCCCGAGCCGAGCAACTGCGGGGCGGCCGGGTCGGCCAGGTCCAGGATCTGCAGGCCGGCCATGTCGGCCGCCACGTAGAAGCGCGAGCCGGCCGGGGCCAGGCGGTAGACCTGGCCGTCCTGCGGCCAGCCCATGGGCACGCGCAGCTCAAAGCGCCCCAGATCGGTGGGGGCCTGTGGATTGGCGAGGCCGACGACGTGCAGCGCGGCCAGAAGAGCGTCGCCAGCGGGGGCTGCACCGGCCGGCGGCCGCTCCAAGGTGAAGGCCAGGTCCCCCTCCGCCGCCACGAGGGTACCCGGGCTGGGCAGCGCGGCCCGCGCCACCTCGCGCGGCTGCGCCGGGTCGCTCAGGTCGAGGGTGGCCAGGGTGCCGCCGCCGGCTGCGAGCAGGCGCGCGGCACCGGCCGGCGCGACCTCCACGAGCCGGCCAAGCGTGTAGCTGCTCACCTGGACGGGATGGGCGGGGTCGGCTAGGTCGAGCCCGCGCAGCTCGTTGCCCTGCGCCACAATCCAGGCATAGCGGCCCCGCACGGCAACGGGCACCAGGGGATAGCTGCCGCTCGGCTGCCGGGCATACAGCGCCAGCTCGCGGGGATGGGCCGGGTCGGCCACGTCGACGATGCGCAGATCGCGGTAGGGATAGTTCACATAGTCGCCGCCGCTGAGCAGGGCCAGACCATCCCGCACCACCAGCCGCTCCAGGCGCCCCGGCGTGTCGAAAAAGCCGGCCAGGGCGGGATGGGCGGGGTCGGCGACGTCGAGGATGTAGAGGCCGTCGTCGTTGCCCAGG
This sequence comes from Chloroflexota bacterium, assembly GCA_029553955.1. Taxonomy (GTDB): domain Bacteria; phylum Chloroflexota; class Anaerolineae; order SpSt-313; family SpSt-313; genus JAKPJZ01. Next base: position 13,775 of record JAKPJZ010000006.1, read on the forward strand.
TAGAGGGTGCAGCCGTCCAGGGCCAAGCTCTGGCCGTAGCCGAGGGTATTGTAGTGGCCGACCTCGCGCGGCGCGGCCGGGCCGGCGAGGGCGACGACGTGCAACTGGCCGCCCATATCGAGGGCATAGGCATAGTCGCCGGCCACGGCCAGGCGGGTGATGGGGGCCAGGCCGGTCACGACCTGGCCCACGAGCTTTGGCTGCGCAGGCTGCGCGAGGTCGAGCACCACGAGCCGCGGGCCGGCGCTCAGGCAGGCGTAGCGGCCCTGCACCGCCACCGCCCAGCTCAGGCCACCCGCCAGCCCCAGCACCTCGAAGCGGCCGGGCAAATCCGGGCAGAGGGTGAGCGGCTTGGGGGCCGCGATGGTGGGCGAGGGCGCCACGGCTGTGGGCGCAGGCGCGGTGGGCGTCGTGCCTGGGCAGGACGTCCCGGCGGTCGAGGGCGGCGCCGCGGGCGTGGCGGACGCCGGCGCAGCGGCAGGTGCGCTCACCGTGGCGGTTGCCGATGGCCAGGGCAACGCCACCTGTGCCGGAGGTGCAGGCGTATGCGGTGCGCCGCCGCAGGCGAGCTGGCTGACCAGTAGCGCCAGCAGCAGCAACCCAGCAACCGCTGCTCCGCACCAGCGCTGCCATTTCGATGTTGCTCCATGCTGTCTCGGCATCTCATGCCTCCAGAGTCGACAAATTGGGGCCGCAGCACTCTGCCTAGAATGGCTCAAGGCTCTGTAACATCTGCTGGAACCAGGGGACGGCCGTGGCATCGCACTGGTCAGGGCCGGCGACCTCGAAAGTGAGCATGTAGAGCTGCTTGCCCGCGATAAGGTGCGCCTGTTGAGAGCGCTGGGTGCTGCACGGTTCTTGTTTGGCGTCGCTGTAGCTGTAGGCGACGAGCGCCGCCGGGGACCCGTTGATGGTGAACTCCTGGATCTCGCTCCAGTCCGAGAGCCCCGGATTCTGGCGAACGGTCGCTAGAAACGAGGCGGGCCGAATGACGCGTCCATCCGTGCCGACGGGCGCCTCACGCTTTCCCACTCGTACTGTGAAGGTCGTCTGGTTGTCGATGAGTGTGAATGTGGTACGCCCATACTGGTCGGTAGCGATGGTGGCGCCGGCAGGGTAGCGCAGGCGGTAGCGTTGCTCCGTGTCTTCGTAGGTGGGCCAACTGCTGACATCGGGCCGCGGCGGCTCGGGGTTGGGCAGCAGCGTGCGCGCATCGGCGGCGTGCGTCCAGATCGTGAACGTCCAGGACGGCAATCCCTTGTTGTTCGGGCGAACCACATACGGCGCAAAATGATACTGCCGGCCCGGCTCCACCGGGACGTTATTGAAGACCCAGCGCGGGAAGGCCTGGCCGTTGGCCGTATACGTGGTCTTCTCCGGGAAAAGATCACGCTGCAGCGCCAGCGCATCGTTCCCCTGCGCGCCCTGCAGCCGCAGATACTCCGGCTCATAGTCGAGCGGGACGGAGTTGAGCGTGCCGTGGGCGAAGAGGTCGACCGCGATATTGACCAGCGGCGCCTCTGCCACGGGGCGCAGCCGCCCCTGCGCGTCGTGCGGCCAGACGACCTGGATACGGGCATCGAGCTCTTGCGGCTGCGGCTCGCTGTAGCCCGCTGGCACGACCTGCTGTGGGAAGACGGTGCGCGGGTCGGCAGCGTGTACCCAGACGTTGGAGCCGTCCATGAGCACGAAGCGATACCTGGCGCCGGGCTCGGCGGCCAGGTCGGCCAGGATGTTGTTGAACTCGGCCGACGGGAAAGTGACTCCGCCCACCGTGCGCTCGATCACCTGCACCCGCCCGTAGGACTGGACCACCTCGGCCGGCTCGTTGTCCTTGGCCACAAGCAGGGCGAAGCCAGGGTCCTGGCAGCAGGCGACCTGGTTCTGCGGCCAGACGCTGACGTTGACCATGCGCGACTTGGCGACAGGCGTCGGGTGGCCCTGGCCATCGTGCGGCCAGACGATGCTGATGCGCGGCCCCTGCCACAACTGGAGCGGCTCTTGGGCAGGGGCGTGGCCTACCTGCTCGGCCCGTGCCCCCACAGGCGTGGCGGCCCCCACGAGCAACGCCACGGCGGCCAACGCCGCCAGGGCGCGCATGATCGAGCTCCAATGACGCTTCATCGTAACACTCTCCTTCAAGGCTGGTTCTCAGAGGTCGGCGCCTCGGCCGTCGTGCCCACTTCGATCCTTTCTACCCGCTCGGCAGCGATGCGCAGGCCCGCCGTCTCGCGATAGAGGGTGCCCCAGATGCGCACTTCGAGCCGCACGTCAAGGCTCTTGCGGCTGGCGTCGAGCGCATCGCCGGGGGCAGCGTAGAGGATGCGCACCCGCCGGTCGCCGGTCGCCCAGGTTCAGACCCACACCTTCTCCAGAAGCAGGCTGTCGGGGACGGAAGACGGCACCCACAGGGCAAAGCCGGCCGCTCTCTGCGCTGCGGACAGCTCGGAGAACTCCTCGGTCCGCTCGGGGAGAGAGGCCGGATGCTCGATGCCGGGGTGGCACTGGCAGACGGTGTGGAGGGCGGGGTGGCCGTGGATGGCCGAGCCGTCGAGGACGGCGAGGGCAGTTCACGAACCGCCCCTGCAGGCGCGGACGTCGACGTGGGCGCTTCCGCTGTGGGGGATGCAGGCGGAACCGTACAGGCCAGCGGGCCCAGTATCGGCACGGCCAGGAATAGCCATCGCCGGATGCTTGGTCGCCTCCCCTCCTCCTTGTCGTCTCCGCGGTCCTCTGCTGCTCTGCGCCTCTCTGCATCAATAGAGCGCTGCGAAATGGAGTCATGGCGCCCACCCGACGTTGCCTGCCTTGGCATCGACCCAGCCCTCCTGGCCATCCGGCGCACGGACGCGCAGCCACTGGCTCTCGCTAGCCCAGGCCAGGCTGTGGCTGAGGTAGTAGGGCTCCTGGCCCTCCGTCTGGCGCGTCTCCGCCAGGGGCGCGATGGAGAGCCGGGTGCCGCCGGGCAGGCAGGTGAGCACCTGGGCCTTCTTGCCCGGCTCGGTGCGCAGGTTCACGCAGTCGCCGGCGGGCAGGCCCACGGCGAGGATGAGCGGGCTGAAGGGTGCCGGCTCCACCCGCGCCGGCAACTGGTACTCGGCCTCGCCGCAGTGGCCGCCGTGGCCGAAGTGCGGCAGGGCGAAACGCATCTCGGCGGAGTCGAGGCCCCAGGGCGAGAGATCGGCGGGGTAGTTCCAATCCGAGCCCGCCTCACCAAGCTCCGGCCTGGCCAGGCAGTTGCCGTTCGCATCGACCACCGCCCGGCGACCAATGGCGAAGAGGTCCGCGCGGTCGGGCGCGGGCAGGGGCTCGTCGGTCATGCCCTGCAGGTCGCCGGGTGCGCCGAGCGTGGGCGCAGCGCTGAGCCGGCCGTCGAGCGTGACCATGCGGTACTCGGCGCCGATACGTACGACGAAAGCGGAGCTATCGGCCAGCCACTGGCCGCCGCTATAATCCCAGAAGCACAGGCTGGCTCCCACGACGCGGAAGCGCGGCGTGAGGGTCGCGGCGTCGGCCACGACGACCGCGGGGACCGCGTCGGATAGCGCCTCCCCCCAGGCCACCCAGCGCCTGTCGGGCGAGAGGATCCCGGGGGGCACCGTCAGTTCGCCGAGCCATTCGCCCTGCCACGAGTAGCGCTCGACCTGCAGCCTGGACGTCTGTGCTGTGTCTGTGCCTGTGGACAGGTCGAGGTTCACCGTGAATGCATCGCCGCCGCGCTCCGCCTGCAGGTAGAGGTATTCGAGCGAGCTGCCGGCGGGAACGGCCACGTCGGCCACCTGACGGCAGGCGAGGTCGGCCATCTGCACCAGATAGAGGGCGTGCCCGACCACCACGGCCGCCGTCCGCCCATCGAGCGAGAGGGCCAGGCCGTCGGCGGGGCCGCAGGGCAGCGGGGCCGGCGCGGGCCGTGCCGTCCCCACCGCCCAGACCTGGCGTCCATCATCGCGGAACAGCAGGCTGTCGCCCTGCGCCACGGGCTGGTAGGTGCTGTTGCGAGCCCAGCGGAAAGCGGCGCCGCTGTGGCGCTCGACGGCATAGGCGGCATCGTCGGCCAAAGCGATGACCCAGCGATTGTCGGGCGAGGCGGAGTAGGCCGGCCAGGGGTTGTCGTCAGCCCGCAGCGTCCAGGCATCGATGGCGCCGGTGGCCACGTCCATGAAGAACATGCCGTTCTCCGCGATGGGCATGCCAGCCGCCAGATGCCGGCGCTCGAAGGGGTTGGGGATGGAGGCGAGCGCCAGGCTGGGCGGGCTGGAGGCCGCCGTGGGCGTGGGGGAGGGAGGCGCGGCGCTTGCCGCGGGCGCTGCCGCCAGCGTGGACGCCTGCGTGGCGGGCGCAGGCGTGGGCGAGCAGGCCACCAGGGTCAACACCACGATGACCAGGAACCAGCGCGAGGTCAGGCGGGTCATTTCCACCCCCTTTTCATCGAAGACGCCTACTCTACCCCCAGGGTTCCCTTCGGGCTGCCATACAACCAGTCCCTGAGCCGGCGACGGGCCTCAGCCAGCCGGCGCCCGACCACGGCCGGCGCTGCACCGGTGACCTGGGCCATCTCCTCGTAGCTCAGCCCCTGCACGTCGGCCAGGACCAACACCGCCCGAGACTCAAACGGCAGACTGCCGATGCCGGCTTCGATGGTCTGCACCAGGTCCGGGTCCAGGGATGTCTCTCCAGGGCTCCCAAAGCAACTGCCGCCCTGCACACGGGTGCCGAGCGGGACAGGCGAGCCTCGCCGGCTCACACGAGCGCGCCGACGGCAGGCGTCGACGACCCTGCGCAGCAACCAGACCTCGAACGGCGCGCCCCGCAGCGCCGGCAACGCGCGGTGGGCCTTCAGGAGCGCCTCCTCCAGCGCATCCCCCGCCGCATCGACGTGCCCGAGCAGGCGGTAGGCGACGTTGTAGGCCGCATCCTGATGCCGGCAGACGAGGCAGTTGAAGCTCCCGACATCGCCGCGACAGGCCGCTCCGATCAGTGCGCGTTCGTCCATGGCGCGCTAACGGCTCCAGAGCCGGCGCACAAGATCGTACAGGACCGGCGAGAGGAGCAGCAGAAGCACGATGAAGAGCATGGGCAGCACGCTGGACCAGTGCTCTGCGCCCTCCGGCACTGTCGGTGACGGAGGCCTCAATGCGACGTCCACCCCTGGCACCATGGAGGTCACTTTCTGCTCCCGTGATGAAGGCGAGACCGGCCGCATGTCACTTCCCATGGGTCCTCCTATGCAGCACCGCAACGCGCCACACGCAACAGGCCACCGAAACCGCACCTCTACGGCCTGGGCGTCGGGGTGGATCTGGGCACCGCCGTGTAGACGACTGTACGCAGCACGGGGACGCTGGTAACCTCCATGCCAGGGTCCGTGAGGTGCAGGATCGCCATGCGCACACGGTCCTCTGCCGGGATTCGATTTGGCCCCGCCGCCGGCGCATAGTCGCCATTATCGGGGTCGTACAGCCAGATTTCCATGCCATAGTCCCCAGGCAACATCCGGGTGGAGAAGCCCAGGTGGTGCTCCGTCGTCATGCGCCCAGCTCTCCAGCCGGCAACGCGGTCACCGTAACTCCACACCACAACACCGTTGATTGCAACCAGACGCATGCCGACGGCGTAGGGCTGAGGCACGTCGCCGGTGACGTTCCAGTACAGCCGGAGCACAGGCTTGCTGTCGAGCGGCAGGTCCAGCGTGGGCAGGCTGTAGCCGAGCAGGGCAATGTGATCCGCGAAGATGTCGCCCGACGGAGGCTGCCAGGTGGCGGTTGGCGTCACCCGATTCTGGACCTGAACCGATGCGCGCAACGTGCCACAACTGGCCAGCGCGCAAACGAGCGCAAGGGCCAGCGCCCAGGCACCGACCAGCCGCAGCCTTCGTGGAGCGCGAGACCCTGACAGCGAACCCCTCATCGTATGCCCTCCCTGAATAGTCTGGTGGCAGTGTCACTTCTCATGTTCCAGCCGTTCGACGACGATGCGCGCGTTACGATAGTCGACGACTCCCGTATACAAGACGCCCCAGACGTGGATCACGTAACCCTCGCATTCGGCGATGTAGAGCTCGTTCTTGACCGAGGGCGCCTCGGCATCGATGCCAAAGCATACGCCATCCTCGCGTTCGAAATAGTTGTCGAGCCGGTCGTAGCGACACAAGGGCAGCACACGGCCCTGCCAGCCGGCAACCTGCGTCTGGCCCTGCTCTTGCTCGGGAACCGGCGTGGCCGGCACGCTCACCACCTCCACCCGCTCGGCCGTGATGCGCCGGCTGTGGCTGTCGGGGATACCGGCCATCAGGTGCCCCCAGACGCGGATCATTGTGCCCGGCTGGCAGCGGGCATCCTCGACCTGCGCTTCGATCTCGTCTGTCGCGCCCTGGATGCCGTACTTCTCACCATCCGAACGCTGGAAATAGTCATCGAACTGGGCCATTGCGCAGAGCTTGACGACACTGCCGGTCCAGCCTTCCACAGCGATCGGCACCGGCGTGGCGGTACTGGCCTGAGTGGGTCCCTGTATTGCAGGCGTCGCCGTGGCAGGCGCTGTGCTGGGCGGCGGCAGGAGTGTGGGGCCAGGCGGCGTCGGGCGTGGTGACTGCGTGACGCGCAGAGACGCGATGTGTACACGATCGCTCTCCCCTACGCGGTTGGGTCCCTTCACCGCAGAGCGCTCGAAGCTGTCAGGGTTGTAGAGCCACAGCTCCAGGCTATAGTCGCCTGGCCTCATATCCTCGGGCAAGCGTAGGCGGTGCTCGGTGACCGTCCGCCCACGTGCCCAGGCGGCATCCTGGTCGGAATAGTTCCAGGCGGCGGCGCCGTCGATCGTGTACAGCGCCAGGCCGATGGCGTAGGGAGGAGGCAAGTCGCTGGCCACGTCCCAATAGAGATGCAGTGTTGTCTCGGTGCCGGCCGGCATCTGCAGCGTGGGCAGGCTGTAGCCGACGAGGTCGATTCCACCCCCGAACAGATGCCCGGGCAGCTCACTGAATCCGGCCGTGGGAGTCGGCGTGCCGTGGATGCTCATCGATACCTGCAGCGTCCCACAGCCAGCCAAGACGGGCAGAAGAAGCAGTGCCATGCTACAGCAGGCAGCCCATCGCCTACACGTCGCCTGTTCCATAGGGGTAATCTTCCTCCCTCACCGGGCTGGCCCGGCCGGCAAGCGCACGGTAAAGACCGTCCCCCGGCCCGGACGGCTGCGCACGGCCAGCGAGCCGCCGTGGCGCTCGACGACCTTCTTGACCAGCGCCAGGCCCAGGCCGGAGCCTTCGATCCCCCTGGCGCCGTTGCCTCGATAGAGCTCCTCAAAGACGTGGGGCAGGTCGGCTTCGGCGATCCCCGGCCCGTTATCGGCGATCTCGACCAGGACGGTCGCACCATCTTCGCTGATGCGCACCTGCACGCTACCGTCCGGCCCCCCAAACTTGCAGGCGTTGTCGATCAGGTTGTAAAAGGCCACCAGCAGAAGGTCCAGGTCGCCCAACACCGGCGGAGGCGACCAGGGGAAGCGCTGGGTATGCAATGCGACGGCGCGGCCCTCCTGCCCGGGCGCGCTCTGGACGGCGGCGATGGCCCTGCCGAGCAGATCCGCAAAGTCGACCACTTCCAAGTCGAGCGCGTAGCTGTCCAGGTCGGCCAGCTTGCGCAGCCCAAGGAGCAGCCGGTTCAGGCGGGCAACCTGCTCCTGGGCGATGGCCAACGGCTGGCCCGCCGAGCCGGTGGCAGGCGCTCCATTCTGCAGGCTCGACAGGCTCACCTGTAGCACGGCCAATGGGTTCTTCAACTCGTGGTCCAGCCGGTGTATGAAACGCTGGTGGACCTGATCCTGTCGCTCTTGCTCCGAGGCCAGCGCCCGCGCGCAGCGCCGGAGCCAGTACGCCCAGAGCCCACATCCCAGCCAGGCCAGGGCGCTCAGGGCGGCGCCGGCCAGCAGGCCCAATGCGCTCAGGTCCGCCGTCACCTGGCAGGTCAGGAGAGGATTCGCCGCCGGTAAGGCCTGCAGCGTCAGGCTGGCGGCGAGTGCCAGTGCCAGAGGAACGGCGGCCAAGAGCAGGGCGCGACGCAGCCTCGGGAACGGCGCGATGCTCATGCCCTCACCTCCACCGGCCCCACAAAGCGGTATCCTGCGCCTGACACTGTCTCGATGAAGCGTGGTCGGCCCGCATCGTCGCCCAGATAGCGGCGCAGCTCGGCGATGCGCACGTCCACGGTGCGGCTCATGAGCGCGTCATCCCAACCCCACACGTCATCGAGCAATCGCTCGCGGGTGATCACTTCGCCAGCGTGGAGCATCAGGTACTCCAACACCGCAAAGGCCTTCGCTTTCAGGGGCACTTCCTGGCCGGCCAGCCAGGCGCGGTGGGTCTGGCGGTCGATGAGCAGGTCGCCCGAGGCCAGCCGGTTGGCGCTGGCCAGCGGACGCTGCCCAACCTGGGCACGGCGGAGCACGGCGTTGATGCGAGCGACGAGCTCGCCGGGGTCGAACGGCTTGTTGATATAGTCATCGGCGCCTTCCTCCAGGCTCATGGCGCGCTCCGTCGGGCCGCCCACCTGCGTCAGCATGATGATCGGCGTCCAGTTGCCCGCCCCACGCAGGCGGCGGCATACCTCGCGCCCGTCGACGTGCGGCATCATCACGTCCAGCACGATCACGTCCGGCGCTGCTTCGGCAATACGCCGCAGCGCCATCTCTCCGTCCTGGACCGCTTCCACCAGGAAGCCGGCCCGCTCCAGAAAGGGCGCCAGGACGTCCAGAAACGATCGCTCGTCGTCGACGAGCAGGATTCTGCTGCTCATTGTGGCCTCCTCTGACCATGTACCACGCGCGCTGCAGCATCGCAGCAGGCCACCCCAGTACAGCACAGACATATTACGACAGTATGATTCCTGCGTAACGCTTTGTAACGCCATATTACCAGTGGG
>JAKPJZ010000014.1 GCA_029553955.1 Chloroflexota bacterium
CGCCGGCGAGAACCGCACGCGCGCGCAGCAGGCGCTGATGCAGGCCGGCTACACGCCCACCGTGCTGGAGGTGGGCTGGCAGCCGCTGGTGTGGCTGGCCGGGCAGATCCGATGGCTGCACACCGACGACCACCCCGCCGACGACCTCGCGGCCGCGCGCTTTCGCGTCAGCATGCCGGCGTCGATCGAGGGCTTCGTGCGCCAGCAGGTTCCCGAAGCCCGGCGCATCGAGCTCTGCTACACCGCCACGCAGGTGGTCATCCACCGCGGCTGGACACCGATTGCGGCTGGCTGCCAGCCGGGACCCGGGGACGACGTCGTTGCGCTGACCAGCGCCGGTCGTACCATGGCGGCCACGACCAACGGAGACCTGCAATGAGCACCCTCATCACCCGAATCGACGACCTGCGGGCGCTCTATGGCCCGGCGCGCGAGCGATCGGTCAAGAAGGAGCTGCCGCAGCTCGACGCGCACGCCATGCACTTCATCGGCCTCGCGCCGCTTGTCGTACTGGCCAGCCGCGGGCCCGGAGGCGATATGGACGCCTCCCCTCGTGGCGGCGACCCCGGCTTTGTGAAGGTGGTGGACGCCGGCACGCTGCTGATTCCCGACGCGCCCGGCAACAACCGGCTGGACACGCTGGAAAACATCATCCAGACCGGCTCCATCGGCCTGCTGTTCCTGGTGCCGGGGGTGGACGAGACGCTGCGCGTCAACGGCCGTGCGGTGCTGTCCACCGATGCCGGCGAACGCGAGCGCTGCGCCGATGCGCGCCGCGTGCCCGCGCTGGTGATCCGCGTGACGGTGCAGGCCAGCTACCTGCATTGCGCCAAGGCGCTGATGCGCTCGGCGCTGTGGGATGCCAGCCGCCATGTTGAACGCTCCATCCTGCCCAGCATGGGCGAGATGCTGCGCGACCAGATCGGCGAGCGCATGAGCCCGGACACGGTGTTCGAGACCCAGGCACAGATGCTGGAGCGCTACCGGCAGACGCTGTGATGAACCCGCCGCACCCCGCCTTCACCCGCCGCACTGCCCTGTTGGCCGCCGCGGGCGCGCTGGCGCCTGTGCTGGACGCCCACGCAGCCAAGGCCGTCCAACCCGCCAAACCTTCCGATCCCACCCCTGCCGCCTGGCCAATCGCCTCGCCGGTGCCCGGCGGCATTGCGCGCCTGCCCCTGGGGCCGGCGCCGACGCGCCCGCAGGCGTTTGTCGCAGAGGTGCCGGTGCTGGTGCTGGGCGACGCCCATGGATGGACCGCCGTCGTCGGCATCCCGCTGTCGGCCACGCCGGGCCCGGCGAAGATCGTGCTGCGCGCAGCCGATGGCGAACGCGCGCTGGGCTATGACATCAAGCCCAAGCGCTATGTGGAGCAGCGCCTGACGGTGTCGCCGCGCACGGTGGACCTCGCCCCGGAGGACCTCGCGCGCCATGAGCGCGAGCGCGCGCACCAGCAGCAGGTGATGGAGACCTTCAGCGAGCCCGTCCCCCGCGAGGCCGACCTGCACATGCAGGTGCCGGTGCCGGGACGGCGCTCCAGCTCCTTCGGGCTGCGGCGCGTTTTCAACGGCCAGCCCCGCAACCCGCACAGCGGCATGGACATCGCCGCGGCCACCGGCACGCCGGTGGTGGCACCCCTGCCGGGGCGGGTGATCGACACC
>JAKPJZ010000059.1 GCA_029553955.1 Chloroflexota bacterium
TCGGTCTTCCACGCTGATCATCCTTTCCTCCGCCACCATGAACTTGGTCAGTCCATGATAGCAGATTTGGGCTCAGGTGGTTCCCTTTTCGATCATCAAAATCCGGCTGACTGGTTCCCTTTTAGGATATCAAAAACACCGCAAAGGGCGCCAAGAACGCGAAGGAGACGCCAAGAGAGGCCAAAGAATCCTTCCGCCAACAACTTCGCGCCGCCTTCGCGCTCTTGGCGTTCTTCGCGGTTCAAATGACTCGGCGTGGTGGGCTGAGTAGTTGCTCACGTCCAACAAAAAAGGGCAGGCGCCGGCTTTCCACCGGTGCCCGCCCTCAGCGGCACCCTCGAGTCTGCTGCGTCCAGCCCGAACTGCGCGCAGCGCTCGCTATCCGATTGTAGGGGGCGAGGCCATCCCCCGCCCCCGGCGAACCCATCGCCCGCCCGGGCCGCTTGAGCGACAGCACCCCACCGCCCACGGCCAGGGTCTCCCTCTGCCGGCAGCGCTCACCGCCCGCCGCAGCAGGTCCAGGCCAGTATAGCACACATGTTCTGCCATGTCAAGAGCCACATTCGCCCGCGCCGAGACCTGACACACCAATGCCCCTGGCGGCGTATCGATTGGCAACAACTCGCTGAAGGCTGGGGAGCCTGAGCTCGAGCTCGTAGTGCGCACGCCTGTGCGCCGTACCCCTCTGACGGCCAGGCAACGCTTATGCGAGCCCTCTGCGCCTGGACGGATTGGCGCCACGCCGGAGCGCACAGGCGTGCGCACTACGAGCCTGCCGGCGGCGAACTGGTTCTTTGCCAGGAAAGGCGGCCCAACCACCCGCCATGGAAATCGGTGTGACAGGTTTCCGAAAACCTGTCAGGTCTGAAGGCACAGTCCCACGACCACTCTCGGCCAGAGCGACGCTCTAGCCAATACCGCCATCTCGGGCTCTCTATACATGGCCAAACACTCAGGCGCCACGCTCCCCGAACGTGAATCCTCGCACCTTCACGCCGTGTTCCCTGGCAACTTCAACCAGGTCCCTATCACACGTCAACAACTCGTACCCGTTCATGATTGCCACCTCGGCGATCAGGGCGTCATGAGTATTGTTTGCCTTCCCGCCGTTCCTGCGGTCGAGCTGGCGTTTCACCGCCCCATATATGGTTCCACTCCCCAGCTTGCAGTGGTTCAGCCTCGATACCCCCAGAACAGCCGTCTCGGTCGGAACGCACTCCGCGACCCTTTCGGCGAACTTGGTCAGCAGCCTCGTTCTTCGCTCCGCGTCAGGAGTCCGGCTGATCTCATCTACCTGGATATGAGTCGCCACATACTCCAGGTCATCGGGTAGATCCGCAGTCTGGATCCTGCCATCGACCAGCCAGTTGATGATGCAGGTGTCGACCATGCACTCCATCAGGCCCAACTCCCAAGGCCCATCATGTTTCCCTGACTCCCCTGGCACTCAACTCCATGCCCTGTTCAATCATATGCACAATCTTCGGGAAGCTGACCTTGTACCGCTCTATCCCACAGTCCAGGAACTCTCGCAAGTCACGAACGAAATCGTAGATAGCGGCGTGCCACGAGAGGCTGCTGGCATTCAACCCCTTCTGAACGATCAAGGTCATAACGAGCAGCGTGTTCGACAGTACCGACCGATGATCAGGAAACGCCGGTGTTGGCTCCAGTTTGGTGGTCGTGTAAAAGTCCTCGCTCCCGTCGTCTGCCATAGGATGCACGTACCTCGAGGCAAAGTCGTACCCGTAGTAGTACAGGAACCCCAGGTTGAGCCGTTTGGCTACATCCTTTGCCCTGGGCCTGTGCCATACCGGAGGAGCCTTCAAGAGTCTGTCGGCTCGCTCTCTCACCTCCGGCGTTAGGCCGAGGATTCCTTCCTCCGTAGAGCCGCCAAGGTCCGGGTCACTCCGCGCCCAGTTCGCCGCTTTGTATTGCTCCAAGAAGGACCACTCCTCGAAAAGCTCAAACTCATTCTGCTCGTCAAGACAAGACAGGTGAAATAGCCGCTCCAGGAGGCAACGGAAGAGAACCCAGCAGTCCTGGTAGTCCTGGATGCTCCACAACTGGAACACCGCGCTGACCATCTTGTCTGCCCGCGCAATCAGGTTGCGGATCATCACGTCGCGGTCGGCCACCCTCTGCCGGGCGAACTCAAACAAGAGCATGCTCCAGATTCCATGGGCGATCTGGGCCACCTCCGCATATGACTCCACGGGCAGGTAGCTCTCGGGATTGATCTTCGGCACTCCGCTCCCTCCAGACAACTCCCACTCCCGACGCACTACTCTGCTGCCGGCCGCCCCACAGATGCACCTCGGCACCAGCCCGAACCGGTATCGGCCCTCGGACACTCCGGCTGGCCGGTTCGCAACCACGCCTCACAGCCCCGACGGCCGCCCGTCACTCCGCCCCGACACCCGCCGGGCCTCGGCCATGCAGATGGACGACCGGACGCAGGCCCCCCAGGCGCGATTTCGAATCGCCGGCCCAGCGCCCGGTAGCCGTTGGGCTCGTATCCGGCTCACCCTCGCCCCAGCCAGTACCGCCAACCCTGTCTGCCCACCACAATCCGCGCCTCAAGCAACCGCCTCTGGCCCCCCTCGCCCCGCTCCGCCGTCAACTCTCTCCGGCCGGCCCAATTCCCCCCGGCGGGGGAACAGTAGGGGGCCTCCCAACCCGATTCCCCCTCGCAGGGCGACGGGTAGCGAGGGGCCCACCCTCCAGCAAGCAGAGTCGTCCGTCGCTTGCGGCGCCAAAAGCGTCGGCTCTCTCCCGGCCTGCCCCTCGTCTCGGGCCAAATGCGGCTTGCCGGGTTGAGAAACGCTGGCCCACGCTCTGCCCCATCGCGTCCATCCCCAGACCTGACAGGTTTCCGAAACCTGTCACACCGTTCTCCATGGCCCGCAATCCGGGAGCATGTTCTGGCAAAAACTCGGCCCAGCTCGCGCCGCGCCCGACGGACGATTTCGCCTCCTGCAGGGTAGGGGGGCCCAGCCGCGGCATAGGCAGGCCCCTGACGGAGTTTTTGCCAATCGCCTTCCTGCCAGGGAAATCGGTGTCTCAGCTCTCCGCCCTCAACTCCCCCCGAAACGCCCGCCCCAGCAGCCCCTCAAACAACTGCTCCGCCTGCCGCAGCGCCTCCCGTTGCTGACCCCTCAGCCTCTCCTGCCTCCGAACCATGCTGGCGAACGCCCTCTGCTGATCCGGCGGCGGCAGCAGCACCGGGCACCGCTTCACCGTGCTCGTGCTGATCGTGTTCAGCCCGCTGGTCGTGTGGCTGGCCCTCCGGAAGTAGTCCCTCCCCGCCGCACTATTGATGAACCGGCTGAGGTACGTGCAATCGACCCTCTCACGGTCAACGCGCACCCGGATCAGGTGATTCTGGTGCACGCAGTCGTCAATGCCGCCGATCCAGACGGCGCATCGCCCAATCTCTTCGATGTTCCCATGCCCCTCGACGATGAGCAAGTCGTCGCAACGCAGCCTGACACGCTCCAGCTCGGCCCGCGTCAGTCCAATCATCTTGATCTCTGCTAGATCGAGAGCGTCCCGGTACACGTTGGCTACGCGTAGGTAAGGAGCCTTGAGGGGCAAGCTATCCCGCCTGCTGCTCAGTTGCAGCCCGCCTTGCACCTCGCCCAACTCCCCCATCTTCGCCACAGGCCACCCCATCGGGTTGGCGACCGGCTCCCCAAACATCTCCACAAACACCGCCTGCACATACCCCTCGCTCAGCTCCAGCGCATACCGCCGCAGCCGGCGCAGGCGGTCCGCCTTGGCGAGGATGCCCGCGATGCGCTTCTGCTCAGCAAGAGGTGGAAGCGGGATGCGAAAGCCCTCAAAGATCTCCTTGCTGATCTCCAGAAACGTCGCGCCGCGGCCCAGGGCCACGAGCCCTGGCGTGAAGAACTTGAGTGCAAAGAACCCATAGACAGCGTCAAGGCGCTTGCTCGGAATCAGGCTCTTGAACCCCTGGTTCGTGCACAGGGGATATGCTGTGACCGCACAGTGGCCGATTGGCGCACGGCTGCTGAAGACGATGCTCCCAGCCGGGAGCATCCGTGTGGAGCAACTGTCGTAGCCGGCCTCCGTGATCTTGCGCAGCTCACCTCGCAAGTAGATGCCTGCATGGCCGGTCAGGTCAGCAGGCGTCAGCCAGGGAATCTCTCCACCCCAATAGTCCCTGTTGGTCGTATCCGGCGTAGAGCCCGACACCACCTCGCCGAGCTCGCCCAGCGGAACGAGATCAGCCCAGGAGCTCATCCAGTTCCCTCGCCTCTCGTGCGATGGCACCCTCAAGTCTCAGCAGCCTCTCGATCGTCACCCTCGGCGCCACATGGTACCCCTCATCCGCCTCCACCTGCCGGTAGCGGCTCGCCGACAGGTCGTACTTGTTCGCCCTCACCTGCGCCTTCGTCACCCAGAACTGTCGCCCCAGCCGCTCCATCTGCCCCACCAACGGCGCCAGCTCCGCCTCCAGCTCTGCCAGCCTAGACCTGACAGGTTTTCGAAAACCTGTCAGGTCTCCGTCTCCAGCACCTGTCAGGTCTTCCTCCTCCCCTGCAATCGCCTGCTCGAACCTCAGCCGGTCGATCTCCGCCTCCAGCTCCAGCCGCTCCGCCTTCAGCGGCGCCACCTGCGCCCGCAGCGCCGCCAGCCGCGCCGCCCGCGCCTCCGCAAACGCCCCGTCGTGGCGCTGCCGCCAGCACGCCAGAATGTCGGGGATGTCGTTCGTCGCCACCGGCTGCCGCTTGTCGTCCAGCGAGAACCCGTCGTGCGCCATGTCGTAGAACCAGATGCGCTCCGTCCGCGCCCCCCGCGTGAACAAGAGCACCGCCGTGCTCACCCCCGCGTACGGCTTGAACACCCCGCCCGGCATCGACACCACCCCGTCCAGCCGGTTCTCCTCCACCAGCTTCTTGCGCACCTCCACGTGCGCCCGGCTCGACCCAAACAGCACCCCATCCGGCACGATCACCGCGCAGCGCCCGCCCATGTCCAGCGCCCGCAGGATCAGGTGCAGGAACAAGAGCTCCGTCTTGGTCGTGTTCCCCGGCAGCGTCGGGCTCACGTCCCCCTTGTCCACCGCTCCTTTGAACGGCGGGTTCATCAGGATGACGTCGTACGCCCGCGCCTCCTCGAACGCCTTCGCCAACGTATCGGCCCAGAAATACTGCGGCGCCTCGATGCCGTGCAGCATCAGGTTCATCGACCCGATCCGCAGCATCGTCATCCCCGAGTCGCTGTCGTAGCCCCGCAGCGCCTCCGTCTGCAAATACCGCCGCTGCTCCTCCGTCAGCAGGTCGCCCGCCAGGTTGTGCGGCCAGCCCGCCTCGTCATAGCTTAGGATTTCCGGCGACGTGTGCCGCTCCAGGATGTACTGGTACGCGTTCACCAAAAACCCCGCCGTCCCCGCCGCCAGGTCGCCGATGCGCTCCCCCGGCTTGGGGTCCGTCATCTGCACCATCAGGCGGATGATGTGCCGCGGCGTGCGGAACTGCCCGTTGCGCCCCGCAATGCTCAGCCGCTCCAGCAGGTGCTCGAACAGGTCCCCCTGCACGTCCTGGTTCTGCGCCGAGATTTCCAGCTCGTCCACCAGCCGGCAGGCCTCGATCAGCAGGCTCGCCTTGCTGATCTTGAACTCGGCGTTCTGCATATGGCGCTCGAACGAGCTCCCCGCCCCGCCCAGGCTGCGGAACCACGGGAACACCCGATCGCGCACATGCCCCAGCGCCTGTGCCCCCTCCAGGTGCCGCCAATACCCCCAGCGCATCTCCGCCGGCACCCGCGGCGTATACTGCTGCCCACGCAGCCCCGCCAGCCGCTCCGCCTGGTTCTCCGCATCGTCCAGCCGCTTGAAAAAGATCAGATACGACAGTTGCTCAATCGCATCCAGCGGATTCGATAGCCCCCCAGACCACAACTTGTCCCACAGCCCATCCACCTGCGCCCGCAACTTCGGATCGCTGAGCATATGCCTCCTATAGACCTGACAGGTTTTCGAAAACCTGTCAGGTCTTCAAGCCCGAAACCCTGTCAGGTCTTCAGGCTCCGATTCCCCACGCCCCAGACCTGACAGGTCTTCAGAGACCTGTCAGGTCTCCCGGTCTCGCTAATCAAAATCCTCTGGCGCCAGCTCCAGCGCCTCCCGATCCGTCATCTCCTGCTCATGCGCCGCCGCCAGGTCCGCCCGGCCGCCGAACCACTCCAGCACTTCCTCGCGTTTCAGCCGCGTCGCCTGCCTCGCCAGCAGTGTCTGGTACGACGAATACGGCCAGTCGCGGAAGTCCGCCACAAACCCGTGCTTCTGCGGGTTCCGGTGGATGTACACCACCAGCCGCGCAAAGTAGGCATCCGAGGCCACCTCTATGCGACCGAACGGCCGCTCGAACAGCGCTCCCGTGCGCCCATACGCCTTGTTCACGGCCTTGGCGTACGCATTCAGCAGATTAGAAAAGTGCTGCTTCGCTAGACCTGACAGGTTTCGGAAACCTGTCAGGTCTGCCGGCGCGAGACCTGTCAGGTTTTCACCCAACAACACCTCCCTCACCCGCACCAGCACATGAAAGTGATTCCGCATCAAGCAATAAGCGAACGTCTCTGCCACCGGCTCGATGTAGTAGGCGTACAGCCTCAAAAAGTACCCATGGTTCCGCTCTTCGACAAAAATGCTCTCACGGTTGTTCCCGCGGCTGTAGACGTGGTAATACTTGCCCGGCTCCAGGGAGACGCTCTTGCTCATCCTGCTCCCTCCGCTCGAACCCACCCCGCAGACCCAACCTCGCAGACCTGACAGGTCTCCGAGACCTGTCAGGTCTTCACGCCCACCTCCCACTCCGCCGCCAACCCCGTCGTCCCAACCTCGCAGACCTGACAGGTCTCGAAGACCTGTCAGGTCTTCAGGCCCGCTGTCAGGTCTCCACGCCGGCCTCCCACTCCGCCGCCAACCCCGTCGTCCTCACCTCGCAGACCTGACAGGTCTCGAAGACCTGTCAGGTCTCCACGTCCCCTACGCCGCCAGCCCCTCAGCCAGCGCCAGAATCTCCGCCACCTGCGCCTCCGTAAACCAGCGCTCCACCGCCCCCGCCCCAAACGCCGTCAGCGGCGGCCCATACAAATCCGCCCGCTCCAGCCGCCGCTTCTGCTGGAACACGCTCTGCACCGCCCGCAGAAAGCGAATCTGGTCCGCATTGAATGGCCGCGCCGCGATAAACCCCTCGAACTGCCGCCGCACAATCTCGCGGTAATCCGCAATCCCCTCCAGCTCCAGCATCTGCCGCAGGAACTCGATCAGGCTCCCCACCTTCAGCCCATACGCCTTGCGGATCTTGTCCTCCGACAGCTCCAGGCTCGCCCCGCCCAGCTCCTCGCGCAGCGTCCGCTCCAGCCCCACCAGCTCCAGGTCGCTCACCGCCTCGCCCCGGCGGATCCTCTGCAGCGTCTCGTCGCGCTCGGCCAGGTCCAGGATGCGCTGCTCCACCCGCCGCCGGTACTCCTCCACGTACACCCGCTCGCTCCCCCCGCGCAGCAGGATGTACCCCCGCGTCTCCACATAGTCCGGCAGGTCCAGCAGCAGGAACGTATTCTCCCGCCCCCGCCGGTACTTCATCTGGTCGGCCAGCGCATCGCACACCCCGGTGAGCTGCGCGGGCGTCGCCGTCTGCAGCCCCGGCGTCAGGCACAGCTCCGCCCACTCCCGCCGCACCGCATCCTCGAACACGAAATCCGGCAGCCGGCCCACGTCCTCCGCAATCGAGGCCGCCGTCGCCTCGGTCTCGCCGCCCCGCACGATCTGCAGCTTGAGCCGCTCCACTTTGTGCGTGAACGTCGCCGCCTCCACGTCGGTGCCCGGCGCAAAGCGCAACAGCGGCCCCACCTTCAGGTACAGCAGGTCCAGCTTGCTCGGCGTCAGCCAGCGCCACCAGCCGTCGGCCCACACCTCCGCCACCTCGGGCAGTACCCGCCGCACCGAAAAGCTGTCGGTCGGGATCAGCGCCACCAGCGCCCGCAGGTCCGCGATGGTCCGTTGGCACTCGGGTGAGGATTGCCGCTCGCGCCACTCGTCCACCAGCTCCAGCCGCGTGTTGAACAGGCTCACCAAGACAGGCAGGCTTTGCGCCGGCTCCCCCTCTGCCTTGCGAAAGTCGTTCTCCCAAAAGTCGATCACCAGGAAGCGCTTCTTCTGCCCCTGCGGCAGCCATTCCGGGGAGTGGCACGCCGCCTGGCAGCGCGTCCCCCGCCCCAGCATCTGCTCCAGCTTGATGCGCGACTGCACCGGCCGCATGAACACCAGGTTCACCGCCTCCGGCACGTCGATGCCCGTCTCCAACAGGTCCACGGTGATCGCGATGCGCGGCAGGCTCTCCTTCTTGAACTGCTCGATCAGCCGCCGCCTGAACTCCGACTTGTACGTCACCACCCGCACCAGCCCCGGGAACTGCGGGTACATCTCCTCGAACACGTCGGCCAGCCGCAGCGCGTGCTCCTGCGTCATCGCAAAGACGATGGTCTTGCCCGGCAGTTGCCCCGAGCGGTCCTTCACGCACGTGTCCCAGATTTCCTCCCACTGCCGGCGCAGGGTGTCGCGGTTGCTCACCGTCTTCTCCAGGTCGGTCCCCGAGTAGTCCAGGCTGTCGGGGTCGATCCCCTGCTCGATGAGCATGTTGCGCTCTTCCTCGCTCAGGTCCACCCCACGGATGCCCTTCCGCTGGAAGCGCGTCTTGGCCGCGTACAGGTCGAAATCCACCAGGTACCCCTCGGCCACCGCCTGGCGGTACGAGTAGAGGAAGGTCGGCCGGCTGCCGTCGCAGTAGAACTCGCGAAAGGTGTTGCGGTCGATAAACTCCGCCGGCGTCGCCGTCAGCCCCACCATGCGCGCGTCGAAATAGAGCAGCACCTCGTTCCACTTGTTGAAAATCGAGCGGTGCACTTCGTCAAAGATGATGAGGTCAAAGAACCCCGGCGAGAACGCTTCGAAGCAGTTGCTCAAGGTCTGCAGCGTCACCGCATACAGCCGGCTGCTCGTGGGGATGTGCTGCGAGGCGATGCGCGTACACGGCTCGTTGGGCAGGTAGCGCTTGAACCCCTCGCCCAGCGCCTGCTCCACCAGCGCGTCGCGATCGGCCACAAAGAGGATGCGCCGCGCCCAGTTGCCGCGCAGCATCAGGTCCACCAGCGACATCGCCGTCCGCGTCTTGCCCGTCCCCGTGGCCATGACGAGCAGCGCCCGCCGCCTCCGCCCCTGCTCGAACGCCTCGCCCACCCGCCGGATCGCCTCTTGCTGGTATCCGCGGTCGGTGATCTGCCGGTTGATCGCCAGGGCGCCCAGGCTCATGCGGTTCTGCCGGATAAAGAGCAGGTTCTCCAGGTCGTCGGGCGCGAAAAAGCCGGCCACGCTGCGCTTGACCGCCTCGCCCACATCCCAAAAGTAGATCTCATAGCCGTTCGTCATGAACGCAAAGGGGCGAAAGCTCTGCCGCTTCTCGATCTCGCTCACATAGAATTCGGTCTGCGCCTCGGCCAGCCGCGGGTCCGTGCTCGTTCGCTTGGCCTCCACCACCGCGATGACCTCGCCGTTCGGCCGGTACAACGCATAGTCGCTGATCCCCGCCGGCGTCGCGGCATCGTACGCCACGCGGCCGCCCGCCACCGCGTCCAGCTTGCGCTTCAGCGCCTGCCACGCCTGCGGGTCGAACCCGTCCACCGGAATCTCCAACCCCACCTGCGCCGGGTTCCCCACGTCCCAGCCCGCCCGCCGCAGCGCCGGGTCGATCAACGCTCGTCGCGTCCTCGCCTCATTGGGACCGGGCAACTTCCTACTCCTCTGGCCGGCCAGGCCCGCCGCGCTCCGCCCCCAGGCCTGACAGGTTTCGGAAACCTGTCAGGCCTCCCGCCTCAACTACAGAACCTTCAGCAAATGCACCGTCTCATTATAGCACACCTCCACCCCCCACGCGACCCTACCTCCCCGCCCCCTTTCGTGTCCTTTCGCGCCCCCGCCTCCTTTTCGCGTCTTTCGCCCCCTTTCGTGTCCTTTCGCGCCCCACCCTTTCGTGCCCCATCCGTTCAATCCGATCCCTAAATCCGTTGACAGCGCCCCCTTGACTTTTCCCCCAACCCATCGTATAATGCTCATAGAACACGCGTTCTGTGCACCACCACGTCCGTCACTCAACGAACAACAACGCAATACGCAATACGCATCACGTTTTACGTTTTACGTCTCCCTTCCCGGAGGCCCACCATGACCGGCCCCAAACGCGTCACCGACAAACAAATCGCCGCCAACCGCGCCAACGCCAAAAAGTGCACCGGCCCGCGCACCGCCGCAGGCAAAGAGCGCAGCCGCTGGAACGCGCTCAAGCACGGCATCCTCGCCACCTCCGTCATCCCGCCCTCCATGGAGCCCTTCGAGATGCCTGGCACCTTCGAGGCCCTGCTCGATGCCCTGCGCAGCCACTACAGCCCCGTCGGCCCCATCGAAGGCATGATGGTCGAGATCATCGCCGCCTGCTACTGGCGCCTCGCCCGCCTCTTCTGCGCCGAGGCCGGCGCCGCCGCCCGTGCCGCCCGCGCTGCCGCCGAGCGCACCGTCCCCGGCGACGACCCCGACCCCGAGCTCGACCGCGCTGCCCTGCCTGGCCGCGACGACCTCTTCGCCTTCAGCCGCTACGAGGCCCAGCTCCAGCGCCAGCTTCACCGCGCCCTCTTCGCCCTCGAGCGCCTCCAGCGCACCCGCGCCGAGAACGCCGCCCCCGCCCCGCCCGAGGGCGAAATGGGCGCCCATCCGTAAAGATTACCAAACGAAACCATTCTTGCCGCCCCGGCGCCCGCTGGCCGGCCCGCCGTACCTTAACAATCGATCGCGTCGCCTCCCCCCACCCTCCGTAGGGGCGGTTCGGGAACCGCCCCTTGCCCCCCACCCTCTGTAGGGGCAGTTCGTGAACCCCCCCGCCCGAAAAAAAAGGACACCCCCGTGGGCGTCGTGGAGTCCGGCCTGTAGGCCGGGTTTCACAACCCATGCTGTCCGACAAACGAGGCGCCATACCAGGGGTCGCCCGAGGCCAAGGCCGTCGGACTCAGAATAGCAAGCCCCTTGAGGGGGCTTCCGCTTCTCAGCTTGAACCCCGTGGGACGGGCGCCCGCCCACGACCCGCAGTACGCATTACGCATCACGCATCACGCATGTCTGAACCCCGTGGGACAGGCGCCCGCCTACGACCCCATGCCGCGGCCAATCTCGCCCACGGCGGCGGGGCTGACGCTGGCCACGGTGTCGGCGACGACGGCGACGGCGCCGGCTGCGATAAAGGCGCGGGCGTCCTCGGGGGTGAGCAGGCCGCCGCGGGCGACGATGGGCAGGCGCACGGCCTGCGCCACCTCCTGCACCGCCAGCAGGTAGAGGGGCTGCAGCAGCGGCCCGTGCACGTGCACCGGGCGCAGGCCATCGTCGAAGTGGGCGAGGCCTTGCGCGGGCGCGGCGACGACCAGGGCATCGGCGCCGGCGCTTTCGGCGAGGGCGGCGCAGGCAGCGGCTTCATTGAGCGGCACCTGGGCGAGCAGGGGCAGGTCGACGGCATCGCGCACGGCGGCGATGGCGGCCTCGGCGAGGCGCGGGTCGCCGGCCGGCAGGTCCACCAGGAGGGCGCGCACGCCCTCGCCGGCCAGCCGCCCGGCCGCATTCGCGGCGCCGCGGGGGTGGGCGGCGGTGATGGTGCCGATGACCGGCAACTCGCCGGCAGCGCGCACCAGGCGCCGCAGGCCGCTGAAGGAGAGCGCGCCGCGGCCCTCTTCGAGCAGCACGCCGCCGGGCCGCTCGAGCACGCGCACCGGCCTGCGCTGCGGTCCGCCCAGCTCGGGGGCGATGACGGCGCCGAGGGCCTCGCGGTCGAGCAGTGCCAAGAGCTCGGCGGTGCCGTGCGCCACCAGCAGCGGCTGTGCCAGGGGCAGGCCCTCTTTGTGGTAGGGCGCCAGCTCGATGCCGGCCATATGTCGCTCCTCCTGCCCGGTTGACGGCCGGGCACTCAGCTCCGCGGCCCCCAGGCCCTGACCCGGAAAGGGGGTTGTGCGGTTGTCTGGCGCCGGTGGCCCGCCCGCAGGCGGGGCCGCAGCGCCGGATAACCCCTAAACCCCTGAAAAGGGCCCGCACCGGGAGGATGCACAGCATATGGCCCGGTTCTCGCCTCGGGTTCAGGTATCCCACAGGGCGGCGAGGCTCGCCAAGAGCACAAGCCCGCTGGGTGCGCTGTCAAATGCGCGACCCGCGCCCTCCCGGAAGAGCGGCACCGAGATCTCGGGCCAAACCGGACCTTGACTCCGAATGCTATTCAGTGTATGATACATATGGCAGTTCATACTTGCATATGGAGTGGACTATGAACAAGATCATCGGTGTGACCGAACTGCAGCGCAACTTTCGGCGCATCTTCGATGAGGTCGCTCGCGATCGTGTGCCGTATATCCTGACCCGTGACAGCCGGCCAGAGGTAGTCATGGTGCCCTATGAGGAGTTCATCAAGTACCAACAGGCGTGCGAGGCTCAGGCCACGGCGCGGCTCGACCGGCTGCTCCTCAGGATGAAGGAGCGTAATGCCGGCTACTCGGATGAAGAGATCGAGGCAGACTTGCGCGACGCAGAGAAGGAGAGCCGGAAGCCTTGATTCGCGCTGTCATCGACACCAACATCCTTATCCGGGCGCTGATCAAGCCGCAGGGCAGCGTTGGAGCGGTCATCGCTGCCCTGCGATCGCACTCCTTTGAGCTCGTTGTCTCCTGGCCACTGCTCGAAGAGCTGATGGCCACGGTTGCCCGGCCGCGCATTCAAGGCAAGTATGGCCTGACGGACCAGGACATCTCCGACTTTGTCACCTTCCTGATCTTGCGCAGCCGGCTAGTGGAGCCCGCCCGGGCAATCTCAGCCTGTCGTGACAGCAAGGATAACATGGTGCTGGAGGCTGCCGTTGCCGGGCAGGCTCAGTTCATTGTCACTGGCGACGAGGACCTGCTCGTACAGCATCCCTTCGAGGGCATCAGCATTGTCCCGGCGGGCTCATTTCTGGCCCGCCTCAGCCAGGCCACTGCGGGTGCCTCAGGAGACTGACCTGCTCGCAGGGCCACCTTCTCATCCGCAAAACCCCTCTTGAGGGTTCCACACCGGGCTCATGCCTCGCGTGCAGGCCGGTCACCGGCTCCAGGTGCCACAGACAGGCCGAGTTCCTGAGCAGACAACATGCCCCCAGTGGCACCACAAGCGATGAAAACGGGGTTCTTCTCCACAGAGAACACAGAGGGCACAGAAGATAAGAAGGAGTCTCTGCGTTCTCTGTGCCCTCTGTGGAGAACTGGCCCCATTTTCAAGTCCGGCCTGCGGAGGAATGACCTAACGCCCCTGCTCCTGAAAGTAGGCGACGATGGCGTTGACGTAGCCGTCGGCCAGCGCGTCCATGAAATCGTCGCGCTGCATGAGTTCAGCCTCGGCGTCGCAGGTCATGAACATGGGCTCGCTGAGGCAGCCGGGCATCTGGCTCGCCTCTTTGATGACATCGTCCACTGGCCCAAACATCACCAAATGTGTGCCGCTGCTCGTGGGATCGATCTCGTTATCGTGAGCGACGAGTATGCCGCGGTCGATGGGAGTGAGGCCAAAGCGCTGCAGCGTGGCCAGCACCTGCGCCTGCACCAACGTAGCAAAAGCCAGGCTGCGATCGGCGAAGGGCCGGCTAGAGCAGTAGTAGGTCGTAGTGCCGCCGGTGGCGCGCACCAGTTCCTCGTCGGGGTGCTCCCAGCCGTTCTCGTGTAGCGACAAGAGCAGGTCAGCCCCCGCCTGGTTGACCAGGCGGTTGCGGTAGATCAGGTCGTCGCGATCGCCAAACTCGCCGTCACCGTTCAGGTCCACCTTGTTGCGGTTGGGGTAATAGTCGCCGTCGCGGGTGTACACCACGCGCAAGCCTTTGTCTTCGAGCTTGTCGCCGATGCGCAGGGCAAGCTGCAAGTTGATCTCGCTCTCATAGATGTCCATGTTGCCGTCGCGCTTAAAGTGGCGCGCGCCGAGATCCTCGCCGCCGTGGCCGGGGTCGAGGGCCACCAGCGGCGCGGCCGGGGTCGGCGTGGGCGAGGGCGCAGGGGTGGCGCTCGGGGCAGGCGGCGGAGTGGCGGTGGCCGCGACGTCGATGATCGGCTGCGGCGTGGCGGCCGGCGGCTGCGGCCGCGCTGGGCTGCAGGCGCCGAGCAGCAGCAGGCCAGCGAGCAGCGCACACAAGCTCTTGGATTCCTTCACCTTGGGTCAGACCTCGCTCTCCATGGATACGCGGTATCCTCAACAAAAGCGGCGAGTTCACCGCAGAGGCGCAGAGGTCGCGGAGGGGAACAGGCATGGTAGGGGCGGTTCGCGAACCGCCCCTACTGCGTCCCCCGTGCTTGCACGAGGCACCTCTGCGGTGCATCGTCCTCCTCGTCCTCAAACCAGTTCGGTCAGGTCGAACACGGGCCCGCTGGTGCAGGCGCGCCGCGAGCCGCGGCGCAGCTCGGTGAGACAACTGCCGCACCAACCCAGGCCACAGGCGATGGGCGCATCGGCGTAGCACTGCACCAGGCCCGGCCGGGGCGCGCGGCCCAGGTGAGCCAGGTGCCGCAGGGCGTCGGCAGGGCCGGCCGCGGCCACCTGATCGGCCCAGGGGAGGAGCGCGGCAATCGTGCCCCAGGGCTCGCCCTCGGCCTCAGCAGGGATGCTCGCCACTTCGACGGCCTCTGGGATAATAGACGCCAGGCCGGCCACTTGCGTTGCGCGCGCCGCCAGGCTGACGCTGATATGCGCGTCGAGGGCCTGACCGGCGAACGCGAGCAGCGGCGCGAGGGGCTCGCCCGCGGCGACGAGGAGCAGGCGGCGCGTGGCCGGGTGCAGGGCAAAGCCGCGGCCGAAGGGACCCGCCAGGCTGACGGCATCGCCCAGGCGGCGCCGGGCCAGCCAGGCGAGGCCGGGGTCGCCAGGGCTGAAGAGGAAAGAGACCGTCTCGCCGCCCAGACGCAGGAAGGGCAGCGGCCGGCGCAGGTAGGGGTCCCAGCCGTCGCTGCAGCGCAGCATGGCGAACTGGCCGGCCGTCGCCAGGCGCGCCACAGCCGGCGCGCTCAGGGTCAGCAGAGCGTGGCCTGCCGCGAGCGCCGCCTGGGCGACGACGGTGGCGGCCGTGTCAGCGGGCATGTGCGCCTGGTCTTCCTTCTCTTCCCATGGCCCCAAGGATAGCAGAGAATCCGCAGCACGCCAACTCGCCCCGGCTGCGTGCCGTGTCATTGCGAGCCGCAGCGAAGCAATCTCCAGTGCGGGACGTGAAGATTGCTTCGCTGCGCTCGCAATGACACGGCGCACACTTGCTCTCGGCACGCAATTTGCTGAATAGGCGATAGCAGAATGCACTGTGCTGGGAACATGCAAGGAGGCCAGACGATGAGGGAACAGCCATCGCCGGGCATGGGCGGCCAACCTGCCCCCAGAGGCGCAGGCGACCTGGCGCCCGACGGCCTGCGCATCGGCGACCCGGTATGCCGGCGGGCGCGGCAGGACCGCGCGCTGCAGCGGCTGCTGTGGAAGTGGCTCGTCACCTTGTGTTCGGTGCTGGCCGTGATGGTGATTGGCCTGGCCGCCGCCCGGCTGACTCTGAGGCGCCTGGAGGACTCGTTGGAGGGGCGCATCTACCCGCGCGTCTATGCCCTGGGCACGGCGCTGGGCGGGCTGACGGCGGATGAGGCGCGCGCTGCCTTGGCCGGCCCGGCGCAACTGGCCCAAGCTGGCGAGGTGACGCTGCGCGACGGTGAGCAGCGCTGGACCCTGAGCGGCGCCAGCCTGGGCGTGCGCTATGACGTGGAGGCGGTGGTGGGCGTGGCACTGGCGGTGGGCCACGGCTCGGGGAGCTGGCCGGCACGCCTGTCGGCCTGGCTGCGCCGTGAGCATCTGCCGGCCCTCTGGACCGTCGAGCCTGCCATAGGTCGCGCCGCCATAGCCGCGCTGGCGGCGCGGGTGAACATGCCCGCGAAGGAGGCGGCCCTGGCGCTGCGCGAGGGGCAGCTCGTCGCGCTGCCGGGCGAGGCCGGCCGCGCGCTCGACGTGGAGGCCACCCTGGCGGCGCTGGCGACGACGGTGCGCAGCCGGGGCGCTGGCGAGGCGGGCCTGATCTTCCGGCCGCTGGCGCCGCGGGTGGCCGACGCCCGGCCGGCGCTGCCGCGGGCCGAGGCCATCCTGAGGTGCCCGCTCACGCTCGCCGCCTATGATGCCGCGAGCGGTGAGACCCTGTCGTGGACGCTCGATCGGGCGGTGGTGGCCTCCTGGCTGCGCGTGGTGCCGGCCGTGGGCGCGCCAGGCGTCGCCGTGGAGGCCAGCCCCGAGGCGGTGCGCGCCACCCTGGCCCGGTGGGCCGCCGGCCTGAGCGGCGGCCGGGGCCTGCGCCTCGACGAGGCCACCGCGCAGGTGCTGGCCGCCTTCAAGGCCGGCGGGGGCATGGCGCAGCTCTACCTCACCCACCCGCCGCGCAGCCATAGCGTCGAGGCAGGGGAGTGGCTCGGGGCCATCGCCGCGCGTTACGGCGTGCCGCTGGCCCTCGTCACCGCGGCCAACCCCGGCATTGACCCCGATTGGCTGGAGGTGGGCCAAGAGCTGGCCATCCCCTCGCTCGATGCCCTGCTGCCCAACCTGCCCGTGCCGGCGAAGCGCATCGTCGTCAGCCGCACCGAGCAGCGGCTGCGCGCCTATGAGAACGGCGAACTGCGCTGGGATTGGCCCTGCTCCACCGGCGTGCCCGCCGCGCCGACATGGGCCGGCACCTTCCAGGTGTTGCAGCGGGCCGAGAAGGCGCCTGGCAGTTGGTGGGGCACGTGGATGCCCCACTTCCTGGCCATCTACCCCACCGGCGAGGGCGACCAAGACGGCATTCACGCCCTGCCGGTCAGCGATGCCGGCGTGGCGCTCTCGGCGGGCTGCCTCGGGCGGCCGGCCTCACTCGGTTGCATCGTGCTCGGCGAGGCCGAGGCCGCGTCGCTGTACGAGTGGGCCGAGGTGGGGGTGACGGTAGTCGTCGAGTAAGAGAGGAAAGAGGTTTCGTGTCCTTCGCGCCTCTTCGCGTCCTTCGCGTTCCAGAGGCCTCCAGTTGGCATCATGTGCCTAATTGGCTAGAATACCTCCCATGGTCTCCTCTTGGTCTTCTTCCGCGACCCCTCGAGCCGGGGTCCCCTGTAACCTATGGAGGTATGACACTTGGCTGCCAACCAGAAGGTGAACATCGGCGTTATTGGGGCGGGGCGCATCGGCAAGCTGCATATCGAGCACCTGGCGACGCGGGTGCCGGGGGCGCAGGTGGCGGCGATTGCCGACGTCGTGCTGCCGGCAGCGCAGGCTGCGGCCGCGCAGTTCGGCGTGCCCCGGGCCACGGCCGACTACTTTGAGCTGCTCAAGGACCCCGAGATCCAGGCGGTGGTCATCTGCTCGGCCACCGATACCCATGCGCGCATCATCCAGGAGGCCGCGGCGGCGGGCAAGCACATCTTTTGCGAAAAGCCCATCGACCACGACCTGGCGCGCATCGATCAGGCCATCGGCGCGGTAGAGCGGGCCGGCGTCAAGCTGCAGATCGGTTTCAACCGCCGCTTCGACCCCAACTTTCGCCGGGTGCGCGAGATGGTGGCCGCGGGCGAGATCGGCGAGATGCACATCCTGCGCATCACCAGCCGCGACCCGGCCCCGCCGCCCATCGAGTACGTCAAAGTCTCGGGCGGCATCTTTCTCGACATGACCATCCACGACTTTGACATGGCGCGCTACCTGACCGGCAGCGAGGTCACCGAGGTCTATGCGGCGGGCGGCGTGATGGTGGACCCCAAGATCGGCGAGGCTGGCGACATCGACACGGCCATTGTCACGCTATACTTTGCCAACGGCGCCATCGGCACCATCGACAACAGCCGCAAGGCCGTCTACGGCTACGACCAGCGGGTCGAGGTCTTTGGCTCGGCGGGTATGGTGGCCACGGCCAACAACACCCCCGATGCGCACACGTTGGCCAACGCGTCGGGCGTGCACGGCGCTTGCCCGCTCTACTTCTTTATCGAGCGCTACACCGAGGCCTACATCGCCGAGATGCGCGCCTTTGTGGAGGCGGTGCAGAACGATACGCCGACGCCGGTCAACGGCAACGACGGCCGCGCGCCGGTGGTCATCGGCCTGGCAGCATTACAGTCGTACCGCGAGCACCGGCCGGTCAAGCTGAGCGAGATCTCGGCGTAGCAGGCTGCCAGCAGCCCGCGATGCCGGCACGAGGTGAGGATAGCATGGATACGATACAGACCATCCTGGCGCGGCGCAGCGTGCGCCGCTACCGGCCCGAGCCGCTGCCGGCGCAGCACCTGCGGCAGATCCTGGAGGCAGGGCGGCAGGCGCCTTCGGCCTCGAACCGCCAGCCCTGGACGTTTGTGGTGGTACGCGAGGCCGAACAGAAGCGCCGCCTGGCGGCGGCCTGCCGCGGGCAGATGTGGCTGGCCGACGCGGCCTGCATCGTCGTGGGCGTGGCCCTGCCCGAGGTGAGCCCCCGCTGGTGCCGCGTGGACGTGGCTATCGCCATGGAGAACATGGTGCTGGCGGCGCGCAGCCTGGGCTATGGGGCGTGCTGGATCGGCGCCTTTGAGCCCGACGAGGTCAAGGCGGTGTGCGGCATCCCGGTTGAAGCCGAGGTGGTGGCATGCACGCCGCTGGGCGCGCCCGAGGCCTGGCCGGAGCCGCGAGAGCGCAAGGCGCCGGGCGAAGTGTTCTTCAGCGAGCGCTACGGCCAGGCGATCGCATTCGAAGAAGGGTCAGGCTGAAAGCATCTAGTCGAGGCCGTCGAGGAGGTCGCGGACGCGGCCAGCGAGGGCCGCCTGTGTGAAGGGTTTGGGCAGAAATGCCTGGCCGGCCTCGTGGTCGGTGACGGCGCTGGAGGTGTAGCCCGAGATGAAGAGCACCGGCAGGGCGGTGTACGTGGCCCGCAGGCGGGCGGCAAGGGCCTTGCCGGTCATCTGAGGCATGACGACGTCGGTGACGAGCAGGTCGGGCCGCAGGTCGGGCTGCCGCTCGAGCAGGGCCAGGGCCGCCGCGCCGTTCTCTGCCTCATAGAGCGCGTAGCCGAGCTCGCGCAACGCGCGGGCCGCCCAGGCGCGTACATCGGGGTCATCCTCCACCAAGAGCACGCATTCGCTGCCCCGCGGCAAATCGCATGGGGCCTCGTGCTGGGCCGGCTCGGCGTGCGCCGCCTCGCTTGGAGCGCTGGGCAGGTAGATGGTGAATGTCGTGCCCTGGCCGGGCGCGCTCGTGGCGACAATGCGGCCCTGGTGCTGCTGCACGATGCCAAAGACGGTGGCCAGCCCCAGACCGGTGCCCTCGCCGATTTCTTTGGTCGTAAAGAACGGCTCGAAAAGGTGGGCCTCGGCCTCGGGGCTCAGGCCGGTGCCGGTATCGGCTACGGTGAGCGCGACGTACCGGCCCGGGGCGAGGCCGGCGAGCTTGCCGGACGCATGACGGTCGATGGCGACGTTGACGGTGCGGATGGCCAGCGTGCCTCCATCCGGCATGGCATCGCGAGCGTTGAGGGCCAGGTTGATGATGGCCTGCTCAAGCTGGTTGGGGTCTACGCATACTGCAGCCAGGTCGGATGCTGGGTCGATGGCCAACTCGACGTCTTCGCCGATGAGGTGACCCAGCATCTCGGCCATGTCGAGGATAGTGTCATTGAGGTTGGCCGGTCGCGGCGCCATGGCCTGGCGGCGCGAGAAGGCGAGCAACTGGTGCGTGAGCTGCGCGGCGCGCCGGGCGCCTTTGAGAACCTGCTCGACGTCGCGGCGGGCCGGGTGCTCTGAGGGCAGCGCATCGCGGGCAAAGGTCGCATGGCCGGTGATGGCGGTGAGCAGGTTGTTGAAATCGTGGGCCACACCGCCTGCCAGCCGGCCGATGCTCTCCATCTTTTGCGCCTGCAGGAACTGGGCCGCGAGCTGTTGCAGCTCGGTCACATCGCGTAATAGCACGATGCATCCGGCCGGCAGGCCCTCACGCCCCGGCATGGGTGAAATGCTTATGGCGTAGTGGCGCCGGCTGGCCCCCTCGCCCGCGTCGAGTTCCGCCTCCACCTCCTTGCCCTGAGCGATGCCGGCGGCCAACTGTGGCCAGCGCTCCAGCACCTCAGCGGCGGGGCGTCCGATGGTCTGGGACGCCTGCAGGCCGAGCGCGGCCTCGAGCGCCGGGTTCATGTCGGCCACGCAGCCATGCTCATCGACCACCAGAACGCCATCGCGCAGGCGCTCGACGAGGGCTTCGCGGGCGACCGGTGCCAATTCGAGGAAGCGGAGGCGAAAGATCGCATAGCCGAAGAGGGCTACCGAGATGGCGAACGCGCTGGGCGTCGGGTTGAGGTAGGGCACCGGGCTGAGGCTGGCCGCGTAGCCCAGGTTGCTGAGCACGGGCACCAGCATGCCCGCCAGCAGCACGAGCCCCTGCTGGCGGTACAGGCCGTGGCCTCGCAAGGCCGTCAGGGCAAAGGTGCCCACGCTGATGAGGATGAGGGCGTAGGCAAAGGCGCTGAAGGCCCAGAAGGCCAGGCCGCGCTCGGGAGCCAGGAGTGACGCTGACCCCATGGGCTGTAGCGCCAGGCGCGTCCAGACCAGGCCATGGGCCTCGTTGGTGAAGACCAGGAGCACGATGCCGGCCGTGGGCGCCCCGAGCAAGAGGCGCACGCGCCCGCTGAGCAGGTGCCCGAGCCCCGCGTACTGCAGGGCAAAGACGAGGAAGAATGGCGCCAGCGGAGCGATGCCCAGCCACTCCACCTTGGCCCAGAACACCTTGGCGGGCAGCCCGAGTACCATGACCTCCAGCGCATAGCCGAAGGCATACTCGGCGCTGGCCAGGGCGAAGAGGGCGAAGGGGACGGCGCAGGGCACCACAGCGCGGCGGCGCCAGGCATAGAGGCCGAGCGAGGCCGAGACGGCGGCAGAGATCAACAGGGGCACGGCGTAGGGTGTGTAGACCCAGGGCATGACAGGCTCCGAGTGAGAGTCGCTGGCCAGCCCGCATGTATGGCGGCATGCTGTTGATTATAGCACAAACAGCCCGCAGGGCGAACATTCTGCTTTTTGCCTACGCGTCGAGAGTGGGGCAGGCTTGCCGGCCTGCCAAGCCTGGCCTGCCAAGCTCGCCGTGCATTGCGGCGAGTCGTTTGGTGGGGACCTGGCAGGCTGGGAAGCCTGCCCCACAGAGATCAGCGCAGGCGGCCGAGGAGGTGCAGGCAGCCGTCAGTGTCGAGCGCGCCGAGGTCCCCGGTGTAGAACCATTTATCGCGGTCGAGGGCGTCGCAGGTGGCTTCGGGGTCGTTGTGGTAGCCAAGCATCATCTGCGGCGAACGCACGGCGATTTCGCCCGGCTCGTCGGCGGGCAGGGGGCGGCGCCGAGAGTCGACGAGGCGCACCTCGACGTGGGGCGCCGGGCGGCCCACGGTGTTGGCGATGAGGCGCCGGGGGTCGCCGGGCGCGGTCCACGAGATCAGGCCGCTCTCGGCGGTGCCGTAGATGCGCTCGAGCGGGCAGCAGAGCCGGTGGCCGATGGCCGTGACCAACTCGGGCGGGCAGAACCCGCCGGCGAGGGTAGCGCGACGCAGCGAGGAGAGGTCGCAGCGCGTCTGCGCGGGCGCCTGCAGCAAGCGGCGGTACATGCCCGGCGTGCCGCAGAACTGGGTCACCTGCTCGCGTTCGATGAGCTCGAGGGCCTGCTGTGGCTCAAAGTGATCCATCAGGATGACCTTGCCTCCCGCCAGGAGCGCCGCCATGATCCCCAACGGCGCCGCAGGGTGGCAGGGTGAGAAGGGCAGGAGCAGGCAACGCAGGGCAGCCGGGTCGAGGTGCGGGCGCGCCGCGGCTGTGGCCAGACCCCAGCCGGCGCCACGGGCATGCTCGATGGCACGGAGCGGCCGGCCGGGCGTGGCCACGCAGGCGATGCGCCCCGGCTCCTTGAGCGAAATGCGGGCGCGCCAGGGGGCCACCTCGGAGGTCATAAGACCTTCGATCGAAAAGGCGGCGCCGTGCTCGTGGCGGCCGGGGCTAGTGGCGATGACGAAACGCAGGCCGGGCAGGTGGGGGCGCAGGCCGGCGACGGTCGCGGCCGGGTCGCGGCTGCGCCAACTGCGGGTGGTGAGCACGATCTTGACGGCGCAGTCGGCCAGGATGCGGCGCAGGGCGGCCTCGCCCAGGCGGGGGTCGAGCGACACCTCGACACTGCCCAGCACCCAGGGCACAAAGAGGGCATACACCGCCTCGGGGCAGGCAGGCAGCAGGGTGGCGATGCGGTCGCCCTTGCGCGCGCCCAGCGCCTGCAGGCCGGCCGCCAGGGCGTCAATGCGAGCGAAGAGCTGGCGCCGTGTCAGGCGCTCGTTGGCGGTGATGAGGAATTCGCTGCCGCCTGCAACGTGACGGGCCAGGGTGAGCAAGTGCTGTGGCCCCAGGCGCCCCACCAGTCGACCGACGTTCATGGCTCCCCAACCTGAACTGTCTCGCCGCCGAGTATAGGTTGGGCCAGAGAGCTTGTCAACGCCAAGAAGCCCGCCCTCTGGCACTACAAGCATGTGCATACGCCGGCAACCTTGTGGTATACTGGGACTGCAGTGCAGTGAGAGGAGGCTGGGATGGCGAACGAGGTCCGCGATCGCGAGGTACTGCGCGCGGTGGTGCAGGCGCAGGTGGAGCGTACGCCCGCGCTCGACGTCCACACCCACATCTACAGCAGCGCCTTTGGGCCGCTCTTGCTGCGTGGACCCGAGGAGTTGCTCACCTACCACTACTTGCAGGCCGAAACCAACCGTGTGCTGGCCGAGCACAGCCCAGCGGCCTTTATGGCCCTGCCCAAGGCCGAGCAGGCGCGGCTAGTGTGGCGCACGTTGTTTGTCGAGCGCTCGCCGCTCTCGGAGGCGGGGCGGGGCGTGATTACCGCGCTGCACCGCCTGGGCGTAGCCAGCGTGCGCGATTATGCCGCGGCGCTGGCCCGCTTTGCCGGCCTCAGTGCGGGCGAGCATGTCGACCTCGTGTTGCGCGCGGCCAACGTGGGCGGCGTGGTGATGACCAACGACCCGCTGAACCCCGCCGAGCGGGCGGTGTGGGAGCAGGGCGGGGCGCGCGATGCGCGTTTCAGGGCCGCGCTGCGCATCGACCCCATCCTCGTCGACTGGCCGGCAGCGGCGCCGCGGCTGTTCGAGCTGGGCTATGCCGTGGAGCGCGACCTGCCAGAGGCGAGCTACCCCGAAATCGCCCGCTTCCTGAGAGACTGGGCCGCCCGCATGCAGCCAGCGTACCTGGCCGCCTCGCTGCCGCCCACGTTCGCCATGCCCAGCGACACGGCCTGCGGTCGCATCCTCACACGCGCGGTGTTGCCCGTCTGCCGCGAGCTGGCGCTGCCTTTTGCTATGATGATCGGCGTCAAAAAGCGCATCATGCCCGAGCTGGGCGACGGCGGCGATGGCGTAGGCCGCGCCGACCTCGACGCGGTGGAGCACCTCTGCCGCAGCTACCCCGCGAACCTCTTCCTGCTGACCGTGCTGGCCCGCGAGAACCAACACCAGGCCGTGGTGTTGGCCCGCAAGTTCAAAAACCTGCATCTGTTTGGCTGCTGGTGGTTCAACAACAACCCCAGCATTGTGGAAGAGATCACCCGCGAGCGCATAGAGATGCTGGGCACCAGCTTCACGCCGCAACACTCCGACGCCCGTGTGCTGGACCAACTCGTCTACAAGTGGGCCCACGCGCGGCGGGTGATTGCCGCGGTGCTGGTGGAAAAGTACAGCCTCCTGATCGACGAGGGGTGGTATCCGGCGGAGGAAGAGATTACCCGCGACGTGGCGCTGCTCATGGGAGGCGAGTTCGAGCGCTTCCTGGCGCAGCATTAGTGCTGCTTTGTCACTACGCCGGGCGGCGCGCAGGGCCTTCGTAGCGGTGGCTTGAACCGCTCGTCCCAGGGCCGAAAGGTGGCGCCATGGCGGCGCAGAAACGGCCAAGGCCGTCACTACACAGCCGCGTCTGGCGCACAGCGTGTCTACTGGCAGAGTACTGCTAGAACATCGGTCAAGTATTCGTATAGACGACGTAGCCTAGCCCCCCTTGGCCGCCGCAGGCGGCTTCGTGGGCGTCGGAGGGCGATGATTCGGCCGTCTTGGGGCCTTCGCAGGAATACTTGACCGATGTTCTAGGGGAGCCATGCTACGGGGTTGCAGACGCGATCCAGCGTTGCACGCCGTGTTACTCACCGCTTGTGATTTGCTGGCATTCTGCAGTATAATTAGGATGTAAGCCCTGTGCGGGCACCCTGCCCCCGCCCGGGGCCTGTTGCCCGACAGCCTTTGCCGACTGTGCTCCTGCAAAAGGAGGAAGATGATGCCAGCTGTTGTCAGGTTCGACAGAAGAATGTTCGAGCAGTACTGCAAGTCG
Source organism: Chloroflexota bacterium (assembly GCA_029553955.1). Lineage (GTDB taxonomy): Bacteria > Chloroflexota > Anaerolineae > SpSt-313 > SpSt-313 > JAKPJZ01. Next base: position 24,469 of record JAKPJZ010000059.1, read on the forward strand.
ATGAACCTCAAGTACCTTGTCGATAGCCAGGGCAACTTCCGGGTGGGCTTTGCACACGATGAAGAGCGAGGCTGCCAGTTGACCGTCTGGCTGCTGGCGGCGGGCAGCACGGGCCAGATCCTGGCGATTCGCGTCGAGTCGGACCGGCAGATCCCCAAGAGCGACTGGCCGCGCGCCATGCTGGTCTGCAACATGTGGAACCAAACGCGCCGCTGGCCAAAGGCATATCTGAACGTCGAAGACCCCCAGACCGAGTTCTCGGCCACTATCGAGCTCGAACACCAGGTGGACCTGGAGCCGGGGATCTACCAGGAGCTGCTGAACGACATGATCAATACGACCATTGTCACAGCGTTCAGCTTCTGGTCGTGGGCACACAAGGAACAGGGCTTCTAGCCTGTATCACGCGCCGCTCAGCCGTGCCTGGGCGCATGGCTGCTGCGCACCCTGCCGCTTGGCGGCCGCTCTCCCTGGCCCGCCGGCGGTGCGAGACGCGAAAGGAGAGGTTCGATGCCTACGGTGGAAAAGTTCGGCTCCAGCATGCTCGAAAAGTACGTGAAGAAGCAAGGTTGGAAGTTCCTGCGCGACAGCGACGGTGATTATCGCGTTGCCTTCTCGCACGATGACAGCGTGGGCTGCGAGCTGACTCTCTGGTTGATCGCCGGCGGCCAGAAGGACGAGATCCTGATGGTGCTGGTGTCGTCGAACAAGCGCATCCAGAAGAACGATTGGCCACGCGTCATCGGCCTGTGCAACACCTGGAACAGGACCCGGCGCTGGCCCAAGGCCTATCTGCACATCGAAGACCCGGCCAAGGATGTGGCGGCCGAAATCCGCCTCGAAGGCCAGCTCGACCTGGAGCGCGGCGTGCACCAGGAGCTGGTCAATGACTTTTGCGACACCATCTGGCAGTGCTCGCTGCAGTTCTGGAACTGGGCGCACAAAGAGCAGGGGCTGTAGAGGGCGCGAAACTCGCGAAGGAGGCGCGAAAGGGCGCGAAGAGACACGAAAAGGGGCGCGAAAGACAGCGTTCCTTTTTCGCGGCCCTTTCGTGTCCTTTCGCGCCTTTTAGCGCCCTTGCACTGCGTCCAGCACTATTGTGAGGTCGCGGATGGTGCGCGCATCGGGGTGGCCGCCTGTGCCGGCGCGGTCGAGCCAGAGGGCATCCATGCCGACGCCGCGGGCGCCGGCGACGTCGGCCTCGTAGCTGTCGCCGATGTGGATGGCGCGGCTGGGCTCCACGCGCAGCGCCTGCAGGGTCTGGCGGAAGATATCGGGGTGGGGCTTGTCGCAGCCGGCGCGGGCCGAGGCGACGATGAGGTCAAAATACTCTGTGAGCCCGGCCTGCCGGGCGCGGTCCTCCAGGTCCCAACTCCAGTTCGAGATCACGGCCAGCGGGTAGCCGTGGGCGCGTAGCTCCTGCAACACCCCGAGCACCTCGGGGTACAGGCGGATGGCGCCCGGAGCGCCGAAGGACCGCTTGATCGCCGTCACCAGGGGCGACACGAGCGCCGCATCGTAGAGGCCGAGGCGGCGCAGAGTCTTGGTGGCCATGCGCTCATCCACCTCGCGGTCGCGCTGGGCCGAAGGCTCGAAAATGGTGCAGGCCGCGGCCTCGTTGTATTCCTGCCAGGCCAGGTCCTGCGCAGCGCGCAGCGCCTCGGGGTCGGGAAAGAGCCCCACGGCATGGTAGGCGCTCAAGAGCAGCTCGATATCCGAGGGGTGGAAGTAGACGAGGGTGTAGCCCATATCAAAGGTCACGAGGTCGTAGCGATTCACTGGGTCCTCCAGAGGTAAGTGCGGATCATCTCTTGGTGTCGGGTTAGTATACACAGGCGCTCATGCCTTGCCAAGTGGCGAGGAAAGGGAGGGGAACGAGGCCACGAATGGCACGAATTCACACGAAGGCGATCTGTCCATTCGTGTTCATTCGTGTAATTCGTGGCCGCCACGCCTCCTTTGTGCCCTTGGTGGTTTCCATCGCTCGAGAGGGGCACACGGCCCCTACCAGCGGACTCCTCAACCTCCACCCGAGGGCGCGCAGCTCGAGCCGGCGCTGCCGAAGGCCGAGCTCCCCCTGGTGCCCAACGCCGAGACCAACTTTTCTACGTGCTGCTCGCCGCATTGCGGGCAGCGCAGCTCCTCGCGCCTTTCCCTGCCGCGCCACCAGTGCTCAAAGACCTGGCCGCAGCGCGGGCAGCGGTATTCAAAGATCGGCATTCTCTCCTCCATGCCAGCGTCGTATACCCCTAGGGGGTATACGTAGTATACCATGATTTGCGCACCCTGTCAATGGTGGGGTTTGTCACAGTATCGCCGGCGGCCCCGTTCGTAGTGGTAGTGACGGGGAACACACCCGATCACGCCGGCTGGCTGGCGCGATGGGCGCGATTGTGGCACAATACGCGCACGCGATCGCGCCAACATGCGACAGGAGGGACGGCTTGAACGCCATCAACACGCCAACCCGCTGGAGCCTGAGCGACCTCTTGCCGGCGCCCGGGGGACCGCCGCTCGAAGGTGCGCTGGCAGAGCTGGAGGATGCGCTGCGCGCGCTCGAGGCGGCACGCGACCGCCTCACGCCCGACATCCCCGAAGGCGATTTCCTCACCATCCTGCGCACCTACGAAGCGGTGACCCGCAGCAGTGCCCGGCTGGGCGCCTATGCCGACTTGTGGTTCTCGGAAGACACGCAGAACCAGGCCGCGCTCAACCTCAAGGGCCGGCTCGAGCAGGTCCTCGCCGCTGCGCAGAGCCGCACGCTGTTCTTCGAGCTGTGGGTCAAGGGCTGGAGCGACGAGACGACGGCGCGGCTGATCGCAGTGAGCGGCGACCTGCACTACTTTTTGGAGTCGCTGCGGCGCTTCAAGCCGCACACGTTGAGCGAGGCCGAAGAGAAGGTCATCACGCTCAAAGACGTCAACGGCATCGACGCGTTGGTGACGGTCTATGAGATGATCACCAACAAGTTCACCTTCAGCCTCGAGGTCGATGGTGAGCGCCAGACGCTGACGCGCGATGCGCTGTCGGCCTATTTTCGCCACCCCGCGCCCGAGGTGCGTGCGGCCGCGTACCAGGAGCTCTACCGGGTCTATGGCGAGCAGAGCACCGTGCTGGCGCAGATCTATAACAATCGCGTGCGCGACTGGGACACCGAAGCCCTGACGCTGCGGCACTATGCCGAGCCCATCGCCGTGCGCAACCTGGCCAACGACATCCCCGACGCTGTCGTCGATACGCTGCTCGAGGTAGCGCGGCAGAACGCCACCCTCTTCCAACGTTACTTCCGGCTCAAGGCGCAGCGGCTCGGGCTGGCCCGGCTGCGGCGCTACGATCTCTATGCGCCGCTGGCCCGCTCTGAAAAGCACTACGAGTTCGCCGAGGCGGTTGACCTCGTCCTCGCCAGCTACCGAGCCTTCTCGCCGCTGCTGGCCGAGCAGGCGCGGCGCGTGCTCGAGCAGCGCCATCTCGACGCCGAGCTGCGGCCGGGCAAGCGCGGCGGCGCCTTTTGCTACGCGACGCTGCCCGAGCTCACGCCGTGGGTGCTGGCCAACTATGCTGGGCGCGCGCACGACGTGGCCACCCTGGCCCACGAGCTGGGGCATGCCGTGCACGCCATGATGGCCGCCGGGCATTCGGCGCTGACCTTTCACTCGGCATTGCCCCTGGCCGAAACGGCGTCGGTCTTTGGCGAGATGCTGCTCACCGAGCGGCTGCTGGCCGATGAGCGCGACCCGGCGTTGCGACGGGACCTGCTGGCTGGGGTCATTGACGACGCCTACGCCACGGTCATGCGCCAGGCGTTCTTTGCGCTCTACGAGCGCGATGCGCACCGTATGGTGGCCGAGGGCCGCGCGATCGACGAGCTGGCCGCGCACTACCTGGCCAACCTCGCGGAGCAGTTCGGCAGCGCTGTCGACGTTCCCGGCGAGTTCCAGTGGGAGTGGATCTCGATCCCCCACATCTATTTCGCGCCCTTTTACACCTACGCCTACAGCTTTGGCCAGCTCCTGGTGTTGGCACTGTACCGGCGCTACCGCGAAGAGGGCGAGGCGTTCACGCCCCGCTACCTGCGCATCCTCTCCTACGGCGGCTCCGAGGCGCCCGCTAGGATCCTCGCCGAGGCCGGCATCGACATCGCCTCGCCCGAGTTCTGGCAGGGGGGCTTTGACGTCATCGCCGGCTTTGTCGACGAGCTGCAGCGCTCCTGACGCCCGGCTGGACAACCACACGGGCCACAGAGGGCTCTTGATGGCCTCTTCGACCCTTTGTGTCCTGCTCTGAGAATGCGGCGCAACCCCACGTAGCCTAGCCCCTTGTGGGCGTTTTCCTGCGTGGTGGTGAGCGTCGCGCTCATGAACACTTTGTGGTTCAGCCTTTTCCGGCTCTCTGCGACATGCTGCCGTTGACGAATCCCCCGAGTCACTGTATAGTGCGCCTGGCGTGGCTGCAGCGCCGACAGACCCGCCAAAACCCCTTCCTGCCAGAGGAGACATGGAGATGAACTCCCGCGAACGTGTGCTGGTCGCTTTGAACCACCAGGAGCCCGACCGGGTGCCGCTGGACCTGGGCGGTGGCCCGACCTCGGGCATGCACGTCAGCTCGGTCTACCTGCTGCGGCAGGCGCTGCAGCTTGACCCGCCAGGCACGCCGGTGCGGGTCATCGAGCCCTTCCAGATGCTGGGCGAGATCGCACCCGACCTGCTGGCGGCCGTGGGCGCCGACGTGGTGCCCCTCGCGGCGCCGCGGACCCTCTTCGGCTACCGGAACGAGGGCTGGCGGCCCTGGACCCTGTGGGACGGCACGCCCGTGCTCGTGCCCGAGGGGTTCAACACCGAGGTCGAGCCCGACGGCAGCATCGTGCAGTATCCCGAGGGCGACCGCACGGCGCCGCCCAGCGGCCGCATGCCGGCGGACGGCTACTACTTTGACCCCATCATCCGCCAGCCGCCCATCGACGAAGCGCGGCTCGACCCGGAGGACAACGTGGAGGAGTTCGGCCCGCTCTCTGCCGACGACCTGGCCTACTACCGCGCCGAGGCCGAGCGGCTGTGGACGCAGACCGACCGGGCAATCCTGGCCAATTGGGGAGGCACCGCCTTTGGCGACATCTCGCTGGTGCCGGCCACCTGGCTCAAGCATCCCAAGGGCATTCGCGACATGGCCGAGTGGTACATGAGCACGGTGATGCGCCAGGACTATGTGCGCCGCGTCTTTGAGCGCCAGTGCGAGATTGCGCTCGAGAATCTGCCGCGGCTCTACGAGGCCGTGGGCGACCGCGTGGCGGCGGTGTACGTCAGCGGCGCCGATTTCGGCATGCAGACGGGGCCCTTCATCTCGCCGCAGATGTACCGCCGGCTCTACCTGCCATTCCAGAAAGCGATCAACGACTGGATCCATCGCCACACCCCGTGGAAGACCTTTATCCACACCTGTGGCGCGGTGACGGCGCTCTTGCCCGATATCATTGAGGCCGGGTTCGACGTCTTCAACCCGGTGCAGACCTCGGCGGCCGGCATGGACCCCGCGGCGCTCAAGGCGCGCTTTGGCGACCGCCTCGTCTTCTGGGGCGGCGGCGTCGACACCCAGCGCACGCTGCCCTTCGGCACGCCTGGCGAGGTACGGGCAGAGGTGCACGAACGTATGCGCACCTTTGGCCCCGGCGGCGGCTTCGTCTTCAATACCGTGCACAACGTGCAGGCGCAGGTGCCAATAGAGAACGTGTTGGCACTCTACGAGGCCGTGCGCGCCTATGGCACCTACCCGGTGAGCTGACGCCGGCACGCCAGGGTGCATCCACGACCCGTATTCCCCGCCCCGGCAACAGCCGGCTATCCCGCCGCGCCATTACCCGGCACCAGCCCGGGGAGGGGTTCTGGCGAGTTCGGCGACGCGGCCGGCCGCGTCGCCGAACTCGCCAGAACCCCCACGAGGCCCGCACCGGGCTTGCGCGGAGCGAAAGGCCCGGTCGTGGTGCATTGGCCACCTGCCAGCCGCACACTTGCTTGCGCATCGTAGATGCACAAGTGTATAATACATTTGACAAACTCATGATCTGATGCGACAATGTCACCAGGACGGTCCGTTGCGTCTGGAGGAGAGGCACCTGACAGGGAGGTCCAGATGCGTGCTTTCTTTGCCAGCCTGCGCATTCGGCTTGTGCTCCTCGTGATCCTCGCTTTCCTGCCCAGCCTGGTGCTGACGGTCTACACCGCGGCCGAGCAGCGACAGCGGACGGAGGTCGAAGTGCGCGACACGGCGCTGCGCACCGTCCGCCTGGCGACCAGCAACCAGGATCAGCTTGTCGAAGGCGCCCGCCAGCTCCTCATCGCGCTGGCCGCTCTGCCTGCAGTACGCAGCCGCGACCGGCGGGCCTGCGACACGTTCTTCGCAACGCTCCTGGAACAGTATCCCCTGTATGCCAATCTGTGGGTCGCCGACGCCGAAGATGGCGCCATCTATGGCAGCGGCATCTCCTTCCCAGGGAAGGTCACTGTGGCCGATGCGCCATACTTTGCGCAGACGCTCCAGGCAGAGGGCTTCACTGGCGGCGAGTACACCCGTGAGCCCATCAGCGGCGCGCCGGTGATGCCGTTCGGTTACCCCGTCGCGACCCCTTGGGAGCGGCCACGGGCCGTGGTCTTTGCCGGGATCGATCTGAACTGGCTCTACCAGTTCGTGGCCGAGGCCGGCCTGCCCGCCGGCTCGACGCTCACCGTGATCGACCGCAACGGCAGGGTGCTCACCTGCTGCCCGAACCCGGAGCAGTGGATGGGCAGCATGGTCCCGGGCGACGTACTGCAGATGCTGCTGGCAGACGACGAAGGCGTGAACCAGCGTGTGGGCGCCGACGGCGTGCCCCGCATCTATGCCCACAAGGTGCTGTGCTGCCTGGCCAGCGGCAACGTCTACGTGCAGGTCGGCATCCCCATGGCGGTGGCCTTTGCCGAGTCGGACCATACGCTGCGGCGCAACCTGCTGGCCCTGGGGGCCGTCTCTGTCTTTGCGCTGCTGGCGGCCTGGTTCGGCGGCAACGCGGCGGTGGTGCGCGAGGTGCAGCACCTGGTGCGCACGACCAAGCGCCTCGCGGCGGGCGATTTTGCCGCACGCACCGGGCTCTCGCGGCACAGCGGCGAGCTGGGCCAGTTGGCGGGCTCGCTCGATCAGATGGCCGGCGCCCTGGAGCTGCGCGAGCGGGAGCGCCGGGAGAACGAAGAGGCGCTGCGGCAGCACAGCGCCCGCACCGAAGCGCTGGCGCGCGCGGCCAGCCGCCTCAACACGCAACTCGACCTCCCGAGCGTGCTCAATACCGTCTGCAGCGAGACGGCCGCGGCACTCAATGCCCCGGCGGCCAGCGTGAGCCTTTACGATCCGCAGGCTGACGTGGTCCGCTGCGTCGCCAGTTACGGCCTGCCGCCAGAACTGCAGGCGCAGATCCCGCCGCTGCCGCGGGCCGCCATCAAGGCCCTGGCGGCGGAGAGCGGCATGTTCCAGGTTGCCGACACGGCAGCCGCGCCCGATCTGCCGGGGTCAGCGCTCTACGCCGGCGCGGGCATGCGCACTTGCGCCGGCGCCGTCATGGAGCACGAGGGCGAGCTCGTGGGCTGCCTCGTGGTGTTCGCGCTCGATAGCGCGCGCAGCCTGGGCCACGACGAGCTCGCCATGCTGCGCGGGTTGGCCGACCAGGCGGCGCTGGCCATCAGCAACGCCCGGCTGTACCACGCGCTGCAGCACGAACAGCGGGCCTGCGAGGGGCTGCTGGCCAAGGTGATCTCGGCGCAGGAGGACGAGCGTAAGCGCATCGCGCGCGAGCTGCACGACGAAACCAGCCAGAACCTCAACGCGCTGATCCTGAGCCTCGACCGGGCGCTGGCCGCCGTGCGCGCCCAGAGCCCAAAGGCCGAGGAGCACCTGGCCGCGGGCAAGGACATCGCCGCGGGCGCGCTGGAGAGCGTGCACCGCCTCGTGAGCGACCTGCGCCCTTCGCTGCTCGACGACCTGGGCCTGGTGCCGGCCATCAACTGGTATGGCGAAGAGCGCCTCAAGCCGCACGGCATCGCCATGAGCATGCAGTGCCGGGGGATGGACATCAGGCTGCCGGCCGCTGTGGAGACGGCGCTCTTCCGCATCGCGCAGGAGGCGATCACGAACATCGCCCGGCATTCAGGGGCCACTGAGGTGCAGGTGACCCTGCAGATGAGCGATGGCCGGGTGCGCCTCGTCGTCGAGGACAACGGCCGCGGCTTTGACGTGGCGGCGGTGGCGGCGGTGAAGCACAGCGGGCGCGGGCTGGGCCTGCGCGGCATGCAGGAGCGCGCCGTGATCCTCGGCGGGGAGTGCCAGATACGATCCAGACCCGGCGGCGGGACGGTCATCAGCGTCGAGGTGCCCAGCGGCACGTAGCGGATACCGGCGAGTCAGAACGGCGCCAGGACTCCCGGAGCTCTGCGCGATGCGCAGGATCACAAGCTGCTCAACGGTGAGAGACAAGGCCCTGCTCCAACGAGTTGGGCCTTTTCTGTTGCAACTGAGCGCAGCGAGTACGCCGGTAATGGCTGGGGAATCGCTTGGTCTCGGCCCCAGGCAAACACCTGGGGTCGAGACCAAGCGATTCCCCAGCACAGACACTAGGCGTGCGCCTGTTCACAAATTCACAAGGACATGATAGCATGGAGATGGTTCTCCTTCCGATGCCTTTGTCGAGTTGCTGCTGGTACCCGGCGGCCCTGTGGGGCGCGCGGGCGCGCCCGGAAGGGGGGTGATCCGATCGACAGACCAACTGTGGCTTGAGTCAATGTCGAGAGTCTATTGGAGGAAAGGCTAACCTTAGGAGGAGACAGTCATGAGGAAGCTCATGGGCCTGTTGCTGGCCCTGGCGCTCCTGACCAGCTTCCTGGCGGGGTGCGGGCCACAGCCCACACCGGTCGTGGTCAAGGAGACGGTCGAGGTGCCGGTGGAGAAGATCGTCGAGAAGACTGTAGAGATACCGGCTTCAGAGCAGTTGATCACCGTCCATAACCCATCAGGCAACCCGCCGCCGATCGAGCTGGTGCCGATGGCGCCCCGCCTCGACACCCTCGATGGCAAGACGATCTACATCGTCGATGTCGGGTTCACCGACACGCACCAGTTATTCACCGAGATGGCCTCGATCATGGGCGAAAAGTACCCCAAGACCAAGTTCGAGGTCAGGACCAAGGCCGGCACCTACTTCGACAATGACCCCGCATTGTGGGACGAGGTCAAAGCCAAGGGCGACGGCATGATCATGGGGGTCGGACATTGAAGCACCTGTGCGCCGGCGGTCGCCGGCCACAGTTGGACGGTCGAGAAGATGGGCGTCCCCACCGCCCCGATGACCACCATGAGATTCGCCGAGCTCGTCCACAACTATGCCTACAGTAAGGGCATGCCAAACGAGCGCTTCACCTTCGTGCCCCATCCGGTGACGGGCATGCCCGCCGCCACGTGCCGTGAGTACCTGCTGGGCAAGGATCCCATCTCGGGCAAGCCCGTCATCGACAGCGTCGTCGAAGCGCTGACAAAGCCGCTGAGCGACGACGACATGAAGACCGGGCAGATCGAGAGACCGGTCGAGAGATTCCTGCAGCCCGACACCGAGGAGAACCTGCACCGCCTCTTCCTGGAGAACGGTCTGACCGATGGCCTGCCAATCGTGGTCCCCACCCAGGAGCGCGTTGAGGCGATGCTGGCCGCTACCAGCCACAAGCCCGACGAAATCGTGGGCAAGATGCAGGCCTCCTCGCCTCACCCAGCCTGGAGCTATACGGTTGAGCAGGTGGCGGTCAATGCCGTGATGGCAGGCTGCGATCCGGAGTACTTCCCGGTGGTGCTCGCCATTGCCTCGACCGGCGTGCCCGCGCTGTTCACGTCGACGACCTCCTTCACCCGCGCAGTGGTCGTCAACGGGCCCATCGCCAAGGAGATCGGCATGAACTCCTCGACAGGCGCGATGGGACCTTTCAACCACGCCAATGCCACCATTGGAAGGGCCTGGACCCTGATGTCTAAGAACCTGGACGGCGGAGGCAAGATCGGCGAGACCTACATGGGCAGCCAGGGCAACAACCTGAACTACAACAACATCTGCTTCGCCGAGAAGGAAGAAGCGCTGCCCGAAGGTTGGAGCCCGTTCCATGTGCAGAAGGGGTTCAAGGCAGACGAGAGCGTGGTCAGCCTCTTCAACGGCTGGGGGCTCATCCGCCCCGATACCAGCTTCTCCAAGGACCTTGCCCCTCAGATGCCGTACTGGCTGCAGTTCACTCCGTTCACAAGCGCGACCCTGTACCTGGACCCCGTCGTCGTGCGGCAGCTCGTGAGCGAGGGCTTTGATACCAAGGAAAAGCTCAGCCAGTACATCTTTGACAATTCCAAGCTCACCGCCAAATCGTTCTGGGGCGACTACTACCACGTTCAGAACTTTATCCTGCCCAACGCCAAGAAGGGAACCGAGCCCTATGCGTCGTGGCTAAAGCTGGCCGACGACGAGTTGGTGCCCAGGTTCCGTGATCCCCAGCGCATCAACGTGTTGGTGGTCGGCGGCGAGATGAACCTGTTCTGGCAGGCCAGCGACCTGGGCTACATGGTAAGCGCCTCAATCGACAAGTGGAAATAGCGGTCCCCCCCGAGCGGCAGGGGGAGAAATCCCCCTGCCGTCTCTTCGGCCGAAGAGCGGGAGTATCTCAGACCCCAGCGGCCGGATGAAGCACCTGTGCAGGCTACTGGATCAGGGGAGGTTTCAGTGAGAAGAAGAGTTGGTTGTATTCTGCTCGTTCTCGGGCTGGCTATAGCCGGCTGTGCGCAGGCCCCAACAGTCGTGCCTACATCCGCGCCGACGACGATACCCACGCAGGTGCCGACTGCGGCGCCCACGGCGGCGCCAACAGCAGAACCCACATCAGCGCCGGCGCCCGTGGCGGACGGCCTTTCTCAGGCCGGCGCGGCACCTGCCGGCACCGTCGTGGCCGGCCTGATCGAATGCGGTGAGGGATATACCTCGCACGAACTGTATGACGTCAAGATTACTCTCGAAGAAGTCCTTCGTGGTGATAAGGCATGGCGGAGTATCCAGGCCGCGAGCGCGTCGAGCCAGCCGGCAAGCGCCTGGACGGAATATGTCCTAGCGCGCATTCGCTTCGAATATGCGGCCAGAGGGGCGCCCGGCGACTGTCGATTTGCGGTGACTGGAGCCACACAGTTCGAGGCTCTCTCTGCCGATGGCAAGAGCTACCAGGCAGCAGCAGTCGCCCTGCCCGGTCCAGAGCTCAGTGGCGATGTCGGCTCTGGCGAGTCTCTCGAGGGCTGGGTAGCCTTTGCCGTAGCGCAGACAGACAGCAAGCCGTTGATGACCTTCAACGCCAACCCTGCAGGCGGCGTCACGCTTGGCGGAGGCATGTGGTTCCAGCTCTACTAGGTCGTGTTTGCAAACCCGTAGCATAGCCTCCTGTGGGCATCTTAAGCGACGAGACTGGCGCCATGAAGTGGCAAAACGGGCACAAGGCCCTAAGTGGGTGGACAGAATTCTGTTGACACGCGGCGCTGGGCGTGCAGCCTCTGCTGCAGCAAGCCAAAGCGGCATGGCAGTGGCTCGATGTCAACCTAATTGTGTCCACCCACTTAGGCTACGACGGTCTGCAAACACGACCCAGCGCCACTCGGCCTGGTGAAAGTCAAGCCCGCAAGCAAGCGAATGGATCGGCCTGTGCCGGCCCATTCGCTCGCCCGGCGGGAGATGTGAGAGGAGGGCATCGTAGTGTCTATGCAGACTCGGGACATGCGGACCACCGCCTGTCTCTCTCTGCTCGTGGTTCAGTTGCTCGTGCTCATGACGGCGTGCGCGCCCGCTACATCGCCACAGGCCGCGCCGTCGCCTGCGAATTCTCCGGCCAATCCCACCAACGCGCCGGCTCCGGCGACGGCCACGCCGCCGCCAATGCCGACTCCGACACTGGCGATTGCCGCTCCCAAGAAGCCCGAGCAACTGCAGTCCATCAGTCCGGAGGGGCTCAAGGAACTGATTGAGGGCGGAGCCGACGTGATCGTGGTGGACAACCAGCCTGCCGAGGCCTACGCGGTGGGGCATATCAAGGGGGCGGTCAACTTCCCCTGGGCAGCGGAGATCCCGAGTCCGAAGGAACTGCCCAAGAACAAGCTGCTCATCCTCTACTGCGGCTGTGCCCATGAGGAGGATAGCACCGACGTCGCCATGCAGCTCGTGAAACGTGGCTACACCAAGCTCATGTTGCTCCAGGGTGGCTGGCCGAAGTGGGTGGAACTGGACTATCCGCAGGAGACGCAGTAGGAGGTTGGGTCCGTGAAAAGGTTGCTGGCTACTCTGCTCGTGGCCTCAGTGTTGGTGGCTGCACTTGTGGCCTGCGCGCCGGCGGCCCCAAAGACGTCGGGCAACACTGCTCAAGTGGGCGCGGTCACCGTGCAGCCGCACCCGGCCACCCTCGACGGCAAGACCGTGGCGCTGCGCTGGAACGAAAAGCCCAACGGCGACAAGTTGCTGACCCGCTTGGCCGAGTTGCTCGCCGAAAAGTACCAGGACGTCAAGATCATCAAGCTGTGGGAGCAGGCGCCCGAGACGGCGGCCATCTCCAAGAGCATGGAGGACAGCCAAAAGCTGGCGGCCACGATCGCGGCGCTCAAGCCCGATCTGGTCATCGCCTCGCAAGCCGATTGAGGGAGCTGCACCGGATGGCTGGTCGTTGACCAGCTCAATATCGAAAAGCAAGGCATCCCCACCGTGAGCATCGCCACCACGCCCTTCGAGGAGCCGTTCAAGAAGGCTGTGCAGGACCAGGGTGTGACCGGGCTGGCGTTGGTGGTCGTGGCGCACCCCATCGCCGGGCACGACCAGGCAGGCATCGACAAAAAGGCCGAAGCGGCGTTTGCCGATATCGTCAAGGCCGCCACCGAGTGGCAGCCGGGCAAGTAGGGGAGGCAGAGCATGTTCAAGGCGTTGACGGCCGCGCCGGCGAAGCGTGGCGGACTGTGGGCCGTGGTCGATAACCCCTATGTGATCATCGTCTGCCGCCTGGTCCTGGCCGGGATCTTTTTGCTCTCCTCGTACGGCAAGCTGGTGGATATCGAGCGCTACTCGGTCGATGCGGTGTACAACTTTGGCATCCTGCCGGTGGCGCCGGTGAACGTGGCGCGCTTCTTTGGGCTGATCATGCCCTTCATCGAGCTCTTGTGCGGGTTGGGGCTGCTGGGCGGCGTGCTCACCCGCATCTCGGCCCTGGGTGCGAGCCTGATGAGCGTGGCCTTCTTTGTCGCCAAGGCGGTCGTGCTGAGCCAGGGACGCAGCATCGAATGCGGCTGCTTCGGCGCCGTGGTCGATACGCTGGCCTCGGTGACGATTTACATGGACGTTCCCATGTTCATCTTTGGGCTGCTGGTGATGCTCTCCAACGCGCGGCACTGGCTGGCCATCGGCGCCTTCCTGCCGCAGGCGTGGAAAGACAAGCTGAGCCTGGTCTGGTAGCGGTTCAGTGGGTCAGGTGGCGAGCTCGCCACGGCCAGGCGCGGCGGGGGTGTGTCACAGGTTGATCGGTGACCGGGTTGCGGGTTCTGCACGAGGCCGGTACGGGCCCCTCTTGGGGGTTTTGATGGGCTGTCGAGGTCCGGCTGCCCCCGCGGGGGCAGCCGGACCTCGACAGCCCATCAAAACCCGGTCCCGGTTAGCGCCGGGTGCAGCGGAGCAGGCGGCCGGCCTTCACCGGGATTGCCGGCGCTCTTGCGGCATACCCCGCACCCTTGGAGGAGGAGCAAGAATGTGCTATAGTCCTCATGGGAGCAGCCTCATAGGAGGTGCGTGATGGCCCGCCGGGGCACTGACTCAGTCGCGCCGGATGCCATGCCGCGGCCGGCTCCCCGCCGGGCTAGTGAGACTGTGCCGGCGTGCTCTGGGTGTCTCATCCACGAAGGGGACATGCCGGTGTCCAAGATTCGCGTGCTCTTGGCCGACGATCACGCCATCCTCAGCGCAGGGTTGCGTGCCTTTCTCAGTGATTACGACGATGTGGAGGTGGTGGGCGACGCCCGCGATGGCGCCGAGGTCGTCGCCCGCGCCGCCGAGCTCCGGCCCGATGTCGTCCTGATGGATATCGCCATGCCGGGGATGAACGGCATCGAAGCGACCCGCATCATCCGCGAACGTTACCCCCAGACCCGCGTCCTCGTCCTCACGCAGCACGAAGAGCGCTGGTACGTCCTGGCGTTGTTGCGCGCCGGCGCCTCGGGCTATATCCTCAAGCGCGCCCTGGGCTCGGACCTGATGGCTGCCCTGCGCATCGTGGCGGGCGGCGGGGTGTTCCTGCACCCCGAGGCGTCGCGCACGCTGCTCGAAGAGATACAGCAGCCCACCGAGCCCCTGACCCCGCGCGAGATCGAAATCTTGCAGCACATCGTCGATGGCAAGACCAGCCCCCAAATCGCCGAATGCCTCTCGCTGAGCGTCAAGACGGTAGAGTGGCACCGCGGCAACCTGATGAGCAAGCTGCACGTGCACAATACCGCCGAGCTGGTGCGCTCTGCGCTGCAGCTTGGGCTCGTGGCCGGCAAGGAGTAGCGGCACTTCGCAGCTCAGTGTCAGCTAGCAGGCTGCCGGGGAACCATCCCGCTGGCCGCAGCATCACGGTAGCAGCCGGCGAGGCCAGCCAACCCACAAACACCCCTCAAATGCTCGCAATTTCACGATTCCACAACATGATGGTACGATAGGGTCGACAGGTCACGCCCCTTATTGCCCAGAGGGCGTCGGAGAAAGGAGAAAACGGCATGAGCACGGCGGTCGGCCCTGCGGAGGCTGGGCCGGTGACATTGGAGGTGTTCAACCCCGTTGGCGCGACTGAGGTAGGGACGATACCGGCGCCCCGGCTTGACACCCTGAACGGCAAGAGAATCGGACTCATGTGGCAGGGGCACTATAGGGGCGACGAGACCTTCCCCTATCTTCAGGAGCTATTGCAGAAACGATTCCCCGGGGCCACCATCGTGCCCTATCAGCAGGTCATCGAGCCCACGCAGGCGGCCATTATCGCCGGCGCCGGCAAGGCGGCAAAAGCGCAGGGGCTGGATGCAGTCATTCTCGGCAATGGCGGTTGAGGGGGTTGCACAACCGCGCTTGTTCGCGGCATGGTTCTGATCGAGAAAGAAGGCATCCCAGCGGTCTGCATTGTCGGCTCACTCTTGCAGCGCGTAGCAGCAAACGTCTATCGAGGCGCCAAATTCGCCGACCTCCCCTTGGCTGTGGTCCCTCAGGACGCGCTGACGCGCGCGATTGCGGATTACAGACCCGTCTTTGAGCAAAGCCTCGACAGCATCGTTTTCGGGCTCACCGCATGGCGGCCACAAAGCCAGGCAACAGGCATTTCCCCAGCGACGCCGGCAACGTTCGTCTATCAGGGGCAGGACTATGCCGACGCCATGCAACAGATGAATGAGGCGTTCCTGACGAACAGATGGGGCGATGGTTTGCCGCTCCTGCCGGCTACCAAGGAGCGGGTCAGGTGGCTCCTGACGGGCACCGACCGCGCGCCCGACGAGATGGTGGCCAAGGTCCCGCCGAGAGGCGGCATCGCCACGCCGGCAGCCATCGCCATCGTCGCGGCCATGGCAGGGTGCCGCCCCGAGTATATGCCCGTGCTGATCGCCATCGTCGAGGCGATGGCGGACCCCAGATTCCAACTGGCCGAGAGCTCGGGAACGACCCACGCCTCTACCCCTACCGTCGTCATCAACGGGCCCATTGCCAAACAGATCGGCATCAACTCGAGCTATGGCATGTTGGGTCCGTCGGCAGAGTATCCGGCCGGCGCCAGCATCGGCCGCGCGATCAGGCTGTTGCTGACCACCTTGGGGGGCGTGATCCCGGGGGTCACCTCGGTCTCGGTGATGGCACAGCCAGGCCGCTATACCGGGCTGGTTTTTGCTGAGGCTGAGGACCTCATGCCCGCGACCTGGGAGCCACTCAGCGTGGAGCGGGGGTTCGCCCGCGGGGCCAACACGGTCAGTGTGTTCACCGTTGGGGGCAGCATCAACATTGTCGGCCATCCTGATGACCACGTTGCCGGCACGATTCTGAGCCTGAGCAAGGTCATGGGCATGCCCTACGAGAACTATTGGAACGCGGCTGACGAAGTGGGTTGGCTGATCGTCTCACCGTGGGCGGCGCGAACGTTCGCCGAGGCCGGCTGGACGAAGGAGAGACTGCGGCGATTCTTCTTCGAGCATGCAACGGCGCAGTATACGAAATCCGGGTTTCTGGAAGCCGGCCACAGGTACAGGGGCGAGTGGGCGGCCTGGTTTGAGGCGGCCGCCGCGGAGGCTGCGCTGCCGATAGCGCTTGACCCCGACAAGTTCACCATCGTTGTTGCCGGGGGAGATCATCCCCGGCACTCGGCGTGGTTGCCGGTGGGTGTGGGTGGGCAGGGCAAGGTGACCAGGGAGATACGGCTGCCGGCCAACTGGGATGAGGTGCTGAGGGCAGCACCGAAATTCTGGTCGGAGAGGTAGAGCGCCGGTCCCTGCTAAGCTGTGTGTTATGATGCCTGACACACCGATTTCCCTGGCAGATGGTCAGCGTCGACTTTCTGACAAAAACTCGGCCCAGCTCGCGCCGCGGCTGACAGACGGTTTCTCCTGCTGCACGGTGGCCCCCCCTGCGGGCCAAGCCCTCGGGGCGCAGGCCTACCGTTCCCCCGTCGCGGGGGAATTGGGGCGCTCGACCGCGTCCTGTGTGGCCAAGAAACGGCAAGCGAGCGATCTAGTGCCGCGGAAGACAGCCTAATCCCCCCGCGACGGGGGAACGGTAGGGGGGGCCCAGCCGCGGCATGGGCAGGCCTCTGCCGGAGTCTTCGCCGATCGCCTGCCCGCCATGGAAATCGCTGTGTCAGGTGTGATTTGCCACAAGGAGCCGCCATGGAACTGAAACTCCACCGCCGCATCGTCAACGCCTGGTGCCTCTACGACTGGGGCAACTCGGCCTTTTCCACCACCGTCGAGGCCGCGGTGCTGCCGGTGTACTTTTCCTCGGTGGTCGCGGCTGGGCTGCCGGGGAACACGGCGACGGTCTACTGGGGCTATGCGGCCTCGATTGCGCTCCTGATCAGCGCCATCATGGCGCCGATCCTGGGCTCCATCGGCGACTATACCGGGTCGAAGAAGCGCTTTCTGGCCGTGTTTGCTGCCGTGGGCATCGTGGCCACCGGGCTGCTCTTCCTGGTGCAACAGGGCGATTGGCTGCTAGCGCTGGGCTGTACCATCGTCGCCTCTATCGGCTTTGCCGGCGCGGCGATCTTTTACGACTCGCTCCTGCCGCACATCGCCGGCGCCGATGAGATCGACTATGTCTCATCAAAGGGCTACGCGCTGGGCTACCTCGGTGGCGGCTTGCTGCTGGCGGCCAACATTGGCATGATCCAGTTGCTGCCCGGCACGCTGGGGCCGCGGCTCTCCTTCCTCAGTGTGGCGTTCTGGTGGGGCGCCTTTACCGTGCCGCTGCTCAAGTGGGTGCCCGAGCCGCCGCGCAACGTGGCCGGCATCGGCGAAGGGGTGCCCGCGGTGAGCGCCGGCTTTCGCCGCCTGGGCCAGACCTTCCGCCACCTGCGCCAGTACCGCCAACTGTTCTTCTTCCTGCTGGCCTTTTGGCTCTACAATGACGGCATCGGCACTATCATCAAGATGGCCACCATCTATGGTGCCGAGATCGGCATCGGCATGATGGACCTCATCGGCGCGCTGCTCTTGACCCAGTTCGTGGGCATCCCCTGCTCGCTGTTCTTCGGCAAGTTCGGCAGCCGCATCGGCACCAAGCGCGCGATCATGCTCGGCCTGGGCTGGTACACGCTCATCGCCATCGCCGGCTACTTTATGAGCGCCGCCTGGCACTTTTGGGCGCTGGCCCTGGCCGTGGGCATGGTGCAGGGGGGCACGCAGGCGCTCAGCCGCAGCCTCTTCGGGCGCATGGTCCCTAAAGAAGCGAGTGCCGAGTTCTATGGCTTTTACGACGTGTCGAGCAAATTCGCCGGCATTGCCGGCCCAGCGCTTTTTGCCCTGGTGGGGCAGCTCACCGGCTCCAGCCGGCTGAGCATCGTGGCGCTGGTGGTGTTCTTTGTCGGCGGCATCATCCTGCTCACGCGGGTGGACGAGGAAGAGGGGGTGCGGCTGGCGGCCGAGACGACGACAGGTTGAGCATCGGACCTGGCTGAGGGCCGCTCACGATGGCATGCCGGTCATGGGGTTGGACAGGTGTGCTATAATGGTTGGCGGACCAGAAGAGGAAAGCGGCCCTGACCACGCCTCAGCAGGAGCGTTCCATGCGAGCGGGAGAACCGTGATGATCGAGAGATCGTTCGATATTCCATTCATCGCCGAGCTGGCGCTGCGCGAGAAGCAGATCCAGCAGAACTATCGGCCGATCATTGCGGTGCACAAGTGGTTCGCCAGGCGCCCGGGCACGCTGTTCCGCGGCCTGCTGCTTGCCGAGTTTGCCGAAGGACCGCTGAGGGAGGCGTTCTACCGGGCGCACGACCTGCATGGCACGCGGGTGGCCGATCCGTTCATGGGCGGCGGCACGCCGCTGATCGAAGCAAACCGCGCCGGTTGCGACGTGATCGGCTACGACATCAACCCGATGGCCTACTGGATCGTGCGCCAGGAGATCGAGCACCTCGACGTGCCGGCCTATCGGCAGGCGGCGAACAACCTGCGGGCGCGGCTCGAGCGCGAGGTGGGCCAGCTCTACCGTACGACGTGCAAGGAGTGCGGCTCACCCGACGCTCACGTCAAGTACTTTATCTGGGTCAAGACCCACCGCTGCGGGCACTGCGGACAGACGTTCGATCTTTTCCCCGGCTATCTGTTGGCCGAGAACCGGCGCCATCCTCAGAACGTGTTGATCTGCGCGATGTGTGGACAGCTTGACGAGGTCGAGGACCGGCGTAACCCCGGCCGTTGCGGCACATGCGGGGGTGCGCTGCGCCTGCACGGCCCGGCAGCGCGCAACCGCTGCGCTTGCCCCCACTGTGGCCATGTGAATGCGTACCCGGATGCGGCGCAGGGGGCGCCCGAGCACCGCATGGTGGCCATCGAGTACCATTGCCCGGCCTGCATGCCGAGGCATGCAGGCCGTTTCTTCAAAGTGCCCGACGAGGCTGATCTGCACAGGTACGCGGCTGCGGCCTCGGCCTGGGCGCAGCTTGACCCCCAGTTTGTGCCCGACGACGAAATCCCTCGCGGCGATGAGACCGACCGGCTGCACCGCTGGGGCTACCGGCGCTATCGCGAGATGTTTAACACACGCCAACTCCTCGGCCTGGAGTTGAGTTGCCGGGCCATCGCCGAGTGCCCCGATGCGCGCCTGCGCAATGCCCTGGCGACAAACCTCTCGGACCTGCTGCGCTACCAGAACATGCTCTGCCGCTACGACACCATGGCGCTCAAGTCGCTTGACGTATTCTCGGTGCATGGGTTCCCGGTGGGGCTCGTGCAGTGCGAGTCGAACCTGCTCGGCATCGCCAATGGTGGCGAGGGCCCGAACATCGGCAGCGGGGGCTGGTCGACATCATCGACAAGTATGCCGCCGCCAAGGCCTACTGCGACGCGCCGTTCGAGATCCAACACCGGGGCGGACGCAAGGTCGTTGTGCAGGTGCAGGGCGAGTGGATCGGCGAGCGGC
Organism: Chloroflexota bacterium; assembly: GCA_029553955.1. Taxonomy (GTDB): domain Bacteria; phylum Chloroflexota; class Anaerolineae; order SpSt-313; family SpSt-313; genus JAKPJZ01. The sequence goes on from JAKPJZ010000059.1 coordinate 44,174, forward strand.
GCCCGAACGAGACTGCGGGGGCCGGCAGGAGGGTAGAGCTACGCTGCGCCAGTTCGACCATGGAGGCGCCGCCGCCGGGCAGCCTGGACGGCGTCTTCACCGACCCGCCCTACTTTGCCAACGTGCAATACGCCGAGCTGATGGATTTCTGCTACGTGTGGCTGCGGCGGCTGGCCGTCGACACGGGCGGCGCCTTCGACAGGCCGTCGACACGGAACGAGAACGAGCTGACCGGCAATGCGACGATGGAGCGAGGACTGGACCACTTTGCCGAAGGCCTCTCGGCGGTGTTTGCCAACATGGCACGCGCCCTCAAGCCGGGGGCGCCGCTTGCCTTCACCTATCACCACAACACCATCGAGGCCTACTATCCCATCGCGGCGGCCGTGCTCGACGCCGGGCTGGCCTGCACAGCCGCGCTGCCCTGCCCGGCTGAAATGAGCGCTTCGATCCACATCAACGGCACGGGGTCCTCGATCGTGGACAGCGTGTCTGTCTGCCGCTCCACAGGGACCGTATCGCGCGCGATGCTCGCGTCTAGCGGCGAAGGGATCGCGCGATTGGTGCGGAAGGACATGGAAGCCTTGCGGGCGGGCGGCGTCAAGCTCACCAAGGGAGACATGCGCTGTATCGCCTACGGACACCTGGTCCGGCTGGCCATCTGGGACCTCCGACCGTCGTGGGATCGCGCCATCGACACAGCGGCCAAGCTTGGCGCTGTCGCCAGGGCCACAGAAGCCTTGGGCGGCTGGGCCCGCGTCGCCCAGTTCCTCGACGAGACGCCGAGCCTCGGCCCGCTGTTCGAACACCGCATCGCCGAGGACGTGCGCGGCTATGACAGCGGAGGTCCCGATGAAGTATCCTTTTGAGATCCCCTTCCGTGAGGTAGAGGCCGACCTCGATGGCTGTGTCTCGGCAATCTTTTCCTCGCTCGAATCCGAGTTCCTGGTGCTGCCCAGAGGCCAAGGGTTCGTCGACTATCCTGTGTTCGAAGCGGGCTATGAGGCGCTCAAGCGGGCGACGGGCGGGTTCCGCGACATGGATTGCGCCACGGTCCTGGAGGCTGCCCTGCAGGCGCCGATGGCGCTCATCGTGCTGCGTACCATCTTGGGCTTTACACCGTCCGAGTGGGCATACCTCGCCACGCAGCGCACAGGCATTGCGGTGAGCCAGAGTTTTGTGCGCGGCATCGATCGCACAATCCGGCTCAAGCCCACGGCGCCGTTCAAGGGCACCGAGGTCACCAGGCAGCGCATCAGGGTGCTGGTCGATACCGCCTGCCAGCTCATCAGATGGCCCGCGCCCAAGGTCGAGGCCGACAAGATCCACCGCCTGGATAAGGCCGACACGCGCCACGGGCCGGCGTCTATGGCGCGGCTGGCCGACATGGGCGTGCCCTATGCGATGTTGCTCTACGAGCGCTTCTTGGGACGGCCGTCTGCCGGGCACCGAGATTCGGTCTCGGAGTTGGTGGGCGACGCCCTAAGTGGGTGGACAGAATTCTGTTGACACGCGGCGCTGGGCGTGCAGCCTCTGCTGCAGCAAGCCAAAGCGGCATGGCAGTGGCTCGATGTCAACCTAATTGTGTCCACCCACTTAGAAGCGACGATCGAGGGCGTCCTTGTTGGCGCGCACGTCAGCTACCGCAAGACCAAGCGGGCGGAGACGGTGCCGGGCTTTGACCAGGCGCCAGATTTCGTGGTGCCCAGCGAGTTCAACCCGCAGGTGGTGATCGAGGCCAAGCTGACGGAGGACGACGGGACGGCGCGCGACAAGGTGACGCGCATCCAGCACCTGGCGGCGCTGAGCATGGAGGGGCAGCCGGAAGGCACGCCCAAGTAACAGGTGGTGGCGTGCATCGCCGGGCGGGGCTTTGGCGTGCGGCGCGAGGACATGAAGAAGCTGCTCTTGGCCACACGCGGCAAAGTGTTCACCATGAAGACGCTGGACCGGCTGGTAGAGTGCACGCGGCTGCAAGAGTTCGGCGGACGATAAGCGACGCACGGGTGATCCAGGCATTCTCCTGGGTACAAGAGCGGGTGCCAGGCCGGCAGAGCCACAAAGGACACAAAGGGGAAGCCTTTGTGTTCTTTGTGGCTCTACCGGCCCAGGCCCGCGCTGTCTCAGGGCAGGGCGTTGGCCGTGGCCACCTGGCGGAACCAGGCGCCGCTGTCTTTGACGACGCGCGCCTGCGTGGCATAGTCGACGTAGACCAGGCCAAAGCGCTTGGTGTAGCCGTAGGCCCACTCAAAGTTGTCGAGCAGGCTCCACACCAGGTAGCCGCGCAGGGGCACGCCCTCGGCGATGGCCTGGTGGGCGGCCGCCAGATGCGCGCTGAGGTAGGCGATGCGCTGCGGGTCGTGCACCCGGCCATCCTGCAGCCTGTCGGCCGCGGCGCAGCCGTTCTCGGTGATATAGAGCGCGGCGGGATGGTACTCCTGGTGCAGGCGGACGAGCAATTGGCGCAGGCCCTCCGGGTACACCTCCCAGCCCATCTCGGTGAGCTCGGCGTAGGGGGGCACGATCTGCCGCGCGCCCAGGGGGCCACCCTGGGGGTCATCGGCGACGACGGCGCGGCTGTAATAGTTGACGCCGAGGAAATCGATGGGCGTGGCGATCTGCAGCAGGTCCTCCGGCTCGACTTCGGGCGCCAGTGGGCCGGCGTAGGCCAGCATGTCGGCCGGGTAGGCGCCGCGGAAGAGCGGGTCGAGGAAGAGGCGGTTGAGCAGGCCATCGAAGCGCTGCGCCGCCTCCACGTCGGCCTGGCGCTCGGATGCCGGATCGACCCAGCTCAGGTTGAGCGCGATGCCCACCTGGGCGCCCGCTTCGCTGTTCTGGCGCAGGATGGGCACCGCCCGGCCGTGCGAGAGCAGCAGATGATGCGCCACCTGCAAGGCCGCCTTGGGATCGTTGAGGCCGGGGGCGTGGCTGCCGAGGGCATAGCCCTCGAAGGCGGCGACAAAGGGCTCGTTGTGGGTGATCCAGCGGCGCACGCGATCGCCCAGACGGCTGGAGACGACGGCGGCATAGTCGGCGAACCAGCCGGCGGCGTCGCGGTTGAGCCAGCCGCCCTTGTCGTAGAGCGCCTCGGGCAGGTCCCAGTGATAGAGGGTGGGGAAGGGCTCGATGCCGGCGGCGAGCAGGGCGTCGACGAGGCGGTCGTAAAAGTCGAGCCCGGCCTGGTTGGCGGCGCCGCTGCCATCGGGGATGATGCGCGGCCAGGCGATGGAGAAGCGGTAGGCGTTGAGGCCCAGCTCCTTCATGAGGCCGACATCCTGCCGCCAGCGGTGGTAGTGGTCGCTGGCCACATCGCCGGTGTCGCCGTTCTCGGTCTTGCCGGGAGTGTGGCTGAAGCGGTCCCATATGGAGACGCCGCGTCCGCCTTCGCGCACCGCGCCTTCGATCTGATAGGCAGAAGTGGCCGTGCCCCAGACAAAGCCTTCAGGAAATGTGGTCGCCATCGCCCTCGCCTTCCTTTATTGCCCCACGCGAACCCAAGCCGCCCAACGCGCGGCGGCGATGCTGTCATTATAGCCGCGAGCGGCGCTTGTGTAAAAGCCAGAGACCTGGCAGGTTTCCGGAAACCTGTCAGGCCTGCAGGGCTAGGAGCGCACCGAAAAAGTGTCATTGTTGAAATCGAGTCCACAACCCGTAGTGGTGCACGTGCTCCTGATGCCACTACCTGTTGAGAGTTGAGTCGGTCATTGATGGGGTTTTTCGGTTCGCTCCTAGGGCCTTGTGCCCGTTTTGCCGTTCTGTGGCGCCAGTCTCGCCGCCCAAGACGCCCCGAGGCCGCCTGCGGCGGCCAAGGGGGGCTATGCTACGGGTTTGCGAACACGACCTAGCCCCACACGCGCAGGCCATACTGCTCGTGCAGCTCCTCGAGGCAGGCCTCCCACTCGTCGAGGGCGCCGAGGTGGTCGTACACTTCGCGCAGGCGCTTGAGGTGCGCCTCGGCATCGCCGGCGGCGGGCTGCCCGGCCAGGGCACGTTCGAGCAGGTGGCGGTAGAGGGTCAGGGCCTGCTCGGGCTGGGCGGTGGCGGCGTAGGCGGCCAGGCGGGCGAGCACCTCAGGCCCGTAGCGCTCGGGCGCGCCGACGACGTAGGGCAGGGCGCGCGCCGGGTCGCCTTCGCCCAGCGCGAGCTCGACGAGGGCCTCGTCGCGCCCGTTGTGGGCGAGCGTGTGCGCCACGTCGGGCCGCAACTGCTCCCAGGTGCCGAGGCGCCGCGCCAGTGTGGCCACGCGCTCATAGTCGCCGTGGCCCGGTGCCTGGCGCAGCGATTCCAGCCTCAGCTCCAGCGCCCGCGGCAGGTCGCCGCGCTCTTCATAGCGAGCAGCGAGCCAGCCTGCCAGGCGGCGGTCGAACCCGGCCTCCAGGCGCTCGGCCACCAGGGCCATGACGGCACGCACCTGCCCGCGGGCTGCCGGCGAGTTGGCGAAGTGGAGCAGCGCTTCGGCATCTTGCAGGTCGCGGCGGGCGGCGCTGAGCGCCTCGCCGACGCGGTCGAGGTCGAGCAGCTTTTCGGCCACCAGGCCGGCATAGCCCGCCGCACGGCACTCGGCGAGCACGGCCTCCAGCGAGGCCGGCTGGGCCGAGTCCAGGTCAAGGAGCAGCCGCCAGCAGGCTTCGGCCGCGCCGGAGGGGGCGCCGGCGGCCAGCGTGCTGCGCACCCAGGTGCGGAGCAGGTATCGCTCGGCGGGGGTGGCGTGGCGCAGCAGGATGAAGGGGATCTCGCGGGTCAGGCCGTTGGGGCTGGCGCCGGCGTCGGCCTGGTAGACCTGGAAGAGGGCCTGGAAGGCGGCCTGGCGCGCCTCGGCGCCGTGGAGCAGCGCCAGACAATCGTCCAGCCCGGCCACGGCGTGGCGCAGCGCCTCGTGCAGGTCGGGCTGCTCGGCCCATGCGGCAGCGCGCGGCGCGGCCGTGGCCACGACCTCCTGGAATACCTCCGCTGCCGTGTAGGCATCGGTGAGCTCGAGCAAGCGCTGGCCAACGCGGCAGCGCGCGCCGGCATCGCCGAGATCGCCGGCCGGCCTGAGTGTGCCGAACGGTGCGTTCTGCATGGAAGGGCGTCCCTTCTAGCCCGGGGCCCGTGCCGGGCGTTCTGCAGAGGGCGAGAGACGGAGCCCGAGGAGGAGGTGGGGGAGTTGAGGAAGGACTCCGAGCCTGGTATCGATGGGGGCATAATAGCACGGTTGCATCTTGCAGGCAAAAACGCATTGGTCACACTGTCATGGCGTGCTCGTAGTACGGGAGAGCGGAGGTGGGCTGGCCGCTGGCGCCGCCCGGCGGCGCCAGCGGCCAGCCCACCTCCGCTCTCCCGTACTACGAACGCGTTTCCGCAGCCGCCTCTGCTGGCTGCCCCAGCAATTACCCTACGGCTCGAGGCAGAACGGGATAGAGCTGGTGGGGCCATCGGGGGCCTCGGTGGTGCCGTCGGCGTCATAGATCTTGACGTACTCGATCTCTGGGAACTGCAGCAGGTTCTTGAGCAGCAACTGGGCGATGGAGTAGGTGGCGCCGTTGGAGGCGCAGGGGCCGGTGAGGGAGATGCGCGCGATGCCGCCCTCGACGGTGAGCCTGCTGAAACCGGTAAAGCCGCTGTTGATGCGCACCAGGCCGCGCGCGCTCTCCTCGGCTGTGGGGCCGCTGAAGAACTCGGCCAGCACCGCCTCGGGCAGGTTGGCGCTGGCGGGCACGGCGCGGGTCACGCCGACCTCGAACGGCGGCGTGCCGAGGGCGTAGCGGTTCTCGTCGGTGAAGTAGACGGTGATCTCGACAATTGCCGGCGCGGCGGTGGGGATGGGTGTGGCCGGGAGCGCCGTGGGGCTGGGCACGTCGACCGGCGCGGTTGTCGGGTGCACGGTCGTGGCGGTGGGGGTGGCGCTGGGCGTGCAGGCGGCCAGCAGCGTGAGCACCAGGGCCAGAATCGCCATACGTTTTGCCGCTCTCATCCTCTTCCTCCTCGGCGTAGCGGGGCCAATTGCGCAGCGTTGGGTGCCCTCACCATTAAGACGCGCGATGCTGGCGCCAAGTTGCAGTGCAGCTCACTTTGAGGGCGAGTGTGCCGTCAAGTCTGCTGGGCGCCTCGCGTTCTGCGCGGCCCTGGCCCCCCCCTACGCTACGGAGTCGCCTTGAACCGGGCGCATTCCTGGCGTTACTTTGCCAGTTCCCGCTCTGTGCAATAGGTTCATAGTCGGCGCTCAAGCGCCGACCATGAACCTGTGGATCATCTCTGCGTCCTCTGCGCCTCTGCGGTGGATTCCACCTTCTGAGCGAGGATGAGGGTGTGGCCGGCCACGCCCTCGGGCACAAAGCGCGTCCACAGCACCGTCAGGCCCGCAGCGGCGAGCCACGCCAGGTAGGTGTCCTCGCCGGCGTGGCTCCAGTACATGGCGTTGCCGCCGCCGAGCCAGCCGTCCTCCTGGCCGGTCCAGGCGCTGTGGCCCACCGTGGCCATGAGGTAACCCCCGGGCTGCAGCCAGCGGCCGATGTTCCGCAAGAGCGCGGGCTGCTCATCGAGCGGCAGGTGGATGATGGTGTAGAACGAGACGACGGCGGCCAGGCTCTGCGGCGCGAGGTCAAGCGTGGCCATGTCGGCGCAGAGAAAGTGCGCCGTGGGCACGTTCTGCCGGGCGCGCTCGATCTGCACCGGCGAGATGTCGACGCCGGTGAGGGGGTGCCGGCGCGCCAGCCGCCGCGCCACAGGCACGCCGCAGCCGCAGCCCAGGTCGAGCACCGGGGCGCCGGGCGCGAGCAGCGGCTCGAGCTCGTCGAGCCAGGCGTGGTAGTGGGCGCACTCCTCGCCCTCCTCGTCGCCACGATAGATGCGCGAGATGAGGTCATAGCCCGCGCGCACGATCTCCTTAGGGTCCAGGGCGTCGCTCGTGCTCATCGTGCGGGCTCCTCTGTCTCTGGCGCCGGTCTGCGCTTGGTGTAGGCAATCAGCAGCACAAAGACGGCCGCGGCGACGAGGAGGTCGGCCAGGATGGCGGCAAGGCCTGCCCGCGGGCCGAGTGTGCCAAAGAGCCGGCCGATCAGCCAGGGCAGGACCATGCCGCCACCGCCGGCGCCGACGAAGAACCAGCCGGCGACACGCCCGGTGAAGGCCAGGTGCCGTTCGGCCAGCGAGAGGGTGACGGCATAGATCGAGGCCATAGCCGCGCCCACCCCCAGCGTGCCCAGCCAGAGGGCTGCCATGGCATGCGGGAAGGCGAGCAGGATGGCGACGCTGGCGATGCAGCCAGCCAGGTCGGCGGCGAGGATGGCGCGCGGGCTGAAACGGGCGCTCAGTGGGATGCCTGCCAGGCGGCCCACCGTGAACGAGCCCCAGAAGGCCGAGACCAGGTAGGCGGCGATGGTGGGGTCGCTGACGCCCATGGCCAGGGCGTAGGTGTAGATCCAACCGCCAAAGCCGACCTCGGCGCCGACGTAGAGGAAGAAAAAAGCCGCCACGAGCACCACCAGCAGCGCACTGGCCCGGCCGCTGACGGCGCCGGGCTCGGCACTGGCGCCATCAGCCGGGCTGGGCAGGCGCAGCAGCCACAGCGCCGCCGGCAGCGCGGCCAGGGCGAGCGCCCAGTAGGCCCAGGCGATGCCGCCGGTGTGCAGGGCCGCCTGGGCGACGATGACCGGCGAGATGAACGTGCCGACGCCAAAGAACAGGTGCAGCCCATTCATAAAGGGCCCCACGCGGCCGCGGTGCACCCACACGAGGAGGGTATTGGCGCCGACGTCGATCGTGCCCTCGCTCAGGCCCAGGGCCAGCAGCAGCGCCGCGAGCAGCCACAGCCGCGGCGCCAGCGGCACGGCGGCGAGCAGCGCGGCCATGGCCACGAGCGCGGCGGCGATGATCGGGTGGCCGTGCCGGCGGTCGTAGAGGCGGCCGCCACCGAGGGAGCCCAGCATGTAGCCCAGCGAGCGGGTAGTGAAGAGGACGCCGATCTCACCGAGGCTGGCGCCCGTCTGCGCCACGAGGCCGGGCAGCGTGGGCCCGGTGACGGCAGCGCTCAGGCCCAGGGCCACGAAGGCCAGGTAGTAGGCCGCGGTCAACGCCAACGCCGCCCGCGCAGGTTTGGCCACAGCCGGCAACGACTGATTCATGCACCTTCCCATGTTCTGATAAACTCGACGAGCGTGCGCAGCACGTTGTCAAAGACGGAGAGGCGCGCTACCTCGTAGCCGTGGCTGCTCTCGCGCACGTGGCCGAAGCAGGCGACGCGCGCCGCAGCCCCCGCGGCGTAGACCTGACCGGCGTCGCTAAAGGCGTGTTCGTAGACCACCGGCTGCAGCGCCGTGCCCGCGGCCTCGGCGGCCCGGCAGAGCGCGCGCAGCAGGCGCTGATCATAGTGCGTGACGGTATCCTTGCTCCAGATGCCCGGGCGGCCATCGAGCACCAGCGGGGCGCCGGGCGGGACGGGGCAGCCGTCGACGCCGACAAAGGTCTCGAGGCGTTGCGCATGGGCCAGCGCCCTGGCGCCATGGCCGCCGCACTCTTCGTGCACGGTAAAGGCGATGATGGTGGGATGGTGGGGCTGCAGGCGGCTGTGGCGCAGCTCGTCGAGCAGGCGCAGCAGGGCCACGGCGCCCATGCGGTCGTCAAAGGTCCAGGCGGCGACGAGGGGGTCGGCCGGGTCGCCGAAGAGGGTGGGGCCGCGCCCTTCGCAGAGCGGCACGGCGGTGGCGCCGGGACGTACCCCGGCGGCCGCGAGCTGCGCCGGGGTCAGGCCGGTCAGCAGCCGCGCGTCGCTCCAGGCGATGGGGCGCTCCCCCTGGGCCGCGTGCGCCGCACCAAAGGAGACGACGCCGACGACCGGCGCGCCGTCGCCCAGGACCTGCACCGGCCGTTCGCCGAGCTTCCAGGGCAAGAGCCCGCCAGAGCGGTCGATGCGGAGCGAGCCGTCGGGCTCGATGCGCGTCACTACCAGGCCGACCTCGTCGATGTGGGCGGCCAGGCACGAAAGCGGCGCGTCGGGCCGGTGGCCCTCCAGGCGCACGAGCACGTTGCCCGAGCCGTCGACCGTGGGCGCATAGCCCCAGGAGTCGAGCCGGTCGACGATGAGCTGCGCCAGCGCCTCCTCACGGCCGGAGGGGGCCGGCACGGCCAGCAGCTCCTCGAACAGGCGCAGGGCGGGATGGTCGCTAGGGTAGGCGTGCATCATCGCGCTCCTCTCGGCCAGCCACGTGCAGGCCAGATGCCTGGACTATACCCCGTCTGCTGTCGCCAGGCAAACGAGACGGCGCGGCCGGGCGCACCCAGAATCGCCTATGATCGACGGGTTTGATCACCACGAAGGGCACAAAGGGGGCAAGGACGGCACCCAAAGCCCTTTGTGGTTCAAAAGCCCACGGTTCTCTGGGAATGGGGGTGGCGGCGCTTGACCTGGGCGCGGGAATTTGCTACCATACAGAGGGTTCACAAGGGGATGGCGCGATGGGCAAAAAGCCGTGGTTGCACAAGATGACCCTCGAGCAGTTGATCGCCGTGGCGGCCGTCGCCATTTCGGCGGTCTTTTTGCTGGCCTTTGGTGGGCAGATTGTCGAGGTCTACCGCCTGCGGACGGCGCTGGCCGGCGCCGACGGCCGCCTGGCGCAGCTCCAGGCCGAAGAGGCTGCGCTGCAGGCCACGCGCACCTACGTGCAGTCCGACGAGTACGCGGAAAAAGTGGCGCGCGAAGAGCTGAACAAGATCCGCCCGGGCGACCGGCGCACTATCCTCGTGCCCCGCGCGGCGCCCGAGCCGACCCCCACGCCGGCTGCGGCGCCCGAGCAAGCCCCGGCCCTGACCTCGTACCTCGGCGAGTGGTGGCAGGTCTTTTTCGGAGAGTGATTGCGTTTGACGGAACAAGGCGTCTGTGCTATACTGTCTCCCACGTTGCGGGGTGGAGCAGCGGCAGCTCGTTGGGCTCATAACCCAAAGGTCCCAGGTTCGAATCCTGGCCCCGCTACCTCGAACGGCAGTGCACTGCCGCAGGAAACCGGCCAAGAGGCATTCAGCCTCTCGGCCGGTTTTTGATTCCGGCCGCGAGCGACCCTCATCCCTCCCCCGAACCTTAAATCTCATGCACATCTGCCACCAACCTATTGACAAATGTGAGCACTCGTGCTAAAATGCAGATGCACAAAGGATACTGTATCATTCACACATGTGCATTCATGCCACCTGACACCTGGTCCGCTCGGGATAGGGGACTGAGATGCCGCACACGACCCACATCGAACCGGCGCCCGCGCCTGTTGACGGTCTCTCCGCAGAGCTGTTGAGCGAGATCTACTACAAGATGCTGCTGACTCGCGCCTTTGAGGAGGCCGCCTGGCAACAGTACGGCCTGGGCAAGGTGCACGGCACGATGCACCTGTGCGTGGGCCAGGAAGGGGTCGGCATCGGCGCCATTGCCGCGCTGCGCGCCGATGACTATATCGTCTCCACGCACCGGGGGCATGCGCACGCCATCGGCAAGGGGCAGGACGTGCGCGAGATGATGGCCGAACTGCTGGGCAAGGAGACCGGCGTCTGCCGCGGCCGCGGCGGCTCGATGCACATGGCCGACCTCTCGCTGGGCAGCCTGGGCGCCAACGGCGTGGTGAGCGGTGGCCTGCCGCTGTCGGTAGGCGCCGGCCTGGCGCTCAAACTGCGACAGGAGGACCGGGTCGTCCTCTGCTTCTTTGGCGATGGCGCGTCGAACGAGGGCAATTTCCACGAGAGCCTGAACCTGGCGTCGGTGTGGAAGCTGCCGGTCATCTTTCTCTGCGAGAACAACCAGTACGGCATGTCGATGCCGCTGCACGGGGGCATGAACGCGGCCAGCATCGCCGACCGCGCCGTGGCCTACGGCATACCCGGCCGGCAGATCGACGGCATGGACGCCCTGGCCGTCTACGCGGCGGTGCAGGCCGCGGCGGCGCACGCCCGCGCGGGCAACGGCCCGGTGCTGATCGATGCCCTCACCTACCGCTACCTCGGCCACTCCAAGAGCGATAAGCAACTCTACCGCAGCAAAGAAGAGATCGAGGCCTGGAAGAAGAAGGATGCCATCAAGCGCCTCGAGCGCTACCTGGTCGAAACGGGCGCGCTGACCGAAGAGGGCACGCAGGTGCTGCAGGCGCGGGCCGAGGCGGCCATCGAGGAGGCCATCGCCTACGGCGACGCCGGGCCGGAGCCCTCACCGGAGCACCTGACCGACGATGTGTACGTGGTCGAGCCCGACGTGGCGGCCGCGCCCGAGCGGGTGGCGCCGGCCTGGGCGCGGCGGACTTTTGGGCCCGACGTGCCGGTCAACCCACCTGCGGGCACCCGCGAGATCACCTATTCGGAGGCGCTGCGCGAGGCGATGGCCCAGGCCCTGGCCGGCGACCCGCGGGTGTTCCTGCTGGGCGAGGATATCGGCGTGTACGGCGGCGCCTTTGGCGTGACGAAGGACCTGGTGCACGAATTCGGGCCAGACCGGGTGCGCGATACGCCCATCTCGGAGAACGCCATTATCGGCACGGCGGTGGGGTCGGCAGTGCTCGGCATGCGGCCGGTCGCCGAGATGCAGTTCATGGACTTTATCACCCTGGGCATGGAGCAGACCGTCCTCCAGGGCGCCAAGATCCGCTACATGTTCGGCGGCAAGGCGTCGGTGCCGGTGGTGGTGCGGCTGCCGGCGGGGTCGGGCACGGGCGCGGCCGCCCAGCACTGCGAGAGCCTGGAGTCGTGGTTCCTTAGCGTGCCCGGCGTCAAGATTGTGGCCCCGGCGACGCCCTACGACGCCAAGGGCATGCTGCTGGCTGCGATGGCCGACAACAACCTGGTGCTCTTTGTCGAGAACAAGCTGCTCTACAAGTCGCGCGGGCCGGTGCCCGTCGAGCCCTACATCGTCCCCCTGGGGCGTGCTGCCGTGCGCCGTGAGGGCTCGAGCGTGACGGTCGTCGCCACCTCGATCATGGTGCCGCGCGCCCTCGAGGCGGCCACGACGCTGGCCGCCGAGGGCATCGAGCTAGAGGTGATTGACCTGCGCTCGCTCAAGCCGTACGACGCGCCGGCGCTCATCGCATCGGTGCAACGGACGGGGCGGCTGCTGGTGGTGCACGAGGCCCCGCTGATCGGTGGGTTCGGCGGCGAGATCGCAGCAATGATCGCCGAGAGCCCAGCCTTTGCCTACCTCGAAGCGCCCATCGTGCGGCTCGGCGGCGCCGATGTGCCCATCCCATACAACCCCAGGCTCGAAAAGGCGGCCGTCCCGCAGGTCCAGGATATCGTGGCCGCGGCGCGCAAGCTCGCCAAGGCAGAGCTGTAGCACAAAGCTGTTCCGGCGGTACTCAGTCTCTTTGAGCATCGATCGGCCTGTTGGCGCAAAATGCCACGTGGTGGCAACCGGCTTGCACGCTACGCGTTACCCCTGGCTCAGAGCCGGATGGCGGCAACGCATATGGCCTGGCTATCACCAGGATGCTGAGGGCGACACGTGTCCTCTGCGACAGGCTGCTAGGCTACCTGGTAGTCCATCGCACTGGTCTTGATGGGCGTAGCCTAGCCCCTTGTGGGCGTCGTAGCCCATCAAAACCAGCGCGACGGACTACTAGTCTACACGATTACTTGATGTTCCAGTAGGATGACAACGGCACTCTGTGGGGATCAGCCATGCCAACACCTGTGTACATGCCCAAGTTCGAGATGACCCAGGAAACGGGACAGGTCGTCGCCTGGCTCAAAAAAGAGGGCGACCAGGTCGAAAAGGGCGAGCCGCTCCTGCAAGTAGAGACCGACAAGGCCATCCTCGACGTCGAAGCGCCCGCGACAGGGACCCTGGCCGCCATCAGCGCGCAGCGGGGGCAGGTGGTCCCGATTGGCACTGCGATCGCCTATATCCTCAAGCCTGGCGAGTCGCTGGGTTCCTCCTCTCAGGCAGAGACGGTGGCGGGGCCGTCTCTGCCTGAACCACACCGTGCCGGCGCACCGGCGCTGGCCCCTGACGACCGCCGCCAAGCCAGGCCGACGCCGCTGGCCGCCCGCCTCGCCGCGAGCGAAGGGGTCGACCTGCAGGGCATTGCCGGGACCGGCCCCGGCGGGCGCATCAGCCGCGCCGACGTAGAGACCGCCATGGCGGCGGCCGCTGAGGGCCACGACGGCAGCGTGCGCGCCGTCCCCGCGGCGCGCCGGCTCGCCAGGGAACTGGGCATCGATCTGCGCGCAGTGCGGGGCAGCGGGCCGGATGGGCGCATCCAGTCGGCCGATGTGGCGCGCGCGCTCACCGCACAGCGGCTCGACCAGGCGCCGGTCGCACCGGCCCAGCCTACAGCCGCAGCGCCAGCCGCCGGCGGCATCCCCGTACGGCGGGCCGTGCCGCTGACGAACATCCGCCGCGTCATCGTCGAACGCATGACGGCGAGCGTGCGCGAAGCACCCCAGTTCACCGTGACCGTGGACGCCGACATGGAGCGCGCACTCGGCGTCGTCGCCGACCTGAAGGCCGCCGCGGGCGATGGCAGCCCCAAGGTCACCCTGACGGCCCTGTTGGTCAAGGCCTGCGCTTGGGCCCTGCGCCGGCATCCGGAGGCCAATGCCTCGTTCCAAGGCGACGGCATCGTCGAGTGGGGCGAGGTCAACGTGGGCGTGGCGACGGCCGTCGACCAGGGGCTGATCGTGCCGGTGCTGCACCGCGCCGACCAGCTCGGGCTGCGGGGCATCGCGGCGCAGCTCGCCGAGCTGACCGCGCGGGCGCGCGAAGGCAAGGCCAGGCTCGACGACCTCCAGGGAGGGACCTTTACCGTCTCTAACCTGGGCATGTTCGGCATCGACCGCTTCACCGCCATTCTCAACCCGCCGCAGGCGGCTATCCTGGCGGTGGGCCGGGTGGCGAAGCGGGCCGAGGTGATGGATGGCGACAGGGTCGAAATCCGGCCCATGGCAGCGTTGGCCCTGACGGCGGACCACCGGGTGCTGGATGGTGCGACTGCCGCGCGCTTCCTGGCCACGGTGCAGCGCGCGCTGGAGCACCCCGGCGTGTTGCTCGAATAGGATTGGTGAGGGACCCATGACTGTGCCCATGCTCCAGATCGCAATGGACTATATCGCACTGCCGCCCGCGCTGGCGATGGCCGTCAAGGTCGCGCCCGAGGTCGATATCATCGAAATCGGCACCCCCCTCTGCAAGGCGGTGGGGTTGGACGCGATCCGCGCCATGCGCGAGCTGGTGGGCCCCGACAAGCTGATCCTGGCCGATTTCAAGAGCCCCGACGTCGGCGGCCTGGAGGCCAAGATGGCCTTCGACGCCGGGGCCGATATGATGACCGTGATCGGCGGCGCAGCGCTGGCGACGGTGGAGTCGGCCCTGGCCGTGGCCAAAGAGGCCAAAAAAGAGATGCTGATGGAGCTGACCGGCGTGCGCGACATTCTGGCACGCGCCCGCGAGTGGCGACAGATCGGCGTCGAGCGCATGGTGTATCACCGCGGCTGGGATGAGCAGGCCTTCTCGCGGCAGTGGGTCGAGGAAGACCGTGCCATCGTCCACCAGCTCATCGACATGGGCTTCAAGGTCACGGTGACGGGCGGCATCACCAAGCCGCTGCTCGCCTTCTTCCAGCCGCTGCCCGTGTCGGTGGTCATTTGTGGCCGCGGCATCCGCGAGACGCCCGACCCCAGGCAGGCGGCGCACGAGTTCCGCGCGGAGATGCAGCGGCTGTGGGGCCATGGCGGCGCCGGCGGGTTGGCGCCCTGCTATCCGGGCGGCAAGGTGGCCGGCAACACGGCGGCCGAGAATGCGGCTAAGGCGCTGCGCTGGGGCCTGAGCGAGATGGGCCTGATGCTCACCGTCGACGGCAACGGCTGCCCGGGCTGCGACTCGCCGCAGCGCTTCTGCTGGGGCAGCCGGGTGGAGGTGGCCGCGCCGGCCGGGGTCCACGCCGGCGACGTGGTGGCCAGGATCGCCGAGGGCTACGGGCATACGCCGGCGGTGACGCGCGGCAGCAACCACAGCTTTGTGCTGGACCCGGCGCAACTGCCGCACTGCACGCCGAATGAGGTGCTCGAACTGCTGCGGGCCACGGGTCAGGCCCTGCGCGCGCTGGGATGCACCGTCGATATTGCAGCGGGCATCGCCGTCGCGGAGAGTATTCTGCGGAGTTAGCTGTCTGACTGGGATTGGCTGAGCTCGCAACCGGTTTCACGCTTCGCTCCAGCCCGGTTCGGGACCTTGGGAAACGCGCACTGCAGGAGGGAGAATGGCTCAGACACACGTGCAGATGACGGCATTGGGCATGGTCGAGACCCGCGGACTGGTGGCCTCCATCGAGGCGGCCGACGCCATGAGCAAGGTGGCGTACGTGCAGCTCGTGGCGCAAGAGGAGATCGGCGGCGGGTACGTGACGATCTTTGTGCGCGGCGAGGTGGGCGCGGTTCAGGCCGCGGTCGATGCCGGAGTGGCGGCGGCCAAGCGCGCGGGCGAGCTGGTGACGGCGCACGTCATCGCCCGGCCGCACGCGCTCACCGAGAAGCTGCTGCCCTCGGGCCAGGCCAAGATCGTCAGGCCGCTGGCAGACTGAGAGGGCTGAACTATGGACCTCAGGACTTTTGTGCTCATCGACTCCATGCAGCCGCAGTACGCCGCGCTGACGGGCATCCTGCTGCAGGGCGATACGCCGGTCGAAGGGATGGCGGAGGTCTTTATGGAGCTGGCGCCGGCGAGCGATGTGTACGAGGCGCTCGACGCGGCGCTCAAGACCAGCGACGTCCGGCCGGGGCTGCTGCGCGTGGAGCGCGAGTACGGCACGCTCGAAATCCACGGCTTTTACCAGGAAGGCGTGATCGTGGCGGGCCGCCAATCCTTGGCCAAGTTCGGGCTGACCGAGGCCGACCGCTGGAAGCCCGAGGTCGTGTCGGTCAAGACGGTGACCGGGGTCGATGCCTGGCAGGCGCAGTTGGTGAACCAGGCCAGCCGCGGGGGGCTCTTGCTGCGCGGGCAGACGCTGTGCGTGATCGAGGTGGCGCCGGCGGGCTATGTGATGCTGGCGGCCAACGAAGCCGAGAAGGCGGCCGAGATCACCCTCGTGCACTACCAGCCCTCGGGCAAGTTCGGGCGGCTGTACATCGCCGGCACGGAGTCGGCCGTGCGGGTGGCGCGCGACGCGGCGGTGACGGCGATCAACAGCCTGCCAGGGCTGAAGGCCGCCGGCCGGGGGGGCGCGTAAGTGAAAACCTTCTACTCGGCCGCGGATATCGAGCAACTGGCGAGCCAGGGCGTGCGCGAGCTGGCCGTGGATGACGACACGGTGCTCACCGCGGTGGCGCGCGAGGCGGCGGCGCAGCTCGGCGTCAGACTGGTGGCGCCAGGGCCGCACGGCTCCGTCGCTGCAGCCGCGGTGGCCACGCCCGCCGCTAGCCCCCTCAAGCCGCGGGGTTGCCAGCATGGCCCGGCCGGCAGCGGCCACAGCCAGGCCGGCGCGCCGCACCACACCAGTGGTGGCGGCTCGAGCCAGGTGGTCGACGATCTGATCGGCGCAGTCAAGCAGCTCGCAAAGCGGGGTTAGCGCGTGTTCGCAGACTCGTAGCCTAGCCCCTGGTGGGCGTCGTCACCGGCGGACTTGCCGGTCCGCAGATACGCCCCAGAGGAGGTCAGGAGTGATCATTGCTCAAGTGGTCGGTGCAGCGGTGGCCTCGCTCAAGCTGGACGCGTTGCAGGCGAGCAAGCTGCTGGTGGTCCAGCAGGCCGGCGCGAACGGCACGGCGGCAGGGCCGGCGTTCCTGGCGGTCGACCTGGTCGGCGCGGGCGAGGGCGAGCTGGTCATCGTGAGCCAGGGCAGCTCGGCCCGCATGGCCATCGGCAATGACCGCTCGCCGGCCGATGCGGCGATCATTGGCATCCTGGACTCGGTATCGTATTGGGGTGCGCAGGAGGAGATGGAATCATGACGGAAGAGCTGGACCCCGGGACGCGGGCGTTGGGCATGATTGAGACCAAGGGCCTGGTAGCTTGCATCGAGGCCGCGGATGCGATGGTCAAGGCGGCCAACGTCCGGCTGCTGCAGCGGCGGGCCATCGGCGGGGGCTATATGACCGTGATGGTGCGCGGCGATGTGGGCGCGGTGCGCACCGCGCTCGAGGCGGGCAGCCAGGCGGCGCGGCGGCTGGGCCAGGTCATCTCGGTGCGCATCCTGCCCAGCCCCCACCTGGATATCGAGCCGATTCTGCCCGAAGCACTGGAGTAGCGTATGAGCGCGCGTGTCACACCGTCGAGCCTGCGGGCCAAGAAGGGCCGCGGCCACAAGATTACCATGCTGACGGCCTACGATTTCCCTATGGCTGCGTTCATCGAGCAGGCCGGCGCCGATATCGTGCTGGTCAGCGATGCGGTCGGCACGGTCGGCAACGGCCGGGGCGAGGCGGTCTCGGTCTCGGTCGACGAGATGATCTACCACACGCGCGCCGTGCGCAATGGCGCGAAGCGGTGCATGGTCGTGACCACCATGCCGTTCGCCTCATACAACACTACTGAGGATGCGCTGCGCACCGCCACCCGCTTGATGAAAGAGGGCGGCGCCGATGCGGTGCACCTCGAAGGGACGCGCCGCGAAGCACACCTGATCGGCGAGATCACGGCTGTGGGCATCCCGGTGATGGGGCATGTGGGCGTGACCAAGCAAAAGATCGTCAGCGCGGGGCGCATCAAGCTACCGGCGGTCGACGCGCGGGGCGCGCAGGAGATCATCGGCGACGCGCTCGAGATGGCGCGGCAGGGCGCCTTTGCGCTGGTGCTCGAATGCCTGCCGGCGGCGCTTGGCACGATCATCACCCAGAGCCTCGATATCCCCACCATCGGCATCGGCTCGGGCAGCGATTGCGACGGCCAGGCGCTGGTGACGCAAGACATGCTCGGCCTGTTCAAAGAGCTGTCGCCGCGCTTCCTCAAGGTGTACGCCGACCTGGCGCAGACGATTGTCGGCGCGCTGGGCGCATTCCGGCAAGAAGTGGAGAGCGGCGCCTTCCCGACGCCACAGCACACCTATGCCATTGACGATGCGGAGCTGGCCAAGTTGCTGGCACAATTGCAGAGCAGATGACATGGCGAGGGATCGCTTCGCTCCGCTGCTCATGATGTAAGCCGCTGGACCGTAGGCGCGGCATGTTGCCGCGGGGCTCTTCTACGCGGCACGATGCCGCGGCTACAGCGCCTGTGAGACAGATGAGACGCGACATAAGAGAGGGAGGTACAAGTCATGGCTGAGTCGTTGAGGGGCAAGGTGGCGGTCATCACCGGCGTCGGCTCTGGGTTCGCCAAGGCGACGGCCGAGCTGTTCGCCCGCACCGACCAGGTGAGCCTCGTCTTGATCGACATCAACGAGCAGGCCCTCAAGGCTACCGTCGACGCTTGCGAGGCGGCCGGCTCGAAGGTCGTCTCCTTTGTCGGCGACGTGACCAGGCCCGAGACCTTTGAGCGCGCGCTCAAAGAGACGCTCGCCGCCTTCGGCAAGGTCGATTTCCTCATCAACTATGCCGGCGGCGCGGTCAAGGTGGCGCCCATCGAGGAGATGGACGATGCCGTCAACCGCAAGATCATCGACCTGAACCTGACCAGCGTGATCATGAGCTGCCGCACCTTCACGCCGCAGTTCAAGCGCCAGGGCTTTGGCAAGATCATCAACGTGTCGAGCGCCTGCGACCGCCGCTCGTGGCCCGGGTGGTCGGTCTACTCGGCCGCCAAGGCCGGCGTCAACGCCTTTACCAAGTGCCTCTACACCGAGCTGCGACCCCACGGCATCGCCGTTACGCTGCTGGTGCCCGGCGGCTCCAACACCGGCTTTCAGGGGGCGGCGCAGGGGGTCAACAAGTTCGAGTGGGACGAGTCGCTGGCGGTGCGCCCCGAGCACTTTGCCGATATGGTCTACCAGGCCTGTGCCCTCACCAAGGGCGGATGCGTATCGGAGATGCTGGTGTACGGGCTTGCCCAGGATGTCAGCGGGTTCTGACGCGAGGAGATTGCCTGGATAACGCGGCGCCGGGTGGCCGGCCGCGGTGCCACCATCCGTGCGCAAAGGAGGAAGCGCGGGCGACAAAAGCGCGATGCCTGAGACGTGCGGAAACACCCACATTGCCTGGAAAGGAGAACCTGACGTGAAGAAGAGCCTGTTCGCCCTGTTGACCGTGGTGCTGCTCGCCGGCCTTGTCGCCGCCGGCTGCGCCCCCAAAGCGCCAGCGGCCCCAACCAGCGCTCCGGCCGTGCAGCCGGGCACCAAGCCGATGAAGATCGCGTTCTTTGTGTCGGATCTGTCGAACGTGTTCCATCAGGCGCAGTTCACCGAGGCCAAGAAGTACGGCAAGGAGAAATATGGCGCCGAGGTGTACGCGTTCGACGGCAAGTCGGACGGGGCCGTGATGACGCAGAACGTGGACCAGGTGGTGGCGCAGGGCATGGATGGGGCCACGCTGCACATCTGGGACTTTGAGGCGGCCAAGCCCGGCGTGCTGGATGCCTTGAAGAAGGGCATCATCATGACGTCGTTCTTCAGCCCGTTGGCCGATACCGGCATTCCGACGGCGCGCAGCGACGAGGCCGGCATCTCCTTCGCCATGGGCGCCGAGATGGCCACGCAGTGGAAGGCGGCGCACCCCGACAAGCCGATCGTGATGGTGCAGTTGGGGTGGCCGAACCACACCGAGGTCAAGTCGGGCCGGACCGATCCCTTTGTGGCGGGTGTGCGCTCGGTGGATGCCAACGCGAAGGACCTGGGCTGCCAGGATGCGAGCAAGGGTCCCGACGCGGCCAAGCAGATCGTGTTGGACCTGGTGACGCAGCATCCCGAGGTGAACCTGATCTACTCGGAGGCTTCGAACCTGACGGTGGGCACGATGGCGGCGTTGACGCAGGCGGGGCGCGGCAAGTTCGACAACGGCAAGCCGCTCACCGAAATCGTCTGTAGCGTCGACTTTGACGAAGTCGAGATGAAGAGCGTGTACGATCCCAACAGCTCGCTCAAGCTCTCGATGGGCCTGCCGCCGCTCGAGACCGCCCGCGGTCGCATCGACCTGATCATGGACGTCAAGGCGGGCAAGGTTGCGCCGACCTCGCAGCCGGCGCAAGAGTTCTTCTACAAGGCCTACAACGTCTCCTTCTGGACCATGCCGCGTGCCGATGCGGTCAAGTGGCTGAACAGCCAATTCGGCACCAACGTCAACTAGGGCGTATCTGCACACCTGTAGCCTAGCCCCTTGTGGGCGTCGTAAGCGGCGAAACTGGCGCCGTGATGCGGCAGCAAGACGGGCACAAGCCGCCTATGGCGGCCAAGGGACCCTCGGCTACGCGGGTTTGCAGACACGCCTTAGGCGAAACGGCGCCGGAGACGTACAATCTCTCTGGGAGGGGGGCGCGCGCCCCCCTCCACACCAGGACCAGGGAGCAGATGTATGGGACTGACCGAGTATGTGCTGGAAATCAAGGACCTCGTCAAGGACTTTCCCAGTGTGCGGGCCGTCAACGGCGTCAGTTTCAACATCAAACGCAACACCGTCCACTGCCTGGTCGGCGAGAACGGCGCCGGCAAGTCGACCCTGATCAAAATCCTGACCGGCGCCCTGCTGCGCACGAGCGGCACGATCCTGCTGAACGGGGAAGAGTACTGCGCGCACAACCCCCGCGAGGCCAAGCAGCAGGGGATCAGCACGCTCTTCCAGGAGCTGAACGTCGTCGACCAACTCACTGTCGAAGAGAACCTGACGCTGGGCATGGAGGATACGACCTTTGGCTTCCTCCGCAAGACCGACAAGATCAAGCAGATCATCGCCGTGATGAACAGCCTCGAGCCGTCGATCAGCCCGGGGCAACTGGTCTCGACCCTGAGCGTGGCCCAGAAGCAGATTGTGGAGATCGCCAAGGCGGTCGCCACCGAGTGCGACGTCATCATTATGGACGAGCCGACGGCCGCGCTGTCGGAGGGCGAGATCGTGCGGCTGTTCAAGATCATCAAGGGCCTGCGCGAGCGCAACGTCACCGTCATCTATATCTCGCACCGGCTCGACGAAATCTTTGAAATCGGCGACTATGTGACGGTCATGCGCGACGGCCGGCACATCGACACGCGGCCCATGGCGGCGGTCAGAGATCGGGCCGAGCTCATCAAGATGATGATCGGGAAGACGGTCTTTGAGCAGTACACGCCCAAAGAAGGCGCCAGCACCAAGGTCGTCCTCCAGGTCCGTCACCTCTCTACCCGCAAGCTGCGCGATATCTCGTTCGACGTGCACGAGGGGGAGATCGTCGGTTTTTATGGCCTGGTGGGCGCCGGCAAGACCGAGCTGGCGCGCGCCATCTATGGCGTTGATCGGTATGTAGGCGAGATCTGGTTCAGGAACAAGAGGCTCCCCTGCTCGCCCGATGGGGTCATCGCGGCTGGGCTCGCCCTGGTGCCCGAGGAGCGCAGGTCGCAGGGGCTCTTTACCGTGTTGACCGTGCGCGGCAACGTGCCGGTCATGAACATGGGCAAGATTTCGCGCGGTGGGTTCGTCAGGGCCGCCGAGGAGCGGGCGGTCACCCAGTTGTACATCGACAGGCTGAGGATTGCGACCAGCAGCACCGAGAAAGAGGCCGCGCAGCTTTCCGGAGGCAACCAACAAAAGGTCGTGCTCTCCAAGTGCCTCTTTGCCGAGGCCGGCCTGCTGATGCTCGATGAGCCGACGCGCGGCATCGACGTCGGCGCCAAGAGCGAGATCTATGGCATCATCCGCCAGCTTTCGGCAGAGGGCACGTCGATCCTGATCTTCTCTTCGGAGCTCCCGGAGGTCATCAACATCTGCGACACCATTCACCTCCTCTACGATGGGAGCATCCGCGAGACGATCCACAACGGATGTGACATCGACAGCGAGCGGATCATCCACATCGTCACGGGTGGAGCATGAACGTGGAAACGAACCGGGCGCAAAAGGGTCTGGCCGGCAGCCGGATGAGCAACGAGTCGTTCATCACCCTGTTTATGATCGGCGTGCTCGTTGCGCTGTTCGGCGTCGCGTGCGCGGTGGTGCCCAACTTTTACCTGCCGCAGAACATGATCAACCTGCTCACGAACAACTGGTACATTATCATTGTGGGGATCGGGGTCAGCTTCCTGCTGATCACGGGCAACTTTGACATGTCGGTCGGCGGCGTCATTGCCCTGACGGGGGTACTCTCGGCATACTTTTGCCAGGCAGCCCACGTCTCGCAGAACACCCTGGCCAACGGGCTCGGGTTGCCCTACGGCGTGGCCATCGCGCTGGCGCTGTTGTGCGCCATGGGCGTCGGCGCCATCAACGCCTTCTTTATCGCCCGGCTGAAGGTGCCCTCCATCATCGTCACGCTGGGCACCATGATGCTGGCCCGCGGCACGGCCCAGGTCGTCACCCAGGGCGCCCAGCGGAACACCAGCCTGCCCGACGTGTTCGGCGTCATCGGGAACATGGCCATCCCGCACACGTCCATCAAGGTCTCGGTGTTGATCATGGTCGCATTGGTCATCGCCGCCTTTATCTTTGAAAAGACGACGGTGGCCGGCAGGCGCACCTACCTCATCGGCGCCAACCCTGAGGCGGCCCGGCTTTCGGGCATCAAGGTGGCCCAGCATATTACCTGTCTCTACATCCTCAGCGCCCTGCTCGCCGGCATCACCGGGGTCCTCCTGGCGTCGGAGTTCAAAGCCGGGGTCTCGAACCGTGCGATGGGGTGCGAATTCGACGCGCTGGTCATCTCCCTCCTGGGGGGCGTCAGCATCTCGGGCGGGTTCGGGTCGGTGCTCGGGATGTTTGTCGGTGCGGTGATCCTCTCGGTGATGAACTCGTCTGCCACCGGCCTCTTGCTGTCGCCCGATTGGCAGTTCACGCTCAAAGGCGTGGTTACCTTCCTGGCCATCCTCGCCCAGCGCTACGCACTGGATCGCCGGAAGGGCTGAGAGCCTGTCTGAGAAGCAGCAGAGGCGGCTCTCACGCCGCCGGTTGTGGCCCTGCACGACTGCCCTCTGCCGCGGACTGGGTGCGGCGGCGTGGGAGCCGCCTCGGCTCACCGCGAGAAACAGGCTGAGATAGGAGCCGATTGCCGTGAGTAGCACAACACAGGGGTCCATGCGCGCGCCAGAGCGGTCGGAAGCGCTGCGAGCAAACATCAAAAAGTTCTACATCTACGTGGTCCTGCTGCTGATCGTCGCCGTCTTTAGCGTGGTCAAGCTGGGCCAGGTCGAGATGTTCGGCCGCGGGCACTTTCTCAGCCCCGACAGCATCGTCAACTTGCTGCGCATCGCGGTGCCCATCATGACCGTCAGCGGCGCCTTTACGCTCTTGATGATCTCGGGCTACATCGACCTTTCGGTCGGCAGCGCCATGAGCCTGAGCGCCGTGGTGTTTGCCTGGATGATCCTCAACGGGTTCGCCTTTCTGCCGGCCTTTGTCATCACCATGGCGCTGGGGGTCGTGCTGGGGCTGCTCAACGGCGCGCTCGTCATGCGGCTGCGCATCACGCCGGTCATCGCGACGCTGGTGACGCTCAACCTCTTCAAGGGCATCGCGCTGCTGATCGTTCCTCACGGCCTGTCGGGCATCAAGGGGAGCGCGGCGCAGCCCATGCCCGCCTGGATCAACAACTATGCCCGCCAGGATGTCCTCATCGGCCTGCCGCTGGCGTTCTTTGTTGCCCTGCTGGTCATCGCCATCCTGGTCGTCGTGCAGCGCGAGATGATCCTCGGCAAGTACTCGGTGGCGATCGGCGGCAACCGCATCGCGGCGGAACTGTCGGGCATCAACGTGGTGAAATACGTGTGGCTGCTGTACATCATCGTGGGGACCTTTGCCGCCCTGGCCGGCATGGCCCGGGCCAGCTACATGTCGCTGGGCGATCCCCTCTCGGGCGACGGCATGGAGACCGACTGCATCATCGCCGTGCTGCTGGGGGGGACGGCCTTCACCGGCGGCGAGGGCTCGGTCGCCAAGACGATCATCGGCGCCCTCATCATCATGTGCGTGACGACCGGGCTGATGACCGTGATCCCCGCCTACTGGCAGACCGTGGCCAAAGGCAGCGTGCTGCTCGTCGCCGTCGCCCTCAACCACGTGCTGGTGCGCGGCAAGGCACAGGCGTAGGGCCGGAGGTGGGTGCGGTGTTTGCGTGTGCGCCCCTGCCACTGGGCCTCTACGAGAAGGCGCTGCCCGCCGCGTGGTCGTGGCACGAGCGGCTGGCCGCGGCCGCCGCGGCTGGCTACAGCTTTGTCGAGGTCTCGATTGACGAGAGTGACGAGCGCCTGGCCCGCCTCGACTGGCCAGCCTCGCGGTTGGCGGAGCTGCGCCGGGCCATCGCCGCAGCGGGCGTGCCACTGCTCTCGATGTGCCTGAGCGGGCACCGCAAGTATCCGCTGGGCTCGCGGTCGCCGCAGGTGCGCGAGCGCGCCGAGGCCATCATGCGCGGCGCCATCGCCTTTGCGGTGCAGGTGGGGGTGCGCATCGTCCAGGTGGCCGGCTACGATGTGTTCTACGAGGAGAGCGACGCCGGCACAGTGGCGCGCTACCTGGAGGGGCTGCAGCGGGCGGCGGAGTGGGCCGCGCAGGCCGGGGTCATGCTGGCGCTGGAGAATGTCGACGCCGCCGTAAGCGAATCGCTGGGCTGCTGCCTGGCCCTGGTGCGCCAGGTCAACTCGCCGTGGCTCCAGGTCTACCCCGACATGGCCAACGTGGCCGCGGCCGGCTACGACCCGGTGGCCGAGCTGGCGCAGTGCGCTGGCCACATCGTCGCCGTGCATGTCAAAGACGGCCGGCCCGGGGTCATTCGCAAGGTGCCGTTCGGCGCCGGCATCGTGCCCTTTGAGCCGGTGTTCCGCACGCTGGCCGGCCACAGGTTCTGCGGCCCACTGGTGGTCGAGATGTGGGCCGACGAAGGGGCAACTGACCCCCTGGCGCCGGTGCGGGCGGCGCGGCGCTTCGTCGCCGACCTCATCGAAAGGACATACACATAGGCCCTCGGGGTTTGGAGGAGGTGTGTCTGGCCGGTCGGCGTGCGCCGACCGGCCAGACACACCTCCTCCAAACCCCCTTGAGGTATCGTACCGGGTTGGCGCAAAGCCTGAGCCCGATAACAAAGCCTGAGCCGTGCAGGAGAACGATCCGAGAGAGAGGATCCCATGTTGCTGGAAGAGCTCCGTCATCAAGTCTGCAAGTACAACCTGCTTCTGCCCAAGTACGGCCTGGTGGTCATGACCAGTGGCAACATCAGCGGCCGCGACCCGGAAACCGGGCTGGTGGTCATCAAGCCCAGCGGCCTCAGCTACGACGATATGACCCCAGCCGATATGGTCGTGGTAGATATGGACGGCAAGGTGGTGGAGGGCCATCGCAAACCCTCGGTCGACACGGCGACGCACCTGTACGTGTACGCGCACCGGCCCGACGTCTTGGGCGTGGGGCACACGCACTCGGCCTATGCCACCAGCTTTGCCGCGCTGGGCCGGCCTATCCCAGCCTGCCTGACTGCGGCGGGCATGGTCGGCGGCGAGGTCCACTGCGGCGGCTTTGCGGCCATCGGCGGCGAGCAGATCGGCGCCGAGATCATCCGGGCGATCGGCTCGGCCCGCGCCGTGTTGCTGCAGAACCACGGCGTCTTTACCATCGGCAACTCGCCCTGGCAGGCCGCCAAGGTGGCCGTGGAAGTGGAAGAAATCGCCAAGATCACCCACCTGGCCATGCTCAAGGGGCAGCCGCTGTGGCTGAGCCGCGAGCAGTTGGCCGAGACGAGCGACATGTACGAGCACGTCTACGGTCAGCGCTGAGCCAGGCTGCAACTTGTCCCGCTGTGCGGGCCGGCCCAATTCCGCACGACGGGCGAACGGTAAGGGGGCCAAGCGCGCTGATCGGAGGATGCGGTGGCCGAGCTCACGCCGAAAGAACGAGTGCTGAGGGCGCTGCGGCGCGAGGAGCCGGACCGCGTGCCGCACTTTGAATGGCTCGTCGATAGACAAGTGCGCGAGGCGATCCTGCCCGGGTGCAGGGACCACAACGAGTTCGCCGTGCGCACGGGCCACGACGCCGTCGTGGTCGACCCGGTGTTCGAAAAGACCCCGCTGGCCGATGGCTTCTACCGCAGCGAGTGGGGCTATGTGGGGAAAAAGACCCAGGAAGAGCACGGCATCGAGGTCAGGTCGCCCATCAAGACCATGGCCGACCTGGAGCGCTACACACCGCCCGACCCGTGCGCCCCGGGCCGCTACGGCGCGGTGGAGGAGGCGCTGGCGACCTACGGCGACCGCTATGCCGTCATCGTCCACCTGAACGACGTCTTTTCGCTGCCGCGCTGCCTGATGGGTATGGAGAACCTGCTGCTGGCCATTGCCGCAGAGCCGGAGCTGGTGCAGGCGTTGGTGGATATGTCGGTCGACATCAATCTCAAGATGGCCAGGGAAGTGGCCGCGCGTGGCGCGCAGATCGTCTATACCGGCGACGATGTGGCCGCCACGGCGGGCCCGCTGATGTCGCCCCGGCACTTTCGCACGCTGTTCTACCCCGGCCTGTGCCGCGTCATTGGCGGCTACAAGGAATTGGGCCTGTACGTGATCAAGCACAGCGACGGCAACCTGTGGCCCATCAGCGACATGATTGTAGATTCGGGCATCGATTGCCTGGACCCCATCGACCCGCTCGCCGGGATGGACCTGGGCGAGGTCAAGGCCAGGTACGGCCGGCGCATTGCGCTCAAGGGGAACGTGGATTGCGCGGGCCTGATGACCTTCGGCACGCCCGACGAGACCGCCGCAGCCACCAGGGAGGCCCTGCGCAAGGGAATGCCGGGCGGCGGCTATATCCTGTCGTCGAGCAACAGCATCCATTCGGGCGTCAGGCCGGAGAACTACCTGGCCATGGTGCGAACGCTGCACGAGTGCGGCCGCTATGCGAGATAGTGCGGCGCGCCGCCGGCGGAGGCAGACCAATGAGCTACCTGGCAGGCATCGACCTGGGATCGACGACGCTGAAAGCGGTCATCTATGACTTGGCCGGCAACGTCGTGGCCAGTGCATCGCGCCCGACGGAGCAATGCCACCCCGACGCGGCGCACCCCGAGTGGACGGTGTGGATGCCCGGCCAGATTTGGGGCGGCGCTGCCGCCGCGATGAAGGAGGCTGTGGCCCGGCTCGACGATCCCCGCCGGGTCAAGGGGGTGGCGGTGACCGGCATGGGCATGGATGGCGTGCCGGTCGACGAGCACGGGCAGTGGCTCTACCCGTTCATCAGTTGGCACTGCCCGCGCACGCAGCCCCAGTTCGATTGGTGGTCGCAGCACATTACGGCCGAGAAGACCTTTGCCATCGGCGGCAATACCCTGTGGCGCTTTTCCACCGCGCTGCGCCTGCTCTGGATGGCCGAGCACGAGCCGGAGGTCCTCAGGCGCACCGCCAAGTGGCTGCTGATCGAAGACTATCTCAACATGATGCTCTGCGGCGCGATGGCCACCGACTATACCATGGCCTCCTGCACGCTCCTGTTTGACCAACGCCGGCTCCGCTGGTCGGATGAGATGCTGCGCCTGTCGGGCATCGACAGGCGGCTCCTGGCCGACCCCTATCCCAGCGGCACGCCGCTCGGCGAGGTCACCCCGGCTGCCGCGCGGGCCACGGGCCTGCCCGTGGGCACGCCGGTGGTGCTGGGCGGCCACGACTATTTGTGCGGCGCCCTGCCTGTGGGGGTGATCCGGCCTGGCGTGGTCCTCGACGTGAGCGGGACCTGGGAGATCGTGCTGGCGGCGACGGAGGAGCCGCTGCTGACCCCCGAGGCACAGCGGACGGGTGTCACCGTTGAGGCGCACGTGGCGCGCAATCTATACACCATCTGGGGCGGCGCGGTGTCGTCGGACATGCTCGAGTGGTGCCGCAGAGAGCTCGGCTTTGAGGCGAGATACCGGGCCAAGCAACGCGGCGGCGTCGACTGGGACGTGCTCATGGCCGAGGCCGAGGCTGCGCCGGCCGGCGCGCACGGCGCCATGTTCCTGCCGCATCTCTCGGGCGCGGGCTGCCCGGCCGTCGACCCACGCTCGCTGGGCGGCTTTGTGGGGCTGAGCAACCTGACAAGCCATGGCGACCTGGTCCGCGCGGTCGTCGAAGGATTGGATTACCAGTTCCTGGACATTGTTCAGACGATGCGCGGCAGCCTGGGCGTGCCGTGCGAGCGACTGGTCGTGGTGGGGGGCGCCACGAAGAACAGGTTCTGGATGCAGAACAAGGCCGATATGGTCGGCGGGCTCTGCGGTGGCTGCATCGAGGTGCCTCAAGTGGAGGAGGCTACGCCACTCGGCGCGGCCATGTTGGCCGGCATCGGCGCCGGGCTGTACCGCGATGAGCAGGACGCCTTTGAGCACGTGCGCAAGCCCGCCACGATCTATGAGCCCGACCCTGTGGCGGCGCGGACGTACGCCGAGCTGTTCCCGATCTACCGGCAGGTCTGCCCGGCGCTCAAGGCGGTGAGCCACGCGCTCTCGGCGCTCGGGCACGCGGCGCCCTGATTGACCGCTATCATTGCGAGCGAAGCAGTCTCCAGCCCCGCCGGGTGTAGGGGCGGTTCGCGAACCGCCCCTACAGGCTACGCCATTGCTTCGTTGGCGGTCCGTGCCCTGCACGAACCGCCTCCTCGCAATGACAGGTGCAGCTCGCACCATGGCGAGGGGAGAGAACTCATGGCTTCGTACCTCATGGGTATCGATAATGGCTTGACCGTCTCCAAAGCCGCCATCTTTGATCTGCAGGGCCGCGAGGTGGCGGTGCAGGGGTACAAGGTCGATCTGAGCTACCCGCGGCCGGCGTGGGTCGAGCGCGACAGCGAGGCCGTCTGGCAGACGACGGCGGCTGCCATCCGCGAGGCCATCGCCAAGGCGGGTATCGATGCGCGGGATATCGCCGGCGTGGGCAATTCGGCGCACGGCAACGGCATCTACCTCGTCGATCGCTCGGGCGCGCCGCTGGGTCCGGCGGTGACCTCGATGGACAACCGTGCCAGCGAGATCATCGACGAGTGGTACCAGCCCGGCGGCGTGCACGACAAGAATCTCCCCATCGTCATGATCAATACCTATGCGGCGCAGCCGCCCGCCCTGCTGGCCTGGTTCAAGCGGCATCAGCCGGAGGTGTGGGCGCAGATTGGCCACGCCTTTACCTGCAAGGACTATATCAAGTTGCGGCTGACCGGCACGGTGAGCACCGATTTCACCGATGTGAGCGGCACCAGCCTGTTCGATAGCCGCCAGCGCCGCTACTCGCCCGAGCTGCTCGACCTGTACGGCATTCGCGACATCCTGCCCGCGCTGCCGCAGCCCATCGCGAGCCATGCCATCGCCGGCCGGGTGACGCGCGAAGCGGCGGCCGTCACCGGCCTGGCCGAAGGGAC
Organism: Chloroflexota bacterium; assembly: GCA_029553955.1. GTDB lineage: Bacteria > Chloroflexota > Anaerolineae > SpSt-313 > SpSt-313 > JAKPJZ01. The sequence continues at coordinate 73,520 of JAKPJZ010000059.1, forward strand.
GCCGGTGGCCGGCGGCCTGTTCGACGTCGATGCCTCGGCCCTTGGCGCGGGCGTGATCGACGAAGGAACGCTCTGCATCATCGCCGGCACCTGGAGCATCAACCAGGTGGTGACGCGCGAGCCGCTGGCCGACGAGCGCCTCTCGATGTGCACCCTGTTCGCCGTGCCCGGCTTCTGGCTCGTCGGCGACTATAGTGCGGCCTCGGCTACCAACCTGGAGTGGTTCGTCACGCAGTTCTGCTCCGAAGAAAAGGTTACGGCGGCGGCACGGGGCATCTCGGTGTACGAAGTGTGCAACGAGATTGTGGCCAGCCTGCCGCCGGGAAGCACCGACGTCATCTTTCATCCTTTCCTGTTCGGCTCGAATGTGCAGGCCAACGCGCGGGCCGGGTTCTATGGCCTGGGCGCCTGGCACACCAAGGCGCACGTGTTGCGCGCCCTCTATGAAGGCGTGGTGTACGGCCACCTGGACCATGTCAACCGGCTAAGGACCGCCGGCGCACAGATGAGCCTGGCGCGCCTCACGGGCGGCGGTGCGCGCAGCACTGTGTGGGCGCAGATGTTTGCCGATGCGCTGGAGTTGCCCATCGAGGTGCCCGGTGCGACAGAAATCGCAGCGCTGGGCGCAGCGATGACTGCCGGCATTGGCGTCGGCGTGTATGCCGGCCACGCCGACGCCGTCGCACAGGCGGTGCAGGTGGTGCGCCGGCACGAGCCGCAGGCCGAGGCCACGCCCATGTACCTGGCGCGCTACCAGGAGTATCGCTGCCTGCTCGAGGCGATGCGCGAGCCCTGGCGGCGCCTGGAGAAGCTGAGCTCATCATGAAGCGCTTATCGGACATCCGCCACCTCGTCATCGATATGGATGGCGTGCTGTATGTAGGCGAGCGGCCCATGCCCTGCCTGACAGAGTTCATCGCCTTCCTCCGTCGCCAGGGCATCGGGCACGTGTTGGCGACCAACAACTCCGGCCTCACGCCCACGCAGTATGCGGCCAAGCTGGCCGGCATGGACGCCGACGTCTCACCCGATCACATCCTGACTTCGGCGACCGCAACCGCCGAGTGGCTGGCGCGGCAGTACCGGCCGGCGACGCGCGTGCACGTCTTTGGCGAGGACTCGCTGCGAGAGGCGATGACCGACGCCGGGTTTGTGCTGGCCGATGAGGGGGTCGAGGTTGTCGTGGCGAGCATCGATTGGGGGGTCTCGTACGACAAGATCAAGCGGGCGGCGCTCTTGATCCGCGGCGGCGCGCGGTTCGTGGCGACGAACCTCGACCCGACACGCCCCACCGAAGAGGGGCTGGTGCCGGGGACCGGCGCTATCGTGGCGGCGATCGCGGTGGCCGCGGGCGTCACACCGGTCGCCATCGGCAAGCCCGAGCCGGCGATGTTCGAGCTCGCCATGGCCAGGATGGGCGCCACACCCGCCAGCACAGCCACCCTCGGCGATCGCATCGATACCGATATGGAAGGCGGCGCCCGCGCCGGCTGCGCCACCATCCTCGTGCTCTCTGGGTCGACCACCCGTGAAGAGGCCGAGGCCTATGGCCCCGACTTTTTATTCGAGGATATCGTGGATCTCTTGCGCTGCTGGCAGCGGCAGGTCTAGACTCAGCGTCCTCGTTATTTGAACTGCATTGGGTCCAGGCCTGTCTTGTGTGCCAAGCCGGCGGGGTTGGCCACGAATGACACGAATTGTCACGAAGGGATAGCCGGCTGGAATGCTTCGTGTGAATTCGTGCAACTCGTGGCCTCGTGCCCTGCCCGCATGCACGAGTTGACTGCGCTCGCGCGACGTGCGCAATGTGGTTGAATGCAGTGAATGTGCAGGCCGGTTGCACAACTGTGAATGCCATTGTTGGCAGAAAGCGCTTGCCCACATACAATCGATCGTCGGAGGAGGTGAGTGTGGAAGAAGAACGGCTCGATCTCCTGGCGCAGGTCGCCATCTGGTACTATGAAGAGGGGCTGAACCAGTCCGACATTGCGGAGCGCATCAACAAGTCGCGCTCGATGGTCTCGCGCCTGCTCGACCACGCGCGCGAGGCTGGGCTCGTCGAAGTCCGCGTGCGCTATCCCCTGCGGACCGACGAGGGGCTGGAGCGGCAACTGCGCCAGGCGTTTGGCCTGGCCGAGGTCCACGTGCTGGCCAACCCGCCTGAAGACTATCAGCTCTTGCTGCGGCGGCTCGGCGAGCTCGGCGCGCGCTGCCTTCAGGCCGCGCTGCATCCGGGCGTCATCATCGGCTTGAGCTGGGGGACCGCCGTGTATGCCGTGGTCAGCGCCGTGCCGGCGGCACTCGTGCCAGAGGCAACGGTCGTGCAGCTCATCGGCGCCATCGGCCACGGCGACCCCATGATCGACGGCACCGAGCTGGGGCGCTGGCTGGCCCAAAAGCTCGGCGCTTCATTCCGCTTTCTCTCTGCGCCGTTGCTTGTGGAGGACGAGGCCGTGGCCAAGGCGCTGCGCAACGAGCGCATCAACAAGGAGACGCTGGAGATTGGCGCCCAGGCTGAAGTGGCCATTATCGGCATTGGTAGCCCGGAGCCAGAATACTCGAGCCTGCTGCGCGCGGGCTACCTGAGCCGGAGCGAGCTGCAGGCGCTGATGGCGGCCGGCGTGGTGGGTGACTTGGTGGCGCACCAATTCGACGAGCAGGGCCGCGTGCTCGACCTTCCGGTGAACCGCCGGGCAGTCGCCCTGGATGCCGAGTCGATCCGCCGCATCCCCAAGGTCGTCGCCGTGTCGGGCGGCGTCCCCAAGGCCAAGGCCATCGCGGCCGCGCTGCGCGGCGGTCTGGTCAACTGCCTGGTGACCGACGCGCGCGCGGCGCAGGCGGTATTGCAGCTTCACAGAGAGAGGTGAACGCCCATGTTCGAAATCGAGCGTGTCGCCCAGGTCGAGAGTGAAGTGGGGGAGAGCCCGCGCTGGGATGCTGACGAGCAGGCCCTCTACTGGCTCGATATCTGGTCGAACCCCACCGTCTACCGCCTGGAGCCCAAGACGGGCACCTTTCAGCAGTGGGCGCCCGGCGTTCATGTGACCGGGCAGGCGCGACGCCAGGGCGGCGGCTTTGTCTTCGCCACGCGCACTGGGCTGTATCTGTGGGACGAGCGGACCGGCGCGCTGCAGTTCCTGGCCGATCCCGAAGCTGGCAACCGCCCCGTCCGCTTCAACGACGGCTCGGCCGACCGCCAGGGCCGCTTCTGGGCCGGGTCGACCTATGCCGACGACCAGTCGCGGCCGGAGGGCTCACTCTACCGGCTGGACCGCGACGGCTCGCTGCATACGATGGCCGGCGGGCTGGCCTGCTCCAACGGGCTGGGCTGGAGCCCCGACAGCAAGACGATGTACGTCACCGCCCAGTTCGCCTACGAGCTGCTCGCCTTCGACTTTGACCCGGCGACCGGCGAAATCGCCAACCGCCGCCTGTTCGCCAAGGTGCCCGAGGCGGGGGGGCTTCCCGACGGCCTGACTGTGGATGCAGAGGGCTGTGTCTGGAGCGCGCAGTGGGGCGGCTGGTGCATCACGCGCTATGACCCCGACGGCAGGGTCGAACGGGTGCTCACGCTGCCCATCCCGAACCCGACGAGCTGCTGCTTCGGCGGCCCCGACCTGACGGACCTGTACGTGACCACCGCCTGGGGCTGGCTGACGGCGGAGCAGCGCGCCGCCGCGCCCGGTTGCGGTGATCTCTGGGTGGTGCATACCGACATCCAGGGGCTGCCCGAGCCCAAGTTCGTCGGTTAGGGGTGAAGGCGATGGCAGTGGATCTGATCGTCGTCGGCGGGGGGCCGGGCGGCTATGTGGCCGCGCTGCGTGCTGCGCAGTTGGGCGCCCACGTGGCCCTGGTGGAGGCCGAGCACATCGGCGGGGTGTGCCTCAATGTGGGCTGCATCCCCACCAAGGCGTTGCTCTGGAGCGCCGAGGTCTACCACCTGGTGGCCGATGCCGCCCGCTTTGGCGTGCGCGCCGGCCCGCCCGAGGCCGATTGGCCGGCCATGCAGGCGCGCAAGGCCGAGGTCGTTGCCAAGCTGGTGGGGGGCGTGCGCATGCTGCTGGAGCGGGCTGGGGTGGAGGTGATCGCGGGCCGCGCGCGCCTGGCCGCGCCGCAGACGGTGGCGGTCAGCGGGCCGGAGGGCGAGCGTACGCTCAGCGCCCCACGCATCATCATCGCCACCGGCTCGACCCCGCTGCCCCTGCCCATCCCCGGCGCGGACCTGCCCGGCGTGCTCGACAGCTCGGCTGCCCTCGCCCTCGAGGCGCTGCCGGCGAGCCTGCTCGTCGTGGGCGGCGGCGCTGTGGGGCTCGAGTTCGCCACACTCTTTGCCACCCTCGGCGTGGCGGTGACCGTCGTCGAGATGCTGCCGCGCCTGGCGCCGCTGGCCGACGCCGACGTGGGCGATGCGCTGCGCACGGCGCTGCTCTTGCAGGGAGCCAGGGTGCACGTCAACACGCGCATCACGGCGCTCGAAGCCACCGCGGCCGGCCTGCGCGTCCACCTGGAGGGGCCGCAGGGCGAGACGAGCGTCGAGGCCGAGCGGGTGCTCGTGGCGGCTGGGCGCCGGGCATGCGTGGAGGGGCTGGGGCTCGACGTGGCCGGGGTGCGCTACGATCGCAAAGGCATCCAGGCTGACGAGCGCATGGCCACGAGCGTGTCCGGCGTCTATGCCGTGGGCGACGTGGTGGGCGGCACCATGCTGGCCCACGTGGCCACGCACCAGGGGGTGGTGGCGGCCGAGAACGCCCTGGGGCAGCAGGCACGCATGCGCTATGGCGCCGTGCCGAGCTGCATCTTTACCCGCCCCGAGGCAGCGAGCGTCGGCCTCAGCGAGCAGGCCGCGCGCGAGCAGGGCTACGACGTGCGCGTGGGGCGCTTCCCCTTCAATGGCAACGGCAAGGCCATCGCCCAGGGCGAGGTCGAGGGCTGGGTCAAGGTCGTGGCCGAGGCGCGCTACGGCGCGCTGCTGGGCGTGCACATCGTCGGGCCGCATGCCTCGGACCTCGTGCTCGCAGGCGCGCTGGGGCTGACCCTGGAGGCGACCCTCGACGAAATTGCCGCCACCGTCCATCCCCATCCCAGCCTGGGCGAGGCGCTGGCCGAGGCGGGCCTGGCCGCCCTGGGCCGGGCGCTGCACCTGCCCAGGTCATGATCGGTGACTGCACTATGCCCTGATGTGTGCGGCGGGCATGTGGCTTCTGTTACCGGGCTGGTGCCGAGCATCAGGCCCGGTCGTGGTGTGATGGCTACCTGCCGGCTGTGCACTCGCCTACGCGTCGTGGATGTACCCTCGGTAAGAACCGGTATTGACATCCGCTGTATCTCGCGGTATAATACACAGAATTGGAACGGCGTTCTGCTTCTCGCTGACCAGTCTCGTCTCTTGGTGCTTTGGCACACACCGCACGAACCACCAGGGAGCTGCCCCGCCCCATTGCCGTTTCGCATTGCACAGCAGTAATCGGCCAGGAAGGAGTCTTGTCTATGGAGATCAAACACATAACCGTGGTGGGGGCCGGCAACATGGGGCATCAGATCGCCCTGTGCGCCGCGCTGGCCGGCTTCCGAGTCAAGTGCACCGACATTAGCGCCGAAATCCTCGCCAAGGCCGAGCGGTTTGCCGACAGCTACCTGCCCGAACGCGTGGCCAAAGGCAGGCTCACCGCTGAGGCCGCAGAGCAGGCTCGCGCCAACCTCGCCTTCGTGCCCACAGTCGAAGAGGCAGCCGCTGACGCCGACCTCGTGATCGAGGCGGTCATAGAAAAGCTGGACGTCAAGCGGGCACTGTTCGCACAGCTAGACCAGGTCGCGCCGCCGCACGCCATCCTGGCCAGCAACAGCTCCTACATCGTGAGCTCCAAGATCGCCGATGCGACCGGGCGGCCGGCCCAGGTCTGCAACATGCACTTTTTCAACCCCGCCCTGGTGATGAAGCTCGTCGAAGTCGTGCAGGGCCCCCACGTGTCGGACGAAACGGCCGAGGCGGTGATGCAAGTGGCGAGCAAGATGGGCAAGGTCCCCGTCCTGCTGCACAAGGAGGTATACGGCTTTCTGGTCAACCGCTTTGTGCAAGCTGCCAGGCAGGAAGCCCTGAAGCTGTTTGACATGGGCGTGGCCTCCTATGAGGATATCGATACCGCCGTGGTCAATGGACTGGGGTACCCCATGGGACCTTTCCAGTTGATGGACCTTGCCGGGATCGATCTCGCCTACCACGTGGCCATGGAGCGATACCGCGAGAGCGGTGACCCAGCGCAAAGGCCCTCTCCCACTGTCGTCGAAAAGTTCGTCAAGGGCGAGTGGGGCAGGAAGGTGGGCAAGGGTTTCTACGACTATACCAAACAGTAGCCGGCGATCAGCACGACTGGAGGTGGCGCGCTATGGACTACCGGTACATCCTATATGAGAAGAGCGAGGGGCTGGCGACCATCACCATCAACCGGCCTGAGGTACGAAACGCGCTGACCCAGGCGCTCATGGAAGAGCTGGGACAGGCGATCGATCAGGCAGAGGCCGATGAGGAGGTCCGGGTACTCATTCTGACGGGGGCAGGAGAGCGCGCGTTTGTCGCCGGTGCCGACATTGGCGAGGTGGGCGCCCGCGACACGTTGACCGAGCTGGGCGCGAACAGCCGGGTGCGCCGCGGAGTGTTCTCGCGCCTCGAGCACCTGTCGCGGCCGAGCATCGCCGCCGTGAACGGTTACGCTTTGGGCGGTGGATGCGAGTTAGCCCTCGCCTGCACGCTCCGAATCGCGGCCGACACGGCGCGCTTTGGCCAGCCCGAGATCAACCTGGGGATCATCCCGGGCCTTGGCGGCACGCAACGCCTCACCCGGCTGGTGGGCAAGGGCCGGGCGATGGAGCTGATCCTCACCGGAGACCTGATCGACGCGCAGGAGGCTTTCCGCATTGGCCTCGTCAACAAGGTGGTGCCGGCCGCCCAGTTGATGGAGGAAGCGCGAGCACTGGCCAAGAAGCTGGCTGCCAAGCCGCCGCTGGCGCTGAGGGCAGCCAAGGATGCGGTGGACTATGGCGCCGACATGAGCCTGGCCGCGGCGCTCGAGTTCGAGAACCGCCTGTTTGCCATCCTTTCGGGCACTGCCGACAAGGCTGAGGGGGTTGCTGCCTTTCTAGAGAAGCGTAAGCCCGAATGGCAGGGCCACTAGGTGGCGAACGCTTCGGATTATCCGCTCTCCACCCACAACCTGGAGGACCCAGCCGCGGGCGCGGACGGCGAGCCCAGCGAAGAGCGTTTGCTCTCGGTGAACTTTTGCCTGGCGACGCTGGTCAACTTTTTCAACTCTTTCGGCTCGCAGATGATGAACGCTATCGTGCCCGTGTACGTGCTCAGCATCGGCGGCAACAACGCCGAGGCGGGGGTCGTCGGTGGTGCGGCCGCCATCACCGCCCTGCTCCTTCGCCCGCTCGTCGGCTGGGCGAGCGATGTCTGGAAGCGGCGCCCCCTGGTGTTGATCGGCAACTCTGGCATCGGGCTGGCCAGTGTCGTCTATGCCCTCAGCAACTCGATCCGGATGCTGACGTTCGGCCGTGTCGTCCAAGGCCTCGGGATTAGCTGTTACAGCACAGCCTCCAACGCCTACATTGTCGACATCGCGCCGAGCAGGCGCCGTGCCGAGGCCATTGGCCTGTTTGCGGCCACCAACAGCCTCGGCCGCATCGTCGGGCCGGCAGTCGGCTTTTACATCGTCTCTCTCTTTGGCTATCACCGGCTGTTCAACCTGGTGACAGCGCTCGTCGTCACCGCCGGCCTCGTCTCGCTCCTAACCAGGGAGCGAAGCCGGCCACCGAACAGCCAGCGCCCAGCCTGGTCGCCGCGTACCGGCATCGTGGCAGTCGATGCGCTGCCAATTGCCTGGACCTCGTTCTGCCTCGGGTTGGCCTTCGGGTCCGTCAGCACCTTCATCGCCATCTTTGCCTCCTCTCGCGGCATCGACAACCCCGGCCTCTACTTTGCGGTTCAGGCGATCGCCCTGCTCATCTCGCGGACCTTTTCTGGCCGCCTCGCCGACAAGTGCGGCCGAGCCGCAGCCATCATCCCAGGCGCCATCGTGATGGCGCTGGCGCTGGTTGTGCTCCCGTTGGCTCACGACCTCGCAGGCTTTATCGTCTGCGGCGCGCTCATGGGGCTGGGTTTCGGCGCGGCTCAGCCCGCCTCGATGGCGCTCCTGGCCGACCTGGTGGGCGCCGAACGCCAGGGCGTCGGCCTCGCCACCTACTTTATGGGCTACGACGGGGGCATCTTCCTGGGGTCGGTGGCCTTTGGGGTGGTGAGCGAGCTGTGGGGGTTTGGCGTGATGTGGCCGCTCGCGGCTGTGTGGACGCTGCTGGGCCTGCTGGGTCTCCTTGGGGCGCGCCGCAGTGGCGTTTCGAGGTCTGCATAGTGCCTGATCTCGGAAAAGAGGGAGATCAAAGCGGACCACGTCAGGGAGATCGTCATCTCCACTCCTTGGGAATCCAGGCACTATGAATCGGTCCCAACCCTGGAATGTATATGAGGGCACGTTCGGCCTCGAGTATACGGCAGTGACGGCACCTCTCGACAAGGTCATAGACCTGTCCAGCTATGGCAAGCGGCCGCCTCGATAGCAGTATCTGTCTGAGCCATCGATCGGCCGCAGCTTTTCCCCACCTTTCATGATCTGGGCTGCCAAGGTGTTCACTCGCGTGATACCAGTGCACCATCCCATGACTTCGAGTGTTCTGCGGCCAGGTTCCAGAGTCATGCGGTCCCCTCCCCCCGCGACCTGGGCAAAGACCGCCAATCCGCAATACCCTATTCTACCAGAATCTGTTCCAAACTCGAGATGCACCCGTTTTCACGACCGTTGACATTCTCTGTATTATGTGGTATAATGGCGCAGAATTGGAACGGTGTCTCCAAAACAGCGAGTGCTGTTGTGCTTCACTGCTGACCCGCGTTCAGCTACTGGCAGTATCAGCCATCACCAGAGGAAGAGACCCAAGGACTGCCAGCTTCCGAACAATGAGGAGAACAAGTGAAAGAGCACACGACATCGGTTGCCAAGGATAGGGTATCAAGGCCGGGTCAGTACAGTGGTTACTCCCAAGTTCTTTACGACGGGTACAGAGTAGCATCGCAGCATGTAGCCGTCCGAGACGGCACCAGATTGGCCGTGGATATCATTCGCCCCACCTTGAACGGGGAGATAGTTGAAGAGAAACTACCAGTAGTCTGGATGCATACTGGGTATAATCGGAGGATTGTCAAACACTGGTCGACCGGCCGCAACTATACGTTTGCCAAAGACAGGTTGACCGATGAAGACTACCCGGGCGCCGCGAAGGGTCTAGCTCTGGTGAAGTATGGCTATGTCGTCGTTACTGTGGATATGAGAGGTAGCTATGCTTCGTACGGGTGGGCCATTAGCCCAAGAAGACGGCAGATGTGGCAGCCTGAGGCATTCTGGGATGCCTACGACATAACTGAATGGCTCGCCGCACAGCCGTGGTCCGATGGGAACATCGGCATGTGGGGCTGCTCTGCTACCGGCCACTCCCAATGGCAGGCAGCGGCAACCCAGCCGCCGCACCTCAAGGCCATTATGCCCCTATGCGCACCCAGTGAGTATTATGATATCAATGGTGTTACGGCTACGACACCCCAGGACCCGCCGGCCTATCCTGCCAGTGAACCACCGGCACAGGATGATGCTGCGGTTCCTGTTGATGAAGATACCACTGGGGCGATGTTGGATGAAGCCAGGGACGAGCACCGTTGGAACTTGGGACCGGGCATGAATGAAGTCAAGGATGAGCACCGTTGGAACTCGGTGCCGGGTACCATGCCCTTCCGTGACAGCACTTCCCCTTGGATGGAGGTCCTTCTTGGCAAGGCAGGTTTTCAGTACCACCTGGTGGTGAATACCTTCACTCATTTCCCCCAGATTCAAGAGGCCGGTATTCCGTTCTACCAGTCGGCAAACTGGGGTGAAGATTATCGGGCTAAGAGTGGGGTAATCATCAAGCTGAACTCTCTTTCGAACCCATCGAAGACGCTTCTGGCACCAGGGGCCCATTGTACCTATTGCACCGACTACAAGGCCGAACCTACCAGTGGTTTCAATATCACCACAGAAGAACTTCGCTGGTTTGATTACTGGCTGAAGGGCATTGAAAATGGGATCATGGATGAACCTCCCATTTATTACTATCTGATCAATGCTGCTTCGGAGGACGAGGCGTGGCGATTTGCCTATCAGTGGCCGCTGCCAAATGACAGGAGTGTAGACTATTACTTTGGAGCACCTGGCCCGTCGGATGTTTATCACTCTGGTGTCAATAATGGGACGCTCAGCACAAGCGCGCCTACAGTCGCCGATGCTCATGATCGATATGCCGTCGATTACACCGTTACGGCTGCCAATCGTGATCAGAAGGGCATGACCTACACCACCGATGCCCTGACCTCAGATACGAACGTGAGCGGCAATCCGGTAGTTCACCTCTGGATTTCTTCGACAGCCACCGACAACGATTTTCTGGCTTTCATTTACGACGTTGATGAGAACGGGAATGCAACTCGAATACCGGGGACGGAGGACGGCCAGATAAGAGCATCGCTTCGGGCGCTCAACGACCCGCCGTTCAACAATTCAGGGCTTCCTTATCACCGGTGTTTTGCCGAAGACTACCAACCGCTCACTCCAGGAGAGCCGGTCGAGCTGGTGTTTGACATGGCGCCACTCGCCTACAACTTTGGAGCAGGGCATCGCATCAGGCTAGTTATCTCCTGTGTAGCGATTCCGAGAAGAAACGCCCCAGCCATAACCCCAGTACTAGATCCTGCGCCGGTCGTCAGCTTCTATCGGGATGCGACTCGCAGTTCCTACATCACACTGCCGGTCAATGCTCCCGTAGCAGCGACGGTCGACAAGATGGAGTCGAGCGGGAACAGAGTACAGGCCGTCATTTCATTCCCCAAGGCGATGGACAGCCGTTACTTGCAGGATATCCAGCCCGAGTCCATCAAGTCCCAAGGTGTGCCCGCTGAGTCGGCAGAGGTAGATGGAAACACCCTGATCGTCACGTTCAGCAATGGCGATTTGGCAGAGCATTTGCGAAGTGGAGAGATCATAACAATAGAGGGGAGGTTCGGGAACGAGTTCTACTACGGGGATGAGATGTGCTTCGTGGGCGAATTCACCAAGCCATTACGAGACTGATCTTCTGGCTGTTGTCGACGGTAAGCGCTAGTGTCTCGTCAAGTGGTGCAAAAGGACGTGTGCATCCTCATGGGCCGGCGCGTTGAGAGTCCCCTTTCTATGTACAAGCGGCAGCCGCACCGGGTGTGGCCTGCTATTCGGCAGCGGTCACGATGCAGTGCGCTTGCGCATGGACTCGTGGCTGAAGCTGCGACGCTCAGCCCGTCAGCCGCCGCTGATTTCCGTGAGGGATGGGCTCATCAGGCGCGCGCCCATCTGCAAAGCCGAGGCGCCTCTCGCTCCGAACTTGCGCAGATACTCCGATCAGCGCCATGTTCTGCCCGGCCATCGTGTTGCATCTCTTTTCAGGATTGCCAGCGCAACGCCTCAAAGGGAATGTACGCGATGGCCCTTTTTGTCAAGGCCCGAGTGCTTTGGCACCACTATCTGAGATATCATCCACCATACACTTCACCGCCACCCTAGGCGCCAACGATCAGGCGCGGTCGCGCCAAGGCGAAAGGAGGTGACCTTAGGCTCGACTCTCAAATCCGGGTTGACGCTTGTAGTCGAAGATGCTCAACTTCCCAAGGAGAGGAGAACACCGATGAAGAGGCGCATTGGTATTTCGGGCCTGGCCCTAGTTGTGGTGCTCTCAGGAATGCTGGTCGGCTGCGGCAGTCAGCAGCCAACCGCCACCGTGGCTGCGCCCGCTCCCACTGCTGTGCCCGCGACTACTTCTGCCGCACCCGCTCCCACCGATGCCGCACCCGCTCCCACCTCTGCTCCAACTACTGCTCCGGTCGATACGCCCAAGTCTGGCGGTACTGTGACCATTCTTGTCAAACAGCTTCCGCCATCCATGGGCAACCTGAAAGCGAGTGCTCCCATTCCGGACTATCTCTTCCCTGTCGTGGAGACCCTGGTGGGCGTGACATCGGAGGGGCTGGCGCCCACCAAACTGGCTACCGGCTGGAAGATCGCCGAGGACGGCTCGTCGATCACGTTCGAGCTTCGAAAGGGCGTCAAGTTCCACGACGGCACCGACTTTAATGCTGAAGCGGTCAAGTGGAACGTGGATGTGATCCGAGACCAGAGCGCAGAACTGAAGGTCATCACCTCGATCGACGTGGTAGATGAATACACGGTGAGGTTCAACCTCTCAGAATACAGCAATTCGCTCCTCGTTCACATGTCCTGGAAGAATGGGATGATGATATCACCCGCCTCCGTCGAGGGCCGCTCCGACGAATATGTCGCCACCCACCTGATTGGCACCGGCCCCTTTGTGCTCGAGGAGTTTCAGGTGGACACGAAGGCGGTGTTCAAAAAGTTCGCCGACTACTGGGACGAGGGCAAGCCCTACCTGGATGGTATGGAATACCTCGTAGCGGCTGACCAAAACACGGCACGGACCGCGTTCCTGAGCGGCGAGGCGCAGATGTGGGACTATCTCGACGCTAGAAACGCCCCGGATTTGAAGGCGGCGGGACATAAGGTCAACACCTGCCCCGGGCTTGCCCGAGTGATGCAACCTGATAGCGTCAATCCCGATTCCCCTCTTGCCAAGAAGAAGGTCCGCTGGGCTCTCGAACATGCTATCGACAAGCGGGCGATCGCGGATGCGTTTGGCTACGGCACCTGGTCGGCCACCGTGGGGCCCTGCGCATCCATCCACCTGGGGTGTCCTGTCGCCGAAGAGAATGCGCGCAACTTCGACCCCAAGAAAGCCAAGGAATTGCTGGCCGAAGCCGGCTATCCCGATGGCTTCAAAATGACCATCTACTCCGTGCGCAGCATCGATGACGAGCTGCTGATCGCCATTCAGGCCTACCTTGCGAATGTCGGGATCGATGCCGAGGTGCAAAAACCGGACTCGGCCACATTGAGCTCGCTCCGACGGGAGGGCTGGCAAAATGGCGTCCTCCTTCAAGGGCTAACGACAGATAGCCCGAGCTACGTGACGGCGCTGCAGATCGATGGACCTCATAAACTCAACGCCTCCAGCACGTTAGTTCCTGCGGAGTACAAAGATCGGCTGGCAAAAGTCGCAGCGGCACGTGACGCAGCTACAGAGAAGAAGCTAAGCGAAGAGTTGGTCCGGTATGTTCAGGAGGAAGCCATTTTTATCCCCGTGGTCGTCGAATCGCGAAACTGCGCCTATCACTCACAGGTCCATACGGATCTCGAGGCCTATTCGATCCACTTCTGGAATCCGGCTGATACCTGGATAGAGCAGTAGACTGGGTAATAGCTCGCACAGTCTGAACCCGTTCTGGAGTCCCTTCACAACGGGAGGGACTCCAGAACGGACTCCTCTCGTTCATGGATGTTCGGTTTCCCCGCGTCACCATGCCCGTTGACATTGCGCCGTCAGATGACGTGCGTCGCGTGCTTTGCCGAGTCGTGGTCAAGCAGGCGAATCTGAAGCGGAATGGGCGGCTCAGTACTGAGATCGAGGCGCATTGCGAATGAGCCTGCAGCACAGGAGAACACCACCTGTCTACTCAGTTGTGACAGCGCGAATGGCGTTTCTGCATATCCTGACAAACACAGAATGGCGGAGGGAGTTGACATGGCTAGGATATGGGATGATGTGGTGACAGAGAGGGACAGGCTGGTCTACGAGGCCGCTGGGTATGGCCAGAGAGTGGGGTTTGGCAGGACCCCCGCAATGCTCATAATTGACGTAACCTACAACTTCACTGGCGATAAGCCGGAGCCCATTCTGCAATCGGTCGCCAAATTCAGCCGTAGCTGCGGACTCGAGGCCTGGGAAGCGGTAAGCAAGATTCGACAATTGCTGGAGGTTGCGCGGCCGAAACGGATCCCAGTCTTTTACAGCATTGGCCGCAGAGAGAAGGAAGCATTGCCGCGCGGGCGGATGGGGAAGAACCGACGAGCAGTGCCAGAAGCGGGTTCCCTGGGGAATCTGGACCAGAAGATCGTGGATGAGATCGCACCACAAGGGAACGATGTGGTGTTGACGAAGACCAGGCCCAGTTTCTTCTTTGAGACACCCCTGTTAGGCCACCTTCACGCACTAGGGGTGGATTCACTGTTGATATGTGGCTGCACCACGAGCGGCTGCGTGCGGGCTACTGCGGTGGACGCCACCGACTATGGCTTCCTTACCACCGTGGTAGAGGACTGCTGCTTCGATAGAGGACAGGTATCGCACAAGGTCAGCCTCTTCGATCTGCATCAGAAGCACGCGGATGTGTTGCCACTCGCAGAGGTGCTAGAGTGGCTAGAGGGTCTGTCCATTCCTTAGCTCGGTTGGAGCGATTTGGGCTCCGATAGCACGGTCGTCACACTAGATATCGGCGAGGACGAAACAAGGCGGACCAGTCCCCCATGACCGATTGGGCACAACGCACGGCGAAAACGCCCACAAGCCGCCTGTGGCGGCCAAGGGGGCTATGCTACGCGGCGCCTGGCGGCTGTTTTCAGACCAGCTCAGACAACGGCGTCTGTCTAGCGGCTAGCAAGGGAGTCAGGTGTGACAACATTCATCATTCGCAGGGTACTGCAATCAGTAGTCGTTCTGCTGTTGGTCAGCCTGCTGATCTTCCTGGCCATTCGACTCTTGCCCGGTGATCCGATCTACTTGCTTGTCTTTGAGAATACACTCTCGGGGCTCGGTGAAGAGGAAATAGCCCAGTTACGCCATGAGTTCGGATTGGATAGGCCGATGCCGGTACAGTATCTTGACTGGCTCGTGGGGGTCTTCCGAGGCGATTTGGGCACCTCAATCTTCACCCGCGCCCCGGTCGCGAAGGAGATTTTCCGGCGTTTGCCGATCACCTTCGAGATCGGTATGTGGTCAATTGTGCTGAGTGCGGTAATTGGAGTGCCCCTGGGAATTGTCAGCGCGGTCAGGCGCGGCCAGTGGATGGATCAACTCGTCGTCTCTCTGAGTAACGTGGGCATCACCATCCCCGTCTTCTGGCTCGGCTTGATTCTGATGCTGGTATTCGGCCTTCACCTGGGATGGCTGCCAGTGATGGGGTACACTCCTCTCTCTGAGGATGTGGGGATGCACTTTCGGCGGCTCGTCATGCCGGTCATTTGTAGCTCAATCGGCAGCATCGCCGCTGTGGCCCGGCAGACCCGTTCCAGCATGCTGGAAGTGATACACCAAGACTATGTGCGGACCGCCCGGGCCAAGGGGTTGACCGAGAATGTGATCATCCTGAAACACGCCCTGAGCAACGGCCTGATCCCGGTCATCACTACCATCGGCTTGAGCATTCGTGGGATCGTAGGCGGATCAACGGTGATCGAGACGGTCTTTAGTATTCCCGGCATGGGCCGCCTGCTCGTGAACGCGGTGCAGAGTCAGGACTATGCCTTCGTGCAGGGGATCATTCTGATCATTGCGGCAGTGGTGGTGCTGGCCAACTTGCTGATCGAACTGGCCTATGCTTGGGCCGACCCCCGAATTCGCTTCCAATAGGAGAGAAGAATGGCCAGTGATGGGATTGCCTGTACGGAAATCAGTGAGATCCCGCCTCGCGTCACCGAATGGCGCAGGTTCAGAAGGGTCTTCTTTTCCCGGGGGGTGGTGCTCTTTGGAACTGTGATCATCGCCTTCCTGGTGCTGATAGCGATTATCGGCCCATGGATTGCCCCGTACGATCCTGTCAAGATCAGTCTGAGCGAACGTCTGCAGGGTCCCAGCGGGAACCACTGGCTCGGCACCGATCCTTACGGACGGGATACGTTGAGCCGCCTCATCTGCGGCGCCAGGACTTCCCTGGTGGTGGGCCTGCTGTCGGTGGGCCTCGCCAGCGTGGTCGGCATGATCCTGGGAGGCGTAGCCGCATACTACGGCGGTGCGATCTATGCCGTTGTTATGCGCTTGATTGACGCCTTGATGGCCTTCCCAGTGGTGGTGCTGGCCCTTGTGATCGCGGCGCTGCTGGGCGGGGGTGTGAGGAATATCATCCTCGCGCTGGGCATCAGCATGATGCCGCAGTATGCTCGCCTCATGGCTGGACAGGTCCTTTCGGTGAAGGAGAACGACTATATCCTGGCCGTCAAGTCCCTCGGGGCCAACGACCTGCGCATTATCGCTCACCATCTCTTTGTGAACAGCTTCTCGCCCCTGATTGTGCAGTTCAGTTTGAGGCTAGGCACGACCATCCTGGCCGAAGCAACCTTGAGCTTCTTGGGCATTGGCATTACGCCGCCCACCCCGGCCTGGGGGGCCATGGTCTCTGACGGCCGTGACTACCTACAGCGGGCGCCGATGCTGTCTTTGGCTCCCGGCCTGGCTATCATGCTGGTGGTCTTTGCCTTCAACATGGTGGGCGACGGGCTCCGCGACGCGCTGGATCCACGACTGAGGGGCAAGCTGTAGGGTGAAGGGCAGTGTGCAGGGAAAAGGAATGGTGAGTGCGACGCCTGCTACCACAATGGACTGCTGCTGACGTCTTCAGATGCTGGCTCCTGAACAAGAGCCCCGGTTACGGGAGAGACCATGGCAACTCTGTTGCAAGTGAACAACCTGCAGACGCGGTTCGACACCGAAGCCGGCGTAGTCAAGGCCGTCGACGGCGTCACGTATCATGTCGATGAACACGAGATCGTGGGCATAGTGGGTGAAAGCGGCTGTGGCAAGTCGGTGACGCAGTTGTCCGTCTTGCAGCTCATCCCGCATCCCCCGGGCCGCATCATCGGTGGCGAGGTCTGGTTCGAAGGCAAGGACCTGCTGAAGCATGAGCGCAATGGCCCGGAGATGAGGTCCGTGCGCGGCTCCAAGATCGCCATGATCTTTCAGGAGCCGATGACCTCGCTCAATCCGGTGCTGACTGTCAATGACCAACTCTCCGAAGGCATGCAATTGCATCTGGGGTTCAATAAAGCCGATGCCAGAAGGAGAGCTGCTGAACTACTGACAATGGTTGGTATCCCCGATGCCGAGAGACGGATCGACGACTATCCACACCAATTCAGCGGCGGTATGCGGCAGAGGGTGATGATTGCGATGGCGCTTTCCTGTAATCCCAAGTTGATCATCGCCGATGAACCGACGACCGCCCTCGATGTCACCACCCAGGCCGTCTTGCTGGAATTGATGAAGGATCTGGTCGATCGCTTCAACACCTCGTTGGTGCTGGTCACCCACAACCTGGGCGTGGTCGCCCGCTATGCCCAAAGAATCTATGTGATGTATGCCGGCAGGATCGTTGAAGCCGGCCCTACCAAGGAGGTGTTCGCTCACCCCCGCCATCCCTACACCGTCGGGTTGCTGAAGAGCGTGCCACGGCTGGATCAACCCCGAGACGTCAAGCTGGTCCCGATCGAGGGCTTGCCGCCCAACCTGATCAGGATGCCGCCGACCTGCGCTTTCTTGCCTCGGTGCTCGTATCGCATCAAGCGCTGCGCCAAGTCGCACTGGCCAGCTCTGACTACTGTCGGGAGCCGCCATTTGGCAGCTTGTTTCGTCAATCTCGAGGAGATGGAGTCATGAAGCCGAGGGGACATGACACGCTACTCGACGTGAGGCAACTGAAGGTCTACTTCCCGGTTACCCGGGGCCTGCTGAGAAGAAAGGTCGCCGACGTCAGAGCGGTCGACGACGTCAGTTTGCAGGTGCACGTCGGTGAGACCTTGGGGTTGGTCGGAGAAAGCGGCTGCGGCAAGACGACACTCGGTCGTGGTATTGTGAGGCTGATCGAGCCTACCGCCGGGCAAGTCTTTTTCGAAGGCCAGGATATCCTCACACTATCATCGGGGCAGATGAGAAGGCTGCGCCGCAGAATGTCCCTGATGTTTCAAGACCCGTATGGCTCACTGGACCCCCGCCAAAGTGCCGGCAGCATCGTCGGCGAACCGTTGATCATCCACAACATGGTACAAAGCAAGGCGGAATATCAGGAAAGGGTTGAGTATCTCTTTCGTCGGGTCGGCCTCGACGCGAGCATGATCGATCGCGTCCCTCACGAGTTCAGCGGTGGGCAACGACAGCGCATCGGCATCGCCAGAGCTCTGGCCTGCGATCCTTCCTTGATTATCTGTGATGAGCCGATCTCGGCCCTGGACGTCTCGATCCAGGCGCAGATCATCAACCTGCTGAAGGAGCTGCAGCAAGGCACGAAAGGGTTGACGTACGTCTTTATTGCACACGATCTCTCCGTCGTCAGGCATATCAGCGACCGCATCGCCGTGATGTATCTGGGCCGCGTGGTCGAGATCACCGACTCGGATACGCTGTATGACAATCCGCTCCACCCATACACGCGGGCGCTGCTATCGGCCGTGCCCATCGCCGATCCCTTTGTGGAGGAGAAGCGAGAACGCATCCTCCTCAGGGGAGAAGTGCCCAGCCCACTGAACCCTCCTCCAGGATGTCCCTTTCATCCACGCTGCTACGAAGCTACTCTCGAATGCAAGGAAACCATCCCTCAGCTGAGTAACGTCGGCAGCGGCCATGAGGTGGCGTGCATTCGGGCCGGGCGCTAGAGTGCACCAAAAGCCTATCCGAAAAGTCGCGTAGCCTAGCCCCTTGTGGACGTTGCCAAACGGCCACAAGGCCCCAGACTAGGTGACTTTTCGGATAGACTCCAAGGCTCGGCCTCTTGACAAAGGTGCGCACTCGTGCTACAATGCAAAAACTTGGAACGTTGTTCCATAATGGGGTGATCGCCTCATGGCTGATGATACTATCATCCGCATCGAGCTGAGCCAGTTCTACGAAAGCCGCGCGAGAACCGCGATAAGGAACCTGCAAAGGAAGAACATGGAGGGGCACTTTGTGCCTAACCGCCAGCAGGCCCTCGACCTCGTCATGTCGCTCATTCCTCCCGGAGCTGTTGTCGGCCGTGGCGATTCGGTCACCCTGAACCAACTCGGTGTTATCGAGGCGCTGGCACGGCGCGGTCAGAATAGAGTCATCAACCCGGTGCAGACAGACGCCGAGGGCCTGCATCTGCCACGGGAGGAGCGGAGAAAGCTGCAGCGCGAAGCCCTGTTCTCCGACATCTTTTTGACCAGTACGAACGCACTGACGCTGAATGGGACCCTGGTCAGCATCGACGGGGCCGGAAACCGAGTCGCGGCGATGATGTTCGGCCCCAAGAAGGTCCTGGTCGTGGCCGGCGGCAACAAGATCGTGACCGACGTCGAAGAAGCTCTGCACAGGATCCACAACGTGGTCTCGCCGATCAACTCCATCCGGCACTATAACAAGCATCGGCAGGCCGAGGCTATCGCGCGCCCCTGCGTCAAGCTGGGCAAGTGCACCGATTGCTTTCACGAATGGCGAGTCTGCCGGTATACCGCCATCATCGACGGCTGCCAGCCGCCGGAGCAGGGGCGCATTTGCGTGATCCTGGTCGGCGAGGACCTGGGCATCTAGTACGACAACCGTATTTGGCGCTATGGCACTCGGCAACAGCCGGCTCAGTTGCCCCGCGCTCTCCCGGCGCTATCCCGGGTAGGGGTTTTGGAGGTTGTCTGGCGCCGTCGGCCCGCCCGCGGGCGGGCCGACGGCGCCAGACAACCTCCAAAACCCCCAAAAAGGATTTGCTCCGGTCTTCTGCGAAGCGTTGGGCCCGGACATCGCCTGGGTCTTGGAAGCAAACGGTTGTCGTACTTGAGCCTGCGACGGCAAGTCGCCACCAGATGAGTGGGAGGCTGGCTCTGTGAAGGACTCGAGTGCATATGAGGTTGTATGGCCTCGTGGCAAACGGGGCGAGTCGGGTGGCAGGCTCGCGAAACGCCTGGATACGCTGGAGGGCAAAGTCGTCTGCGAGCTGTGGGACTGGATCTTCAAAGGCGACGTGATCTTCCAGGTCTTTGAGGAGGAACTGGCGAAACGATACCCCGGGATCAGATTCGTCAGTTGGCGGGAGTTCGGCGAAATCCACGGGGCGAACGAGAAGGCGGTGCTTGCCGCCCTCCCAGAAAAGCTCAGACAGTTCGGCTGTGACGCCGTGATCTGCGGGGTCGGTTGTTGAGGCAGTTGCACGCCCGCGGTTACGCGGGCCAGCATCCTGGTCGAGAAACTGGGCATTCCTACGGTCAGCATTGTCTGCGACGGCTTTTTGACGCAAGGTCGTCTGTCGGCCAAGGGTATGGGCATACCGAACCTGCCCTATGCCGTCCATCCCGGTCATCTCAACCTGGCGACTATTGAGCAGGTGCAAGCGAATGCCGCCGGGATCATGCTCGACCAGGTCATCGAGGGCCTGACGGTACAGCCGCCGGAGGCCAGGCCGGCCAAGGAACCGGGGCTGAGAGATATCGTCTTTGAAGGCACCTTCGAAGAGGTCAACGAGTTCTTCTACGATCGCGAGTGGAGCGAGGGTCTGCCCATTGTGCCGCCTACAGTGGCCAAGGTGGAGCGATTCCTCCAGTTCACTGAGCGCCCTGCCGATGCCGTTCTTGGAGCGCTGTTGCCCGACAACCGTGAGGCGACTGTATGGAACGTTGCCGTCAACGGGGTGATGGCCGGCTGCCGCCCAGAGTATATGCCTGTGTTGCTCGCCATCGTCGAAGCGATGGCTGACCCGGAATTCGGGCAGGAGCACCTTGGGCATACGCCCGGCACCGAGACCCTGATCATCATCAACGGCACGATCATCAAGGACCTGGAGTTCAACTACACCCAGGGAGCGCTCCGGCCCGGGTTCCTGGCGAACACCAGCATCGGCCGTTTCTGGCGGCTGTATCTGAGAAACGTGGCCGGCTTTTTGCCCCACAAGACCGACAAGGGATGTTTCGGGAGCAACTTTAGGGTCGTCCTGGCGGAAAATGAAGATGCCGTGGCCAGCATGGGCTGGGAGCCGCTGAGCGTTGACCAGGGGTTCCAGGCAGGGGATGATGTCGTCACCATCACTTCCTGTACGGAAAAGACCCAGGCGATCGAAGTGGGAGCGCCAACCGCAGAGCAGATCCTCCGCAACATCGAAGCACGCATGGCCGATAACCATCTGTTCATCCAGTTCTTCTTCAGAGGGATGAGAACACGGCCCACGATTGTGCTCACGCCCGCCGTGTTGAAGGTGTTGACCGATGCCGGCTACACCAAAGCGATGGTGAAGCAGCACTTCTATGAGCATGCCAGGCTGAAGGTCAGCAGGCTGAGCGGCATGATTGTTGACCGCTTCTACAAGGGCATTGATGCCGGCAATTGGCCGGAACAGTTGGGCACCTCCAGAGACCTGAACCGCTACATTCAGATGGTCTCTTGCCCCGACGATTTCTTGATCGTGGTGAGTGGCGACGCGGATAGAGACCATGTCTTGATCTGTGCCAACAATGGATACATCGGTTATCCGGTAAGCAAGAGGATACAGTTGCCGTCGAACTGGGAAGAACTGTTGAGGACCGCCAAGAGGACGTGAGCTTGGTGATCGTCAGGGATAGGGTAGCCGCTGACTGAAGGCATCGCGCTGCCAGCGCTGGCAGCGCCGCAGCGGCAGTAGCGCATAGCAGAAAAGGGGAGGCGAGAGATGTCAGCGCATGGTTCGGCATTCGACTGGGACAGCTTGAGCGACGAAGAATGGAACAAGAGGCTCGACGAGCACATTGCGCGGTTCAATGAGGGCCGGGGAGAGATCAAGACCCCAGCGGCGCCCCATATCCTCATGGACAATGAGTACGAGCGGGGCATAAACTACAAGCTGGTTACGGAGGACCTCATCAGGCACTATGCCGACGCCATCGGCGACCCGAGCCCCTTTTGGCGCGACCCGTCGTATGCCGCCGGCACCCGTTGGGGCGGCATCATCGCACCCCCCACGTTCGAGTCCTGTATCTCGTTTGGTTCCTCCTTCGGAGGGCGCTTGAGGGTGCCGGGCGTGGCCCGGTTGGCCGCGGGCAACAAGCACGAATACCTGAGGCCCATACGTCCAGGCGACGAATTTCACATCTATGACAAGTACATGGGCTTTGAAGAGAAGGAAACCCGCGGCAAAGCGTATCGCATGTTCATCGAGAGCGTGCCGCGGTACTTTATCAATCAGAGGGACGAGATTGCGGCCATCGCCACTGGGCGCAACATCTACCTGGCCACGCCTCCTAGCAAGAGGGAGCGGCGCGACAACAAGCCCTACGCCGATAAGAAGAGACACCACTATGGCAAAGAAGAGCTGGACATCATCCACCAAGGGTACGAAGAGCAGCTCGCCGGCGTCGGGCGGCGGGGCGCCGAAACGCGCTACTGGGAGGACGTCGTCGAGGGCGAGGCAATCCGCCCGGTCGTCAAGGGGCCCTACGACGTCTGCGACGCCTGCGCGCGCACGGTGGTGAGCTGCTATACCTACGCGTTCGCCATCAAGTGGGCAGCCATGCGCAAGCACCTCCAACACCATCCGATCGACCCGGAGACGGGCGAGTACCGCTTCCGCCGCGACTGGCACTATGAGGATCACGCAGCCCGGCTGTTTGGAGTGCCCTACGCCAATGTGGGCGGCATCCACAACGAGATGATGCTGGTCCATGGAGTCACCGACTGGATGGGCGACGACGCCTTTGTGAAGGTGATGGACTCTCAAGACCGCCGCATGAACTTCCTTGGCGACATGACCTGGGTCAAGGGCAAGGTGGCCAGAAAGTTCGTCGAGAACGGCGAACACCTGGTGGAGCTGGAAGTGTGGGGCGAGAACCAGGATGGCGTCGTCCATACCAAGGCCAATTTCATCGTCAGACTCGTCTCGAGGGCCGAATACCAGAGCAGCTTCTGAATACTTTCAAGTTGATTGGGCGCTATGCGAGCGCGGCCCGGGGCCGACCGGGGGGGGCCACGAATGGCCACGAATGGAGAGTTGGCCTGGATGATTCGTGTCATTCGTGGCCTCATACCTCGGCCAGACACTTCAGAGGGGCGTGCGCGGTGAGCGGTGAGAGGAGGCCAGGCTGTAGAGAAGCGAAGATAGGAGATGTCCAGTGCCTATCATCAGCGTCTAGGGCAGGTAGCTCTGCCGAAGGGCGGCTGAAAGACGATCAAAGGAGCTCAACATGAGGGCCACCGCTAAGCGAACCCTAACGGTCGTCGTCTTGCACAGGGAAAGCGACTGAAATGCAGACAATCCCAGCTCTGCTCGAAGCTTTAGCCAATCTCTTCCGGCCAGAGGTCTTCCTGGTGGTTCTGGCCGCAACCATCGTTTCGCTCATTGTGGGCGTGCTGCCGGCGATCAGCGGTGGCTTGTGCGTCATCATGCTGCTGCCGTTCCTGTTTGGCGCAGACCCGACACTGGTCATGCCGATCCTATGCGCACTCATGGCTGTGTCGGGTCTGGGCGGTTCGATCACCTCGGTCTTGACGGGTATCCCGGGTGACAATCCAAACGCCGCTACGGTGCTCGACGGCTTTGCCATGACGCGCAAAGGCGAGGCTGGCCGGTCTCTTGGCCTTGCGCTTGGGACGGGCGTGCTGTCGGGGGTGGCCGGCGTACTGCTTTCCATCCCGGTCATCCCACTGATGGCCCCGATACTGATGGCGTGCAAGACGCCGGAAATGCTCCTGATCATCGTCTTGGCGCTGCTTTTCTTGGCTGTCCTGACGAAAGGCTCACGGGTCAAAGGACTGATATCCGCGGGGATTGGCTTGACCATGGCCTGTGTGGGCTCTCAGGCCGCCAGCGGTGTGGAACGACTGACCTTTGGGAACCTGTACCTGTATGATGGCATCGAGACGGCCACCGTGTTGATGGGCATTCTGGCCGTGCCGACTCTTCTGGAACTCAGGGCAGCGGGTGTGAGCATCGCGCCTCCCGGCTCTGTGGCGGCCGGCAAGCTGAGCGAAGTGTGGAGAGGTGCGAAGGAGGTACTGCTCAAGCACAAACTGGTCTGGTTGCGAGGGACCCTGCTGGGATACTTGGTGGGCATTGCGCCCGCTCTCGGTTCAAACACGGGAGTGTGGATCGCCTATGCGCAAGCCAAACAGGCCTCCAAGAATCCGGACGAGATGGGAAAAGGATCTCCCGAAGGGATCGTTGCACCCGAATCCGCCAGAGGTGTTTGTATTTCGGCAGACCTGCTGACCACCCTGGTCTTCGGGATCCCCGGCAGCTCAATCATGGTCGTCTTCTTGGCAGCGTTCTTCATGACGGGCATTCAGCCTGGCCCCATGCTGGTGATCCAGCATACGGCGCTGGCCTTTGAGATGCTGCTCTCGATGGCCCTGGCCACCCTCATCGCCGCGGTCATCTGCTTCTTTGGCGCCCCGTTGCTGGTCAAGATCACGCGGGTCTCACCGCACTATCTCTTTGCGTTCCTCCTTCCCCTGATGGTTCTGGGCGCCTACGTCACCCGCGAGTACCCTATGGATATCATCGCCATCGGCCTCACCGCGCTACTCGGGTTGGCCATCAAGCGTCTTGGCTTCTCAGCCCCTTCGATCATCCTGGGCTTTGTGTTGGGCGACCTGTTCGAGAGGTACATGGTCCGTTCCGTGAACCTGTATGGACTGGGCTTTTTCATGTCTTCACCCATCAGCATCGTGCTTACCGCGTTGATCATCATCTCTGTTCTCTGGGGCCCCGCTAAGGCGTTGTTCGTACGGCTGCGTGGGAGCAAGGCTGCCTTGGAGGGGGGAGCGTAATGAAGAAGATTAGCCCAACCGCGTGTTTCTTGGTGATTGTGCTGATCGTGATGACGGTGGTCTTTGTCACCTCGCTTGGCTATCGCGAACTCAACGTCAAGCTAATGCCCCTGATTGTCTCAGGGTTCACCATTGTATTGAGCGCGTTTGCTCTGGTCCAGGATCTAAGAACGGGATCCGAGCACACCAAGGCCACCGACGAAGAAGGAGAAGAGATCGAGGAAGACGACGGAGTGACGCTT
Organism: Chloroflexota bacterium; assembly: GCA_029553955.1. Classification (GTDB taxonomy): domain Bacteria; phylum Chloroflexota; class Anaerolineae; order SpSt-313; family SpSt-313; genus JAKPJZ01. The sequence continues at coordinate 98,503 of JAKPJZ010000059.1, forward strand.
CGCGGCCTGTTCAGGGCTTTTGTCTGGTTCGCCGCGTTGGTTGCTGCTGTCTACGTGTTCGGTTTCGCCGTCGCTATGCCCGCTTGGATAGCCTTCTATCTGTGGAAGAGTGGGCATCGATGGTGGACATCGATCATACTGGGGATTACTCCGCTCATCATCGTGTACCTGATATTCACTGTGTTGTTTGAGATCAAGCTCTATCCAGGCATCGTTTTCGCGTGGCTCAGCCATTGACCCCGATCATGATAGCCTAACAGCCTGTCGGAGAGAGGCCCGCCGGTGGCGACCGGCTTTCACGCTCCGTGCCCTGCACGAAGCGCTACCTCGGTGCGGAACCCTCTAGGCCTAGAGCCGAGCGAGGGCAAAGCTGGCACCCGGCAATGGCCGGGATGCTGAGGCGGATGAGCGAGCTCTCCGACAGGTTGCTAGTTGGCTCGCGCCCTGGCCAGGGCAACCTCAACAGTACTCCGATGGGAGCCCCTGGCCAGGACGCGGGCAAGGTCCACGCAGAGCCAAGGCTCGCGTGGCTCGGCAGCGCCTCGTTTCGCCGAGCCCCACGCGCCCTCGATGCTTACTGACTCCTCTTGGCTTGCTCCAAGAGCCTTCGCCAATCAGCCGGCAGCACAATCCTCTTGCTTATCGGCGGTGCCTGGTCGTGGTTTTGGACAAATCCCTTGCTCTGGTTCCGGCCTGGGTCTCCACTCACCACAATACCTATCCATTCCGGCTTGACAAACGCTGGGACGAGTCTGTCGGGATCATGGGATTGGCTGTATGCTTGCGACACAACCCCTCTTTCCACGAGCGCATGGAGGTCGAACTCCGAGAAACCGATCTGCCAGGCGTGCTGTTCCAACGCCCTTGCCGAGACCTTGGTATGTTCGAAAAGATGCTGTTGTATGTCTCTTTTCGTCCAGCCATCTCTGGCGATCACTTGGGCAACCCCTGGGCCAAGGACGAGCAATGGGAAGTACTTTCCTTTCCTGACCGCCGTATGTGACCAGAAGGCACAAGTTCCGCCAAAGATTTCGACGAGTGTATCCAGGTGATCTGCTGCGCGATCACCGGCACTGTAGATCGGTATGGTCGGGCTGAGGGCGCTTTGCACGGTCACGACGCTGTCACCCCGGCCAAAGCCACGCTGGCCGGCGAACGTTTCCCACCCGAGCTCGTCTACCACGTCTTCGTTTTCCGCCAAGACCACGTTCAGGCCGAGCCCAATACTCCCCTTGTCGGTGCTCCCAGGAGCGATGCGCAATCCGGCGACGTTCCTCATGTAGAGTCTCAGAAAGCGCCCGATGCTGGTGTTCGCTTGTCTTCCGGCGCGCAAGACGCCAGATTCATAGTTAAAGTCCAGTTCTTTGACGAGCGGTCCATTGAGGACAATGATGGGTTCCCAACCTGGTGTAGCGCCCGCATCCCTGAGGTGAAAATCCGGTTCGGCAATGGCCTCTACGATGGCGATGAGCACCGGCATGTACTCAGGACGGCACCCAGCCATGACTCCATTCACCGCTACGTTCCAGATCGTGGACTCACGGTTCTCTGGCGCCAGTACCCCGATCAGGTCATCTGGTTTCCTGTCTGTAAACCTTAGGAATGCCTGGACTCGCTCCAACGTCGGGGGGATTATCGGCAGCCCGTCTGTCCATTGGTTACGCACAAAGTACTCATGGACCTCATCCAGCGTGCCTTCGACAACGATATCTGCCAGTCCTGGCTCCTGGACCTTGACTGTGCTGGCTACGGATTCCGTGAGCTCTCTCACGATGTTTCTTGCCAAGACCTCCTCGGTATTCTTGCGCAGTTCCTCTTTGCTCTGGATCATGATGATGCCGGGATACTCGGCAATTCCCAGGTTAGCCATACCCAGAGCTTTGGCAACGGCTTTCGCTTGGCCGAGAAAGCCAGTCGCGACAATCGTCACGGTAGGGATGCCGGCTTTTTCGGCAGCAACGCTTGCCCGCACAACTGCGGGTGTGCAACTCCCTCAAGAACCGATTCCCGAGATGACCGCATCAACGCCGTGTTTACGCAGGTTCTCGGGAAGTGCGGCTACGACCTCGGCTTCGTCTCGACCGTGGATGTTCCCAAACACGGTGTGATCGATGAACTTGATGCCGGGGAACTGTCTCGCCAGTGTCTCTTCAACGATGGGGCGAATCTCTTGGTCTCTAAAGCCGCCGTGGGATAACTCGCCGATAGTCTTGCCTGCCAAACCGGCAAGACGAGGCTGCGTCGACACCACCTGAGAGGTGGATCTCCCCAACGGCCAGACTACTCGGTATACAGGTTCGCTCATGACATGTGCCTCCGCCTCGAGAGCTCATAGTGCCAGCCACGCTGTTCGGTTTGTCCAAGAGATCTGATCTGCGGGTCGAGCGGCCCCTAGGAGAATTCTGAAAAAGTGTCTGTTAGTTGATAGTACTTACGCGGTCGTGCAGGGCGCTGCAGTGCCATCGTATAGAGCCCATCCCCCCGGCCCCCTTCCCGCCGCAGCGGGAAGGGGGAGTCCTTAAGAGGGGGTTCAGCGGGCGCTTCGCGCGACGCGCGAAGCGCCCGCTGAACCCCCTAACCTCCAGTTTCCCCGCCCCCGCGCCGGGGGCGGGGCTAGGGGTGGGGGGGCTTGATGCTGGAGGCAGGTCGACCGCGTAAGTACTATACTTGACCGATGTTCTAGTACTGCAACCGTACTTGTCCGTAGTGGCCCCTATCAAGCCCTTGCCACTCCAGGGCACTGCCGCGCCCAAGGGGCGAAGCGAAGCGGATGAGCCGGCAGGCACCCGGATCGCCCGCAGTAGCCCGCACCAAGGATGCTGCCCAGCCCAGCGGCTTGCCGCGTCCATGGTTCCCGCGGCGTGGGAGCCGGCTCTACTTCTATCGGCGTAGATCTGCGGAAAACCCGCCTGGGTGCGGAATCTGAGCTTGGATATTGGGAACGACGTTCCTATTCTTCCAGAGTAAAGCACGATTTGCGCCAGGTGTCAAGGTGGCACAAGTCCGATAGAATGCGCACTGTTGACAAGGACCCCCGGTTGTGATATACTGGTGCTTGGTTTATGGAACAGCGTTCCAAATCGTGCGGTGCGGCTGGCGAGGCTGGACTTGGACCGGCGCCAACCTGGCTATTCGCGAGGCCGGCGAAAGGAGCGACGCGAGGGGGTGAGGGTTTCCGGAACCGAGAAACAGGAGCGGTCCGGCGTCTAGCGCCAGTATCCACGATCCGATGCACTCACAAGAAGGGACCAAGGAGGTTCAGATGAAGGCAAGCGCGAATCTCAGAATCGTGCTCGTTGTCCTGCTCGCCCTGGTCAGCACAGCTACGGCCGGTTGTGCCGCTACCCCAACCCCGGCCCCACCGACTCCCGCCGCGGCCCCAGCTACTCCCGCCGCTGCCCCGACCTCAGCCCCGGCCCCAGAAACGCCCACTGAAGTTGCGCCTGCGGCATCGGCTGCGGCCGACTTTTACAAGGGCAAGACGGTTACGATCTACACGGGTTCGGTAGTCGGCAACTACAATGACCTGATGGCCAGGACGTTGGCCAAGTACCTGGCCGAGCTCACCGGTGCGAAATACGTCGTGCAGAACGAGACGGCCGGCGGTGGCCGGATCATCCTGAACCAGTTCTTCAAGCAGATCAAACCAGACGGGCTTTCCATCTTGGTCATGCCCACGGGAACGCTCTGGGCCGGATTCATGACGAATGACTCGAGCGTCGAGTACGATATGACCAAGTTTGAATACCTCGGGGGGATCGGGTCCGGCAACTTTGTTCTGGCTGTGACGCCTGGTGGTGCCATCAAGACCATTGATGATCTGAAGGCAGCGAAGGGAGTCAAGTTCGCCCTTTCCAACAAGGCCAGCCTTCCGACCATCGCGGCTGCCGTTGCCATTGAGGTCCTGGGCCTCGAGGATGCCACGGTTGTCACCGGCTTTGATGGCTCGGCCGGCAGGCAGTTGGCCGTCAAGCAGGGAGATGCCCAGGGAACGGTACAGGGCTCCGAGAACACGGTCGTAGGGGAGAAGGACGGCTTCATCACGCCGCTGCTTCAGGTCGGGACGAAGCGGACGGACCCCTATCCTGACCTCCCCTGCCTGGCAGAGGTCGTGAAGGTCGAGGACATGAACGAGTCGCAAAAGCTCTTCTTTGAGAACCTCATGGTCCTCACAGAAGCCAAGTCGACCTTCATGCCTCCCGAGACCCCGCAAGACAGGGTAGATTTCATGGCTGATGCCTTCAAGCAAGTGTACGACAATCCTGGCTTCAAGGCCGATCTCGCGCAGGCTGCAGGCGCAGAGGTTGGGCCCTATGTGAGCGGTGTAGACATTGCCGCTCAGGCAGACCAACTGGCTACCTCCAGGGGCGACAACCTCAAGCTCTGGGAGGACCTGCTGGACAAGTACGTCCGATAGTCCATTCCCGCGTTACTCCAGCAACTCTACGCAAGTAGAGTTGCTGGAGTGCCTCAAGCTCGCTCGTCTAGCTCTGCAAGCGCCACGATTGCCCAAGGACCAAATGAAGTGAAACTCGCGATTCATACCGGAACACCTGGAACGGTCTCCCATATCGCCGGTTGCGCCCTTGCCGATATGCTCAGCAAGAAGCATCCTTGGCTGAGAGCTGTCGTTGTCGAAACGGGCCAGTCAGCGGACGCCGTGAAGACGGTTGCCCGAGATCCCAACCTGCGCAGGACGGGCATCTTTAGTGTCAATTCGACAATCCATAACGATATCGTGACAGGCCAAGGCCGCTTCTCGTCGCCGATCCAGTATCAGCTCTTGGCGCTGATCAGAGCGGATGCCATGGCGCTGGTCACTATCGATCCCAGCATCAAGACGATGGACGATTTGAACGGCAAGAAGGTTTCGGTGGGCACAAAGGGAGGGCCCGGCCCGGTCTTTGAAGCCCTGTTGAACGCCCACGCGATCAAGCCGGCGGGCACTGAGTACCTGAGCTGGGCGCCGGCTTGCGACGCCATGATCGCCGGCACGATCGATGCCGCTGCCCAAACGCTCGGCGACACGACTCTGGACCCCTACATCCCGCCCGCTGCGATCAAACAGTTGCAGGCGCAGAAGGCATTGCGCGTCATTGCCATTGACAGGGCACTGATTCAGAAGGTATCGGAAGCAACTCCGATCGGCTACCTGCACATCGCAGCCAAGCTATTCGGTGCGCCTATGGCCGCAGTGGCAAATCAGACCTCTTGGGGCGTCTGTCCCGAGTTCGATGCTGAAGTAGCCTATGAGATTGTCAAATTCATGGCTGAAAATGCAAGTTCGTTTAGGGACTATGACGATTCGCTGGCCTGCATACGGAGAGCGAATCTGGCCAGTCTGCCTGTCCCGACAGTAATGCTTCATCCCGCGGCGGACAAGTACTATAGAGAGTCCGGAACGAAAATAGGGCTGTAATTGCAAAGTCGCTGTGAGCCTTGGCCAACGAGGTGACCGCGTTGAAGCCGATCTTTGTGTATGTCGCCGTCGCCGGTGAGGACAAAGTCCTTGCCGGCACACTCGATGCCGAAACCGGCGCTGTCGAGGTCCGCCAAGAAATCCAGGTGTTGGGTGGGCCAGAGGCATTGGCGATTGACCCTGGAAAGCGCTTCCTCTTTGTCGGGTGCCACCCAAGGAGTTATCCCAAGGATACGGCGCCAGACTTTGTCAAGCTACGCAGCTATCGGATCGATTGGAACAGCGGCGAGCTTGCTCCTATCAACAGTGTCTCTCTCGAGCATGCGCCGACATACTTGTCTGTAGACAGGAAATCCCGGTTCCTCCTGTCGGCGTACTATAGAGCAGGCAAGGTGGCTGTTCATCGCATCTATGAGGGAGGAGAGATAGGGGAAGCAACCCAGTGGTTCGATTCTGGTGGCGGAGCACACTGCATTCTGACCGATACCTCGAATCGCTTTGCCTTTCTTCCCCACGTGACCACCAGCAAGGTGAACATAAACACCTGGCTCCCGGTTATGGGCCCGACGCACATTCTGCCGAGTGCTTCGAATACGATCCTGCAGTTCGGATTTGATGATGAACAGGGGCTGCTCATACCCAATACTCCCTTCAAAATCCCAGGCGAAAGAGGCGGTGGGCCACGGCATTACTGTTACCATCCCACGCTGAATGTCGTCTACTTTTCCAATGAGCAGGGCTGCGCCGTCACGGCCTACTCGATGAATCCTGCGGATGGAACGCTTGCGCCTCTGCAGCACATATCTACGCTGCCACCTGAAGGGTACGACGGCTATGCCAGTTGTTCCGGCATTACGGTCTCACGTTCGGGGAGATTCCTGTTTGCGCTCACCCGCCGCCATGATAGTGTCGCCTGTTACTCTGTTGACCCGACCACCGGCAAATTGACGCTGAATCAAATCGTTGCCACAGAAGCCCAGCCCCACTTTGTGGCGCTTGACCCCGATGACAAGCATCTCTTTGTCGTTGGCCACGAGTCCGGGCGCCTCGCATCCTATCGTGTGCTTGATGATGGGACGCTTACACCACTCGCATCATGCCCTGTTGGCAAGAGGCCAGTGTGGGTGCTGGTTGCCAGGCAGGGAGCATGATCCAACCATTCTCCATGCCGCCACACGTTCATGACTTGTGTCCACGATTTTGCAGTTGCTGCGGAGGGAGGTGCAACAGACGCTATTGACACACCTGTGGGGACACGGTATACTGTACATGTTTTGAGAACGGTGTTCCACTTTTGGTCTGGACGCGAGCCTGCGACGTTGTGCGATCAACCGTTAGATTAACAGTCAGACTGCGCCCAACGCCACGAGCAGGGGCGGCCCCATAGCCTGCCCTGAGCGAAGCGCAGGGGGCCGCGCGAGGGTGCGATGCGGGCAACGACCCTCGCCGGTGGTTTTGTTGGGTGCCCGAAGGGAGGACTGTAGTGGG
>JAKPJZ010000086.1 GCA_029553955.1 Chloroflexota bacterium
GCCTTTTGGGGGGTCTTTTTGGCGGGTTGGTCAGAGCCGTGGCCGCCCGCGGGCGGCCACGGCTCTGACCAACCCGCCAAAAAGACCCCTTCCGGGCCAGGGCCGGGAGGCTGCGGAGCGTGTCAGCCGGCAGCTACCCGGATGGCCAGCAGTGGCAGCGCCAAGTACGGTTGTGGTACTAGAGCCTATCCGAAAAGTCGTAGCATAGCCCCCCTTGGCCGCCGTAGGCGGCTTCGTGGGCGTCGTCGGAAGGCCAACTGGCGTCACGGCGTGGGCAAACGGGCACAAGGCCCTAGGCTGTGCGACTTTCCGGATAGGCTCTCAGTGGCCGGCCCTGGGGCGAAGCCCGACGCTATCGCCTGCGCTGCACCACATACACCGCCAGCTCGCCCAGCATGCGCCGGGCCTTGCTTTCGGGCAAGCCCATGAGCGCCACCTGCGCCTGCTGCACGTGCGCCCGCGCTTCATCGAGCGCCGCTTCGATGGCGCCGGAAGTGCGGATAGCCTGGACGGCGGCCTCGACGCGCTCGGGGTCACGCCGGCCGGCGAGCACGGCGCGCACGGGGTCCTCGGCCGCCGTGGCGCGCTCGAGGTAGCAGAGGATGGGCAGGGTGGCCAGCCCCTGGCGCAGGTCGGCGGCGGCGGGCTTGCCCAGCTCGTCCTCGCCGACGGTCAGGTCGAGCACGTCGTCGACGATCTGGTAGGCCAGGCCGAACTCGCGGCCGTAACGGCGCAGGGCGGCCAACTGCGGCTCAGCCGCTGCGGCGAGCAGGCCGGCCATCTCGAGGCCCATGGCAAAGAGTGCGGCTGTCTTGGCTTCGCAGCGGCGTTCGTAGGCCGTGCGCGGGTCAGCAGAGGCATCCCCGAGGATTTCGGCGATCTCGCCGGCGCATGCGGCGCGCAAGAGCTCGGCAAAAGCGCGCGTGAGGCAGGGCCGGTCGAGCTCGGCCAGCAGGGCGATGGCTTCGCCCAGGAGATAGTCGCCCGCCAGCACCGCTGCAGCCGGTGGCCAGAGGGTATGCAGGGCTGCGCGCCCACGCCGCAGTGCCGCCCCGTCGATGATGTCGTCATGGATCAACGTGGCCGCGTGCACCAGGTCGAGCGCCGCGGCCAGGAGCTGGAAGGGCGGGCCGCCGCCATCGAGGGCGCGCCCGGCGAGGATCACCAGCGCCGGACGCAGCCGCTTGCCGCCTGCGAGCACCTGGCCGAGCCCCGGCCCCAGCGGCGCCGCGGCCCGCGCCAGCACCTCTTGCAGCAGGCACTCGACCTGCGCCAGTTCGGGGTGGACCGCTTCCAGGAAGGGGATTACCTCCAAGTAACGCTCCTCAGACAAACTACAGCACGAAGGACGCGCGGAGGAGTCGCGGCACATCGCGACCCCAACAGCTTTGTCCCTCACCTCTCGAACAACGGCTTGGTCGGTGTCGGCGAGCCGCCTCTGCCGCGCGGTCAGCTATGACTCGCGGAATGCGCGCCCTCCCCTTCGCGTGCTTCGCGCTTCTTCGCGTCCTTCGTGCTCCGAACCTCCTCCGTGTGTATGAAGCACGACGGGTCTTCGGCCAAATAGTCGCCGCTGGTGGCCCAGGCGCGGCCGCGGCAGCCGCCGCAGAGGCGGTGATAGCGGCAGTCGCCGCAGCGGCCGTGGAGGCGTGTCTCGCGCTGGCGCAGGCTCGTGAAGACCGGGGAGCCGGCCCAGACCTCGGCAAAGGGCGTATCGCGCACGCTGCCGCAGCTCACCTCGACGAACGGGCAGGGCCACACCTCGCCGGTGGGCTTGATGTACACAAAGCCGCGCCCTGCCGCGCAGCCGTGAAAGACCCGCTCGGCCAGCCACAGACGCAGCCCCCCGCGGATGCCGGCGCGCTGCAGCAGGAAGGGCCAGTACTGCGGGCCGGCCACCGGCTCCATAATGGCGCGTGTGGTGCGCTGTGCCTCGGCTATGAAGCGGATCAACCGCTCGTTGGCGCCGAGGTCGAGGGCGGCCTGGCCGATACGCCGGCCACGGCCCACGGGCACGAGCTGGTACATCAGGAGGATGCCCGTCCCCAACTCTTCGATGAGGGCCATGAGCGGCTCGAGCTGCGCCATGTTGTATTCCATGGCCGTGATGTTGATGTGCAGGAGGATGCCGGCGCGGCGCAAGGCGCGCATGCCGGCGATGGCGGCGGCGAAGGACCCCGGCCGGCCGCGCACATAGTCGTGCGTGGCGGCGTCAAAGCCGTCGAGGCTGACGGCCGCGATGACCAACCCGTAGCGGCGCAGGCGGCGCGCCACCTCGTCGTCAATGAGCGTGGCGTTGGTGGCCATGGTGTTGGTAAAGCCCAGCGCCTGGGCATAGGCCAGCAGCTCGAAGAGGTCCTCGCGCACCAACGGCTCGCCGCCGGTGAAGGCCATCATGCGGAACTCGCGCACCGCGGCGAGGGAGTCGAGCAGTTGTTTGGCCTCGCGGGTGGTGAGCTCGTCGGGCGCGGGCTTGCCACCCGAGGCGTGGCAGTGGATGCAGCGCAGGTTGCAGGCGGCCGTCATCTCCCACACCGGGTGGGCCGGGAAGCCGATGCAGCCCATACCCCGCGAGCCGGCCGCGCCCGGCAGGCACTGCAAGCCGTAGGTGCGCACCCAGTAGCCCAGCGCCTGCCAGTGCGTCAGCGCGCCCACGTAGAGCGCGCTCCCCGCCTGGCGCAGGAAGAGACTGGGCGGCCACCAATAGGGGGTCACACGGCGCCGTGGCCGTCTGCCCCATGCCTTGGGCCATTGTGATGAGTCCATGCGCTTACCTCAGCCCATAAGAAAAGCCAAGAGGTACGCCGCGGTCGTGCCCAGGTTGACCAGCAGGTTGGCGCCGCAGAGTCTGTCGAGGGCGGCACGGTCGCGCCAGCGCCCGCGCAGCACCTGCACCACAAGGGCGAGCGAGAGAGCGACGCTGGGCAGGCAGAGCCACAGCGCCGTGCGGGGCACGCCCTGCCCCGTCGAGAGCGCCACGCCGAGCCAGGCGCCCGCGGCGATCGCGGCATAGACCAGCGACGCCCTCGGCAGCCCCAGGCGCACGGCCAGGTTGGCCTTGCCGGCGGCGCGGTCGGCCGGATAGTCGGGGAATTCGTTGAGCAGGATGACGTTCACGATGCTGAGGCCGATGGGCAGCGCGAGCCGATGCACCGGCGGCGCCACCGTGCCCGTCTGCAGGTAACAGCCTACAGCCACCGGCAGCCAACCGTAGTTGAAGGCAATCCACAGCTCGCCCAGGCCCAGGCGCACCCAGCGCACCGGGCGCGCCGAGTAGAAAAAGCCGCCCAGCAGACCGATGAGAGCCAAGGGGACGGTCCAGGGACCGGTGCGGTAGCCCCACTGCAGCACGGCCGCCACGGCCAGCGCCAGCAGCACGCCGGCCAGCGAGCCCCACAGCGGGGCGCGACGCGGCACGCGGCCTTGCTGCACCATGCGCGAGCCACCCGAGAAGCGGCTGGGGCCGAGGGCCGCGGCGAGCACATCCTCCTCATAGTCCCAGTACTCACCCGCCAGGTAGGTCGCCAGCATCACCAGCACTACCCCCGCCGTGCCCCAGGCGCAGACGCCCCAGCGGAAGGCGCCGCGCAAGCGCCAGGCCAGCACGTTGCCGAGGATGAAGGGCAAGACGCCCACAGCGTGGAAGGGCAGCCGGGCGAGGGCCAGCCAGGTCGAGACCTTTTGGGCGAACGATGGCATTGTGTTCTGTCTCCTGAGGTGGAGATTGCTTCGTCGGCGGCTGCGGCCGCCTCCTCGCAATGACAGTCGCAGTCTGTGCTTGCACAAGCCGCACCGTGGCTTGGATTACGCAGAATGACACAGTGCCGTTATCGTAGTAAGATGGTCTCACAGTATCCGTCGTGGCACACCCAACGGAGGGTCAGGGCATGAACCAGGCGAAGCAACTGAGGAAGGCGCTCATGTTGGAGTTGGGCGCGTTTGTGGTGTTGGTGGCGTCCGTCTCGCTCTTGTGGCGCGACAACCTGCTCCTTTGCGCGGTGGCGCTTGCCGAGTGCTTGCTCGCCATCCGCCTCTGGCACGGGCGCTTCGACCTGAGCCTGCTCTTCGTCATCGGTGGTCTGGGCTCGTTGGCCGAGGCGGTGTTCGTGCGTATGGGCGTCTGGCGCTATGCCAATCCCAGCCTCCTGGGCATTCCGTTCTGGTTCCCCTTTGCCTTTGGCACGACGGGCATGATCGGCGGGCGGCTGGCGCAGACGCTGGCTGCGCTGTGGGAGGCGACGCGCCCCTCTTCGCCGGCTGCGTAGGGCACTTCGCCTCTCATACATAGTGTAGCACATTGCACAGAGTCTGTCACCTGCCCTGTTGGTAGTGCGGGAGAGGGGGCTGCCGGGGTCGCGCCCGCGGGCGCGACCCCGGCAGCCCCCTCTCCCGCACTACCAACAGGTGCTACAGGGCCAGTTCGCGCTGCGCCGCCGGCTCCTCAGCGCCCAGCCAGAGCAGCGGGTCGGCCACGTACTTGGGGATTTCGACGCGTGCCGAGCAGTTGGGGTTGACCGTCTCGTTGAGGCGCAGATGGCCGACGGCGGCGAGCACCATGTAGGCGTCGCCGCGGGTCACGGCCAGGCGCCGCATGAGCAGGTCTATGGCGCGGTGCTTGGCCATGGCGATGGCCTCGTCGGTGGTGGGCCCGTGGCCGAACACCATCCACTCGGCCTCGGTCTCGAGGACGGGTCCGGGGATGCTGCGGCCGGGGTAGAGGCGAAAGCGGAGCAATACCTCGCCGTCGCACTCGACGGCGGTGCCGGCGCTCTCGCCGTCGCCCATGGCCGCGTGCACATCGCCGAGCGAGACGAGCGCCCCGGGCACCTGCACCTGCAGGTAGAGGGCCGAACGCTGGCCAAAGTGGATGCAGTCGTGGTTGCCGCCATAGTCGCCGGGGGTAGGGGTATCGGCAGGCGCAGCGGCCGGTGCGACCCCCAGGCAGCCGACCATGAAATTGTAGGGCAGTTGCAGGGTCTCGGTGAGCTGGATCTTGCCGCGCTTGAGCTCGACCACCCGCGCCGCCCACTGCTCCTCCATGGCGCCGGCCGTGGCCAGGAGCTCGCCGAACTCGGGCAGGATAAAGGCGTTGCCGGTGGCGACAAGGCCGACGATCTCGGCGGCGAGCACATCCCCCGGCGCGGCGCCGCGCACGGCGATGGGCCCGGTCAGCGGCAGGGCGCGGCCGGGGTCCACCGTCGTGCCGTTGCCGGGGCCCAGGTCGATCTTGCCCGGCCGGCTGACGTCGATCTGCCCGTCAAGACTGTCGGTCGTCTCGACCAGGACCAGCTCGCCCGGTTCGACCTCAGCGGCCGGCGGGTCGTCGCGGCTGAATTGGAAGACCTTGTGCCTGCGCTCGATCGTCTTCACAGCCATCCCTCCACGGCCCTTTGTTCGCCCATGTTGCCACGCAGCAACCTCTATGCCAGACAGAGCACGCTCTGCCCACCGACTCCACCGGCCCGGCCCAGGCCGGGCATCTCGCGTTGCCATCACCCGGCTCTAGCCCGGGGCGGGGTCTCTGCACCGGCCTCGCGCGGAGCGCGCCAGCCGGTTGCCAGCACAAGTGCTACGAGGCGGCGTGACTCGCTGGCACAAAACTTGCTTTCCTTCTCCCTGCATCATAGCTTCGGAGGAGCCGACAATGGAGCAGCCACTCATCGACCAGGTCGCCATCGTCACCGGCGGCGGATCGGGGTTGGGCGAGGCCACCTGCCACGCCCTCGCCAACCGTGGCGCCGTCGTGATGGTCGTCGACCGCAGCGGCGCCAACGCCGAGGCCGTGGCCGTCGCCATCCGCACGGAGGGCGGGCGTGCTACGGCGCTCACCGCCGACGTCAGCCGCTGGGACGATGTGCGCGCCACCGCCGAGGTCACCCTGGCCGACTATGGCCGCATCGACATACTGGTCAACAACGCCGCCATCGACCACACCCTCCCGCTGAGCCAGATGACGATCGACCAATGGGACGAGGTGATCGGCGTGAACCTGCGCGGCCCCTTCCTCTTCATCAAAGCGGTGCTGCCGGCGATGGAGCGCCAGGGCCGCGGCCACATCGTCAACGTGGCCTCCACCGCCGCCAAGCGGGCGTGGGGCGATGCCGCCGCCTACCATGCCTCCAAGTGGGGGATCATCGGCTTTACCCGCGGGCTGGGCGTGGAGGGACGTAAGCACAACATCCGGGCCACCGCCATCGTGCCCGGCGGCATGCGCACCCACTTTTTCGACCGCTTCGAGGGCACGGGCATTCCCATGCCGGCGCCCGACAAGCTGCAGGACCCGCGCGAGGTCGCAGAGCTCATCGCCTTTGTCGTCTCGCGGCCCGACGGCTCGGTGATCCAGGAGGCGATCATGACGCCGCTCTTGGAGACGTCGTGGCCCTAGTACTGCAACCATGATCGTCCGTAGTGGTCCGCTATCCGGGTTTCACGCTTCGCGCATGGCTGGGCAGCCGCAGAGCGTGTTAGCCGGCAACTACCCGGATGGCCGGCAGCGGCAGCGCCAAATGCGGTTGTAGTACTGGCGGAGGAGCCATGTCGAGTACGATCGAAGCCTACCGGGACGAGGTGCACCAGGCGGCGGCGACGGTGCCCGCGAGCCGCATCAGCGAGGCCGCCCGGGCCCTGCTCGACGTCCACCGGCGGCAGGGGACGGTCTTTGTGCTCTGCCCGCCTGAGGACGGTGAGAGCGTGCGCCACTTTGTGCACGGTTTGGAGCAGGGCATCGGCGCCGGGCCCTTCCGCTTTCGCCTGGTGAGCCTGTACGGTGCCCCAAGCCAGGTCGTTGCCTGGCAGAACGATTGGGCCTATGAGGATGTGTATGCCCGGCAGATGCACGGCGAAATCCGTGCGGGCGATGCGGTGATTGCCGTGTCGCGGCGTGGGCAGGGGCTGGGCCTGGTCCGCGCGCTGCAGGTGGCGCGGCGCGCGGGTGCGGCAACGCTGGCCGTGGTGGGCTTTGACGGCGGCGAGGTGAAGGGCCTGGCCGACGTCTGCCTGCACGTGCGCTGCAGCCGGCTGGAGCAGGTGGACGATGTGCAGATGATGCTGGCCCACATGTTGTGTGCCGAGCTGCGCCGTCTGCTAAGCACCGACAGCCCACGAAAGGCATGATGCAGACGGCTGGCCTGCTCGTCAGCATCATCCTGCCGACGTACAACCGGGCCGCGCGCATCGCCGTGGCTATCCGCTCGGTCATCGCGCAGACCTACCCCGCCTGGGAGCTCATCGTCGTTGACGATGCCTCGAGCGACAGCACAGCCGTGGTGGTCGATTCCTTCAGCGACCCGCGCATCTTCCGGCTTACCCTGCCGTTCAACTGCGGCAGCCCGGCGCGCCCGCGCAACGTGGGGCTGCAGATGGCCCGCGGCAGCGCGCTGGCCTACATCGACGACGACAATGCCTGGCGCCCGCAGCACCTCGAGCGGCTGCTGGCGGCCCTGAACGCCCACCCCGGCGCGGCCGGCGCCTACGGCGGCAAAGCCCATCACCTGCCCGGCGGCGCCATCGAGGAGATCTGCCACCCCGGCCAGGGCATCGACACCCAGGATGGCCTGCACACACGCGCCGCCCTGGCGGCCGTGCCCGAGGGCTGGGTGGGCAACGATTTTGCCCACGAGGATGTCGAGTTCTGGGCCAAGCTCAGGGCGCGCAACCCGGGGGGCCTCGTTTTTGTGCCCGAGGTCCTCTCCGACTATTACATCCACAGCGAGCAGCGCTATCGCACCGGCTACCAGAACACGCGCATGTACGACCGCGCCTACTTTGCGCGCAACCCCTCGCGCCTGGCCGACGCTGCGGTGCGCCGCGAGCTCCTTGCGACGATCCTCGCGTGTGGGCCGGCGAGCGTCCTCGACGTGGGCTGCGGCGAGGCCTGGCTCGTCGAGGCGCTCGGGCAGGCGGGCGTGCTCGCTTGGGGCCTCGACCCCAGCGCCGACCTGGGCGCCGTCAGCCGGGCGCCGGGCCGCTGCGTGTGCGGCCGCGCCGACGCCCTGCCCTGCCCCGATGGGGCCATCGACCTTGTCGCCTGCATCGACGTGTTGCAGCACATCCCCGAGCCGCGCCTGGGCCACACACTGCGCGAGCTGGCGCGTGTTGGCCGCCGGCTGCTCGTGGCGGTAGACTGTGCGGACCCGCGCCGCGAGGGGCACCGGACGCTGCACAGCGCCGCGTGGTGGCGCGAGCGGTGCCAAGAGGTGGGGCTGCTGGTGGAGAGCGAGGAGGGGCTGCACATCGGCGGGCTCGAGGTCATCGTGGCGGCGAGGGGCGGCTGTCAACGGATCAGGGGAACGGATTGAACGGATTGCCCCCATCGCGACGACGGCAATCCGCTCAATCCGTTCCCCTGATCCGTTGACAGCCCTACTTGGCCAGCATCTCGGCCGAGCGCGCGGCCCAGGCGATGATGGGCGTGGCAAAGATGACGAGGCCCAGGGTGCCGGCCCAGGTGAGCGTGAGGGCGGCGCGCAGGCCGGGCGCCACCGGCATGGCGGCCGCCTCGCCCTCCGAGCGGTCAAAGAACATCACGCGTACGACCTTAAAGTAGTAGGCCAGCGAGATGGCGCTGTTGACCACGCCGATGGCCGCCAGCCAGTAGAGCTCGGCGCGCACGGCGGCGCTAAAGATGAACAGCTTGCCCAGGAAACAGGCCAGCGGCGGGATGCCGACGAGCGAGAGCATGAAAAAGACCATGGCCCCCGCCACGAGCGGCGCCCGCCGCACCAGGCCCGTGTAGGCCGAGAGGTCATCGGAGCCTGCCGCATCCTCCACCGCCTGCACCACGGTGAACGCGCCCAGGTTCGTGAACAGATAGGCCACCAGGTAGACGAGCAGCGCCGCCACGCCATCGCCCAGTAGGGGCGGGGTTCCCCCGCCGGCCGCACGCGCCTGCAGCGCTGCCAGGCCGATGAGCATATAGCCGGCCTGCGCGATGCTCGAGTAGGCCAGCAGGCGCTTCATATGGGTCTGGCTCAGGGCCACCAGGTTGCCGACGCACATGGTCACCACCGAGAGGGCGGCCAGCAGCACGACCCAGTCGAGCTGCAGCGCCGGCAGCGCCACCAGGAAGAAGCGGGCCATGACGGCAAAGCCGGCCGCCTTGGGGCCAACCGACAGGAAGGCGGTCACCGGCGTGGGCGCGCCCTCGTACACATCGGGCGACCACTGGTGGAAGGGTACGGCCGCGATCTTGAAGCCGAGGCCCACCATCGTCAGCACCACGCCCGGCAGGGCCACCCAGCGCACCGCTGCGGTCAGGCCCGACCTGGCCAGCCCCGCGGCGATGCCCGGCAGATCGACGGCCCCGGTGAGGCCCAGAAAAAAGCTGAGGCCATAGAGCATCACCGCCGAGGCCGCGGCGCCGTAGAAAAAGTACTTGAGGGCCGCTTCGTTCGAGCGCGGCTCGCGGCGCAGCAGGCCGGCCAACACGTAGGAGGTGATGCTCAAGAGCTCGATGCCCACGTAGATCATCACCAGGTTGGCGCTCCCTGCGCAGAGGAGGATGCCCAGGGTGGCCAACAGGAGAAGTCCGGGGAACTCGTTGCCGAGCTCCTTGCGCCCCAGCGCCATCACGAGGACGATCGCCGCACAGCCGGCACCGATGACCCGGAAGAACTGAGTAAAGCCGTCGGCCACCAGCATGCCCTGCGGCAGGGCGGCCGTGGCGCCGCTCGTGGCCAGGCTGGCGGCCACGCTGGCCGCAGCGGCCACAATGCCCACGCCGGCCAGGGGACGATAGGCCCGCTCATCGCGCCAGATCATGCCCAGCACCAGGATGGTGAGGGCGCCGACGGTGAGCAAAGCCTCCGGCGCCAGCAGGGTCAGAAAGTCATTCACATTCAACGTGCTGCCTCCCATAGTGGCCGTGCGTACTGCGTACTGCGTGATGCGTGATGCGTGAGGTCGTTCCCAGTGGCGCATGCTATGGCACCGGTCACGCATTACGTTTTACGCATTACGCAGTGTCTTCCCATGGACCAACCCTACAGCGTGCCGACGATCGAGACCACCGCCTGGTTGATCAGGTCCACGATGGGTGCCGGGTAGATGCCGAAGAGGAGCATGAAGAAGATCAGCGGCACCAGCGTGATGACCTCACGGCGGTTCATGTCAGCCAGGTCGGCCCAGCGCTCGTTGAGCGGGCCCAGCAGCATGTGCTGGATGATCTTCCAGAGCAGGTAGGCCGCCGAGATGATCATGCCCAGACCCGAGATGATGGCGAACGGCCGGATCATGTCAAAGGCGCCGCGGAAGACCATGAACTCGCTCACAAAACCCGACAGGCCCGGCAGGCCCAGCGAGGCAAAGGTGGTGATGGTCAGGATGCCTGCAAAGACGGGCACCTTGGCACCGAGGCCACCAAAGGCCTTCAGGTCGCGGGTGTGCGCCCGCTCATAGATCACACCGACCAAGAAGAATAGCGCGCCGGTGATGATGCCGTGGTTCCACATCTGCAACACGGCGCCGTTGAGCGCCACAGCCCGGCTCGTCGCCGCGTCGGGGCCGTTGCCGACCACGGTCGCCGCTGCGGCCACGCCCAGCATCACGTACCCCATGTGGTTCACCGAAGAGTAGGCGATAACCTTCTTCAGGTCCCACTGGGCCATGGCGACGAGGGCGCCGTAGACGATGCTGATGGCGGCCAGGCCGGCCACGATGGGCGCGAACTGGCGGAACATGTCGGGGAAGATGGGCAGCAGGATGCGGATCATGCCGTAGGCGCCCAGCTTGAGCAGGATGCCCGCCAGGATCACGCTGCCCGCGGTCGGCGCTTCCACGTGGGCGTCAGGCAGCCAGGTGTGGAAGGGCCACACCGGCACCTTGATGGCAAAGCCCAGAAAGACGGCCCAGAAGGCGACCGCGGCCAGCGTGGGGTTCGCCGCGAAGGGATGCAGGGTCGCCATCTCGAGGATATCCCACGTGCCGGTCTGCAGATACATGCCCAAAATGGCCAGCAGCATGGCCACGCTGCCCACCAGCGTGTAGAGGAAGAACTTGATGGCCGCATACTCGCGCCGCGGCCCGCCCCAGATGCCGATCAGGAAGTACATCGGCACCAGCGAGAGCTCCCAGAACAGGTAGAAGAGGAAGAAATCGAGCGCCATAAAGACGCCAAGCATGGCCGTCTCGAGGAGCAGGAAGAAGGCAAAGAACTCCTTGGGCCGCTCCTTGATGGTGAAGGAGTAGAACAGCGCGAGCGGCGTCAGGATGGTCGTGAGACAGACCATAGGGATGCTGATGCCGTCGACGGCCAGCCGGTAGCGCACGCCGATGGCTGGGATCCACGAATACAGCTCTTCGAACTGCATCCCCCCTGCGGCCCGGTCATACGAGAACCAGACCAGGCCCGCCAGGATGAGCGGGATAAAGCTCAGCACGAGCGCCACCCACTTGAGCAGTGCTGGCCGCTCCTTCGGCAGGCAGAGCACGATCACGGCTCCGACCAGCGGCGTGAAGAGCATGATTGACAGAATGGGCAAGTTCATCGGTCCTCCTCTGCGTCACGATGACTGCAAACCAGGACTGGGGGAACCGGCGGAACTGAGGGAACTGAGGTGACCCCAGAAGCCCCGCTGTCCTCCACGCCCATCAACTCCACCAGTTCCATCAGTTCCTCGAGTTCCGCCAGTTCCGCCAGTTCCGTTCGTTCCCTCAGTGCCTGACTACAGGAGCATGTACAGAAGCACCAAGACAACAACATTCACACTGGCAATCAGCAGATAGTTCTGCACGCGGCCGGTCTGCATGCTGCGCAGCTCGCGGCCGAGCCACGAGGTCGCCGCGCCGACGGCGTTGACGGCGCCGTCGATGATGGCGTTGTCGAACCAGCCCCACAAGCGTGAGAAGACATCGCCCGATCTGCCGACAAGGTTGACGGCGCCGTCGATGATCGGCACGTCGACAAAACGCCACAGCGCGGTGCCAAACGCCGCGGTGCTGCGGCCGACGGTGTTGACCACCCAGTCGAGGCCGTTCTTGTCGACCACGGCCATGACATCGCCCAGCCAAGTGACGGGGCGGATGAAGATCAGGTGGTAGATCTCGTCACAGTAGTACTTGTTCTTGAGCAGCTTGTACACCGGGCCCAGGCGCGCCAGCGGGTCAGGCTGGCCTGCCACGAGCGGCGTGCGCCCATACAACAGATAGCCCAGGCCAAGGCCGCCACTGGCCAGCAGGATGGAGAGCCCCATCACGAGCCAGTTGACATGCCCCGGCGCATAGGCCTCACCCACAAAGGCATGGAAGGGGTTGCCCAGCAGGTGCCCCAGCACGGGGAAATCTTCGGGCACGCCCACAAAGCCCAGCAGGGCGGCGAAGAAGGCCAGCACGATGAGCGGATACACCATCGTCTTGGGGGTTTCCTTGGCGTGCTCGGCGTGATGGCTGCGCGGCTTGCCAAAGAAGACGAGGAAGATCTGCCGGCCCATGTAAAAGGCGGTCAGGAAGGCCGCGGCTGAGCCCACCGCCCAGGCCAGGATATGGCCGTGGCCAAAGGCGTCGGCCAGGATTTCGTCCTTGCTCCAAAAGCCGGCCAGGGGCGGGATGCCGGCCAGCGCCAGCGTGCCCACGATGTAGGTCCAGAAGGTGATCTTCATGCGGCTGCGCAGGCCGCCCATCTCCATCATGTCCTGCTCGTGGTGGGCGCCGACGATGACCGAGCCGGAGCCCATGAAGAGCAGCGCCTTGAAGAAGGCGTGGGTGATGAGGTGGAAGGCGCCGGCCACGTAGGCGCCCAGGCCCAGGGCCATGACCATGTAGCCGAGCTGGCTGATGGTCGAGTAGGCCAGCACCTTTTTGATGTCGTTCTGCGCCACGGCGATGGTGGAGGCGAAGAGCGCGGTAAAGGCGCCGATAAAGGTCACCACTTCAGGCGCCGAGCCATGGGGCACGGCGTGGAACAACGGGAACATGCGCACGACGAGGTATACGCCGGCCGAGACCATGGTGGCCGCATGGATCAGCGCCGAGACCGGCGTGGGGCCTTCCATGGCGTCGGGCAGCCAGATGTGCAGCGGGAACTGGGCCGACTTGCCGACCGTGCCGCCAAAGATCAAGAGCGCGATCACCGTGGCCGCCGGCACCGCGCCGAAGAACGGCACGGTAAGCATGGTGTTGGCCAGGGTCTGCAGCGTCGCGGGGCTGAGCACCTTGTCGAAGGCCAGCGAGCCGGTCTGCCCGTAGAGCAGCACCAGACCCATGAGGAAGAAGGCATCGCCCACACGGGTGGTCAGGAAGGCCTTGAGCCCGGCTTTCATGGCCGAGGGCTTTTCGAACCAAAAGCCGATCAGCAGGTACGAGCAGAGGCCCATGACCTCCCAGAACATGAAGAGCATGAGCAGGTTGTCGGCCACCACCAGCCCGAGCATGCCGCTGGCGAAGAGGCAGATGTAGGCGAAAAAGCGCGAGTAGCGCGGGTCGCCATGCATGTAGCCGATGGCATAGACAAAGATCATGGTGCAGACCAGGGGCACCATGAAGAGCATGACCGCCGTCAGCGGGTCGACCATCACGCCCATCTGCAGGAGCGTCTGGCCGGTGTTCATCCAGCGGATCACGCTGTGGAAGGGCGCCTCGGCCAGGTGCGGCGTGCTGATGGCCATCCAGAAGACGATCTGGCTGACGACGAACGACAGGGCGATCGCGCCCACCGCCAGATAGCTCGAGATGTTCTTCCAGCGGCGCACATAGAGCACGATGGTGGCGAACGCGACCAGCGGAAAGACCGGGATCAGCCAGGTGAGATTGAACAATCCTTCCAAGTTTGCCCCCTATCCCCGCAGCAGATCGATGTCTTCCACCGCCACCGTATCACGGCTGCGGTAGATGGCGATGATCAGTGCCAGGCCCACCGCGGCTTCGGCGGCCGCCACGGTGATGTTGAACACGACAAAGGCCTGCCCCACCAGGCTGTTGGGCGCGACGTAGCGCTCAAAGGCCAGCAGGTTGATGTTGGCCGCGTTGAGCATGAGCTCGATGCCCATCAACAGGCCGATGGCGTTGCGCCGCGCCAGCACGCCGTATAGCCCGATGCAGAAGAGCGCCGCCGCCAGGACCAGGTACCAGGTGAGTGGGATCATGCACGCGCCTCCCGTGCGATGACAATCGCGCCGATCAGGGCCGCCAGCAGCAGTACCGAGGCGGCCTCGAAGGGCAGGGCGTAGGGGCCGACCAGCGCCTCGCCCAGGGCCACGACCTGGTCGCCAGAGATCGCTGCGGTGACCGTGGGCCAGGAGGCGCCAACCAGGAGCACGCCGAGCAGGGCAAAGAGCGCCGCTGCCACCACCAGGGCCAACGGCCACTGGGCGGCGTTGACGTGCGCCTTGCGGTCCATCATGTCGCGAGTCAACATAATAGCAAAGAGAATCAGGATGGCCAGCGCTCCCACATAGATGAGGATCTGCACCATGGCCAAAAAGCCCGCATCCAGGAGGACGAAAACCCCCGCGACGGCGAGGAAGGCCAGGACCATGGAGAGCACCGTGTGCACCAGGTTGCGCAGGGCCACCATGCCCACGGCGCCTAACAGGGCCAGGCCGGCCAGGATGATAAAGACAATCTGCGTCAAGCTCATTGTGCGCTCCTTGACTCGTGATGCGTGACGCGTGATACGTGATACGTGTCCGGTTGCGTGTTGCGTGTTCCGTTGTTGTTCATGCAAGTGGAACGGAACACGCAATACGCAACACGTCTCACGCAGCACGCATCACGTATCACGCGCCACGCTTCTCCAACAGGCGCTCGAAATCGTAGACCAGCGCATCGCGGTCATAGGAGGCCAGCTCATAGTCCTGCGACCAGCGCAGGGCGTCGAAGTTGCAGGCTTCGACGCAGAGCCCGCAGAAGAGGCAGCGTCCGGCATCCCAGGTGAACTTGGTCACGAGCATCTTTTTCTTGCTCTCGCGGTCGGGGTTGCGCTCGCCCTCCACCACGATCACGCCGTGTGGGCAGGCGCGTTCGCATGCTCTGCAAGCGGTGCATTTGTAATCGCCGGTCTCGGGGTCGCGCGCCTGCAGCAGGCACCCGTGAAAGCGCGCGAACATGCGCAGGCGCTCTTCGGGGTACTGCACGGTGAAAAAGCCGCGCAGGCTCGGGTCCTGCCCTGCCACAGGCTCTTTGCGGTAGCGCCGGGGAAAGCTCTTCAGGTCCTTGACGTACGTAGCGACGACGTGGCGGAACGTGACTGCCAGCCCCTTCAGGAGGCCCGTTCCCAGCATGTTATGCCTCCTTCACGCGCAGGCCCGGCCGGGCCGTGCGCACCGCCGGCGAGCGCCGGCCTATTCTGACAACGCCGCCCGCCACGGCCAGGATGACGATGCTGGCCGCCAGGCCCGGCAGAAAGCCGCCCGGCAGGTGCAGCTTGTCGATAAAGGCCATCACGATGACGTTGACCATGCCCAGCGGCAGCAGGAACTTCCACGAGAGGCCCATCAACTGGTCGACGCGCAGGCGCGGGAAGGTGCCGCGCAGCCAGAACATGAAAAAGAGCACGGCATAGACCTTGATGAGCATCCAGACGTAGGGCGGCAGGATCGGCCCGCGCCAGCCGCCCAGGAAGAGCAGCGCGACCATCGCCGAGCCGGTGAACATTTCGATGTACTCGGCCAAGAAGAACATGGCAAAGCGCACCCCGCCATACTCGGTGTGATAGCCCGCGACTAGCTCCGACTCGGCCTCGGGGAGGTCAAAGGGCGCGCGGTTCGACTCGGCGACGACGCAGATGAGGGCGATGAGAAAGCCGATGGGCTGGGCCAGCGCCAGGGGGTAGCCGGGTTGGCCCTCTACGATCTTGACCAGCGAGAGCGACCCGGTGACCAGCACCACCCCCAGGAAGGCAAAGGCCAGGGGCAGCTCGTAGCTGATCATCTGGGCCACGGCGCGCATGCCGCCGAGGAGCGAGTACTTGTTGCCCGAGCCCCAGCCGCCCATGAGCAGCGCCAGGGTGGCCACCGAGGAGATGGCTACCACAAAGAGCAGGGCCACGTTGATGTCGGTGGGCACCATGCGCGGCCCAAATGGGATCACGGCGTACACCAGGAGCGCCGGCGCCACGATGAGGATCGGCGCCAGGATGTAGGTCGGATAATCGACCCCCTGCGGCGTGGTGGCCTCTTTGATGATGAGCTTGAGCACGTCGGCAAAGGGCTGGAAGAGGCCCAACGGCCCCACCCGGTTCGGGCCCGGTCGATCGGCGATGCGGCCCAGCACCTTGCGCTCCAGGTAGGTCAGGTACATCACCACCACGACCAGAAAAGCCAGCAGGGCCACGGTCGTGATCGCCATCATGGCCAGGTCGACCCCCCACTGCGGGAGGAAGCCGGCCAGCCATGAGGAGATCAGGTCCTGCAGGTTGCCAAAGAGGTTGTTCAGAAAGGGCATGCTCGCCTCCCGGTTCTAACGGTCTACCTCGCCGAGCGTAATATCGATCGAGCCCAGGATGATGACTACGTCGGCGACCAGGTGGCCGATGCACATATCGCGCAGGGCGCCCAGGTTCGCGAGCGACGTAGCGCGGATGTGGTAGCGGTAGGGGTTCGGGGTGCCGTCGCTCACCAGGTAGAACCCCAGCTCGCCCTTGGGCGCCTCGATGCGCGCATAGGCCTCGCCGGCTGGCGGCCGGATGCGCTTGACGCCCTCGGCCATCACCGGCCCCTCGGGCAGACGCGCGAGCGCCTGCTCGAGGATGCGCACGCTCTGGCGCATCTCGCCGATGCGCACCAGGTAGCGCGCGTAGGCATCCTGGCCCTGCTCGGTCACCACGTCAAAGTCGAGCTGCCCGTAGACCGAGTAGGGCTCGGCCGTGCGCACGTCGTAGGGCACGCCCGAGGCGCGCAGCAGAGGCCCGGTGACGCCGAGGGCCACGGCCCGCTCGGGCGGCAGCACGCCCACGCCCTGCATGCGGGCCATGAGGATCTCGTTGCCGGTGAGCAGTTGGTCCAGTTGGTCGATGAACGAGGGCATTTGGGCCAGCAGCTTGCGCACGGCGGGCAGGAACTCGGGCGGCACGTCGCCGGCCACGCCGCCCGGGCGGATGTACGACGGCGTCATGCGCGAGCCGGAGGCCATCTCAAAGAGGTCCACGATATACTCGCGCTGGCGCAGGCAGTAGAGGACGGGGGTAAAGAACGCGCCCAGGTCGTTGAGCAAAAAGCCGATGGCGACGCAGTGGTTGGCCAGGCGGGTCAGCTCGGCCATGATCACGCGCAGGTACTCGGCGCGCTCGGGCATCGGACCCATCCCCGCCAGCTTTTCCACCGCCAGGGCATAGGCCAGGTTGTTGCTCATGCCCGAGATGTAATCCAGGCGGTCGGTAAAGGGCACGTTCTGCAGGTAGGTACGGCCCTCGGCCAGCTTTTCGATGCCGCGGTGCAGGTAGCCAAAGTGGGGCACGAGGTCGACGACGCGCTCGCCGTCGAGGGTCAGCACCATGCGGAACACCCCATGGGTCGAGGGGTGCTGCGGGCCCATATTGATCGACAGCGTCTCAGTTCTCAGCATGGGGCACCTCGTCGCTGGTCATGGTGGCCCGCATCTCGGCGTGGGCGAAGGTCTTGTTCTCAAAGCTCCTGCGCAGCGGGTGCCCGGGGAAGCCCTCCCACAGCAGGATGCGGCGCGGGTCGGGGTGGCCGAGGAAGGTGATGCCCAGGAGGTCGTAGGCCTCGCGCTCCTGCAGCTCGGCCGCGGGCCAGACGCCCACGAGCGAAGGCACTTCGGCCTTCTCCCACGGGCCCGCCACCTTGAGCACCAGCGGGCCGCCGCCTTGCGTGCGATATAGGTGGTAGACCACCTCGAAATGATCGCCACGATCGACCCCGGTGACGCTCGAGAGGAAATCGTAGCCTCCCTCAGCGCGCAGCCAGGCGGCGGCCTGAAGCAGGTCCCCCTCCACCAGGAAGGTCGGGTCCTTGGCCCCCTCGACAGGCTGCACGCGGGCATCGGGCAGCGCGGCTTGCAGGCGAGAAATGGTGTCGGATTCGCTCACGTGCGTAACCCCTTGTCTTGCTGATACGTGATGCGTGATACGTAAGGCTGTTGCGTGTTGCGTGTTCCGTTGCCCTCGGCGGTGATACGCAACACGCAATACGCAACACGTTCTTACGCATTACGCATCACGTCTCCTGTACCACGGCGCCGTGAGGATCGACTGTTTGTCGATCTTGGCCTGGAGCTCCATGAAGCCTTGCAGCACTGCCTCGGGCCGCGGTGGGCAGCCGGGCACGTAGACGTCGACCGGCAGGACCTCGTCGACCCCCTGCACCACGGCGTACGACTTGAAGGTGCCGCCGGAAATGGCGCACGAGCCCAGGGCGATGACGTACTTGGGCTCGGGCATCTGGTCGTAGATGCGGCGCACTTGCGGGGCCATTTTGTGGGTGACCGTGCCGGCGACGAACATCAGGTCGGCCTGGCGCGGGGTGGCGCGGAAGACCTCGCCGCCAAAGCGCGAAATGTCCCACCGGGAGGCCGAGGTGCAGATCATCTCGATGGCGCAGCAGGCGAGGCCGAAGCTCATCGGCCAGATGGAGGAACGGCGCGCCCAGTTGTAGACCGCATCGAGGGTGGTGACAAAGACATTGCGCTTTAGCTCGGGCGGCACGACGATCGTGGTGTCTTGGCTCATATCTCGCTCCGTCTACGTACTACGTAATGCGTGCTGCGTAAGGCCGCTTCGAGTAGCGCCTGCAGCCAGAAACTACGTATTACGCATTACGCATTACGCATTACGTATTACGTCTCAGCTCCACTGCAAATCGCCGTGCGCCCAGGCATAGGCCAGACCGACGGCCAGGATGGCGAGGAAGAGAGTCGCCTCGGCGAGGGCAAAGAGGCCCAGCTTGTGGTAGGCCGCAGCCCAGGGGTAGAGGAAGACCGTCTCCACGTCAAAGACGACAAAGACGAGCGCATAGATATAGTACTGCACTTTGAACTGGATCCAGGATTCCCCTTTGGGCACCAGGCCACACTCATAGTGGGCCAGTTTGGCGGACGAGGGCCGCCGAGGACCGAGGAGGGCACCGACGATGAGGGCCGCGACGGGGAAGAGCAGGGCGACAAGTGCGAACAGGCCGATAAAGGCGTAGTGATTCAGCAACTGTGCCTCCTTTGGACGTGCGTTCGTTGCAGAATTCACAGTCAGACGAATTATAGCACAAACCCCCCACAGGGTAAAAATCCTTGTCGGAGTGTTTTTGGTGTCATTGCCCGGAGTCCCCAACTTGGGGCGGTACGGCCCGAACAAGTTCGGGAGTCCGGAGGGGCGGTACGGCCCGAACAAGTTCGGGAGTCCGGAGGGGCGGTACGGCCCGAACAAGTTCGGGAGTCCGGAGGGGCGGTACGGCCCGAACAAGTTCGGG
>JAKPJZ010000127.1 GCA_029553955.1 Chloroflexota bacterium
GGGCCACGACGACCTCGACGGAGCGGGAGAGGCCCGAGAAGAAGGCGAAGACGACGGCGAAGGTGATCAGGGCGAGGACAACGATGCCCACCAGGGGTAGCGTGCCTTTGCGCAGTTGCATGGGTCCCTCCAGAGGCAAACAAAAAGACGGCGCGGAACCGGGAGCCGAACCCCCGGCCTGGCCGTCACAGTCTGCGGGGACCACCTGTTGTCCCCGCGCCCAGACTATTGGGTTACGGGGACAGCATATCGCAGGTTGGAGTCATTGTCAACGAGGTCTATCTGAGCTATCTGGGCCCGGCAGGCATGGGCAGGTGGCAACTGAGGAGGCAAGGCAACTGAGGCTCACTGACTGAGCTCCATCTCTCAATTCAGGACATATTACGGTCCAGGAGCCGCAGTCAGGCAAGCGCATCTCGTGGGTCCTCTTATCGAAGATAGCGCTCCGCTCTCCGCAGCATCAAGCCAGAGATCACCAGCAGGCACAGAGCGGCCAGGAGGAGGGCGCACCGATTCGTCGCCAGCGAGGCTGACTTGGGATAGTAGGTGACCTTGAAGAGGAAGAGGTAGCCAAACCAGGATTGATCGCCATAGGCGTGCAGAATCTGGTGCGCGAGCCAGTACGCTGAGGCCAGCATGGTCGCGATGTGGGCGCTCTTGGTGAGCAGGCTGAGCGTGTATGACAGGGTAGCGACAAAGATGGTGGGGGGCAGGGCCACCCGCAGCAGGGTGTGCACGGGAAGCGGGAGATAGCACAGGCTCCACACGAAGGCCAAGCCGAGCACCGCGACGGCGCTGAGCCCCAGCACCAGGAGGTAGCGGCGCACATACAGCCACCACGGCGACTGCGCCGCCAGGAGGACGAATTCGAGCGTCCTGTGCTCCTGGTCTACCGCCAGGACAAAGGCCGTCATGGTCAGGAACACGAGTGAGACCAGGTCCTCGAAGAAGACGACCGCCGTCTCCGGGCGATGGGGCGGCCCGAAGATGAGGATGGCGGTAACGAAGCCCAGCAGGCCCAGGGCGATGCCCATGGCCGACAGCCGCAGGATGCGGCACTCGTAGGCGAGCAGCACAGAGCGCACCGGCGGCAGGCGCCACGACGGCCGGCGCAGGCGTTCGAGCGATGGCCTGCGCATTAGGCGCGTCCCCGTGGCAGCCGCGCGCTGCCTATCCACCGGCCCTTCTCCTTGCGCCACAAAATGAGCAGCAGCGCACCGCCGGCGGAAATGAGGAGGCCCAGGTTCAGGAGGACCTCCCAGGTGGCAATGGGCGGGTAGTGGGCGGCCCAATCCGGAACGTGGGTGGCAATGAGCCCAAACAGCGCCGCAGTGCCGTTAAAGTTGAGCACCTCCCTGATCGGGGGCTGGGGGACCCACCAGCTGAACGAGTCGAGATACCACACGACCAGGTAGGGCACGTAGAAGAGGCGCGCGTCGCCCAGCAGCGTGGCAGCGCTCAGCGCCAGGGCCGAGGCGAAGAGGATGACGGGCACGTACTCTGTGGCCCAGGCGAGGAAGAAAGGCCAGAACTGGGGGACGGTGTGGCTGACGTGCCATTGCACCAGCGGCGTGCCCACCAAGAGCGGGCACACGGCTAGGAAGAGGCTGAGCGCGCTTGACGCCCACTTGCCCAGCACGTATGCACCGGGGAACACGCCCCTGGCGCGCAGGCACTCCCACGTCTCGAGCGTCCGGTCGCGCAGCATGCGATCGGCGACCAGGAAGGCCCCCAGACCGGCCATCAGGACCGTCGCCGCGTTGAAGGCCTGGCCCGCCATCCACCAGCTGGAGCGGAAGAGCGGCCAATCCGTGTCGGAGCGGTAGTTGAGCGGCGAGGCCACGAAGAGGGCCCACGCGTTCACCAGGAGCACGACGAGCCAGTAGCCCCCGCTCCGCCAGCGCATCTTGAGCTCATACCAGGTTACTGCCCAGAGGCGTGGCATCATACGTCGCGCTCCTTCGCAGGGTCCGGGCACGCCCCACGGTCGGTCGTTTCACGGAGATGGAAGTAGGCGTCCTCCAGTGTCGGGGCTGCCGGTTCTGCGCCCAGGGGCGGCTGCTCGGCCAGGAGGCGCAGGGCCATGCTGCCCTCTTGCCGGGCCATCGAGATCACTTTGTGGGCTTGCCTGATCTCGCCGGCCGCCTGCTCGGACACCGTGAGCCGCCACACCCTGCCCGCCATGCCCTCGACCAGGCGCTGCGGCGACGCGTGGGCGCTGATCTCTCCGTTCTGCAGGATGGCCACGTCGCGGCAGAGGGCCTCCACGTCGCTCACAATGTGGGTCGAGAGCACGATGAGACGCTCGCCGCTGAGCTCGGAGAGGAGCGTGTGAAAGCCGGCGCGCTCCTCGGGGTCCAGGCCGGCGGTGGGCTCGTCGAGGATGAGCAGAGAGGGATCGTGCAGCAGCGCCTGCGCGATGCCGACGCGCTGCCGCATGCCGCCCGAGAAGGTGGCGAGCCTGCGTTTCGCTACCTGGCGCAGGTGCGTCAGCTCCAGCGCCTTCTCGACGCACTGATGGCGCTCGGATCTGTCGCGCAGGCCGCGCAGCATGGCGAGGTAGTCCAGGAACTCCCAGGCCGTCAGGTTGGGGTACAGGCCGAACTGCTGCGGCAGGTAGCCGAGCATGCGGCGGATGGCGGCCTGGCCAGTGCGGGTATCATGGCCGTCGACCGTGGCCGTGCCCTCTGTCGGAGCCAGCAGCGTCGCCAGGATGCGCATCAGCGTCGTCTTGCCGGCGCCGTTGGGGCCCAGCAGGCCGAAGGGGCTCGCAGAAATCTCGAGGTCGATGCCCCGCAAGGCGACGATGCCGGGCGGGTAGACCTTGCCAAGGCCGGCGACGGCCACCTGCACGGCCCGGGTTACGTTGTCGGTGTTGCGCATGCATCATCCCCTATCGCGTCGGTTGGCCGCCCCTGGCGCTCGGCCCAGGGGTACAGCACCACGGCCAGCAGCAGGGCGAGGAAGAGTTGTGCGACGGTCACGCCGTCGCGCAGGAGTAGCGGCAGGAGCTGCGCCGGGCCCAGGCTGCCGACGCTGATGCCATAGGCGAAGGGAACGTCGTGCACCAGCGCCCGGCCGTTGAGCAGGCGCTTGATGAGGCCGGGGTCGGTGCGCACTACGGCGTTGATGGTCACGACCGCGGCCAAGGCCACGAGCGTCGGGACCAGGAGGCCCCAGGCCTGCCTGCGGCTGGAGCGGGCGCGCAGCACCCACAAGGGCGAGACGACGAGCAGGCACGCGGCGAGGATGGTCCACATGGTATCGCCCCAGAAGGTGCCGCCCAGGCCGTAGGTCAGGTCGAAGGTCCCCTCCCACAGCGCGAAGCCGCTGGCGACGACGAGGAGACTGGCTGAGAGGCCATGGCGCCGTGCCAGGGGCAGGCCCAGGGCTACGACAACCAGCGTGCCTGCCACGCCGAGCAGGCCCCAGCCCAGGCCGAAGGCAGGGCGAGGCCACAGGGAGAGCGCGGTCAGCAGCGCCAGGATGGCCCATGCGCGCCCTGGGCAGCGGACCGCCCGGCCGCGACGCCGCAGTGGGCCGGCCGCCACGGCGAGGCCGATAGGCACCCAGAGCAGCGTCAGCGGCCCGGCCACACACAGCCCGAGGAGGATCCCCAACACCGTCAGCCCGCAGGCGGGGAGCCGCCGCTCGCGCAGGAAGAGCGCCCCGCTCAAGAGGAGCGTGAGTAGCAGGCCAAGTTCCTCGTACGACACCGTGGCCCCGCTGCCGCGCATGACGGCCGGCCCGAGCAGATCGGAAAGGCGCAGCCTGCTGCCCGCCCAGAAGGTCACCAGCGCAGTCACGCCGGGCACAACAGCCATGGCGACTCTGGGCCAAGAGGCCGGTGTCACCGGTGCGCCACTGCCCCCGAGCCAGGCCAGCTGTTCTTTGGCTGCCGATCTCGCCATGTCCGCAAGGACCCACAGCCACAGGCGACAGAGCGCCCAACTTCCGCCTCGAAGGTACGCCTCCCGCGCCAGGTCGCGGAAGGCCTGCGCCATGGGCGCGCCATACTCGCTGCGGTGCGCGGCGGGGTAGAGGCGGAGGAGCAGGCGGTAGGCCCGCTCGCAGGCCGCCAGGAGCCTGGGTGGCATAGAGTCCGGCATCAGGTGCCCTCCTGCCGGCAGGCTGGCCCCTCCAGCAGGCGCTTCGCCCGCGCCACCTGCACCAGCGCGTCGAGACGCTCGGCCTCGGCCACGGCCAGACGCCGGCCGAGCGCGGTCAGCCGGTAGTAGCGGCGCCGCTCGTCGTCCAGCTCGGGGTCGGGCCGCTCGCCCGACTCCTCGATCAGCCCGACGGCAAGCATGCGCTTGATCGTGCCGTACAGCGTCCCCGGGCCCATGCGCATGCGGCCCCCGGTGCTGGCGGCCACTTCCTTCATGATGCCATAGCCGTGGCGCTCGCCGCCGGCCAGCGCCAGAAGGATCTGGAATACGGCGGGTGTGAGGGGCGGAGGCGCCGAGCCATCCCTTGTCACATCTGTCTCCTATATCCGTAGCAGATGCATCCTGTACAGATATAATAGCAGACAATGCACAGATTGTCAAGAGGGCCACGAAGCTAAAGCCAGGGCCTTTCCCAAGTCGTCGCAGGGCAACGGATGGGATTGTCATCGCGCGTGAGTACCCTTCACGCGCCAGGATTCGCCACGATGAGACGCTTGCAGGACCTGCTCAGAGTGACATAGGCAAGGCTCTAGAAAAGCTTAGCGTCTGGACTCGCATCTCTGTCGTGAGCTATCAGATAGGGGTGCTTGCGTTCACTCCTCTAATCAAGATATGATGGGCCGGCAGATGTAATACATGGCAGGGAGCAAGCGAGGGCAGACATGAAAGGCAAGGGAACACGCAGGCGGGTGCAGAGCGACATGCTCAACGTGCGGCTGCCCC
>JAKPJZ010000128.1 GCA_029553955.1 Chloroflexota bacterium
GACGCGGCTGTGGTCCGGGCTCACGGCCAGAGCGAAGACGGTGCGGCTCCAGGCCTGCGCTGAGCGCAGGCGAAGCGGCGAGTCCTCGGCCGGCGGCTCGGCGGCCACGGGCGTTGCGGCCCCATCCTCCGGCAGGACGCAGGAGTCCTGATAGGTGCCCAGGACCACCGCCCCATCGACAGCGACCAGCGAGCGCACGGGCTGCGTGAGCACCTGCGTGCAGACCGGTTTGTCGATGGCGACGGGGGACGCTGGCGCCGGCTGCTGAGCGCTGCGTCGTGGCCAGAAGGCCAGGGCCAAGATCGAGACGGCACACAGAGCGACAAGCAGGGGCAGTATCCATCGCTTCATCGTTTCCCTCCTTTGGGCGGCATGATCGCCAGATACCAGGTCGAACGGTGGGGCAGCGCCGCGTCGGGCACGCCGTAGCGCACCGCGAGCAGGCGGTAGGCCGCCTCCAGGGTGCGCACGGCGAAGGGGCTGGCCGTGAGGGCATCCACCCGCTGCCAGCGCACCTCGCGCGGCACCTGGCCGGCCGCGACCATGGCCTGGACGTCGAGGGCAAAGACGCACTCCTGGAATGCGTAATCCAGGCCCACCAAGTGCGGGCAGGGGCGGTCGCCCAGGCGCAGGACCTGGTCGATCCCCGGCGTCGCGACGGCGACGTCCAAGACGATCTGCTCCAGCCGCTGCAGGTAGTTCTCCGTATTCACCTCCACCGCCCGGGCCAGGTCCGGCTCCTGGCGCAGCCGCCGCTCAGCCAGGAGGTCCAGCCGCCGCAGCATGCGCTCACGCCGCTCGCCGGCGGCCCGGCGGATAGCGCCGTGGATGCGTTCGGCGGCCCAGGCGATGGCCAGGCCGAGAGAGAGAAAGCCCGGGAGGACCCCGAGCCACAGGACGGCGTAGCCTTCCGTCATGGCCGTTGCCTCCGCAGCAATGAAGTCCGGCGCAGGAGCACCCAGACGGCGAGGAACAGCGCCAGGGGGAGCGTGAGCCACCAGAGGCGCGCTCTGCGTCCATGCGGCTTCGGCCGGGCCGGGTGATCTCCAGACCCGGAGGGCCCCTGCGGATCGGCAGGCACGCTGTCGG
>JAKPJZ010000130.1 GCA_029553955.1 Chloroflexota bacterium
TGCGTCAGCGCCGGGTGCGGCCCGTAGATGCTCACGTTGACACGATGCGCAAAATCGAGGCCGGCAAAGGTGTGATAAACTGCCTCGGCGTCCGAAAGGTCGCTGTTGACTGTAGGAACCTGCAGCTCGATGGAGAGGTCCTCCACCGCATGGCCGACTTCCTGGGCGCTCTCCTCGGTGATACTCAAGGCGATGGTGGAGGAGGTTACCAGCTCATTGGCATCATAGCCCTCGTCGTAGTCCAGACCGGTGACGAGGCCCTCCGCCTGCACCCATATGCCGACGGCCCGAAGCTGCGCGGGCGTCGGGTATACGGTGTCACCGGATGCGGCCACGCTGTCCTCCCAAAAGCGAAGACCCCCTCATGCTTCTGAGAGGGCCTGTGGTGGGCTCAGATTGTGTGGGTGGGCGTCTACCCGCGGGCGTGTGATGCGCGCGCCCCTGCGCCTTCTGGCTCCACGATCCCTGCCGCCGCGTAGCAGCGCCACACGTCGGCGACTGCGCCCGCGGCGTGATCTACTGTTGCCACCGGCTCCGCCCCGCCCCGCAGGCAGCGCGACAGATGCTCCCA
The DNA here is from genome assembly GCA_029553955.1 of Chloroflexota bacterium. Lineage (GTDB taxonomy): Bacteria > Chloroflexota > Anaerolineae > SpSt-313 > SpSt-313 > JAKPJZ01. The sequence goes on from JAKPJZ010000130.1 coordinate 572, forward strand.
CATGGCGGCGTGGTCGTCGGGCGACCACCAGGCTTCGCAGCGCACCGGCCCCACGATCCCGCAGGCGGAGGCGAACGGTGCGCACTGCCCCGTGAAACAGCTCTCCGAACCCCATGCGAGGTCCAGGGTCAGGCAGTCACCGTGCTCGTAGTCAATGATGAAGGTGCCCGTGTCCGGCCCTGTGCCACCTGCGAAGCTGCGCACTGAGCCCTGCCACTTGACCGCCTCGCCGAACAGCACGCGCGCCGTCGTGAGCATGTGCACGCCGCCCTCCATGAACGCGCCGCCGCCCACGCTCAAGTCCTGGCACCAGGCCTGCGGGCGGTACTTCGTCATGGCCCGCACGCGCCAGATCACTGGGCGCCCAAACTCGCCCGCGTCGATCCTGTCGGCCATACGACGCACGTCCAGCCCATCGGCGCCGCCATAGCACTGGCTCTCGGCGATGTAGATGCGGCCCGGTGCCATGCCCGCAATCGCCTGCGCGTCCTCGGCCGCCAGGGCCAGCGGCTTCTCACACACCAGCACCTCGGCCAGTTGCAGGGCGCGCTCCACCAGGGGCAGGCGCGTGTTCGCGGGCGTGGCAATCACCGCGCCCCGAAACTCGCCCTCCAGGTCGCCCGCGGTTGCGCCGGTCGCCTGTGCGAGCGCCTGAGCGCGGGCCGGGTCTGCGTCGGCCACGGTTACCGCGTAGCCCCGTGCGAGGAGTTGCCGGACGTGGATGCTGCCTGCGGCGCCGGCCCCGATCACCAGCCAGCTTGCGCGTTCTGCCATGCTGTCGCCCTCCCTCAAGGCGTTGTGCTCCAAGTCATGCTCGCCGGCACCCGCGGGCTGGCCTGGAACGGCCCCGCGATGCGGACGTTGTTGACGTCGTTCCCCTGCCGGTCGCGCACGTGGAACCCGGTGAAGTCGATCATCAGGGGGCTGTCGTGAATGATGCTGTGGCTGGTGTCGGCGGTGTGCGTGTTGGTGCAACCAAGG
>JAKPJZ010000107.1 GCA_029553955.1 Chloroflexota bacterium
CTCGACCACGGAGTCGCAGGCCCACTCCGTCAGCCAGGGCGGCTCGGTGGCCGACGGCACCTTCTCCAGCAGCAGCACGTCGCAGATGGAGAGTGACTCCGTGGCCTATACCCGCTCCAGGGCCACCAGCGTCTCCGACTCCTACTCCGTGGCGGACACCGTCTCGCGGGCCGAAGGCGAAGCCTGGTCGCGCTCGCAGTCTCGCAGCCATGTGGAATCCCAAGGGACGACCGCATCCCAGGGCACGGGCGTCGTGCAGGCGCGCAGCGTGGCCTCGGCCTCGGGCATGGGCGTCGGCGCCGGCCTGGCGCCTTCCCTCTCCGCCTCCAAGAGCTACCAGTGGGAGGACCACCTGGCCACGGCGGTCGCCGATCTCCTGCGCGGGCAGGAGCGACTGCTCACTCAGGCCGCCGCCGAGGGCGCCTTCTGGGTCGACAACTACTTTCTTTGTCGCAGCGAGCGCGGCAAGCGCGCCCTGGCTGCCCTCTACGCCCAGGCATTCCACGGCCAGCAGGAGGTCGTCACACCGGCCCAGACGCGCGACCTGCGGCCGGCCGAAGCGCGCTACATCGCCTACCACGCCCAGGCCTTCACCCCCTCCACCCGGCGGGAGACCGTCCCCGGCATCCTGGAAGGCTACCGCGACACCTCCTTCCTGACCCTGACCCAGGCCGCAGCCCTGGTGACTCCCGGCTGCTTCGAGGAAGGCGAGGCGCTGACCGTGCAGGAAAAGATCCCGCCCTACGCCTTCCCTGTCGACATGCCCGGCGACGTCGTCGTAGGCAACCTGGTTTCCTATGAGACGGGGGAGACGACGCCGGCCCAGTGCCGGCTGACGCGCGAGCGCATGACCAACACGGCCGCCTTTGCCGATACCCGCTTTGGCAAGAGCGTCGTCATGACCTGGCTGGAGAAGGAGGTCGCCCTGCAGTGGCGCGACCGGGTGGTCGTCCTCGACTTTGGCCTCGGCCACCGGCAGCTCATGCACGTGATCCCGCGGGAGCGCTTCACCCTGTACGGACTCTACCAGGGCTCGCCCCGGCCCATCCGCTGGAACCCCCTGCAGATCGGCCGGCGCATCCCGCCCGACCTGCAGCTCGACGCCACCGTGGATCTCCTCTGCAACGCCGGCCGTATGGGCGAGCGCCAGGCCGGCTGGCTGTGGGAGGGCATGCGCGGGCTGTACCTGGAGCACGGCGTGCTGACCGAGGACCCCCAGGTGCTCTACCCCGAGGTTTACTCCCGAGCGGTGCAGGAGCGGCCGGAGAGCCCTGAGGCGCAGCGGGCCGTGGCCCTGTCCTTCGTGAGCGATGCCGAGCGGCGGCTGCTGAACCGCGAACGGGC
>JAKPJZ010000116.1 GCA_029553955.1 Chloroflexota bacterium
TGGCTTTGTGGCGAACGAACAGAACACAAGCAGACGGCCAACCCACCAACGTCTCAATCCCCTATCCAGCGGGGATGGCTTTGTGGCCACGGCGCTGCAGGCGACCCACACCCAGCTCGAAGGTCTCAATCCCCTATCCAGCGGGGATGGCTTTGTGGCCTGTCGAAGGCGGTCAGGGTTCTGATCCGTGGTTTCGTCTCAATCCCCTATCCAGCGGGGATGGCTTTGTGGCCCGTCAGCTGGTTCCTGAGCAAGATCTGGAATTTTGTCTCAATCCCCTATCCAGCGGGGATGGCTTTGTGGCTCGGGCAAGCTGACTTTGGTGGGTGACACCAAGAAAGTCTCAATCCCCTATCCAGCGGGGATGGCTTTGTGGCTCTAGTGCTCGTTCTCTAGTCGTTCTCTAGTCGTTTCGTCTCAATCCCCTATCCAGCGGGGATGGCTTTGTGGCAGGCTGGCGATGACACGCTCTGGGGGCTCTGGATGAGTCTCAATCCCCTATCCAGCGGGGATGGCTTTGTGGCATCCTAGCCGAATGAGTTGCCTGTCGTGCTTCCTCACATGTCTCAATCCCCTATCCAGCGGGGATGGCTTTGTGGCGATGCCCAGCAAGATCGAGGTCACGGCCCCCAAGAAGTCTCAATCCCCTATCCAGCGGGGATGGCTTTGTGGCCCATCGAGGTCGTCGCCACAGCCGGCAAGGTCGAGAGTCTCAATCCCCTATCCAGCGGGGATGGCTTTGTGGCCAAGGAAAATGGAAGTAAAACATTCATCCCAGGCAGGTCTCAATCCCCTATCCAGCGGGGATGGCTTTGTGGCCAAATCTCGTCGTCCTGACCACGCTCTGCGTGGTCGTCTTGTCTCAATCCCCTATCCAGCGGGGATGGCTTTGTGGCCGCCCCGCCGACCAAGGCACCGGCCACCCCTGCCCCGACGGTCTCAATCCCCTATCCAGCGGGGATGGCTTTGTGGCCCCGGATCTGAGAGAACCGGTTGAGGGCGATGGTAAAGTCTCAATCCCCTATCCAGCGGGGATGGCTTTGTGGCACGCGCCGCCTGGCAGAGACCGTGACGCAGCCGGGACTCGTGTCTCAATCCCCTATCCAGCGGGGATGGCTTTGTGGCCAGGCTGCCCTGCGCGATGGCGCGAGTTATCTGATTGTCTCAATCCCCTATCCAGCGGGGATGGCTTTGTGGCGTCCACAGCTCTTAGGCGGAGAGAGTGCCAACACGGCCGCGTCTCAATCCCCTATCCAGCGGGGATGGCTTTGTGGCAAGGTAGCAATCAGCCGGGCAGGAAGGTGTATGTGCAGGAGGTCTCAATCCCCTATCCAGCGGGGATGGCTTTGTGGCTGTCAGCCAGGTTGACCGGTGTTATCTCGACCAAGCTCGTCGAATCGCCGGTTTTCGCCTGCTTGCACCGGGCTCGCGAACCACTCGACAACTTGACGAATAAACGTACCAAATGGCCGGGCGCTGCGGCTCGAATGGCGCTTGGCCGCCATGCCCACTTCCTGCGGTGCCGCCGGTGCGGCATTTGCCCTTGACGTGCATTATCTGCCATAATGGTGTAGATGTCAAACTCTGCACGAGCTGCTGCTGCGAGGTGAACATGGACGCGCATGAGCCCGATGGGGCGGCGCGGCTCTTCCTGGCCTGGGCGGAGAGGGTGCTCCTGGCGGCACGGCGCGCCGCGCTGCCGCTGGGCCGGGGCGGCAGGCTGTCGCGCGCCGGCCTGCGGGCGCTCGATGGCGACGCCGGCGAGCCTCGCACGGCCGCGCCGGAGTTCGTGGCCGCGCTGATGCCTGCGCTGCTGAGCGATCTGCACCTGCTCGAGCCGCGGCGCGAGGGCCTGGTAGCCACGCCCCTGGCCCGTGCCTGGCTGGCCCAGCCGCCAGGCCGGCGCTTGCTCGACCTCTTTAGGGCCTGGACCGGCACGGCCCTGCGGTGCGAGACTGCCGGCTCGCGGCGCCGGCGAGATGGGCCGCAGGCAGAGGGTCTGAGGGACCTCCCGCGCCGCCGCGAGGCCTGCCTGGCCTGGCTGAAGGGCACCGCGGAGGGCGAGTCCCTGCCTGCTGACGCACCGCAGGCTGCCGCTTTCAGGCTGATGCTGTGCGGCCCACTGCGCTGGCTTGGCGTCGTTGAGCCGGTGGAGGACGGCGACGCCGGCTTCCGCGTGACGCCGGCCGGCGCCTGCCTGCTCGCCGGCATGCCGCCACCGTGGCCGCGGGCTGTGCTGCGGCCGTGGTCGCTCGACGACGACCTGGCCCTGGCGCTGCCTGAGCCGGCCTGCCCCTCTCTGCTTTTCGACCTGGAGGCGTTTGCCGACTGCCTGGTGCGCCCGTGTCGTTACCACGTGTGCGCCCAGTCGATCGCCCGTGGCCTCGCCCGCGGGCTGACGGTCTCGACTATGGTGCAGGTGCTGGAGCAGGGCTGCGCTGCGCCGCTGCGCCAGCCGCAGGTCCGCCGGCTGCGCGCGTGGGGCGCCCAGGCGAGCGAGGTGAGCTATCTGCGTGGCGTCATCCTGCAGACGGGCACCGCTGAGCAGATGCGCCTGCTCTACCGCCAGGGGCGTACGCGCCGCCACCTGGCCCGCCTGCTCTCACCGCGCCATGCGCTGGTGCGCCCGGGAGCGGAATTGCGGCTGGCGCGTCTGCTGGCGCGGCGCGGGCACTGCGGGCCGCTGGCCACCCTGCCGCCGCGCGAGCCCGCGTCGCAGGGGCACCCCCTGGCAGGCTGGACGGCGGCGGCCGCGGTGTACCTGGCCCTCTCCGCTCGTCACGACCTCCCCGCGCTCCTGGATGCTGAGGCCGTCGACCTGGCGCGGCAGGCGCTGGCCCCACACGAGCAGCGCTTGGTCGACGAGGCGGTGCGGCGCGCCATGGAGGTGCTGGCGCCGGCCGCGCCCACGGCCACCGCGGCCGGTGAGGATGGCTCCGAACAGCCCGGCAATGCAGCCGCCATTGCCGGCGACGTCGAGTGGGCCATCACCCACGGGCGCCCGCTGCGCCTCTGGTACGACACCGGCGGCACTGGGAGCGTGATGCCGCGCGTGGTGGAGCCGCTGCTCGTGGACCGCCGGGGCTTGCACACCTACCTCACCGCCTTCTGCCGCGAGCGCGGCGACGAACGCGTCTTCCGCCTTGACCGCATCCGGCGCAGTGAGCGTATCGACGACGGCTAGCAGCCTGTCGGAGAAGACTACGCCCCGCGGGTGACCGGGTTATGCGCCCCGTGCCCTGCACGAGGCACGAGCCCGGTATGGGCCCTTTTTGGGGGGTTTTTCGGGTTGGCTGGCCCAGCCGGCTGCCCCTGGCGCCCCGCGGGGCGCCAGGGGCAGCCGGCTGGGCCA
>JAKPJZ010000126.1 GCA_029553955.1 Chloroflexota bacterium
GCCCTTCCCATGCCGACCGGCCCGTAGGGGCGGGGTCTCCCCGCCCTTCCCATGCCGACCGACCCGTAGGGGCGGGGTCTCCCCGCCCTTCCCATCCCGACCGGCCCGTAGGGGCGGGGTCTCCCCGCCCTTCCCATCCCGGTTCGTGGCAAGAGCCGCAGTGTCCTCACACTGCGGCTCTTGCGAAAGGTTCCCCAGTAGGCGTTGGAGGGCGGAATTCGGCCGTCTGCAGGCTTCAGCAATACTCACCGATGCTCTAGCGCCCGATCAGCTCCCTGATCTTCCTGATCCCTTCCACGGCATCCGAAGCATAAGCATCTGCCTTGATCTGCTCGGCAAAGCGCGCCGAGACGGGCCCGCCGCCGATAATGACTTTGGTCTTGCGCAGGCCGGCGCTGTCGAGGGCCTTGATGACGTCGCCCATACCCAGCATCGTCGTCGTCAGCAGCGCCGACAGGCCCAAGACGTCCGGCTGGTGCTCCTTGACCGCAGCCACTATCCTCTCGGTGCTGTTGTCGGTGCCGATGTCGATGACCTCAAACCCGGCGCTCTTGAGCAAAAAGCCCACCAGGTTCTTGCCGATATCGTGGACGTCGCCGGCGACGGTGCCCAGCAGCACCTTGCCCGCCTGGCCCAGCGCGGCCTGGCCCAGGTGCGGCTCCAGCACTTGCATGCCGTTGGTAAACGTGTCGCTCGCCATCAGCAATTCCGGCAAAAAGTACTCACCGCTCTCGAACTTTTTTCCACACTGGTCCAGACCGTCCGTCATGGCCTTGAGCATGTCGAGAGGCTTGGCGCCCGCATCCAGGCCCGATTGCACCAACTCGGCGATGTCGTAGGTGTTGCCGTCACGCACAGCTTCGGTGATGGCCGTCAGCATCCTAGTACCTCCCGTACTTCTTGACGAAATCGAACGTGAGGTTGATCTTTTGCAGATCGGTTCCCGGGGGAACGGAACTGATCGAAAGCGAAATCGACGTGCGCATCTCGGTGGCCGACGTGCACACTCGCTTGACCAGCGCTTCGATTTCCTGTCCGCTGGCGTCTCTCAGGAACTTGCCGTGCACGATATACGCAAAACTCCTCTTGTACTCCTTGGCCAGCTCGAATGCCGGCCGATCATACTCCGGCAACGTGATGCCTTCCGGCGTGGTCGGGAAGACATAGTTGGCCCACAGAATCTGATGGCGAATGCCCGCCGGCTCGGTCTCGAGGATCCTGCGCATCTCCATGGGCGAAGTACAGGGAGCCACAATAGTCAACTTCTTCTTGTGATGCAGCCACACCCGCTCGATATACGGCAACGCATACTTGACATAGTCCTGACGGCTCAAGATCGGACTGGCCGCGTACTGGTCAACCAACGACGCGCCGGTGAGCGACATGCCGTACTTGACCGCCAGGTCAAAGTGCCGGCTGGCCAACTGGCTGGTCAGCTCCATGATCGCGGGGTAGATATCCGGATCGCCGCGCCGCCTGATCTTCTCCTTGCGCACCGGGTCATCGGTCTCGACATAGTCCTTGTGCAGGCGCATATCCATGGGGAGTTTGTCGTCGCCCCTCAGCAGCATCGCCAGGTCCCAGGGGCCATCGAGAGTCAGCGGCAGCAGCAGCTCAGGATGCCGCCTCTGGAACTCGGCGCAGATGTCAAAGTACATCTTGAGGTAGCCCGTCGCCTCCTCGGGCAGCGTGATCCGCGCGATGTCTTCTTTGCGCTGGAGCGGATACGCCACCGGGTAAGGCACCCGGTCTTCGGAGATCTTGTACTCCGTGCCCAGGTCGGCCGCACCCATACCCATCGTGCCCTGCCAGATCGGTACCGAGACCATGTCGCAATCAAACAGCTCGCAGACACGGTCGGCCAGCGCGATGTTGGCCTCAATACTCTCGACCGTTGACCGCCAGTTGTACTTGGGGTCCAGCATGTACGGCTCGATATTCGTGGCCGCCAGCATGGTCGGTACGCGATCCGGCAGGCCGATTTGGGCCAGCATGAACCGTTCGATCCCGCTCAGCTTACCCAGCCTCAGTTTGCCCTTCACCAGGGCTTTTACCATGGTCAGCATAAGGTTAGGCATGCGATGCTCCTTTCGTGAATGCTTACCTCGGTCACCATACATTCTATACCGGAAAGGGGAAGCGTATTGTTGCCTGGGCAACAAACAGGACGGCCGCTCGTACCTGATCTGAAAATGCGCGCCAACCCGTAGCCTAGCCCCTTGTGGGCGCCGTAGCCTAGCCCCTTGTGGGCGTTGAGAAACTTCCCGTTTGTCATTGCGAGGAGGCCGCAGCCGACGAAGCAATCCCTTGGTTGCGAGCGGAGCGATGCAACTCCACGTCGGACATGGAGATTGCTTCGTCGGCTGCGGCCTCCTCGCAATGACAGCAGTAGTCTCTGTGCTTGCCCATGCCGCGCGGCGGCATGGGATACTCGCAATGACAGACTGAATGGTTACGGCCCGGAACCTGCGCCAGGTTCCCCAACCTTGGGATTGCTGCACCACCTCCAGGCCAATTCGACGCCTCCCCGCGCATCGTGCGCATAGCCGTCGGCACCGATTTCTCGCGCAAACCTGGGCGTGGTCGATGTGCCTCCGATCATGACTCTGACCCTATCCCGCAGACCGGCACCCTCAAGCGCCTCGACGACGCTCTTCATCTGCAACTGTGTCGTCGTGAGCAAGGCAGACATGGCCAGGATATGGGGGCGATAGACCTCGACCGCTTCCACAAACCGCCCGGCAGACACATCGACACCCAGGTCTATGACCTCGAACCCGCGCGCTCTGAGCAGCATCGTGACCATTGTCTTGCCGATATCGTGGATATCGCCGTGAACCGTCCCGAACACAACTCGTCCAATGTGGCTGAGGCTAATATCCCTGTGTCGAACAGCGGCTTCCACAATCGGCAGGGCTTCTTTCATGTGCATAGACGACCACATGATGTCGTTGACGTCCATCAGCCCCTGCGCGAATCTGCGGTCTACTTCTTTCATTCCGGCAAGGAGCGAGTTCAGAGTCGTGACGGGGTCGATGCCCTCCGCAATAGCCCGGTTGGCCCAATCGGCTGCTTCCCCGATTCCCCCAGAGACAACGGCTTCGCAGAGTTGATCGAGGATGTTCATGTGGCCGATTGGGATCAGGATAATCCTTCGCCCTTGCGTCCTGATGTAGCCAAGCTTCTTCAGCTCTTGCAGGCAGAGCGTGATCGTTGTTCGATTGGCGTTGATCAGTTCCCCGATGTCTTTGTGGGTGATGCTGACACCAATCTCAATCCCCTCATCGGTCTTGAGGCCATGTTCATCGGCGAGCTGGATCAGGCGCTGCTTCAACCGCTGCTGTGCATCCAGAAAGCTCAGCTCTTGGGCCCTGGAAAAATGCACCCTGGCTTCTCTTGCCAACTGTCGCATCACAGCGGCAGAAAAACCAGGGTCTCTGGCAATCAAGCCCTGAAAGTCCGATGGGGGGATGGCGATCAGCAGCGCCCGATCAATAACCTCCGCGGTCGCCTCGTGGATGCCATCCAGAAAATAGTCCGTCGCGCCCAGCAGACGTCCAGCCCCCAGGATGCCATGCGAGCATATCTTCCCCGCGCTGGATACGGAAGAGACCTTCACCGCCCCTTCTTGAATCACAAACAGGTTCTCTACGGGGTCGCCCTGCCAGTAGAGCACATTCCCTCGCTGGTAGGGGCGTACCCGCTGGGGCCAGTGTTCCAACGCTGCATCGATCAGGTTGGCATCCGTAGGTTGCATGTTGTGCCCGTTCGCGAAGGCAAGGAGACTCCGCAGACCTGACGATAGTGCGGCCGGCAGACCGCAGCCTGAGGGCCCGGCCCATCGACCAAAGCACAATGGAAAATGAAGGTGCCAGAGCGCCAGGCAGTCAGCAGTCTCGGAGGCGGCGGGGCGGTCCGTAGGCGCGTGTGGGGCCACTCATGCGATAGGACCTTCCCGGCCTACAGCATGGCCTTCAGAGCGCCGGCAAGATGATGAAAGTGCGGACATTATACCCTGACGGGAACAGAGGGTCAAGCATATCAGCTCGAGCAGGGGTTGAGCACCTTCTCCAACGCCTCGCGCAGGCCCTCGAGCCCATAGGGCTTGTGGATGAACGCGGCCACGCCTCTGCCCTGCAGGCGCTCGCCGATCTGCCCCTGCTCGTAGCCGCTGGAGAGGATGACCGGGAAGCCGGGCACCGCGCGACGCAGCTCGGCCAGCGTCGCCAGCCCGTCCATCTTGGGCATGGTCAGGTCGACGATGGCGCAGGCAACCTCCGGGTGCTCGCGCAGGACGGCCACCGCCTCGTGGCCGCCGGCGGCGGTCAGCGCCCGATAGCCGAGGCGCTCGACCATGCGCCGGCAGAGCGTGCGCACCATCTCCTCGTCGTCGACGATCAGGATTGTCGCTGGGTCCGACGCTATGTGTGGCCTGGGCGCCTCGACGGCGGGCGCCGGCGCGGGCGCAGGTGGGGCCACAGCCGGCTCGCTCGGCATGGAGAAGAGCACCCGGACGGTCGTGCCCCGGCCCGCCGCGCTCTCCACCGTGATGGCCCCCCGATGCCCCCGGACGATCCCCAACACCGCGGCCATCCCCAGCCCGCGGCCTGCGAACTTGGTGCTGAAGAAGGGCTCGAAGAGCCGCTGGCGGGTCTCCTCGTCCATGCCGCAGCCGGTATCGCTCACCTCCAGGCAGACGAAGCGCCCGGCCGCGGGCTTTTCGTCGAGGTAGCTCTGCTGCAACTCGGCCTCCTCGCACACTCGCGCACTGGTGGCCAGCGAGATTGCGCCGGCCGCATCGCCAATCGCCTCCACGGCGTTGCTCGTCAGGTTCATCACCACTTGCTCCACCTGGCCAAGGTCGGCCATGATCGCCGGCAGCTCGTGCGCCGGATGGAAGGTCAGCGCGATGCTCCTGGCGATGGAGGCCCTGAGCAGTGGCATCATCGCCGCCACCAGCCCGCTGAGGTCCACGGACCGCAGGGCAAAGTTGCCCTTTCCCGAGTAGGCCAGCATCTGCGCCGTAAGCGCCGCCGCGCGCCGTGCGGCCCGGGTGGCCTCCTCCAGGTTGGCCAGCGCGGGCGAGGCCGGGGCCAGGTGTGGCATGGCCAGCTCGAGGTTGCCCGAGATCGACGTCAGCAGGTTGTTGAAATCGTGCGCGATGCCGCCCGCCAGCACGCCCAGGCTCTCGGCCTTTTGCGCGCGCAGCAGCCGCCGCTCCATCTTCAGGCGCTCCGCCTCGGCCCGATGCAGCCCGGTCACGTCGCGCACCACCACCAGCCAGCCGGCCGCCTGGCCCTGCGCATCGTGGAGGTGCGACAGGCGCAGGTCCAGGTCGCGCGGCTCGCCATCCTGCGCCTGGACCTCGGCGTGCGCCTCTGCCCCGGCGGCGAGAAGGGCGACGAGCGGCGGCCAGGCGGCCAGAGCACTCTCCGCAGGCTGCCCGATGGCGCCGGGCGTGAGCTCGAGCAGGCGCTGTGCCGCCGGGTTGAGGTCGAGCACCTGTCGCCGGGCATCGAGGAAGAGCACGCCATCCTGCAGGTCGGCGAACAGGGCCGCGCGCGCCAGCGGCACCAGCTCCAGCAGCCGGTAACGCTGGATGCCCAGGGTCAGGAGCAGCCCGGTGCACATGAGCGCGGCCGGCGTGGGGTCGACCCCGGCGACGGCGTGCGGGTTCGAGATGTACACCGCATTGCCCACAATGGGCACCAACGAGGCCGCGAACAGGATGCGCGTCTGCAGCGAATAGAGGTGCGGCAGCCGCAGCGCCGCCCACAGCAGGGTGAGCAGGCCCGAGAATACCAGCAGATAGCCGTACGCCACATTCACCCAGAACCACGGGCCGCGGCCGTACACGGCCGACACGCCGGCCCAGCTCGTGGTCAGTGTGATCTGCGACCATATGAGGTGATGCCACTCGTTGCTGGCGGCCAGCGCGGTCGTGATCAGCGGGATGGCAAAGAGGCCCAGGGTGCGGCGGGGGGTCAGCCAGTGGTCCAACTGCGCCCGGCGTACGGCGTAGAGAAAGAGGAACACCGGCGCGGTCGTGGTGCCCACATAGGCCACCGCCGACCAGACGAACTTGGGCCAGACCGTGGTGGCCATCGCCTCGGGCGTGAGGGCGAGGGCCCACTCGCCCACTGCCGCCAGCAGCAGCGCCAGCTCCACGTTGCCCGGCGCCGGCCGCTGGCGCAGGATATAGAAGGCGAGCGCGCCCGAAATCAGCCCCGTTGTCATCAGCAAAGCCACATACCCGTTGAATTGCATAGCCCCTGCCCGACTCTGTTCAGCCTGTCATTGCGCGTATCCCATGCCGCGGTGCAGCCTGTGCCAGCACAGAACCTTGGCCTGTCATTGCGAGGAGGCGGCCGCAGCCGCCGACGAAGCAATCCCTTGGTTGCGAGCGGAGCGATGCAACTCCACGTCGGACATTGGAGACTGCTTCGCTGCGCTCACCATGACAACCAGCACACTCTCACCTCTCGTTGGTCGCCCAGGCAGAGGCGTACCCTTCGCCGGCGCGCAGCACGGGCGCAGCCAAAGCTCCCCGCCCCGGCAACTGCCGGCTACTGCGCTACGCCACCACCCCTTGGGCGCAGACAAACCTCCGTAGACACATGCCCTCGTGCGCCCGTCACCAGCCCAACGGGGTTCTGGCGTGTTAGGCGACGAGGCTGGCCGCCCTGCGGGGCGGCCAGCCTCGTCGCCTAACACGCCAGAACCCCCCAAAGGGCCTGCACCGGCCTCGCGCGGAGCATCACACCCGGCCGTGGCGCGATGGCCACCTGCTGGCCGCGCACTCGCTCACGCATCATCGGCGCACCGCGGCAGCGAACACTTGACCCCTGCACCCAGCGGCGCTAGAATGACTACAGACAAGGCTGGGGCAGGTTCGGTCCGCAAGGAAGCAGAGGATGACCACGTTCACCGCCGTGTTCGAACGCATCGGCGAATGGTGGATCGCCCGCGTAGAGGAGATCCCGGGTGTCAACACCCAGGGTCGCACCCTGGACGAAGCTCGCGAGAACCTGAAGGAGGCCTTGCAACAGGTCATCGAAACCAACCGGGAATTGGCGCGTCGCGAGAGTGGCGGTAAGGACGTCATCCGCGAGAAACTCAGCATCGCAGTGTAGGGTGGGGTATTGGAGGTTATCCGTTATCGCCGACCCGCCCGCGGGCGGGTCGGCGATAACGGATAACCTCCAATACCCCTCAAAGGGCTCGCACCGGGCCGGCGCGGAGCGTGAGAGCCGGTCACCGCGCTTGGAGGAGAAGACCATGCTCGACACGACGCAATCTACCCCCCTCAGCCGCAGCACCCCCGAAGCCCAAGGCGTGCCCTCACAGGCCATCCTGGCCCTCCTCAGCGCCCTGCAGGCCGGCGGCTACGCCATGCACAGCCTCATGCTCCTGCGCCACGGCCACGTCATCGCCGAAGGCTGCTGGCGGCCCTACACCCCCGCGTGCCGGCGCTACGTCTATTCGCTCTCGAAGAGCTTTGCTTCGACCGCGGTCGGCCTGGCCGTCGCCGAGGGGCTGCTCACGGTCAGCGATCCGGTCGTGTCCTTCTTCCCCGATGACCTGCCCCCTCGCATCGACGAGCACCTGGCGGCCATGCGCCTGCGCCACCTGCTCACCATGACGGCCGGCCACAGCTTCGACTCGGTGCTGGCCCTGCTCGACCCCGACGAGGAGAACTGGGCCGCGGCCATCCTCGCGCTGCCAGTGCAGTACCCGCCGGGCACGCATTTCCTCTACAACAGCGGCGCCTCCTACCTGCTCTCGGCCATCGTGCACCGGGTGACCGGCCAGAGCGTGCTCGACTATCTCACGCCGCGCCTCTTCCAGCCCCTGGGCATCACCAGCGCCACCTGGGACGCCTGCCCGCGCGGCGTCAACACCGGCGGCTGGGGCCTCAACCTGCGCACCGAAGACATCGCCCGCTTCGGCCAGCTCTACCTGCAGCGGGGCGCCTGGCATGGCGAGCAACTCCTGCCGGCCGCCTGGGTCGCCGAAGCCACCGCGGCGCAGGTGCCGAACGACGGCCCCGATCGCCAGCATGAGCCCATCGACTGGCAGCAGGGCTACGGCTACCAATTCTGGCGCTGCCAACACGGCGCCTACCGCGCCGATGGCGCCTCGGGGCAGTTCTGCGTCGTCATGCCCCACGAGGGCGCCGTCCTCGCCATCACCAGCGAGACCAACGACATGCAGGGCATCCTCGACCGCGTCTGGCAACACCTGCTGCCCGCCATGCACGACGCCCCCATCCCCGCCAACCCCGCGGCGCAGGCGGCCCTCCACGCGCGGCTCGCAGAGCTCGCCCTCCCCCTGCCTGCCGCGTCGCCGCAGCCGCCCATCGCCGCGAGCATCTCCGGCCGGCGCTTCGCCCTCCAGCCCAACGGCCTGGGCCTCCACGCCGCCGCGTTCTCCTTCGACCCCGGCTGCTGCCGCTTCCGCCTGTGCGACGGCCGCGGCGAGCACGAGATCGTCTGCGGCCACGGCGCCTGGGCCACGAACGAGACGCGGCTGCCCATCATGATGCCGACGCGCATGTACCCGCTCTTCGGCCGCAAGGGCCACGAGCCGCTCCGAGTCGCCGCCTGCGGCACCTGGGCCGACGCCCAGACCTACGTCATGACCTGGCAATACCTCGAAACCCCCCACGCCGACACCGTCACCTGCCGCTTTGCCGGCGACGAACTCCACCTCGATACGGCCAGCAGCATGAGCGAACCCGGCAACCCCCTCCTCGCCGAGGAGGACAGCCACTTCACCGGCTCGCTCGCCGGCGCCTGACTCGGGGGGGTGCGATAGGTTCGTACTGGCGCTTGAGCGCCTTGACCCAACACCGGCGGCATGCTACAGCTCAGGCAGAGGGCTGCCGAGGCGGGCAAGCGAATTGCCAGAGATGGGGAGGACAACAACGGGTCCTGGTTCGGCACGCCAGAGGAAGCCTTTGACACCTCGGCGCTGTACCTGAGGGCCTGAGGCCTCCCTGGTTGGTCCAGCACCAAGTTGCCGTCGCCGGCAGAGAACCTCCGCGTCCTCCGCGCCTCTGCGGTGATCCGTCCACAGCGCCCGCTCGCAGCGCACCTCGGCCATCACCAGGCCCCAGAGAGCCTGCGTCTGCCGCACCGTCTCGCGCCAGCCCACCGACCGGTACAGGCGCATCGCCGCTGGCAGGCCGGTCACCGTCCGGCGAAAGACCGTGCGCAGCCCGCGCCCCAGGCCGCACCAGCAACCAGCGCAACTGCCCCTCCTCCATAGAGGCGAGGCCCCCGGCGATCTGCCGCAAGGGACGGCCCGCCTGCCGGCGGACGAGCATCTCAGCGATATCACGCACGGCAAAGCTCGTTCTGACCATGGCGCCACTCCTTCAGTGAAAGCGACGCCATCGTAGCCTGGGTCCCTGCCGCGCGCCCAAAGGTGGGTGAATAGCTTGGCCGTGGAGGGCCTCAAAAGGGTGACTTGCTTGGCCGTCGACACCCTACTGCGGGTCGATACCAGTGAAACTGGTAGGGGCGGGGTCTCCCCGCCCCTACGGCTCAGCCTTTCAGTACCCTACTGCGGGTCGATACCAGTGAAACGAAACGTCAGCGCCCACACCCACGGGTTGCTCGCCAACTTTCAGTACCCTACTGCGGGTCGATACCAGTGAAACGTGGATGAGGAGGCGCTGGCCGGCCGGCTCTGCTACTTTCAGTACCCTACTGCGGGTCGATACCAGTGAAACCAGACGCGGTATTATGGCGAGCCGGTGGACTTGGGGCCTTTCAGTACCCTACTGCGGGTCGATACCAGTGAAACATCGGATAGAGCAGGCGATCCCCAGTCGTCGGCGCACTTTCAGTACCCTACTGCGGGTCGATACCAGTGAAACCGATTACTCGCGTGCTGCGGGCGCTCATCTCCGCTGCTTTCAGTACCCTACTGCGGGTCGATACCAGTGAAACATGACCGGCAAATCGTGCAGTTGACGCTGAGCAAGCCTTTCAGTACCCTACTGCGGGTCGATACCAGTGAAACGCCGGAGACGCTGGACAAGTGGCGCGCGGAGGCCAAGACTTTCAGTACCCTACTGCGGGTCGATACCAGTGAAACGGGCTCCTCGCCAAGCTCGAACTTGCCGGGGTTGGCGCTTTCAGTACCCTACTGCGGGTCGATACCAGTGAAACCCGCCGGCCAGGACGTAACCGCCGCTCAGCAGGTCCTTTCAGTACCCTACTGCGGGTCGATACCAGTGAAACATTGCTGCGCCGAGGTCAGCCACGATGGCTCCCAAAGGCTTTCAGTACCCTACTGCGGGTCGATACCAGTGAAACGTTGGCGGGAGTGTAGGAGCACGGAAACGCGAAGGCTTTCAGTACCCTACTGCGGGTCGATACCAGTGAAACAAAATCGACGACGGCATTATCGCTGGGAGCCTGACACTTTCAGTACCCTACTGCGGGTCGATACCAGTGAAACACGCCGCTTGTTGCTCGGCATATCTGTGCCATGCCTCGTCTTTCAGTACCCTACTGCGGGTCGATACCAGTGAAACGCGCCTTGGCCAGCCCTTCCTCGCCCGTCCAGTCGTGCTTTCAGTACCCTACTGCGGGTCGATACCAGTGAAACCCCATCCACCTCGCGCAGGCGCAGCGGGTGGCTGATCCTTTCAGTACCCTACTGCGGGTCGATACCAGTGAAACTGTGCTTGCGCAGCTTGGTCAGGTCCTTGACACAGCCTTTCAGTACCCTACTGCGGGTCGATACCAGTGAAACCCTGATCCAGGCGGTCGCCAGCGTCATGCAGTCCATTTCTTTCAGTACCCTACTGCGGGTCGATACCAGTGAAACTCGAGGCGCAGGAAGGAGGGAGCGAATAGGCGATGTGCTTTCAGTACCCTACTGCGGGTCGATACCAGTGAAACACGAGGTCGACCGGCTCAAAGCCG
>JAKPJZ010000139.1 GCA_029553955.1 Chloroflexota bacterium
GTGGATGATCCCGATGAGATACCACGGCACGCCCGGCCCGCCCTGCGCCTGTGTGGCCCGCTGGACGGCCAGATAGCGCCGGTGGCCCTCGACGATCTTGTGCGCCTCGCGGTCGCCCGCCTCGGGCTTGAGCGTGCGCCAGAGGCCGTCGTAGCAGTGGATGAGGCCGGGAGAGAGGAGGGGCATCATAGGTCCTCTTGAGCCGTCGGCACGCTGGAGTGTTTCAGCGCCTCGATCTTCGCCTTCGCCAGCTCCGCCGGCGTCACGGCCTTCGCTCTTTCACCCTGCCGCCTGGCGCTGATGATCTCGTGAATGATGCCGTTGATGACTTCCTCGCTCATAAGCACGCGGTCGAGATCAATGCCTTTGTCCCGTGCCAGCTCCCGCGCATAGTTGGTCGCCATCTGGCGAAATTGCTCGCGCTGCTCGGGGCTCAGCTTGAGGCCCTCGCGTTTGGCCAGCCGCGCCCGGTTCTCCCACACCCACTCCACGCCGCCCCGCAGCGCGTCCTCGGCCTGCTGGCGTTGCTGCTCGGAGAGCTTAAGCCGCCGGATGACCCACGTGCCGGCCGCGCCGATCGACGCGAGCACAAACGCGATGACGGCCTCAGACTCCAACAGTCTCAGCAGGAACTCTTGCCAGTTCATGATGTGCCTCGATTCATTTCAAAATTCCGAATAGTTCACGGGCTGGTCAGCGCCGGCGATACGGCTCCCGAGGCCGCTGCCGCGAGTCCCGCCGCAATGCCCGCCTTAATCGCCTCGGCCACGATCGCCCGGTAGAACTCCGCCGTCCCCTAGGCATCCGTCTCCGCCCTGCCGTTGATCAGCAGCTCCCAGCTTCCGTCCGCCGCAACCCCGGCGTGCGTCTGGCCCTCACTCAATTTCTTGCCCCCAGGCGGCACGCGCTCGATGACGTGCGTTGAGATGTAGGAGCCGTCGGCATTGACTTCCTCGTACTGGACCTCGTGCGTCGAGACGCAGCCGGACAGCAGCAGCACGGCCAGAAGCGCCAGAAACAGCGCCAGCATCGCCGC
>JAKPJZ010000144.1 GCA_029553955.1 Chloroflexota bacterium
TGCTGCCCGCCATCGTGGCGGCATTGCGCCAGAGCCGGCCGGAGCGGGTTCCGGGGCCGCCGGCCGGCGACGCGGGCGCGGGCCGGCATCTGGCGTTTCATCCGCCCTGCAGCCTGCAGCACGGCCAGCAGCTGCGCGGCGCGGTGGAGCAGCACCTGGCCGCGTTCGGGTTCAAGGTCCAGGTGGCGCGCAGCGAGTCGCACCTGTGCTGCGGCTCGGCCGGCACCTACTCGGTGCTCAACCCCGACCTGAGCCACCAGTTGCGTGACCGCAAGCTCGGCCACCTGGGCGAGCTGGAGCCGGACGTCATCGTCTCCGCCAACATCGGCTGCATCACGCATCTTCAAAGCGGCACCCCGACTCCCGTTCGGCACTGGGTCGAGGTGCTGGACGAGCACCTGCGCTGACCGGGCCTGGCCCGAGGGACTGAGAACGCTGGCATGATGGTGGGCTTTCCCCAGACCGCCGATGCCATGACCGCCACCGAATCCGAACAAAAACAAGAACCATCCCCCGCGGTGCCCACCCCGGCTTCGACCGCAACCGACCTCGCGCAACCACCTGGTGTCGAAGTCGCCGCAACCTCGGCACCCGCGTCAACAAGCCCGGTGGCTCTTGGCGATGGCAACGGGAGTCGCCCCAAAGCGACATCGCGGCGCCACGGGCGTGGCCCTCGACAGGAGGGCGCGCAGACGCCCAAAGCGGCGCCCATGGGGGGGCCACGAGCGGCGCGTGCCATACCGCCGGTTCTGGAGCAACTGGCCGAGCTGTACCCGGGCCTGTTCGGCGAGGTTTTCCTGCCCTTGAAACGGGGCATCTTCCAGGAGTTGCTGGCAGCCCATCCCGGCGTGCTGGACCGCGAGGCGCTGAAGACGGGGCTGGCCATCCACACCCGCTCCACCCGCTATCTGCAGGCAGTGGCAGCCGGCTTGCAGCGCCACGACCTGGCCGGACAGGCCGTCGAAGCCATGGCGCCCGAGCACGTTCATCAGGCATTGCTCGAGGTGTTCCGCCGCCGCCAGTCCCGCGCCGGCGAAGATCTGCGCCCCAAGCTGCTTCAGCGACTGATTCAGGCGTTCGAGGCGTCCGGCCTGACGCGGGAGGCCTATGACGAGCGGGTGCGCGGTCGCGACGA
>JAKPJZ010000153.1 GCA_029553955.1 Chloroflexota bacterium
GTCAATCTTGGCCTCTGCCTGCGCCAGCAACTCAGCCTTCATCTCAACACGGGTACGCTTCATTCGTCAAACCACCTACACTAAACATAAAGTCTTGCCCCTATTATGCCACAACTCGCCCCAAAACTGAACTACACCCTCGCTCCCTTATCACAGGGTCTTGACAAAGCCGCGGTTGAGCGACTGCGCTTGCACAGGCTGCATCGCGGCTGGGTGCTGTTGAGAAACTTGCTTGTCATTGCGAGCCGCAGCGAAGCAATCCCCTGGTTGCGAGCCGCAGCGAAGCAATCCCCTGGTTGCGAGCCGCAGCGAAGCAATCCCCTGGTTGCGAGCCGCAGCGAAGCAATCCCCTGGTTGCGAGCGCAGCGATGCAACTCCATCCCATGAAGTGGAGATTGCTTCGTCGGCGGTCCGTGCCTCGCACGAACCGCCTCCTCGCAATGACAGTCGCAGTCTCTGTGCTTGCACAGGCTGCACCGCGGCCTGGGGTACTCAGAGCGACAGGAGCAGACTGTGCCAAGCCCCTGTAATTCCCCGGGAGGTATTGACTCCTGGCATTTTTCGTTGTATAATTGTATAAACAGAATGAAAGTCCTTTCATGAAACAATTTACAAGCAAGCCCAATTGCTTGTGACCAAACCTAACCCTGCACTCTATGAGGTTGCCGTGACCAAGCCTAACCCCACCATCTATGAGGTTGCAGAGGCAGCCCGTGTCAGCATAACCACTGTTTCCAGGGTCTTGAATGATCCTCAAAAAGTCAGCGCCAAGACTCGCCAAGCGGTCCTCTCGGCCATCGACGAAATCGGCTTCGTTCCCCGGGCTGAGGCGCGGGCGCGCGCCATCAAGGACAACCGGCGGATTGGCGTCATTGCACCCTTCATCACGGCCCCGTCCTTCGTGCAACGCTTACGGGGTATCGCCACAGCCTTGATGAATACGAACTATGAATTGGTGATCTATACGGTTGACTCCTCCGACCGTCTGCATGGTTACCTGGCAAAACTGCCCCTGACTCACAGCTTGGATGGGCTGGTCATCATATCATTGCCGTTTGGCGAGGTTGAGGCCAACCGCTTGGTCGAGCATGGGGTGGAAACGGTGTTGATCGAGTATCCACAGACCATGTTCAGCACGGTCGAAATCGACGATATCACAGGCGGCAGAATGGCTGCCCATTACCTGATCCAAAAAGGGCACCGCCGCATCGCATTCATGGGAGATACCGACCTCCCCGAATACGCTATTCATCCCGTCAACCAACGTTTGGCCGGGTTCCGCATGGCGCTGGAAGAGGCCGGTCTGCCGCTCTCCCCAGAGCAAGTTATCCTGACGCCCTACAGCCAGGAACAGGCCCGCCGGGCGGCCCACGAGCTGCTCAACCTGGCCGAGCCGCCGACCGCGATCTTTTCCTCGACCGATCTGCAGGCGTTTGGCATCCTGAAGGCGGCCAGAGAAACAGGCCTAAAGATCCCCGGCGATTTGGCGATCATCGGTTTTGACGATCTGGATATGGCCGAGTACATCGGCCTGACGACCGTTCGCCAGCACCTGGATGATTCCGGGCGCATCGCGGTTGAGCTGCTCCTCTCGCGCCTGGCAAATCCGGCCCACCCGGTGCAGCATGTGCAGCTACCGCTCTCGATCATCGAACGGGAGACGGCCTGACAGCGAAGGCGGCCCGGAGATCCATCCGGCGCGGCCCGCAACGGAGAGGAGGTGAGGTCAGTCTGGAGGTCGACTACCAGGAGCGGCTACCAAACCGGCACAGAACATTGAGTATTGGCAGTTTTGCACAAAGGGAGGCGCCCATGGTGATGATCTAGCCACCGAGTACTCTTGTGCAAATCGTCAATGCAAGTCCTAGGAGGAGAGGCATGAGCAAGAAGAACATTTCGGTATTCCTGGCAGGCCTCCTGGTCCTGACCTCACTGCTTTCTGCCTGTGGGGCGCCAGCGCCAACTGCTGCCCCGGCCCCAACAGTGGCTCCTACCCAAGGGGTTGCGGCTGCAACAGAGCCTCCCACCACAGCGCCGACGGCTCCGAGCTGCGATTGCGGGACGGGCCCGGTCGTGCTCAACGCGTACTTTGAGACAGGGTTCGACCTTCCCTTCAAACTGGCCGAAGAGTTCACCAAGCAGTATCCGAACGTGACCTGGGACATCAAGCAGGACCAATTCACGAATCTCATCAACGAGACGCCGCGCCTCCTCTCGGGTGACAACCCGCCCGACCTGATCCGGCTGCCGACGATGGTCTCCTTCGCCAAGGATGGCCTCCTGAAGAACCTGGACGGCTACGCCGCGACTCTCGGTTGGGACAAGTGGCCCGTGCCCCAGCTCGACCAGAACCGCGTTGCGGCCGACGGCACCCGCGGCTCCGGCGCGCTCTACGCCATGGGCCTCAACTATAGCCTCACCGGCGTCTTCTATAACAAGAAGCTGGCCGCGCAGATCGGCATGACCGAGCCGCCCAAGACGCTCGCCGAGTTTGATGACCTGCTGGCCAAGGCCAAGGCCGCCGGGCTTCTCCCGATCATGCAGTGGGGCAGTGCCAAGAGCGGCATGGGGCTCGCCTTCCCGCTGCAGGCGATCATGGCCTCGGTTGGCCCGACGGGCCCTATCAACGACTGGATCTTCCAGAAGAAGGGTGCTACAATCGATACTCCGTCGAACCTGACGGCCGCCCAGCATCTGGAGCAGTGGATCAAGAATGGCTACTTGCCGCCCGACATCAACGCCATCGAGTACACGGACTCCAACGCCCGCTTCACCAAGGGCGAGGGCGTCTTTACGTTCAATGGCGACTGGGAAAACGCCAGCTTTGACAAGAACATGGCCGGCAACGTCGGGTTCTTCCTGATGCCGCCCGCTGAGGCCGGTGGATCGCCTGCCGCCATGTCGGCCCCGTTGACCTACGGCATCGCCGCCAACGCCAAGAACGCCGACTGCGCCGCGTTCTTCCTCAACTGGGTCGCCTCGAACCCGGGCGCCCGGCAAATCGACGTCACCGTCGGTGGCTCGAACCCCGGCGGGCCGGCCGACGCCACAATGCCGACCGTCGCGGCGGGATCGGTCACGAACGAGACGCTCGCCGCTGGAACCGTGATCGGCAAGGCCGGCACGGCGATGGACTTTATCGCCAACTCGACAAGCTCGATCTTTGCCCAGGGCTGGACGCCCGAGCTCCAGAAGATGGTTGGCGGTAAGCAAGACGCTGCCGGCCTCCTCAAGGCCGTTCAGGCCGAGTACGAGAGGGAACTCGCGCAGTAGCAATGGCATCGATAGCGACACCAGACAAGCACCCTATAGCGCTCGCGAACTCCCGGTGGGCCCGCTTCAAGCGGGTCCGCCGGGAGACCTTGGCCGGCTGGCTGTTCGCCCTGCCCGCGTTGCTCATGTACGCCGCCTTTGTGCTGGTGCCCCTCCTGTTGACCATCGTGTATTCGTTCTATCGCTGGAACGGCATCGGTCCGATGAGCTGGGTGGGGCTGAAGAACTATGTGACCATCTTTCAGGTTCCCGACCTGCTTGGGACGATCTTTAACGCGTTCTGGCTGGTCTTGTGGTTCAGCCTCATCCCGGTGGGCCTCGGCCTCATCGTCTCGAGCGTGATCCACCGCGTGGCCACCGGGCGCTTCGGAGAGATCGCTCGGACCGTTCTGTTTCTGCCCCAGGTCATACCGCTCGTCGCTGCCGGCATCATCTGGGGCTGGCTGCTGGCCCTGCCAGGCTTGATCAACCAGATGATCAAGGCCATTGGCCTTGGCGCGATCACCCGTGCCTGGCTGGGCGACTTTGACTGGGCGCTCCCGTCCGTCGGCCTGATCGGCATTTGGGTCCTCCTGGGCTTCTGCACCGTCCTGCTGTTGACCGGCATGACAAGGGTGGACCAGGCCCTCTATGAGTCGGCGAGGATCGACGGCGCCAGCTGGCTCACAGAGTTTGTCGCCATCACTGTGCCGCTTCTCAGGCACGAGATCGGCGTTTGCCTGACCGTCACTGTGACCGCCGCGTTGGCCGCATTTGACATTGTCTACGTCTCGACGGCCGGCGGGCCCGGCAACTCGACGGCGGTCCCCGGGATCCAGATCTACATCCTGGCATTCACTCAGCGAGCGATCGGTCTGGCGTCTGCCCTGGCCGTCATGCTCATGATCCTCGTTGTTGTGGTCATCCTTCCCATCCAGCGGTTGACCCGGGAGAGCAGACAATGAGAGTCTCTCGCAGCGAGCTCTGGACAGGCCGGGCGTTCCTCCTGGCGTTGATGGCGTTCACCATCCTGCCGTTCATCAGCATCTTTGTGACCGCATTGCATCCGTCGGGAACTGTGCCGAGTGGGTTCGAATGGCCCGCGCATCCGCAATGGGGCAACTTTATCGAGGCATTCCAAGTCGCGGAAATGCCCAAGCTTATCATGTCGAGCACGTTCATTGTTCTCGCCGTCGTGCCGGTGGCCCTTATCATCTCGACAATGGCCGGCTTCGCCATCGGCCTCCTCCGCATCCCGGGCTCGGCTGTGCTCCTCTTCCTGTTTGTGTTTGGGCTGACGCTCCCGTTCCCGGGGATCATCATCCCTATCTACTTCTTGGAGCGGGCGATCGGGATCTATAACAGCCGGTTTGCGATCGTGCTGCCCCTGATCGGCCTGTACATGCCCTTTGCCGTCTTTTGGATGCGCGCCCACTTTGTCAACATGCCGGCCGAGATCTCGGAGGCGGCCCGTGTCGATGGTGCGACTACCTGGGACCTGTTCTGGCGCATCCACGTCCAGTTGGCGCGGGCACCGATTGCGTCGCTTGGCATCCTCATGTCCGTCTGGACTTGGAACCAGTTTCTCATTGCCCTGGTGCTCGTCGAGGATCCGACGAACCGGACCATGGCCGGCGCGTTGGGGGCGTTCCAGGGTCACTATGCGACCGATATCCCCCTGCTATGTGCCGGCACGATACTGATCCTGCTGCCTACCCTCATCATCTTTGTGCTGTTCCAGCGCCAGTTCATTACGGCGCTGCTCCAGGGTGCGGTTAAGGGATGATCAGCGCTTGAGACAATCAACTCCTTCACATACTGGACAGAGCAGAGTGCCCTGACGGAGACAGAATGCCACTCATCTTCGACCTCCCATTCGAGCAATTGGCAAGCTATCAGGGCAGAAATCCGCGCCCGCAGGACTTTGATGCTTTCTGGGAGCAAGCCCTCGCCGAAATGCGGGCGACCGATCCGCGGGTCGAATTGGTTCCCGCCGAGTTCAAGGCCGCAAATGTGGCGTGTTCTCACCTCTATTTCACTGGGGTAGGAGGGGCACGCGTCCACGCCAAGCTGCTGCGCCCGATGGCATCCCATCATGCCCACCCGGCTATCCTGTTGTTCCATGGCTACACGGGTGATTCCGGCAATTGGTCCGACAAGCTTGGCTATGCGCTGGAGGGGTTCACAGTAGCGGCTATGGATTGCCGTGGCCAGGCAGGGTTGTCGGAAGACCGGGGCGGCGTATGCGGGAACACACTGCACGGGCATATCATCCGTGGCCTCGACGATGCCCTGCAAGGCCGGCCTGAAAAGCTGCTCTTCCGCCAGGTCTTCCTCGATGCTGCCCAACTTGCCCGAATTGTCATGGAGATGCCCGATGTGGATGCGCATCGGGTCGGGGCAACGGGCGGCAGCCAGGGAGGCGCCTTGACCGTGGCTTGCTCGGCCCTGGAGCCTCGTATCAAACGCGCTGCCCCCGTGTTCCCCTTCCTCAGCGACTACAGGCGCGTCTGGGAGATGGACCAGGCCAAAGATGCCTACCTGGAGCTCCAGGAGTATTTCCGGCATGCGGACCCCACGCACAAGCTCGAGGAACGGATATTCGAGCAGTTGGGCTATATCGACATCCAATTCCTGGCCTCACGCATACAGGCCCAAGTCATGTGGGGGATTGGCTTGATGGATACCGTCTGTCCACCATCCACCCAGTTTGCCGCCTATAACAGAATCGCTTCGCCCAAGACGATGACGATCTAC
The DNA here is from genome assembly GCA_029553955.1 of Chloroflexota bacterium. Taxonomy (GTDB): domain Bacteria; phylum Chloroflexota; class Anaerolineae; order SpSt-313; family SpSt-313; genus JAKPJZ01. The sequence goes on from JAKPJZ010000153.1 coordinate 6,010, forward strand.
CCTGACTTTGCGCATGAGCCCTTGCCGGGCCTTGACGATCAGATATTTCAGTTTATGATGGGGTTGTAGATTGGAGCCGTATCGCTTGAGCAACACCTCAGGACGCTGATTCCCATGCCAGTCAAAAATCAGGTGCAACTCATCACGTATCCCGACTCGCTCGGGGGCAATCTTCAGGCGCTTCATACGCTTCATGCGAGACACCTTGCCGGCGTCTTTAAGGGGGGCATCCACATTCTGCCTCCCTTCCCTTCTTCCGGAGATCGTGGCTTTGCGCCGCTGACCTACGCCGAGATCGAGCCCAGGTTTGGCACCTGGGAAGACATCCGCCGGCTCAGCGAGGACGCCGATATTGTGCTCGACCTGATGGTCAACCACATCTCGCGACAGTCGCCATACTTTCAGGATTTCGTGCGCAAGGGAAGGCAGTCGGCGTACGCGGATCTCTTTATCACGCTCGACAAGATCTGGCCCGATGGGAATCCACCTCAGGCGGACGTAGCGAGAATCTTTCTGCGCAGGCCGGAAAGCCCGTTCTCTACCGTCTCGATCCAGGAGACAGGCAAGGTCGAAAGGATCTGGACCACCTTTGGCGCGGAGGATTGGTCAGAACAGATCGACCTGGACGTACGCTCGGAGACGACCCGGAGGTTCCTGACGGAGGTGCTGGCCCACTTGAGCCGGCAGGGCGTCAAGATCGTCCGCCTGGATGCGGTCGGCTACGTCATCAAGAAGCCGGGCACGAGCTGTTTCATGGTCGAACCGGAGATCTATGAGTTTCTGGATTGGCTGACCGGCGTGGGGAAATCCCTGGGGCTTGAACTGCTGCCTGAAGTGCATGACCACTATTCGGTCCAACTCAAACTCGCCGAGCGTGGGTATTGGGTCTATGATTTCGTACTGCCGATGCTTGTCCTCCACACCTTGTTTACCCGGTCAAGCCGCAAGCTGCGCGACTATCTCAGAGTCTGCCCCCGGAAGCAGTTCACAATGCTCGACTGTCATGATGGGATTCCGGTCCAGCCCGATTTGGACGGCATTCTGGAGGCAGACGAGGCTCAGGCAGTTGTCCAGCAGTGCCTGCAGAGGGGGGCGAATCTGAATCGCATCCTTTCCGAACAGCATGAGCACAATGCAGATTGCGATGCCCACCAGATCAATTGCACGTACTACTCTGCACTAGACTGTGATGACGATGCCTATCTCGCCGCCCGGGCGATCCAGTTCTTTGCGCCGGGCGTGCCCCAGGTCTACTATGTCGGCCTGTTGGCTGGCAAGAATGACCTCGAAGGAGTGCAGACGACGGGCGAAGGCCGGGCCATCAACCGCCACAACTATAGCATGGAAGAAGTGGAACGGGGCATTCAGGCCCCGGTTGTCCAGCGCCTCCTCAAGCTCATCCGTTTCCGAAACGAGCACCCCGCTTTTGACGGAAGCTTCAATGTGATGGATTCGACCGACCGTGAGCTGGTTCTGGTATGGCAAAAGGAAGACAACATGTGCCGGCTTACTGTTGACCTGACCACGAAGCAGGCGGTGATCGCGTTCACCGGCGAGGCGGGCGAAATCCTGCACTATCGGGTGTAGGCTCTGCCCCGCTGTCAAGTTCGATTTGACACACGTTACGAATACTCCTATACTGCTCGACAGTAGGACGTGGTAAGGCGACCGGCTCTTTAGCACAAGTCTCTTTGAGTCGACGGTGGTACTGCTGCCAGGTGAGCAACCTCTGCCCTGCAACATACTAAGGAAGGAGGTGCACACCGTGGGTAACAGAATCACCGGTACGGTCAAGTGGTTCAATGGTTCGAAGGGCTATGGCTTTATCACCCGTGAAGACGGCGAGAAGGACGTATTCGTCCACCACTCGGCTATTCAGGGGACAGGTTATCGCGACCTGGAAGAAGGCCAGCGCGTCGAGTTCGAAGTCGAGGACAGCCCGAAGGGGCCCCAGGCCACGAACGTCGTCAAGCTCTAACCTCGCCTCTTGATCCACAAAAGGCCTCATCGTGGTGCCCCCACGTTGAGGCCTTTTTTTCTCATGCAGCGCCGTAGCATGCGCTGGCGCTCGCCCTTGTATGTTGCGCTCTTCCGCTTCCGGAGGTCCGATGAACCCAGAACTCGCTGCTGTCGCTCTGCCCGCAGCCACGTTTCAGCAGGTCTACGATACCCTCCTCACCGCTCTGGGCCGCTCCTTCTACATCATGGGGTTGGCTTTGGTCGTGCTGGTGGCGGCGCTCCTGGCCGTGGTGTCGTGGCGGCTGGTGCGGCGCGTCGAAGCGCTGCAGGCTGCGCTCGACGCGGAGCGGCGGCGCAAAGGCCCTGTGGAGGACCGCAGCCGCGAGATGTATGCGGCCCTCGAGCGCACGCTGCAGGAACGCGCTGCCGAGCTGGAGCGCAGGCACGATGTGGTGGTGCGCACCGAAAAGCTGGCATCGCTCAGCCGCCTGGTGGGCGGCATGGCCCACGAGCTGAACAACCCGCTGGCAGCGATCGTGGGCGAGGCGACGATCCTGCGCCAGCGCTGCACCCAGCCCGAACTGAGCCGCGGCCTGGCGGTCATCGAGCAGCAGGCCACGCGCTGCGCCGGCATCATCCGCGACCTGGCCGCCTTTGCCAGCCGCGAGCTGTGTGAGGTGCAGCCCCTTGACGTGCGCGCGCTTGTGGAGGGCGCCCTGTCGCAGGCCGCGCTCGCCGCGCCGGCCCAGCAGGCCACAGTCGTGCGGCAGTACGCGCCCGAGCTGCTGACGGTGTCGGGCAATATGGAGCAGTTGCAGCAGGCCCTGGCCAACGTCATCGACAACGCCTACCAGTCGATGGCCGCCGTGCCGGGCCGGCTGACGCTGCGTACACAGCGTGCCGCCGATGGCCGCGTGCATCTCGAGGTCGCCGACAACGGCGCCGGCATCGACCCGGCGCTGCTGCCCTACATCTTTGACCCCTTTTACAGCCGCCGCGCCAACCAGCCGAGCCCCAAGGTGGGCCTGGGCCTGAGCGTGGCCCTCGGCCTGGTGCAGGCCCACGGCGGCAAAATCTGGGCCGAGAGCCGGCCGGGCCAGGGGATGACCGTCTTCATCGAGCTGCCCGCCGCTGCCGAGGAGAAATCCTGAAGCACCGCAGTGTGAGCTGCTATCCTGAACCGCGAAGGGCGCCAAGAACGCGAAGGAGACGCCAAGGGAGACTGATGAATCCTTCCTTCAGAGGCTTCGCGCTGCCTTCGCGCCCTTGGCGTTCTTCGCGGTTCAGATGACTCAGCATGATGGGCTGAGTAGTTGCCGTGGTTCAAGCGTTCCCGGCTCTTCTGGGATATGCCCAGACGCAGGGCTACCTGAATCACCTCCGCGTCCCCCGTGCTTGCACGAGGCGCCTCTGCGGTGGTTACCCCCTCGTCATGGCGCGGTGACAGGGAAGGCGAGGACGGTGAGGCTGGCGTCGTGCACGAGCACGGGGCCCGCGCCGCCGCTGCGCCGGCCGAGCAGGTAAAAGGTGTGGGTGCCGGCCGGCAGCGGCTTGAGCGCGCTGATGGCCACGACGGCGTCCATGCCGTCGCCCGTGTCGGCGTACACGTTGACCCAGCGGTCGGTCGCCGGGTCGCCCCCCGCCTGGTCAATGCCCAGGCGGAACTGCGCCTCGTATTCGCAGTTGCGCCCCGCGACGGAGCCATCGGCCGAGATGAACGCCCAACCGGCACAGGGCATGGTGAGGGTGCACTGGCAGATGACCTGGAAGTTGTCGGCTGTGGTGCTCCAATCGCTGTTGGCGTTCGAGCCGCAGGCAACGATTGAGCCGGTGGCCAGCAGCACACCGGTGAGCGGGGTGCCGGGCGCCATGGGCGTGGGCGGCGGGTCGCCGTCAAAGTTCTTGGAGCCCGGCCCCGGCGTGGCAGCCAGCGACATGGCGGGGGGCGCGACGGCGTACGGCGAGGAGGTCGGGGCTGGCGTGGCCGGCGGGGGCGCCGCGCGCGCCGCCACAGTAGACGTGGCGGTGGGTGAAGCGGCCACCGGCGCCTTGGGGCTGGCACACGACTGGGGCAGAGCGATCAGGGCCAGGCCCAGGATAAACAGCAGGAACAGCACGGCTCCCGCAATCGGCTGCCATAGCGCGCGCAGTCTCTCCCTCATGTGCGATCCACCACTGTGATCAGGCCGCCGAACAGGCGGTACTCGTCCATGCGACACGAGTTGATCAACCGGCCGTTCCACACGGTCATGTCGGGGCAGCTATCGCACATGTCGGCCACGCCGTTGGGCTGCAGGTCGGGCGCCTGGATGATGGCGATGCTCTGCATATGCACGCCCTCAAAGACGCGCCAGGGGTGCACGAGCAGGTCCTTCAGCCGCTGGCCGTAGGCCCGGCGGATGGCCCTGTCCCACGGCCAGAGCAGGAACGCCGCCCGCCCGGCGCCGGAGGAGAGGTAGGCCAGGTAGGTGCCGGCGAACCAGTGGTGGCCCGCCTGCGCCACTTCCATGCCCTTCTTGCCCACCGAGCCGTAGACCCCGTGCCTGGTGCCGATGGTCGCCGCGATCAGCCACTTGTACGACGAGTGCACGAGCGTGCCGCCCAGGTAACAGGAAGGCTCATACTCGGGCAGCGTGTCTTTGATGATCTGGTAGACCTGTGGCGAGGTGACAAACTCGCCCGAGAAGCGCTGCCTGGTGTAGCTGAGCTGGTCGAGGTCCACCGCCTGCGCCGTGGGGCCGACGGCCACGTTGATGTCGGGCGTGCCGGCGCGGTAGGTGATAAAGACGAGGCCGTGCACGCGGCCGATATTGGCCTGCCCCCAGCGCACCACTTCGGGGATCTCGTGGAAGGTCTCGGGGTAGACGGTCGAGTTAAAGATGACGCACATGCCGCCCTCGCGGGCGATCATATCGGCGTACTGCTGACGCAGTGCATTCAGCTTGCCCTCGCCCTTGCCAGCCCAGTGGGGCCGCTCCTGCCGGCTGTCGATGTGGATGGTGAACCCGGCCACGCCGGCGCGCTTGAGCTCACGAAGGAGCTTGGGCGTGAGCGCCAGGGCGTTGGTGAGGATGACCGGCTTGAGGCCTTGCTGGCGGATAAAGGCGACAATGTCGAGGATCTGCGGATGCACCAGGGGGTCGCCGCCGGCGATGGAGACGTTGTCGGGGTTGCGCCACTGTTTGAAGAAGAGGACCTCCTCCTTGATCTGCTCCAGCGGCTTGTGGCCCTCCAGGTGCTGCCGGTAGCAGCCGTCGCAGTGCATATTGCAGACGTCGGTGACCTCCAGCCAGGCGATGGGGTTGTCGTTCATCGACCAGGGCAGGCGATACAGGTCGCGTTTCTCCAGCATGATTCCTCCCCCCTTGGCGATCATGGCGGAGCCCTTACCCCCAGTCTACGGCCTTTGCCGCCGCGTGAGCAAGGGCCTTTTGGACTGCGCCGATTGGCCCGGTTCTATCCGAGCCATCGGGAGCTCTTGAACCACAAAGGCCACAAAGGGGCCACCCAGAGCCCTTTGTGGCCTTTGTGATGATCGGCCCCTGTCGGTTAGCGACGATTCTGGGAGATGCATTGGCCAGCCTCCTTGACTCACGTGGGATTCTATGCTATGATAGTGATACCTAAGTTTGTTAGGTAGTGAGAACGGAGGCCAACCATGTCCCTCTTTGCGCAACTGCGCAAAGGCTCGACCGAGATTGCCATCCTGCGCCTGCTCTGCGAGCGCCCGATGTACGGCTACGAGATCGCCCAGGAGCTGGAGCGGCGCAGCGAGGGCTACCTGGCCGCCCAGGAGGGCCTGCTCTACCCCACGCTGCACCGGCTGGAGAAGGACGGCCTGCTCGCGGCCGAGTGGCGGCCCGGCGAGGGCGGCCCCAGGCGCAAGTACTATCGCCTCACCGCGCGCGGCCACCAGGCGCTGGCGGCCAGCCTGCGCGAGTGGCGCGAGTTTCGCGAGCGGCTGACGACCTTGCTCGAGGGAGGGCCCTGTGGAAGCGCTGAACCGTTACCTGGCTGAGCTGGCGACGCACCTGCCGCGCGACCCGGCGCTGCGCGAGGCGGTGCTGGCCGAGGTGGAAGGCCACCTGCGCGAGCGTGCGCTGGCCTGGCAGGCGCAGGGGCTGGGGGAGGAGGAAAGCATGCGCCGCGCGATCGAGCAGTTTGGCGATGCCGACGAAGTGGGCGAGGCCCTGGCACGCGTGCACCGCGGCGGCACCTGGCGCCAGGCGCTGGCAGGGGGGCTGCCCCACCTGCTCGCTGGCCTGGCCGCAACGCTGCCCGCGCTGCCGTTGGCCTGGGGTGGGGCCTACCTGGCCCGCCTGGGCAGCCCGCTGTTGGCGAATTGGCCGCCACTGGAGGTGGCCTTTGGCGTGCTGGTCATCGCCGTGCTGGCCGTTTGGGGCCGGCGGCCGCGGCTGTGGACCTGTTCCTGGGTTGGTTATGGCCTGCTCCTGGCGCTCGGCCTGACGATGACCGGTCTGAGCGCCGGGTGGTTCGGGCCGGGGCTGGGGCATCAACTGGTAGCAGCGATGCTGTGGCTGGTGGTGGCGAGCCTGGTCTACCTCTGGCTGGCCCGGCGTGACCGGCTGGGGGCGGTGCTGGCCGCCCTGGCGCTCGTGCCGCTGCTGTGGACGGCGCTGATGCTCGACGAGGTGCAGCCGCCGCTCGCTTCCTACCTCTTCCTGGCGACGGCGTTGCTCACTGCCCTGGCCACCGCTGCCGCCATCCGCCTCGGCGACGAGCGGCGCGGCATCGCGCTCCTGGCGGCGGCCAATGCCGTCATCGCCCTGCCCGTGACCTCTGTGGCCATCTTCTGCAGCGAGTATCCGGCGATCCTCGCCGGCTTTGGCGGCCGCATCACTCCGGCGTCGGTGACCGTCTCGATGGTGCTGAACCTCGGCGCCTCCACGCTGCTGCTCGTGGGGCCGCTCTGGTTCCATGCCGTGGTGAGCCGGCTGTTCCGGCGCCGCACGGCCTAGCAGCCTATGTCTCCAGGTCCCTCCGCAAGGCCTCGTACTCGTCGCGGGTGATCTCGCCCAGGGCGTAGCGCTTGCGCACCACGTAGAGCGCCTCGTCCTCCAGCTCGAGCTTGGGCTCCACGGTGCGCTCGGGCGCCGTGCCGCCCAGCACGCCGCTGCGGCTGAGCGCCCACACCCCCGCCGCGATGGCTGCCAATACCAACACCAGGAACATGAACATGATGACGATGATGAGCCAGATGCTGCTCGGCACTTCTTGCCTCCACTGCTACACATCACCACACAGGCTGTGCGTAATCAGCAAGAAACGTGCCAATAACGCTGATGGCGGATAGCGTTTGGCCTATGGCTCATGCCCGGCGCGACGGCAGCCTGAAACCGACCACCGTCCAGGTGGTGGCCGGCCGGCTCGCTCTGCATCCGCCCGGCATGGCCTGGAGGGGGTTTGGTGCAGTTCGTCCGGCGGCGATGGCGCCCGCGGGCGCCATCGCCGCCGGACGAACTGCACCAAACCCTTTGAGGGTGCCGTTCCGGGCGGGCGCGGAGCCCAGAACCCGGATGTCGCCGGCCTCGCACCGGGCAGGTATGGCTGCCGCAATGGGCCGTCAGCCGTGGGTGACGACGGCCAGGAGCAGGCCGCGCTCCACGCGCACGGTGGCGACGGGCGCGGTGAGGATGTTGGAGATGCCGCGCGGCGCGCCGAGGTACAGGGTGCCGCCCTGCAGGGGGTACTCGAGGCCCGTGGTCCAGATGCCGGCCGCATCGCCGCCGATGGGGAGGAGCGACACCACGTCGCCCACGTGGCCGGCGATCTCGGCCTGGCCGCGCACGGCACAGATGCGCTGCCTGCCGGCCACGATGGTCACGCGCACGCCTGCGAGCTCGGGCAGGGCCAGCAGCAGCAGGTTGGCCAGGGTATGGTCGGTGCGGTCGCCCAGCGCGCCCAGCAGGTAGATATCCTCCGCGCCGCGCGCGAGGGCCAGGCGCAGGGCCAGCTCGGTGTCGGTCTCGTCTTTGCGCGGCGGGTACTGCCGCACCTCGGCGCCGTGGGCCTCCACCTGGGCGCGCACCTCGGGCGGGGCCGAGTCGAGGTCGCCCACGAGCACGTGCGGCCACCAGCCCTGCGATAGGGCGGCCGCCGCGCCCCCATCGGCGGCGATGAGCAGGCCGGCGCGGCGCACCAGCGCCTCCACCTCCGGCGTTACGATGAGGTCGCCATGGGCGACGATGACGGCTATCATCGACAGTCAGCCTCCTGTCAGATGGCGCAAGGTATGATCAGCCACCGATGGACACCGATCAACACAGACGAAATGGAGAATCGGCGTTCATCGGTGTTCATCTGTGGCCAGATTGCCGGCGAGGCCTGCAGAGAGGCTCTGCTCGAGCGCGGCCAACACCTGCTCCTTGTGCCTCACAAAGGCCGCACTGGTCGCCAGGGCGCGCGTGCGCGGGCGCGGCAGGTCGACGTCGAGCGCCAGGGCCACGCGGCCGGGCCGCGGCGTGAGCACATAGATGCGGTCCGAGAGAAAGACCGCCTCCTCCACATCGTGGGTGATGAAGAGGATCGTCTGCCCAAAGCGCGCCCAGACCTCGAGCAGCCACTCCTGCAGGCCGGCGCGGGTCAGCGCGTCGAGGGCGCCAAAGGGCTCGTCAAGCAGAATGGCCGGCCGCGCCTGCAGCACGGCGCGCAAGAAGGCCGCGCGCTGCTTCATGCCGCCCGAGAGCGCCGCCGGGTAGCTGCGCTCGTAGCCTGCCAGCCCGAAGAGCGACAAGAGCGCCAGCGCCTCCTTGCGCGCCTCGCTGCGCGGCCGGCCAGCGATCTCGGGGCCGAGGATGACGTTATCCAGCACGTTGCGCCAGGGCAGCAGCAGGTCTTTCTGCGGCATGTAGGCCAGGCGGCCGGTGCGCTGCCGCTCAGGGCGCCCATCCAGGCGCACCTCGCCGGCGTCGGGCTGCATCAGGCCACAGACGATGTTGAACAGCGTGCTCTTGCCGCAGCCGCTGGGGCCGATCAGGGTCACGAACTGCCCCGCGCCGGCCTGCAGGCTCACCTCGCGCAGCGCCTGCTCCACGCGCCCGTCGACTCGGAAGCTCTTGCTGACCCCGGCCACCTCGATGGAGATGCCGGGGGTGGTGCACAAGTCCATGTCTGTCACTCCTGGCACGTACTACGTAATGCGTACTCCGTAACGTGTGCGCGCCTTAGTACTACAACCGTACTTGTCTGGGAAGGCGCGCGATCCGGGTACAGCGCTTCGCGTATAACCGGAACGGGGCCTTTTGGGGGGTCTTTTTGGCGGGTTGGCCAGAGCCGCGGCCGCCCGCGGGCGGCCACGGCTCTGGCCAACCCGCCAAAAAGACCCCTTCCGGGCCAGGACCGGGAGGCTGCGGAGCGTGTCAGCCGGCAGCTACCCGGATGGCCAGCAATGGCAGCGCCAAGTACGGTTGTAGTATTAGGGAGTACATAGTGCGCCTCAACCACGAAGGGCACGAAGGTTTGGATCACGAAAGACACGAAAGGGAGCGAAAGGCACGAAACGGGGCACTCAGAGATGCACCATTGTCGCTACGCCTACGTGGCACTCCTTTTCGTGTCTTTCGTGATCCAACCCTTCGTGCTCCAAATCCTTGTCGACCCTGGCGACGAGAAAGGCACCGAACGGCCGCAGGACGGTGCGCCCCAGCGCCTCGAGCGTGCGGCTGTGGGCCTGCCCGTGGCCGCCGGGGAGGAAGAAGACGGTGCTCGCCCAGCGCACCCGGCCGTAGCGGCCCAGCAGGCGGGCCAGCTCCGGCGGCGAGAAGTAGTGCGCCCGGTCGAACGGCGGCGCCTTGCGCAGTGCCCATGGGCTCCAACGGTTGAGCACCGCGGCCACCAGCCGCCCGCCGGGCCGCAGCGCGGCCCACATCCCGGCGATGGCCCGCGCCGGGTCGGCCACGAACTCGAGCATGGTCACGGTATAGGCCAAGTCGAACGCGCCGGGCTGCAGCGGCAGATGGAGCGCATCGCCGCGCACCAGGCCCAGCGGCAGCCCCTTGCGCGCCGCCTGCGCCAGCATCGGCTGCGAGAGGTCCACGCCAGCCACCCGCGCGCCGGCCTCGATCAGCGCCGCGGCGAAATAGCCCGTGCCGATGCCCACCTCCAGCGCCAGCTCGCCCGGCTGCGGCGCGGCCATACGCGCCAGCAGCGCGCGCTCCAGCCCGGCCACCTGCGCGCCGAGCGGCGAGGCGAACCAGGAGTCGTAGGAGGCGGCAAGCTCGTCGAATGGGTTCATGGGCTTGCTCGAATCCCTTCGTGATGCGTGATGCGTGATACGTATCACGCATCACGCCGGCAAGAACTCGTTCGTAAACGCCTGCGTCGCATCGATCTGTCTGGGCAGCAGGCCGTGGCCGTCGAGCCAGGCGGCGTAACCCTGCCACACCGCGAGCGTCTGCTCGCCCCAGCGTGGCGCATCGGCCTGGTAGCGCGGGCTGAGCCAGACCTGGCTCTTTTGGATCAGCTCGGGGCTGGCCTCGGGCGCGGCCTCGATCAGTATCTGCGCGGCCTCGGCGGGGTGGGCGATGGCGTATTCGTAGCCCTGCGCCGTGGCCACCATGAAGCGGCGCACCACGTCGGGCCGCTGGGCGATCATCTGCTCGCTGGTGACGATGACCGGCGTGTAATAGTCGGGCAGGCACTGCGCCCAGTCGAGGAAGCGGATGCTGTTCACCGGCATATTGCGCCGCTCTGCCTCGGCCCCCTCCCAGCCCTCATAGATCCAGGCCACGTCCATGTCGCGGCTGATGGCGGTCAAGGGGTCCGAGGCGCCGATGTCGGTGAACTGCACCTTGGCCACATCGCCGCCGTCACACTTCATGAGCACGCTCAGCACCTGGCGCTCGATGGGCAGGCCAAAGGAAGCGTACTTCTTGCCCTCCAGGTCCTTGGGCCGGGTGATGCCCCTGTCCTGCAGCGAGACCAGCACCGACGTATTGTGCTGCACGATGGCGGCGATGGAGACCACCGGCACGTCAGTGGCGCGGGCGTTGGTCACCTCCTCCTGGAAGGAGACGCCGAAATCGGCCTTGCCCGCGGCGACGACCGGCACCGGCGTGCCGGTCTGGCCGGGCTCGACAATCTCCACCTCGAGCCCTTGAGCCTGGTACCAGCCCTGCGCCTGGGCCACGTAAAAGCCGGTGTGGTTGGTGTTGGGCGCCCAGTCGAGCAGCAGCGTGACCTTGGTTGGCCCCGCAGCCGGGCGCGCCGCACAGCCGGCGAGCAGCGCGGCCGTCAAGCCCAGCAACGCGAGACGATACAGACGTATGTGCATGGTGTCCCTCCTGAAGGTGCTCGCCGTACCCGGTAGCGACTGCCCATCCGGGTGCAGGCCGGCTAGCTTGCTCCGCACTGGCCCGGCTTTGGCCCGGATGGGTTCTGTGGTGGGTAGGCTGGAGTTGGGGGTCGCCCGCGGGCGACCCCCAACTCCAGCCTACCCACCACAGAACCCTTAAGGTTCAGTTCCGGTCTCTTGCGCAGCGTGAAGCCCGGATACCGCAGTTACCCCAATCTCCTCCCACTGCTCCTCGCGCGCCGCCGTATAGTACCAGGGCAGCGCCAGGCGCTCGAGGGCGCCGACGAGCAGGAAGAGGCCGATGCTGAGCAGCGAGGTGACGGCGATGGCGGCAAAGACGCGCTCGGTCAGGTACGAGTTGGAGGCGCGAATCATAAAGATGCCCAGGCCGCGCCCGGCGCCCACCCACTCGCCGATGATGGCGCCGACGACCGAGTAGGTGATGGCAATCTTCAACCCCGAGAAAAAGCCCGGCAGCGCCCCGGGCAGGCGCACCTTGAAAAAGGCCTGCCGCCGCGTGGCGCCCATGGAGCGCAGCAGGCCCAGCAGGTCGGGGTCCGCCGCGCGCAGGCCGTCGGCGGTGGCCACGGCGATGGGGAAGAAGCAGACCAGGGCCACCACCACCACTTTCGACGCCGTGCCGTAGCCGAACCAGATGATGAGCAGCGGCGCCAACGCCATGATGGGGACGGTCTGCGAGGCCACGAGGAGGGGGTAGAGCGTGCGCCGCAGCAGCGCCGAGAGGTCGATGGCCACCGCCAGCCCCAGGCCCGCGGCCACCGCCAGCGCCAACCCCAGCGCCGTCTCCAGCGCCGTCTGTGCGCCGTGCCAGGCCAAGAGCGGCCAGGTGGCGGCCAGGGCGCGGGCGATCTCGGCCGGCGCGGGCAGGATCCAGCGCGGCACGGCCAACAGCCACGTGGCCAGTTGCCACAGCGCCATCAGCCCCGCCAGCAAGAGCAGCGGCGGCAGCAAGTTGCGAATGTAGGATGAACGACCTCTATCCATTGGTGGCTTCCCTCTGGAGCAGGCCGGAGTTGAACCACGAAGGACACAAAGGGGCTACGGATGAAAGATATCCTTTGTGTCCTTTGTGGTAGTCGTCCCCATGCCCCAGGAACAAAAAACGGCTACCTGACCCGTATGGGTTCGGCAGCCGAAGGTGTCGTGCTGATGCTTCCCTACGCTAGCATTGTCCAGGTCAGGTTCAGGGGTCGATGGCGGAACGGCCATCCTCTCAGCCCGGGTCACCCGGGCTCCCCCAGCATGTGTATTCTGATGTTACAGATAGTATAGCGCGGCTGTGGCGCAGTGTCAATTCTGCGCCCGCGCGCGGGCTGGCCTTGCAGGGATAAACGTTAGCTGTCGGCGACCGGCCTGCACGCTTCGCGTCCACCCAGTGCGGATCCTTGTGGGGGGTGTTGGTGTGCTGGCGGGTGCCGTCTGGCGCCCCCGCGGGGGCGCCAGACGGCACCCGCCAGCACACCAACACCCCTATCCTGGTGAAGGCCGGGTTGTGGCGGAGCATGGCACCCGGCTGTCGCCAGGATTGTCGGTAGGCAAGGGGTGTTCCTGCGTTGCGGGGGGTGTATCCCACAATCGTCTGTGCAACAGGCATACGTTGCGCACGCCGCTCCGCCCTCCCGTGGTAAGCCTCGGGCTACAGAGACAAAGCCCTACGGGCTCGTGCGCTTCGAATCGTCCACGCTTGACCTCGACTGCTTGCCGCCGTGGGCGCGTGTCTCCCGAGAGCACGGTGTTCAGGGGCGACACCAGCCCCATAGGGGCTTTGTTTCTGTAGCCCGAGGCTTACCACGGGAGCCTCGGGCGTGGGCGGCAGACGCCGAGAGCATACGCATCATTCGGGCCTGAAATACACAGACGATTCTGGGATACACCCCGTTGCGGGCGCTTGCCTGAAAGCGTTGTGTCAGCTATAGTAGAGTCATTGCTCTGCCAGGAGGAGTGTATGGACGACTGTATCTTCTGTGGCATCTTCGCCGGCCGGCTGCCGGCGAGCATGGTCTACCGCGACGAACGCTGCGCCGCCTTTATGGACATTCGCCCGGTGACCCCGGGCCACCTGCTCGTGGTGCCCGTGCGCCACGCCGCCTACCTTGCCGAGCTCGATGCGGAGGACGGCGCGCAGCTCTTCCGCGTGGCGCAGCGGCTGGCCGCGGCGCTGCGCCAGAGCGGCGTGCGCTGCGAGGGTGTGAACCTTTTCCTGGCCGACGGCGAGGCCGCTGGGCAGGAGGTCTACCACGTGCACCTGCACGTGCTGCCGCGCTTCCGTGGCGACGGCTTTGGCCTGCGCTTCCCGCCCGGCTACGGCCATCGGCCGCCGCGGCCAGAGTTGGACGAGATTGCCGGGCGGATCAAAGGGGTCCTCTCAGCATGACTGACGAATCGCCCGCTCAGCCCAACACGCTCGCTGCCTACACCGTCGTCATGCTGCAGCATGACGGGCGCTACCTCCTGCTGCGGCGGGCCGAGAGCAAGCGCTTCGCGCCGGGCCGCTGGACAGGCATCGGCGGCAAGGTCGAGCGCGACGAGCTGGGCGACCTGCAGGCTGCGGCCCTGCGCGAGCTTGCCGAGGAGAGCGGTATTGCGGCACATGACGTCAGCCACTTCGTCCTGCGCCGTGCGCTGCTGCTCGCCCGGCCCGGCGGCAGCCTGACCCTGCTCCTGTACTATACTGGCACGCTGGTCGCCCTGGTGTTGCCGCCCTGCCCGGAGGGGACGCTGGCCTGGGTGACGCCCGAGGAATTGCCCGGGCTCGACGTGATCGAGAGCACGCGGCCGGTGCTACCCCTGCTCGTCGAGGACCTGGCGCGCGATCCGCTTGGCCTGGAGCGGGTGCGCCTGGGGCTGGCCGACTACCGGGACGATGGCACGTTCGCACGAGAAGTCTGGCTATAGATCCATTCGTTCGATTTGACGCGTGCTGCTGCCGGCAGCCTGTCGGAGTGAGATGCTCCTGGGGGGCGACCGGCTCTCACGCCACGCGCTACCCCGGTACGGAACCCATAAGGAGGGGTTTGGGTTGGTTGGCCCTGCCGGCTGCCCCTGGCGCGCCCGCGGGCGCGCCAGGGGCAGCCGGCAGGGCCAACCAACCCAAACCCCTCCTGGCTTTGAGCCGGGTGCCCGCAGCGCGAAATGCCCGGCTGTCACCAGGATGCGCCATCCCCCGGGTGTAGTTCAGTTTTGGGGCAAGTTGTAGACAGTCTCCCAGACACCGTCGAAGCGATTGCTGAGGATAGCTGCCCGGACTGGGATCACGCGCTCGGCACCTTTCCTGTTCCAGCGCATGCCGGGTCCAGCCATCCGT
>JAKPJZ010000012.1 GCA_029553955.1 Chloroflexota bacterium
GATTTACCGCAAGCTCAATGTGTCGTCCCGCGCCGAAGCCGCACTGGAAGCGGCGCGGCGCGGTCTGGTGCAGCCCTGAGCCGCAACCCCACCACCAGGATACCCATGATCGGAAAACTCACCGGCACGCTCAGCCTCAAGAACCCGCCCGACGTGCTGGTGGATTGCCATGGCGTGGGCTACGAAGTCAGCGTGCCCATGAGCACCTTCTACAACCTGCCGGCTCTCGGCGAGCCGGTCACGCTGCTGACCCACTTCGTGGTGCGCGAGGATGCCCAGCTGCTTTATGGCTTTGCCACCGCGCCCGAGCGCGAGGCGTTCCGCCAGCTGATCAAGATCAGCGGCGTGGGGCCGCGCACCGCGCTCTCGGTGCTCTCGGGCATGAGCGTGGGCGAGCTCGCGCAGGCCATCACCGCGCAGGAGGCCGGGCGGCTGGTGAAGGTGCCGGGCATCGGCAAAAAGACCGCCGAGCGCTTGCTGCTGGAGCTCAAGGGCAAGCTCGGCGCCGACCTGGGTGCGCCGGTGTCGCTGGCCAGCGATGCCCACGCCGACATCCAGCAGGCGCTCGTGGCCCTGGGCTACAGCGACAAGGAAGCGGCGCTGGCGCTCAAGCCGCTGCCGGTGGA
Source organism: Chloroflexota bacterium (assembly GCA_029553955.1). Classification (GTDB taxonomy): domain Bacteria; phylum Chloroflexota; class Anaerolineae; order SpSt-313; family SpSt-313; genus JAKPJZ01. The sequence continues at coordinate 627 of JAKPJZ010000012.1, forward strand.
TGTGGGCGTGAGCGAAGGCATCAAGCTGGCGCTGAAGGCGCTGGCGAAATAATCCGGGTCACCATGAGCATCCAGACCGACGACTTCCTGCCCGCGCCGCCCAAGCGCGTGGTCTCTGCCGCGCCCGTGTCCCCGCATGAGGAGGCCATCGAGCGCGCGCTACGGCCCAAGCTGCTCGACGAGTACGTCGGCCAGGTCAAGGTGCGCGAGCAGCTCGAGATCTTCATCGGCGCCGCCCGCAAGCGCGACGAGGCGCTGGACCACGTGCTGCTGTTCGGCCCACCGGGGCTGGGCAAGACCACGCTGTCCCACATCATCGCGGCCGAACTGGGCGTCAACCTGCGCCAGACCAGCGGGCCGGTGCTGGAAAAACCCAAGGACCTGGCGGCGCTGCTGACCAACCTGGAGAAGAACGACGTCCTGTTCATCGACGAGATCCACCGCCTGTCGCC
>JAKPJZ010000155.1 GCA_029553955.1 Chloroflexota bacterium
GTCAATCTTGGCCTCTGCCTGCGCCAGCAACTCAGCCTTCATCTCAACACGGGTACGCTTCATTCGTCAAACCACCTACACTAAACATAAAGTCTTGCCCCTATTATGCCACAACTCGCCCCAAAACTGAACTACACCCCTTTTCACACGGCCACTTGACCGACCCCCATTCGGCAAGTAGAATGGGGGGTCGTCGCCAGGGAAAGGCGGGCTGGGAGACATGGACCTTTTTGAGCACGCTCGGCAGGGACAGATCGAACGGGAGGCCCCCCTGGCCGCCCGCATGCGCCCGCGCGCACTCGACGAGCTCGTGGGCCAAGAAGACATCGTCGGCCCCGGCCGGCTGTTGCGCCGGGCCATCGAGAGCGACCGCCTCTTCTCCTCCATCATCCTCTGGGGCCCGCCCGGCACCGGCAAGACCAGCCTGGCGATGATCATCGCCCAGCGCACGCAGGCGCACTTTGACGCGCTCTCGGCCGTGCTCTCGGGCGTGGCCGACCTGCGCCGCGTCATCGCCGAGGCCCGCGAGCGGCGCGTGCTGCACGGCCAGCGTACCATCCTGCTCGTCGACGAGATCCACCGCTTCAACAGGGCGCAACAGGATGCCCTCCTGCCCCATGTGGAGAATGGCACCGTCACCCTCATCGGCGCCACGACCGAGAACCCCTACTTTGAGGTCAACAGCGCCTTGGTCTCACGCTCGCGTGTCTTCCAAATGCGCCCACTCGACGAGCACGGCCTGCGCCGCCTCCTCGAACGCGCCCTGGTCGATCCAGAGCGAGGCTACGGCGGTCGCACAATTGAAGCCCAGCCCGAGGCGCTGGCGCACCTGGCCCACGTCGCCGGGGGCGATGCCCGCGTGGCCTACAACGCCCTGGAACTGGCGGTGGAGTCGACGCCGCCCGATGCGGATGGCGTGATCCGCATCGGCCTCACTGTGGCCCAGGAGTCGATCCAGCGGCGGGCCATCCTTTACGACCGCGACGGCGATGCCCACTATGACACCATCTCGGCGTTCATCAAGAGCGTGCGCGGCTCGGACCCCGACGCCGCGCTCTACTGGCTGGCCAAGATGATCTACGCCGGCGAGGACCCCAAGTTCGTCATGCGTCGCCTGCTCATCCTGGCCGCCGAAGACATCGGCCTGGCTGACCCCCAGGCCATCGCCGTCGTGGCTGCCTGCGCGCGCGCCCTCGAATGGGTGGGGCTGCCCGAGGCACAGTATCACCTGGCCGAGGCCACCCTCTACCTGGCCACAGCCCCCAAGTCGAACTCGTGTGGGGCCTACTGGCGGGCGCTGGCCGAGGTGGAGGCCGAAGGCAAGGTCGACGTGCCCCACCACCTGCAGGATGGCAGCCGCGACGCCCAGGGCCTGGGCCACGGCGATGGCTACCGCTATCCGCACAGCTTTGCCGGGCACTGGGTGCCGCAGCAATACCTGCCCGAAGGCCTGCAGGGCACAGTGTTCTACGAGCCCAGCAACCAGGGCTGCGAGGCGCACATCGCTGCCGACGTGACGCGCCGCCGCGAGGCCCAGCTTGCCGCGCTGCTGGAAGATGAAGGCCCTGGCTGGGGCAGCGGGCCCACCCCCGGCCCGCCCGCCCAGAACCGCTGGCTCGAACGCACCCTGGGCTCGGCGGGCGCCCAGCTCGGCCGGCTGCGCGACCGCGTAATGGCCCTCGCCGCCATCGAGCGCCACGAGTTGGTGCTCGACCTCAACGCCGCGAGTGGGCTGCTCACCTGGGAGGCGGTGCGCCGGGCGCCGGTGGGCGGCGTGTGGGCACTCACCGGCGAGGCGCGTGAGGCCGCCGCCCTGAGCCAGCAGGCCGGGCACCTCGACAGCCTGGCGCGCCCGGTGGTCCTGCAGGGCGAGCTCGAAGCGCTGGCAACGCTGGTGGCCGGCCAGGGCCAGGGCGAGGTGCGCTTCGACGTGGCCGTCGGCCGCAACGCGCTGGGCCGGCGCGCCGATTGGGCAGCAGCCACGCAGGCGGTCGCCGCCGTGCTGCGCCCGGGCGGCCGGCTCGCCCTCGCCGAGGTCGTGCCGCGACACGGCCAGCGCCTCCACCGCCTGCTTGACTTGGCGCCCTTGGGCGAGGACCTGGCTGCGCGCCTGGCTGCCGCCGAAGAGGCCATCTATACGAGCGCCAATGACCCCCTCGTGCGCTGGGATGCGACCGACGTGGCCGAGGCTCTGCGTGCGGCCGGCTTTCGTGAGGTGCGCGTCGAGGCGCGACAGGAGCCGAGTGAGCAGCGCATCAGCGCCCGGCACCTGGCCCGCTGGTTCGCGGCGCCAGGCCGCGGCGCCCGGCCGAGCTACGCCCAGCGCCTGGCCGAGTCGCTCGCGCCCGAGGAAGTGGCAGCGGTGCAGCGACTATTCTATGCACAATTGCAGGATCGCACCGTGCCCTGGGAGAGCACCATCGCCTACATCACTGCCGTGCGCGGCTAGCAGCGCAGTGCGACTTGCCCGAAGCGTACCATCCCGGTATCCCGCTTTGCATGTAGCCGGAACGAAGCCCTTTTGGGGGCATAGTTGGCGGGTTGGTCGTGCCCTGGCCGCCCGCGGGCGGCCAGGGCACGACCAACCCGCCAACTATGCCCCTTCCGGGCCTGTGCCGGGCCGCTGCGGAGCATGCCAGCCGGCGATCACCCGGATCGTTTGTGGCGGCGACACTGTCTGGGCAGCCGTTGACAGCAACGCTGGAAACGGTGATAATGGGCGGGTCGTTCGTGAGGCGCGCAGGAGAGGAGGGCAGATGAACACGACGCTGCGGGCGCTGGTCAACCAGGCCGAGCGCCTGGTGCGGGCCGAGGTCTACGAGGAGGCCATCGCGCTCTGCCATGCCATCCTGCGCGGCTACCCGCGATACGTGCGTGGCTACCGCATCCTGGCCGAGGCCCATCTCGGCCTGGGCAACCACGGCGAGGCTGCCGACCTCTTCCGTCGCACGCTCGGCGTGGACCCCGAGGATCCGCTGGGCTACGCCGGCCTGGGCATCATCTTTGCCAGCCGTGGCCTGCGCGAAGAGGCCATCTGGCAGCTCGAGCGCGCTTTCGAGCTGGCGCCCGGGCGCGACGGGTTGCGCGGCGAGCTCGCGCGTCTCTACCGCGAGCAGGGCATGGCCACGCAAGTGCAGCTCACGCGCGCGGCCCTGGCGCGGCTCTACGCCCGCGGCGGCCTGTGGAACAAGGCCATCGGCGAGCTGCGCGAGCTGGTGCTGCGCGAGCCCTATCGGCTCGACCTGCAGGCGAGCCTGGTGCGCACGCTCTGGCGCGCGCAGCGTGGCGACGAGGCCGCCGAGGCGGCGCGCGCCGTGCTCGGCCAGGCGCCGAACTGCCTGGTGGCCCGCCTGGTGCTGGGCGCCTATCTGTGCCGCCAGGGCCACGCCGACGAGGCGCAGCCGCTGCTCCAGGGCGCGCAGGAGCTGGACCCGGAAGGCTACGAGGCGACGCGCTTGCTCGGCGCCGAGTGGCCCCGGCTGCTGGCGACGGCCGGGCTCAGCGCCACACCCGCCGAGCTGGCACGCGAGGCCGAGGATGCGGAGCCGCCCGACACGACCTCCCTCGCCGGCGCCACGCCAGCCGGCGAAACCTCCTTGCCCAGTTGGCTCGCATGCGACGACGAGGCCGGCGACGCGGGCGCGCACATCGCCATGCTGCCCGATGGGCCGATCAGGGCGCTGCTTGGCAACCTGGCCGAGCAAGAGGCAGCCATCGAGGGCGAGGACGATCTGCCCTTCGGCTCCGAGGATGGCGTGGCGAAAGGCCGCGCCGCTGAGCCTGCCGCCGGCGATGGCGTGGCGCCGGCCCCCAGGGCCACCGCGACGACGCCCAGGCTCGCCGACCCCGAAGCCCCGCCGCTCTCGCCACTCGCCCAGTGGCAGCAGCAGCTTGACCTGGAGCCCGACGATCACCAGGCGCGGCTGGGCCTGGCGCGGGCGCTCGTCAAGGCCGGCCGGCTCGACGAGGCGCTGGGGCACTATGACGCCCTGGCCTCGCTGGCCGGCTGCCTCGCCGACGTCATTGCCGACCTCGAGGGCCTCGCCGGAGTCGTCGATGACCATCGTGCCCTGCGCGAGCTGCTGGGCGATGCCTACGCTCGCGCCGGCCGTTTTCAGGACGCCATGGAGATGTACCGCTGGCTGCTCGAGCACGGCGGCACGTAGGAAGCGTGGCATCCGGGTGTTGCGCTTCGCGCTAGCCCGGAATGGAACCCTTGGGGGGTCTGGCAGGCAGGCCGAGCCGTGGCCGCCCCGGGGCGGCCACGGCTCGGCCTGCCTGCCAGACCCTTCCGGGTCAGGGCCGGGCAGATGCGGAGCGTACGCCCGGCAGCCGCCCGGAGACGTGACGGCAAATCTACATCGAGGAGGAGTATCGTGGCATTGGAGCGTACCTTGGTCATCGTCAAGCCCGACGGCGTGCAGCGCGGCCTGGTGGGGCCGATCATCAGCCGCTTTGAGGCGCGCGGGCTCAAGATCGTGGGGATGAAGCTCATGCAGATCGATCGCGACCTGGCCGCGCGGCACTATGCCGTCCACGAAGGCAAGCCGTTCTACGCCGGGCTGATCGACTATATCACCTCATCGCCGGTGGTCGTCATGGTCCTCGAAGGGCCCGGCGCCATCGACATCGCACGCCGCACCATGGGCGCCACGCGGCCCGCCGAAGCCCAGCCCGGCACCATCCGCGCCGATTTCGGCCTCGAAGTGGGCCGCAACCTGGTGCACGGCTCCGACGGCCCCGAGACGGCACGCTGCGAGATCGACCTCTACTTCACCGAGGACGAGCTCATCTCCTGGCCGCGCGCCGACGATCGCTGGGTCTACGAGTAGTAATGTAGTGTGGGGTGACAAAGGGCGACGCCTGGGCAGCCCCTGCAGGGGCTGCCCAGGCGTCGCCCTTTGTCACCCCACACTACATTAGCCTACGTGAGATAATCGCGCAGTTGCCGGCTGCGGCTCGGGTGGCGCAGGCGATCCAGCGCCTCGTGCTCGATCTGCCGGATGCGCTCGCGCGTGAGCCCGAACTTTTGGCCGACCTCTTCCAAGGTATAGCTGCGACCATCCTGCAGGCCGAAGCGCAGGCGCAGGATGCGCGCCTCGCGCGGCGTCAGGCTGGTCAGGATATCCTCCAGCTTTTCCTGCAGCAGGTGATGGTAGGCCGAGTCGGTCGGCGTCGGCGAGCTCGAGTCCTCGATAAAGCTGCCCAGCTCGCTATCCTCCTCCTCGCCCACCGGCTTTTCGAGCGACAGCGGCCGCTGCGAGACCTTGAGCATCCACTGCACCTTCTGCGGCGGCAACTGCAACTCTTCTGCAATTTCTTCCGCCGTGGGCTGCCGCCCCCAATCCTGTTCTAGCTGCTGAGCCACCTGATACACCTTGCGAATACGGTCGCTCAAGTGTACTGGCAGGCGAATCACCCGCCCCTGGTCTGCCAGGGCGCGCGTAATAGCCTGTCTGATCCACCAGGTAGCATAAGTGCTGAAACGGTGACCGCGCCGATAGTCG
>JAKPJZ010000157.1 GCA_029553955.1 Chloroflexota bacterium
CCCCAACCCGGTGGCGTCGACGACGATGCGGCGCGGTGTCCACGTCTCGATGATGTTGGTGAGGCGTTCGTAGAGCTCGGCCTGGCCGACGCCGCGCCACCACCAGCGCCCGACGACGCTGTAGCGCGGGCGCCCGGCGAGGGGCTCGCCTGCGCCGGCCACGCGGACCTCGAAGAGGGTGCAGGCGGTGCAGTCGCGGGCGTCGGGGTCGGCGGGGCGGCTCTCGCCTTCGCCGGCCACGCCTGCCACGTCGAGGGTGAGGGCGTAGACGCTGCCGGGCTCGGGCGCGGGGTGGGCGAGGTGATCGCCGCGCATGAGGGCCTGGCGCGAGGGCGGGAACATGGGCGCGAGGGAGTCGACGTCCTCGAGGGCGTATTGGGTGCGGATGGTGGGGTGGGTGGGGCTGAGGCGGGCGATCTCGGACTCGACGTAGGCGCGGTAGGCGGGCACCTCGGCGGCGACATCCTGCCAGGGCACGACGAAGACGCGGCGGCCGTCCTGGGCCTCCTGCCGGCGCAGGGCGCGCACCGTGCGGGCGAGCAGGGTGTCGGGGGTCCAGGCCGTGCCCCAGAGGACGGTGGTGACGTTGGTGGCGGCGCCCATCGGCCTGAAATCCTTGTTCCATTTCTCCTCAGAGATGTCCTGCGCTTCGTCGGCTTCGAGGAGGATGGAGGCGGTGGCGCCGACGACCGAAACGCCCGGCTGGGCGGAGAAGAAGGCGGCGCGGGCCTGGCCGAGGCGGACGATGTAGCCGCGCTCGCGTTGCCAGCGGTCGCGGGCCCAGGGGTTCTCGAGCCTGACTTCGAGGCGCAGGATGGAGTTGACGGTCTGCGGCTGGAAGGTGGGCGAGGCCTTGACGAGCCAGCCGCCGGAGCTGTAGAAGAGCGTGAGCAGCAGGGCCTCGAGGTGGGCGGAGGTTTCGTTCTTGCCGGCCTGGCGGCTCATGAGCACGGCGAAGGTGAGGCCGCAGTGGCCGACGACGGAGCGCAGGATGGCGCCGGCGACCTGGGCCTGGTAGGCGCGCAACGGGGCGCCGAGGACGTGGCGCGAGAAGGCGGCGGGGCGGCGCAGCAGGGAGAGGACGCCGGCCTCGGCGCCGAGCAGGCGGGGGTGCAGGGCGGTGGTGGGGGATGGGGCGAGTGTGGTCATGCGCTGGAATCCTCCTGCGACGCTTCGTAGAGGGCCTTGCGGGTGACGACGCTGAGGAAGGCATCGATCTCATCGGCGGCGCCGCTGGCGTGGTGGCGCGCCTGGGCGGTGACGAGGTGCCGGATGCCCTGGGCGAGCGAGGCGAGGCTGCGCGGGTCGGGCGCGGCGGGCTGAACACAGGCTAACCAGCGGCGCTGCCAGCGTTCGACAGTGTCGCGGGTGAGGTGGAGGATGGCGAGCTCGTCAGTGATGGGCATGGCGGGCCTCCGGGGGTGGGGCGTGAGGCGTACTGCGTAATGCGTACTGCGTAAGGGGGAGTGTGCGGCCTGTTGCGTGTTGCGTGTTCCTTTTGGGCCGGCTGCGTTGGCGGCGATGGGGGGGAGGAATGGGTTCGTTTGGTATTTTGCGGGCGGGAGGACCCCCAGCGTCGCCCCCAGGGTGACCCCCCACCGTCCCCCCACGGGGGGGATGGGTTGGTTGGCGCTGCGAGCGGATTGGCCGGCTCGGCGGCGACAGGGTGACCCCGCATTCCTGCGCGCTCCCTTCGCTGCGCTCCGGGCAAGGGCTCAGGATAGGCTGTCTGCCCCCGGGGTGGGGTGGTTGGCGGGGTGAGCGGCGAGGCGGAAGGGGGCGGCTCGTGCGGGCCGGGGCGGGGAGACCCCGCCCCTACGGCGTTGTCCCGGTGGGGGGCCGGGCAGGCTGGGATGCCTGCCCCATTGCGCTCTGCCGGCTTTGAGGGCGGGCCTACGGCGCCCTGCGGCGCGGCGGTAGAGGGCGGCTCGTGCGGGCTGGGGCGGGGAGACCCCGCCCCTACAGCGGCGCGAGTGTCGCCAGGGTCTGCCTGTTAGGGTTCACGGAACACAGTCCGTTCGCGGGCATGGAAATGGTTATCGGCAGTCGTTGCCCGATTTGACTCCCACTGCCCTTCTTCACAAACCCGCTCACTGAGCCGACATGAACGATTCCGGCACTGATTGCACGATTGCTACAATAGAGGGCTTTTTTGCTGTGCTCAGGGAGCCGTAAGCCGTTCATTGCGCGCTTTGGCCCCTGTCTGCCGGGTGCTCACAGGGCAAGCATTGTCCAGCTGCTGCAACGCATTGTGCGCAAGGCAGATTGACATCGGCCTGTTGTATAGTGTATCATCCGCACAACTTGCAGCGTGAGCTCATTATGTGGGCCATGCTGGTCGTATTCGAAAACCCGTAGCTTGGCCCCTTGACGCCGCCTCAGGCGGATGAGCCGCAATGCTGAGGCCAAACGGCAACAAAGCCCTGGACCCCACCAGTTGGCGGACACGGTCTAGCGCCAGTCGCCAGACGCTGCATCAGGCTTGGGGCCGAGATAGGAGCAACGCCTTGGCAAAGTGCGAGCACATGTTCGTCGAAGCACAGTGCATCAACGGCACCTGGTGGCCACTGGCCATAGGTGGGCAAGTGGCCCAGGGATGGACCAAGAACGGCCATCCTGTCACGACTTGGGACAAACTCGACTCAAGATACTGCGCGTATCATGGCCCAACGCTGGCGCAGATCCTCGATACCCTAAGCCAGCAGGGCTGGGAGGTCGTGTTGGCAATGGGGCACACGACGTCAGACCACACGCTGTTGCTCAAGCGCTCCCGCCCTTGACCGTCCAGCACATGCGCTAGATCAGGCAGCAGCAGCTATCAGATCCCTGCAAGGGCGAGGGCTGACTACCGCCCGGCAAAGGGCGCTGGAAGCACTGAGCATCAGGATGACTCCCTGCCCATATCGTAGCGTTCGGCAGCCATCTGCGATGTGATGGGAGAAGGGGTCGATAGACAATGGCACAGAGCGGATCAAGGGCGAGCAGCGCCTCAACAACCCGCCGGCCGGCCTCGTCACCCCCGAGACCGATCCCGACGCCGGCCGGCGCACCTACGCCTACGACCCACACCTCGACCCCCAGCTCGCCTGGGCGGGCAAGGCCGAGCACACCTCGTTCGACGTGCCCACCGTTTCGCTTCAGTGCACGAGCGCATCGAGCCGATCACCATCATCTACCATGGCGTCGTGCGCAAGCACCGACCCGACTCTTATCTGCCTCACCGCCAACGACATGCTCGTGCTGGAAACGAAGGCCAGGACAGCGACCAGGATCATTCCAAGCGCCATTTCCTCGCCAAGTGGGTGCTGTCAGCGGCCACGGCGTCTCGGGCCGCTCGCGCTGCGACGTCTCGCGCAACCCCGGCGACATCAGAGACATCCTGCTGCGGCGTACTACCACCACAGGTAGTAGACCACCGGAGTGATAGCTGCCCATGGATGAGAAATGCCTGGCTGATCCTGACTGGTGGAGCGAAGACAAATGTCGTCCATACTACCTGGCGGCGCGACTGTCCGCTCGCACGCCTTTTTCCAGCCTGGACGGCGCAGAACCTCTACAGAGGCACCAGGCGGGCAGCGGAGTAGAGCACGCTGGGTTTCGAGGCGGACATTGGCAGCGTGTTCGCGTTGATGTCGCCTGGCGACGTGGCCCGATGGCAGGAGCGGAAACAGATCAATCCGGCGCCGACCATTGGCACGCCAACCTTCAAGTGGGCGAATACCCCGTTCATATCGACTTTATCCGTTTTGGAGCGATGGGACCACAACGGCAATACCGTGAGTATCGAGTCTTTGTGAGCGCGCACGAAATCGCTCGCGGCGGAGGCTTTCTTGGCTTTTTGGGGGGAGTGTTCGGTTGCCTTCGCAGTTGGCCGCTTGCCGTCGTGTTCGACGAGCACCTGATCTACATAGACCGGCTATTGCAGGACTGGGTAGGGACCCGTCCAGGCCAGTTGAGCGCGACAGACGTCCTTTCCGTATGGAGAGAACTCGACCCAGTTGGCGACCCCGCCTGACCGCCGCGAGCAGCCAAGCAGCGAGGAGGCCAACTGCTCGTGAGCACGACGTTGACCACGGTCGACTGCCTCAGTGAGCTGGCGTGCCTGCCGCTGCTGCCCGTTCAAAGGACAACCCCCAAGAAGTACTCATGGCAGTGCTACGTTCCGGCGACTTGAGCTTCGACTTTCGCTACACCGGCTGGCGGCATGACTGGGTCGAGTACCAGTTCTACTTCCGCTGAAAGGACGAGGCCATCGTCAAAGACAGCATCCTCAAGAGGTGGAACGACTACTGGAATAGCCGGCCAGAAAGTGCCTTCCTGGCAAGCGACTTTCTGGCGGATGGCTTGCTGCCTCTCGTACGGCAAGTGCTTCAGGAGGTTGAAGCCGATTATTGGGCGCCGGTTGAACCCGAGATTATCGTCGCGCTCTATCCGGACACGTGTTTTCCATTCCCACCGTTTCTCTCAGGAGTGATGTGCCAAAGCGACGAACCCGAAGCGAGCCGAGAAGCAGCCGAGGAATCAAAGGCTGAGAAGGTACGGTTACCAGACCAGACCTACGTCCTTATTGTCTTTGTGAGCACCTACAACTTTAGAGATGCAGACGCTGTCTACGCCCCAGGGCTCTCCTACAGATGATTGTCGAGCGTCACGAACTGGAAAAGTTCGCCGATGATCTAGAGGCCGAGTATCAGGAGTTCAAGAAGCGCTTCAGGGTTGATGAATGGCTCGAGGAGAAACACCGACTCCTCTGGGGGAACTGAGGGCCTGTGTTGTTGGTCAGCATGCGAGCGTCAGCGAGCAGCCTCGCCGACGACGAGCTCTCTTGAAGGAGGGAGGTCACCCGTGACCACATGGCGCATGTCCTTTCGTACTGGCAATCAAAAGGCGTTGTGCAGGGGCCCTACTTCTACGACGCAGGCCGCCGCATCGTTGACCCATACCGCACGGCGTGGCGGCATCAGATCCCCGTCGATTGGGATGACGAGTTCCCGCCAGTCAGGATGCTGTTGGGCGCAGAGCAGCTCACGGTCAAGGAGCTTACTCCGGCTGACGTGGCACAGATTGAGTCGGCAATCCGCTCTCGATGCCAGTCCGCCGATCAGGCCGAAGCGCTCGAAGGCGAGCTCTACAGGGCCGAGGCAGCCTTTCGCAGCAGGAACAGAGCACTGATCCTGGCGAAGAAGGCCAACTCGGGCTATCGTTGCGAGGCCTGCGGCCTTATGTTTGAGGACATCTGCGGCGAGATCGGACAGGAGTTCATTGTCGCGCATCACAAGAGACCAATAGCATCTGGCCCTGAAAAGACGACCCTGAACGACATCGCATTGCTCTGCGCCAACTGCCACGCGATGATCCATAGGCACGACCCACCGCTCACAGTTGAGGGCCTGCGGAGAGTTGTGAGGCGTCACCGCAAGGGCGGCGCCACGTAGAGCAGTGCTGGCTAAGGCCGTCGGGCTGAGAAGCATGACCCCCAAGGGGGGCTCTGCCCCTGGGACTGCAGAGACCAGCGGCGGCGGCCTGCAAGCCCGGGGGCCAAAGCGTCGCTTCGAGGCATTGCGCTTCGCGCTATTGTATGATACAATGATTACATCAGTTGCGTGCCCGACTCGGCCCTGTTCGCTGCCTGCGGCCATCAGACAGGCGCCCTAAGCGAAAGGAGCAACCCATGGCAACAGCACAGGTCCTGGCCGAAGGCGAGGTTACGGTCGCCAATCTCGCCCAGCTGTTCAAGCGCGCTTTCTTCAAAGCATCCATCAACCACGATGGCGACCTGGTCGTGCAGACCGATGGGCCGCGCGTCCTGGTGTCGGTGGATGCGGACAAGAAGCTCATCAAGCTCATGTCGGTCTATGGGATTCAGAAGGCGGCACGCCTGGAGCTGAAACACGCCCTGGTCAACAAGATGAACGATGAGTTTATCCTGTGCCGTTTCTCGATTCCCGAAGCGGCCACGGACCTGTTGGTCGTGGACTATTATCTGCCGTTCGAGGAAGGCATCCCCGAGTTCCAGATCATGTCGGCGCTGCGCTGGTTTGCGCGAGTCGCGCCCGGTGCCATCCGCGCCAGCGATCAGCACAATCTCGTCGAGTAGCCGGCTGAGACCACATCCCGCGGCGGCTGATTTCCAGGCTCCCGGCGCCGTGCGCTGAGGGCATGCCCAGCGGCGCGCCGTCACACCTGGATCTGGATGGCGCTGCCGCTCTCGTAGCGCCTGAGGCCGCGGTGAAAGGCGAAGAGCGCCAGCGCCAGAAAGCCGGCCGCGCCCGCCAGAAGCGCCGCGAACGTGGGCCAGGTGAACTGGCGCACCAGCTCGGCCGGCACGGCGCCGATGAACGCGGCCGGGATGACGGTAAAGAGCAGCAGCTTGGCCGTGCCGTCAAAGAGCGTGATGGGATACATGGCAAAGGTGATGAGCGCGTTCGTCGCCTGCTGCGCCAGCATGGTGGCGTTGCCCATCCAGAAGGCCAGGCTCTGCACCAGGACGAGGAAGGCCACAAAGACCACCGTCGCCAGGATCGTCGCGCCCACAAAGCGCGCCAGTGCGCCCGGCGAAAAGCGCCCGGCCAGCGCAAAGCTGATCAGGCCGTAGGTGAAGTCCCCCAGGCCGCTGCTCACGCTGCGGCTGGCCAGCGCATGCAGCAGCACCGGCCGCGGCAGCGAGAGATAGTAATCGAGCCGGCCGCCGGCGATGGTATCGGCGAGCGAGAACGCATTGCCGAAGAGATACACGCCCAGGCCAAAGCCCGAGGCCACGATGCCGAAGAGCAGGAACATGTCGCTCAGCTCCCAGCCGCGCACGCTCTGGAAGCGGTCGAAAAAGATCACCCAGAAGAGAAAGTAGACGGCGTTGTTCAGCATCATGCCGGCGATCTGCGAGATGAACGACACACGGTACTCCATCGCCGCCAGCAGGTTGGCCTTCCACAGGGCCACGAGGAACGTTAGCTCTCGCCGCATCGCTCAGCCTCCATTGATGCACAGCGCCGCGACGCCGCGCCGGTAGAGCATGGCCACGGCCACTCCGAGCACGGCCAACCAGGCGAGCTGGCCGCCAAAGAGCGCCACGAACCGCCCAATGCTGGGGTCGACGAACAGCCGCGCCGGCCCGTAGATGGTGTAGGCGAAGGGCATGGCCAGCGCCACCGAGCGCAGCCAGGCCGGGAAGAAATCGAGCGGAATCAACAGCCCCCCGAGGATCATCTGCACCTTGGAGTAGATCCACTCAAAGGCGGCGATGTCCTCGGTGACGAACGCCGCCAGGCCGATGGCCGCCGAGAGGCAGAAATCGATCAGCCAGGCCGCCGCAACCGAGGCCAGCGCCAACGGCCAACCGCGCGGGTCGGGCGGCGGACCCGCAGTCAGCCAGATGAACGCGCCCCCCGCCAGCGCGTTGAACGCCAGCCGCGCGATGCTGTTGCCCAGCCCCACCGCCATCTGGTAGAGGAGAAAGTTGTAGGGCTTGTTGAGCAGGTAGGCGATCGAGCCGTCTTTCACCGCCTCGGCCACGCGCGTCGAGAGGCGCGGCCTGGAGAGCACGATGGTTTCGGCGAGCATCAGGTACCACAGCGTCTCACGGAGCGTCAGCCCACCGACGACGTCGCTGCCGGCCGCACGGTAGGTGGCCCGCCAGAGCTGGGAGAAGATCCACATGAACATGACGATGGTGAGGCTGCGCGACGCCAGGTCGCCCGGGTAGACCAGGCTGTTCGCGACCTCGGCCTTGAAGATGGCGCAGTATTTGGCCAAGCCGCGGCATAACCTCATGGCTGCCTCCTGCGGGTGGTGACCGGGTTGTTTGCTTCGCGCGAGCCCGGTGTGAACCTCTAGAGGGTTCTGGAGGAGGTCCGGCGCTGCGGGCTGCCCCGCAGGGCAGCCCGCAGCGCCGGACCTCCTCCAGAACCCTGCCTACATGAGCCGGAGAACCACCGCTGACGGCGCCGGACCTGCTCCAGAACCCTGCCTACATGAGCCGGAGAACCACCGCCGGCGGCGCCGGACCTCCTCCAGAACCCTGCCTGCATGAGCCGGAGAACCACCGCCGACGGCGCCAGACAACCTCCAAAACCCCCTACCCGGGATAGCGCGGAGCAACTGAGCCGGCTGTTGCCGGGTGCCATAGCGCCGAGTGCAGTTGTGACACTAGGCCCCTGGCGCGACGGGCTGCTGTTCCTCGTAGATGGTGCGGATGACTTCTTCGAGCGAGGGGTCGGAGACGGTGAGGTCCACCAGGCTGCCGAGCCCGCCCAGCCGCGCCAGCACCGCCTCCACCGGCGTGCGGCGGGTGTCGAAGCGCAGCTTGGCGCCATACCGCCCCACCTTGAGCACCTCGGCGCCCTCCACCTGCAGGCCGGCCGGCACGGGCTCGCCGTAGCGCACGTCGACGGTCTTGCGCGTCAGGAAGCGCCGCTTGAGGCTCGACACCTTGTCTTGGTAGACGATCTGCCCGTGGTTGATGATGATCACCCGCTGGCAGAGGGCTTCGATGTCACCGGCATCGTGCGAGGTGAGCAGCACGCCCACCCCCTCGGCCTGGCTCATGGTGCGGATGGTGTCGCGCATGCGCTGCTTGGCCACCACGTCGAGGCCGATCGACGGCTCGTCGAGGAGCAGCAGGCGCGGCTGGTGCAAGAGCGACGCGGCCACCTCGCAGCGCATGCGCTGGCCCAGCGAGAGCTTGCGCACCGGCGTCTCCAACAGGTCCTCGATCTCGAAAGCCTTGCTCAAGAGCGCCACGCGGCTGCGCACCACCGCCTCGTCGAGCTCATAGATCTTGCCAAGGAGATAGAACGTGTCGATGGCCGGCAGGTGATACCAGAGCTGCGGCCGCTGGCCAAAGACCGTGCCGATGCGATAGGCAAGGCGGCGGCGTTGGCGCCAGGGCACGTAGCCGAGCACCTCGGCCTCGCCCGCGGTCGGGTAGAGGATGCCGGTCAGCATCTTGATCGTCGTCGACTTGCCGGCGCCGTTGGGGCCGATGAGCCCCAGCACCTCGCCCTCGGCCATCTCGAACGAGATGCCGCGCACCGCCTCCACCGTCTGCCACTCGGGCCGCACGAGCGCCCGCAGGCTGCCGCGCAGCCCCGCTGCCTTGCGCTTGGCCCGGAAGGTTTTGCAGAGACCTGACACATGGATTGCCGTCATGTCCGGCTCCTTTCAACACCGCAACCGTACCCCCCTGGTATGCCGAGCCGTCAGGACACAAGGCTTCGCCTGACCGGAACAAACCCTTCTTGGGGGTCTGCTGGAGTGATGGCCGTAGCCGGTGGCCGCCTGCGGGCGGCCACCGGCTACGGCCATCACTCCAGCAGACCCCTTCCGGGCGGGTGCCGGGCGGCTGCGGAGCGCTCAACCTGGCAGGCTTCTGCGCTGCACGATGCCACGGCTACAGGGCCGGGCTGCCTTCTTCCCCCGTGTCGCCCTGCCACAGCCGCTGCATCTCCTCGCAGCGCTCCAGCAGCTCGTCGAGGGTGCCGCGGGCCTCGACGCGGCCGTCCTTGAGCACGATCACCTGGTCGGCGCGGCGCAACGCGGCTCGGCGGTGCGACACGACCAGGCAGGTGGGGGCAGCACCGTTGTCGCGGCCGGCAAAGATGCGCTCCCAGAGCAGGCGCTCCGTCTCCACGTCGAGGGCGCTGGAGAGGTCGTCGAACACCAAGAGCTCGGCGTCGCGGGCGAACATGCGCGCCGCCGCGGCCCGCTGCACCTGCCCGCCGGAGAGGCGCACGCCCTTGGGTCCGACGAGGGTCTCGGGCCCCTCGGGCATGGCGGCGACGTCGGCCTCGAGCACCGCCGCGTGGGCGGCGGCGGCGATGTCGGCCTTGTCTGGTGGCAGGCCCATGAGGATATTGCCTCTGAGCGTGTCGCTGAACAGGCGCGGCACCTGGGCGGTGTAGGCGCTGCGCGGCGGCACAAAGAAGGCGCTGGCATCGGCGACGGGCCGGCCGTTCCAGCGGATCTCACCCGCCTCCCTGGGCAGGAGCCCGAGGAGCACGCGCAAGAGCGTGGTCTTGCCCGAGCCGACGCGCCCGGTGACCACCGTGAACGACCCGCGCGGCAGATCGAGATCGACGCCGGCGATGCCACGATTCGATTCGGGATGGCGATAGGTCAGGCCGCTCGCCTCCAGCCGGTCGAGCCGGTCGGCATTGGTCTTGGGCAGGAAGGGCACCTCGGGCAGCGCCCCCCGCATGTACACCGGCCCATGGGCCACCAGCGTTCCCGGCTCGGCCCCCTGCATCAGCCCCAGCATGCGCTCAAACGATACGCCCGACTGCCTGTAGCGGGCCATCATCTCGCCGACAAAGGCCATGGTATCGGTGAGATACTCGAGGTAGAAGACAAAGAGCGCAAAGTCGCCCACGGTAAAGGTGCCGGCGCGCATGGCGCCTGCGGCGAGCATCAGGATGGCGCCGGTGCCCAGGTTGACCGTGTTCCAAAAGATCGAGTGAAAGACCTGGTGGAACAGCCGGTCGCGCACGGTGGCCTTGCGGCGCACCTCGTTGAGGGCGTGAAAGTGGCCGACCACGCGGTCCTCGGCGTTGGCGATCTTGATGGCCTGCACGCCGCCAAAGGTCTCGCCCAGAAAGCCAATGACATGCCCCGTGGCGCGACGGCTGGCCTGGCGGTAGCGCTGGAAGCGCCGGCTGGCGCTGTTGGCGATGGCCATGATGGCCAACAGGGGCACAAAGACCACGCTGGTGATCAGGGCGTCGATGCGCAGCATCACCACCAGGGCGATGGCCGAAAAGATCACCAGGCCGAACAGCACGCCCAGCCACCACATGTACTCTGTCACTTCGTCGACGTCGCCGATAAAGCGGCTCACCGCCTCACCCGGCGAGTAGGGCAGGGCGCGCGCGCCGGGCAGGCTCAGGATGCGTTGCAGCAGGTTCTTGCGCATCAGGGCACCGGCGGTGAGGCGGAAGGTGGTCATGGTGAAGGCGCCGCCTGAGTAAAAGGCCGCGTGAGCCAGGTACGTCGCCGCCACCAGGGCCACGATCCACCACAGGCTCGACACTGGACCCGGACCGCCGAGCCAGTTGAAGAACAGGCGCGCCAGCGGGCCCGGCGCCATTTCGGCCAGCACGTGCAGCGTCTCGATGGTCATGGCCAGCAGGTAGACCCACGGCCGGAAGCGCACCAGGCGCCACAGGTATTGCCAGGTCTTCATAGGTTTCACGCCAACGCCTCCTCGAGCCCGGTCCTGAGCAGGCCGGCAAAGCGCGAGTTGGGGTCGCCCGCCAGGCGCTCGCGCGCGCCGTATTCGCAGACGTGGCCCCGGTCGAGGATCATGATCTCGTCGGCCCGGCCCACGGTGCCCAGGCGGTGGGCGACGATGAGGCCGGTGCGGTTGCAGAGCAGCCGGTCCACAGCGTGCTCGATGCGCTGCTCGGTGGCCGAGTCGAGACGCGAGGAGGCCTCGTCGAGGATCACCAGCCCCGGGTCTTGCAGAAAGACGCGGGCAAAGGCCAGGAGCTGCGCCTCGCCCGCCGAGAGGCCGGTGGCATCGGCGGCCATCTCGCTATCCAGGCCGTTGGGCAGGGCACGGTACCAGTCGCCCAGGCCCAGCTCTTCGAGCACGGCCACGATGGTCTTGTCGGAGGCCGTGGGGTCGAAGAAGGTCAGGTTGTCGCGCACGGTAGCCTGGAAGAGCTGCACATCCTGTGTGACCACGCCCACGCGGCGCCGCAGCTCGGCCAGCCGCGGCCGGCGGATGTCGGTGCCTCCCAGGAGGATGGCGCCCGAGTCGGCATCGTAGAGCCGGCAGAGCAGGCGCGCCAGGGTCGTCTTGCCGCTGCCGGTGCGCCCCAAGAGGCCCAGCACCTGCCCCGGGGCCAGGCGGAAGGAGATGCCGTCGAGCACCGTCTCGTCGCCGTCGTAGCCAAAGGAGACGCCCGCGAACTCGACCGCCAGCGGCCCCGTGGGGAGGGCCGCGCCGGGGCCATCCTCCACGGTGCAGCTCTCACTGTAGAGCCGCCGGATGCGCTCGATGCCGGCGCTCGCCTTCTGCAGCTCCTCCATCTGGCGGCTGATGAGGTTGAGCGGGCGGAACATCATCTGCGAGTAGTGAAAGATGATGTAGGCCGTGCCGATGGTGATCAGGCCGCCGCGGAAGAGCAGGGCGGCGATGACAAAGGCGGCTACCGTGCCTACTGCCATCACCGAAAGGATGATCACGCTCATCACAGTGCCCACCAGCGTCGCCTTGCGCGTGGTGTCGTAGAGCCGGCGCAGGTGGCCGAAAAAGCCGCGCAGCACATAGGCCACCGCCCCGCTGGAGCGGATATCCTCGGTGCCCGCGAGCCGCTCGACCAGGTAGCCCGAGAGATCGGCCGCAGCCTGGCGCGATTGTTCCCAGAAGGGTACGGCCACGTTGCGGGCGCGCAGCATGCCGCCCATGCCCACCACAGCAAAGGCCGACATCACCAGGCCCGCGCGCCAGTCGATGCCCCAGAGCACGACCAGCACCCCCACGAGCAGCACGGCGTTGCCGAACACATAGATCACGAACTGGGAGAAAAAGTTGGCCAGCGCGGTCACATCGCCGTCGATACGCTCGATCATCTCGCCCGGTGTGTGCGCTTTATGGAAAGGCATGTCCAGGCGCAGGCAGTGCATCGCCAGGTCTTCGCGCAGGGCGTTGGTCGCCGACCAGGCCACGTTCTCGCTCACGTAGGTGGCTGTCACCGACAGCGCCTGGTTGGCCAGGGCCACAGCGATGAAGAGCAGGGCCGCCTGGGCCAGCGCCTGGCTCGCCCCTCCCACGGTAGCGGTATCGATAAAGTAGCGCAGCACCTGCGGGTTCACCAACTGCAGGCCGATGCTGCCAAACAGCAGCCCGGCCAAGAGCAGCGCGCGCGGCCACTGCGGCCGCAGGTAGTTGACCAGCAAGTCCCAGTACTGTCTGATGGGGATCGACATTGTCTGCTCCCTTGCATCAAGCCTTCGTGGTGGGCGCTTGAGCGCCTCGCCCACAACCCAAACGCAAAAAAAGCCGCGATGTCGCGCGCACCACGGCCTTTGCACCGCCAGACTCGTCGGCCACCTATCAGACGCAAAAAGGCCGTGGCGCATCCCTTGAGGCGCCACGGCCTGCGGTTCGTTGTACCGGCCCAGCCAGGGCACCCCTGCCTAGAGGATAACCACCATAGTGAGGCAGAAACGGATGCTGCTGGCTGACATCGGCCGCTCCTTTCATAGCACAGAAGGACGATGGCAGCCATTATAGCACACTCTGTGCATCTTGGCAAACAGGCCTGGCGGGCAGGCGGGATACCCTATCATCGTTGGTGACCGGCTACTGCGCTTCGCACGAGCCCGGTGCGCGCCTTTGGTGTAGGGGTTTGACGGGCTGGTTGGCGCAGCAGGCCGCCCCGCGGGGCGGCCTGCTGCGCCAACCAGCCCGTCAAACCCCTACACCGGGTCAGGAGCGGGCGCACGGGAACGGGCCGGCTGGGGGGGGCGGGGGTTGTCCGGTGCCCCGTGGGGCGCCGGACAACCCCCGCCAGCCTGCCAACACCCCCATCCTGGTTGGGGCCGGGTTGGTGCGGAGCCGGGCAGACACCTGACAGGTCTCCGGAGACCTGTCAGGTGTCTGCCCCATGGGCATACGCCCGGCAGGCATTTGGAGCGGCGGGCAAGGCGTGGTAGAACAAGCGCAGAGCAATTTGGCTCTGGGCACAGGTGCCATGGCAACGGAGAGGAAACACACTATGAGTCAACGCATCGTCCTGATCGGCGCGGGCAGCGCCAGCTTTGGCCTGGGGACCCTGGGCGACATCCTGGATAGCGACATCCTCCGCGGCAGCACCGTCGTCTTGCACGACATCAACGCCGAGTCGCTAGCCAGGGTCGAAGGCCTGGCGCGCGAGGAGATCCGCCGCCGCGGCCTGCCCTTCGACCTGGTCGCCACCACCTCGCGCCGCGAGGCGCTGCAGGGCGCCACGTTCTGCATCATCTCCATCGAGGTCGGGCGGCGCTTCGAGCTGTGGGAGCAGGATTGGCGCATCCCGCAGCAGTACGGCATTCGCCAGGTCTACGGTGAGAACGGCGGCCCCGGCGGCCTGTTCCACGCCCTGCGCATCATCCCACCGATCCTCGACATCTGCGGCGACATCATGGAGGTCTGCCCCGAGGCGCACGTCTTTAGCTTCTCGAACCCCATGAGCCGCATCTGCCTGGCCGTGAAGCGCAAGTTCCCCGCGCTCAGGTTCACCGGCCTGTGCCACGAGGCGGCCGCGCTGCCACAGCACCTGCCGGCGATGCTCGATACCAATTGGGCGAACCTGGAGATCAAAGCCGGTGGGCTGAACCACTTTACGGTGCTCCTCGAGGCGCGCTACAGGGACTCGGGCCGCGATGCCTACCCCGACATCCGCGCCAAGGCGCGCGGCTACTTTGAGCACATGCCCACCTTTACCCGCATCATGAAGATGGCCTTGAGCCCCGAGCAGGACGACGACCCCGCCCCGCCGCAGCGCTGGGAAGAGCGTTGGCTCGTGCTCAGCATCCTCGAGCGCTTTGGCTGCCTGCCGGTGACGACCGACAGCCACTTTGGCGAGTACATCCATTGGGCGCACGAGGTGGTCGATCACGAGTCCATCGTCGAGTTCTATATGTGGTACAAGCGCTGGTGCCTGGAGTGCCGCGCCGAGGCGGGCATCGGCGGCACGGGCGAGCGCGTGATCCCCATGATCGAGGCCATCGTGAGCGACGGGCACGACGAGGAACTGGCGGTCAACGTCATGAACGACGGCCTGATCGACAACCTGCCCCGCGACCTGGTCGTCGAGGTGCCGGGCGTCATCGACGGCCGCGGCGTGCACGGCGTGCCGCTGGGTCCCTTGCCCAAGGGCATCGCCGGCCTGCTGGCCAACCAGGTGGCGGTGCACGACCTCTGCGCCGAGGCCGCGCTTACCGGCTCGCGCCAGGCCGCGCTGCAGGCGCTCCTCGTGGACCCGGTGGTCGACAGCGTGCGCGCCGCCGAGCAGATCCTCGATACGATGCTGCGGTTGCAGAAGGAGTACCTGGGTTATATCAAGTAGCTGTGGAACGGGTTTTCTTGGCACGATGAGGCCGTTGGCCGCCCGCGGGCGGCCAACGGCCTCATCGTGCCAAGAAAACCCTACCTCTTCCCCTGCCATTTCTCATAGATGTCGGCGATGACGTCGTCGATGGGGGCGCGACGCGTCTCCACGTCGAGCACCTGCGTCTGCGCCGAGGCTTGCTCCAGCAGCGCCGCCACCTTGATCTGCGCGGCGTCAAAGATGTACTCGTGGCGGCCGGCCTCGCTGCGCACCCAGCGCGCGCCCTCGAGCGCGGGGGGGGCTGCCGTTGGGCGTCTCGATCAGCAGATGGCGCCGGTCGCCCAACTCACGCCGCAGGCGATCGAAGGGGCCGTCGAAGGCGATGTGGCCGCGGTCGATGAGCACGATGCGCCCGGCGAGCTGCTCGAGCTCGGCCATGTCGTGGCTGGTGAGCATGACGGTGACCTGTCGCTCGCGGTTGACCTCCTGGATAAAGCGCAGCATGTTGCGCTTGGCCAGCACGTCGAGCCCGATGGTAGGCTCGTCGAGAAAGAGGATCTCGGGCTCGTGCAGCAGCGCCAGACCCAGGTCGGCGCGCATGCGCTGGCCCAGGCTCAGCTCGCGGCTCAGCGTGTGCCAATACTCGTTCAGCCCCAGGAGCTCCTTCACCAGGCCCAGCATGCGCTCGTAGCGTGGGCGGGCGACGTCCCACACCACGCGCTTCCACTCAAAGCTCGCCGCCACGGGATGGTCCCACCATAGCTCGGTGCGCTGGCCGAACACCACGCCGATGCGGCCGACGTAGCGCACGCGGTCGCGGATGGGGTCCATGCCCAGCACGCGCACCTTGCCGGCGTCGGGCGCCAGCGCGCTGGAGAGGATCTTGACGGTGGTGCTCTTGCCGGCGCCGTTGGGCCCGGCGTAGGCCACCACCTCGCCGCGGCCGATGGTCAGGCTGACGTCGCGCAGCGCCTGCACCTCGCGCACCTCCGGATGCAGCAGGTTGCGCCAGATATCGCCCAATCGCTCGGAGCGCTGCCGCTGGCGGTAGGTCTTGCAGACCCCCGCCAACTCAACGACGGTGCCCGAAGGAAGAGTAGCGCTGAGAACCGGTCCGCCCATAGTGCTCCAATCCCTTGCGAAAGGCCCAAGCGGCCAGGGCCACGAACAGCAAGCCGGCCAGCGGGGTCACCGCCGCGGCCCACACGCCACGTGCCTGGCCGAGCAGGTAGCGGCAGGGCAGCCAGGCCGTCAGGCCGGCGGGCAGGCAGGTGAGCAGCCCCAGGCGCAGCAGCGGCCCCAGGCCATCGAGCGGAAACCGTTTGAGCTGCACGATGATGTCCACCGCCGAGCTCGAGATCTCTTCGGCGGCGCGCGGCGCCCAGAAGGCCAGGCTGGCCCACAGGAACGAGAACGAGAGCGCCACCGCCGTCGACGCGGCGAGGTTCAGCGCCGCCGCGGCGGCCCAGCTCGGCGAAACGGCCAGGCCCAGCCGGACCGTGGCCCAGCCAAGCAGCGCCAGGCCAGCAGCGAGCACCGCCGACCCAGTGAAAGGGCAAAAGCCCTCCGTCAGGAAGGCCGCCCAGATCGGCTGCGGCTGGGTGAGGATGTGGTCGAGCTGGCCGCGGCCCACACGACGGCTGATGTGCAGGATGTTGTTGCTGAAGAACATGACGAGGATGCCTTCCACCGTCAGCGCGTAGCCCATCAGGAACATCACCTGCGGCCTGGACCAGGGTCCAATGCCCGCAAAGCGCTCGGCGATGAGCAGCGTCGCCGCCACCCCGGCCGCGCTGGTCACCATGTCCGACAGGCTCCAGAGCAGCGCCTGCCTGGCATCGCGGGCGAGCCAGATCAGGTCCAGAGTGGCGTAGAGGCGCCAGAGGCGGACAAGGCGGCGCAGCATCCCCGGCGCGCGCTCAGCCTCCATAGCACACCAGTCTCTCTCGGTTCGCCTGCCATAGGCGGTGCGCCAACGGCCAAAGGACGAGCGACCACGCCGCCTGCATGGCCAGCAACGCCAGGGCCGGGCCGGTGCCGGTGTAGATGCGCAGCGGCGCCGACGCCATGGCCGCAAAGGGCAGCCAGGCAAAGACCTCGCCGATGCCCCACGGCATGAACGCCAGCGGCACCAGCGCCCCCGTCAGCAGGATGGTGACGGCCGAGCGCACCTGATGCAGCGCCCAGCGGTCGAGTCCGAACGCGACCATCAACGTGCAGAAGACACAGTCGAGCGCCAACCCCACCGAGACGGCCAGCGCCAGGCTGACGACAAAGAGCACGGCCGCCTCCGGGCCGGCCGGCAGCGGATTGACCCCCAGCAAGGGGGCCACCAGCAGCAACGGCAACGAAAAGACGGCCAGGCCGAACGCCCAGCGCCCGCAGGCCTCCCCGGCCAGGTCGCGGAAGGTGCCCACCGGGCGCAGCAGGCGATTGGCAATGGAGCCATCCCACAGCGCATCCTCCAGCGCCGTGCGGCCGGCGAGCGGCTCGGCAAAGGCCTCGGCGATGAGGGTATAGGTCAGCGTCGAGGCCAGCGTCATCCCCGAGACCTCGCCCTTGCCGGCCAGCACCATGCGCCATAACGAGAGGAGCGCGGCCACGCGCAAGAAGCGCAGCAGATAGTCGAGCAGGAAGAGCGGGCTGTCGCCCACGTAGCTGGCCGCGGCCATGACAGCCGTCTTGGAGTATCGCCTGAGCGCGCTTTGTGCACCCATGAGTATGCGACTCCCGATTAGGATAGAGGACGAACCGGTCAGCCATGTCGAGTGACCGCCGACGGGCACGCTTCAGCCACCCGGCTATGGGCTGGAGGGGGGGTGTTTGGTAGGTTGGCAGAGCCGTGGCCGCCCGCGGGCGGCCACGGCTCTGCCAACCTACCAAACACCCCCCCATAGAGGCTCTGCTCCGGTTGCGTGCGAAGCGTACGCCCGGATGGCGCGCCTCTTCCGACAGACACCGTCGTGGCGCTACGACGCAACGCTGGAGCCCGTCGCCGGGCTCTCGGCGATGGCCTCGTCTGACAGCGCCTCCGCCAAGTCGAGAAAGCGCTGGATCTGAATGATCGCCTGCACCGGCACCCTGGCGCCGAGGAGCGCGACCTGTGGCGTGAGCCGTTCCATGGCCTGCACCAGTCCCCGCAGGATTTCGAGCTGCCGGCTGGGGGCGAGCGCCGGCAGGGCCTGGTCCAGCGGATCATCGCCAGGGCAGCCGGCCAGCGACCTCACCTCGTGCAACGCCTCTCGGGCGCGGCCGATCAGCGACAGCGCGGCCCAGGGCTCATGGCGGGCGATGCACTGCGCCGCCCCGTGGACCAGAGCCCAGAAGAGCACCGTCTGCTCGCCCGCCATCTGGGCGCGCTGGCGGCGCGTGAGCGGCCCCGGCGCCATGGCCGAGGGCACGCCGCCGCGGTCGACCAGCAGCCGCGCGCCCTGTGGCAGCCTGGCCTGCGACCGCAGCAGCCAGCGCCAGTGCACCTGGTGCGGCCCCGC
This sequence comes from Chloroflexota bacterium, assembly GCA_029553955.1. Taxonomy (GTDB): domain Bacteria; phylum Chloroflexota; class Anaerolineae; order SpSt-313; family SpSt-313; genus JAKPJZ01. The sequence goes on from JAKPJZ010000157.1 coordinate 18,524, forward strand.
CCGGCCGGCGTACAGCACCAACAGATGGGCGCCACCCGCCGGCGCGCCCTCCGGCGGCTCTTCCACAAGCAGCGGGCTGGCGACGGCAGTGACGTAGGCGCGGCGCTGCGCGATCGCGGCCTCGCCATACTCGTCGGCCACGGCCACCCACAGGTCGAGGCTGCGCAGGCCGGCAGCGTCGTCCTGAACGCCCGCCCCGGCCAGCCAGGCCGCGGCCACGTGCTCATCGTGATGCAGTTGATCAGTCAGACGTCGCAACAGGGCCTCGCGCTCGGCGCGATGCACCTCGAGAAGGTATTGTGCAGACACATCGGCCTCCGGGTTCTCGCGGCCCCGTTACGTAAAGAGGCCGCGGGTCTCACAGTACCCACGGCCTCGAGGCAGCACACCGAACCAGAGCGGAGGCATAGAAAAGGCCGTGGGCTCGGGAAGGCTCCCACGGCCTGTCGGTCACAGCAACCGGTCGGTCAGACCTCAGGCAGGCGCACTTCCCCCTGGGCAAGTGGCAGCAGCACAAACGCATGCAGCGCCAAAGGTGAGAAACGACATTGCACCTGCTCCTTTCAGAGTCTGAAGAACAAAGAGGAGTGTACAACAAATGTGCAGTCTTGTCAAACTAGCGCGCTCGTCCGCAACAACCTGTCAACCGGCTTACACGCCCCGTGCCCTGCACGAGGCACGAGCCCGGTCTGGGCCCTTTTGGGGGGTTTGGGCGGGTTGGTTGGCCCTGCTGGCTGCCCCTGGCGCGCCCGCGAGCGCGCCAGGGGCAGCCAGCAGGGCCAACCAACCCGCCCAAACCCCGCCTGGCTCAGAGCCAGGTGATGCATCGGAGACAGCAACACGCGCGGAGGGGCTGCCTAATCGCTCCAGCCTCTGAGGAACTTGAGCCAACCCTCATTCGCTTCGAGGTGGCTGCCAAAGAGGTAGAGCAGTGAGGGGCGCGGCTCGCGAGGGCGGTGCAACAGCGCCATGCGCGCTTCTTCGGGCGTGCGTCCGCCCTTGCGGCGGTTGCAGCTCGCGCAGGCGCTGACCAGGTTGTCCCAGGTGTGCGCGCCGCCGCGGTAGCGTGGGATAACGTGGTCCATGGTCAACGAGCCGCCGCGCTGGCCGCAATACTGGCAGGTGTAATTATCCCGCCGGAAGATCTCGCGCCGGGTCAGCCGGACGCGCGGCCGCGGGCGGCGGATGAGGTACGCCAGGCGGATGACCGAGGGGAAAGGCAGAGTCTGCCTCGCACTGTGCAGCTCGCCGCGCCCATTCTCGACGATCTCGGCCTTGCCACCGACCAGCATGCCCACCGCACGCCGCACGTCGCATACATTGAGCGGCTCATAGTTGTAGTTCAGCACCAGTACAGCTACATTAGGGACTTGCATCGTATCACCTGATGCAAGTATAGCACCAAGAGGGGCGAGCGTCAATGCACGCTTAAGGTGAGGCATGTCCGGCGACCACCGACAACCGGCCTTCACGCTTCGCGGCCACCCGGTGCCAGCCCTTATGGGGGTCTGGCGACTGGTCTGGCGTCGCCGGGCCGCCCCGCGGGGCGGCCCGGCGACGCCAGACCAGTCGCCAGACCCCCTTCCCGGATCAGGCCGGGCGGTGGCGGCACGTAGCGCCCGGCTGTTACCGGGATGCCACTCCGACAGGCCGTCAGCCTACGAGCTGGCGCAGGCGCCAGTAGGTCAGGCCGCGGTAGTAGGCCATGAGCAAGCTGAGCAGCAGCCCATGGCCGCCGTCGCGGTAGCCCTGGTAGGTCACGTAGCGCCGCCAGAACTCGCGCAGCGGCTGGCCTACGAGGCTGCGCAGCCGGGGCTTGGCGCCCGCCTTGGCGAGGATGCCCGCCTCGAGCAGCGTATAGCGTTCGGTCTTGCGCAGGAACTCGCCGACGGTGCGATAGTTGTAGTGGATGAGCGGATGCTGCAGGTGCCCCACTTGGCCGTCGACGATGACCAGCTCGTGCACCTCGCGCTCGGGATCATAGCGCACGCGGCTGCGGCGCATCAGGCGCAGTTGGTAGTCGGGATACCAGCCGGTGTGACGGATCCAGCGGCCCCAGATGATGTTCTGCCGCGGCACCCACCAGCCCACCGGCGAGGGCTGCGCGATGGCCTGGCGGATTTCGGCGGCCAGCTCGGGCGTCACCCGCTCGTCGGCATCCACCGAGAGGACCCAATCGTTCTCGGGCAGCGCCAGCGCCGCCTGGTGCTGGTCACAAAAGTTGACGAAAGGCCGCGCCACCACTCGCGCGCCGGCCTGCCGCGCCAGCTCGGCTGTACGATCGTGCGTGCGCGGGTCGAGGACGACGATGCGCTCATCGGCCCAGGCCAGGCTGTCGAGGCAGGCCGCGATGTTGGCCTCTTCGTCGCGCGCCAGGGTGATCGTCGAGAGCCGCGTCACACCGCCGCCCTCCCCAGCGCGCGCACCGTGGCATAGGCGCGCAGCCGCCGCTCGGCCGCGTCGGGGTCCAGCGCGCCGGCGCGCACCTGCCGCCGCACGCGCGCCGCCTCGCGTGCCAGCCCGGCGGCCACCACCGCCCGCACGGTCCAGCGGTAGAGCCGCCCGTTGTGGCGGGCGAAGAGCTGGTAGCGGCTGCGCCAGAGGGCGACGAGCATGTCGTCACGGAACTGCCGTGTGCTCTGCCCCGCCAGGTGCGCGATCTCGGCCTGCGGCACGCAGGCGATGGCCCAGCCGGCGTCTTTGATGCGCCGGCACCAGTCGATCTCCTCGCAATACATGAAAAAGCGCTCGTCGAGCAGCCCCACCTGCGCCGCCGCCTCGCGCCGCACCAGGAGCGCCGCCCCCAAGGGATGGTCGATGGCAAAAGGCTCGCCGCGCTCGTAGAGCCGCCGCGGGTAGCGGCCGTTGAGCCGCGAATCGAGCAGGCGGTGGTGCATGGGGAAAAAGTCGAGCCAGGCCATGGCCACGGTGGGGAAACGGAAGGCCGAGTGCTGGAAGGTGCCGTCGCCGTAAACGAGGCGCGCCCCGCAGGCGCCGGCGCGCGGCGCGCGCTCCATGAAGGCGACGAGCTCGGCCAGGGCCGCGCCATGCACGATGGTATCGGGGTTCAGCAGCATGGCGTAGGGCGGCGCGCCGGCCGCATCGGGAAAGCCCAGCGCGCGCAGGCCCAGGTTGTTGGCCGCAGCAAAACCTGCGTTGCGCTCGTTGACCAGCAGGCGCACCCAGGGGAACTCGTCGCGCACCATCGCCGCCGAGCCGTCGGCAGAGGCATTGTCGACCACTATCACCTCGGCCTGCAGCGGCGCCCGCGCCAGCGACTCCTGCACCGACGACAGGCACTGGCGCAGCAGCTCGCGCACGTTGTAGCTTACGGTCACGATGCCGAGAAGAGCCACACGATACCCTCCAAACCTGACAGGTCTCTCACGCGTGCTCGTCGCCGCCCCTCGAACAAGCGACCGGGCTACACGCTCCGCGCCAACCCGGTCAGGATCCCTTTCAGGGGTTTTGGCGGCTGGACCTCTGCCGGTTGCCCCTGGTGCGCCTGCGGGCGCACCAGGGGCAACCGGCAGAGGTCCAGCCGCCAAAACCCCTTGCTAGAATTGGACTTTGATCTGGGTGTATTCGACGCGGTCCTGGACGATCCACACGTTCTCGTGGATCAGCCCAATCCAGAAATAGGGCTCGACGCGCACGGTCTTTTCGTCGATCTTGACGCGGCCGGTGACGGTGACGGTCTGCCCCGGCATCAGGTACTTTTGGCCGTTGATCTCGGTTAGTTCGTCGTCGCGGCCGAGCTGCCAGCGGAAGGGGTACTGCCGCCCGGCCGAGTTGCCTTCATAGTCGAGCCCCACGCGGAAGAGGCCGGGCTCCTCGGGCTGCTTGAAGGCGTTGAAATTGTCGTCCATGCCATAGAGCGTGCCTGGCTCGGGCCCCTTGGTGCGCACCGGCACCGTGCCGATGTTGCGCACGGTGCAGGTAAAGGTCAGCGTGTCGCCCAGCGAGACGATGGGCGCCGACCACTCGGCGGCGGCGTTGACGATTTCGACCTGCGGCACTCCGCCCGAGACGATAGTCAGCGGGCCGGTGACGCGGTCCTTATTGCCCACATAGTCCTCGGCCTCGACCACGACGGTGTACACGCCGTCGTCGGGCGGCTGCGCGCCCAGGTCGACCCCGGCGTCATAGTCGTGCTGGTGGCTGCCCTTGGCGCCCGCCTTGCGGATCTTGTCTTGAGGGATAGGGTAGCGCAGCCCGTCCTTGTCGAGCAGATAGGCCTCGACCTGGCGCACGTCCTTGCTCAGGTAGTAGCCGATGGTCACCCGGTCGCTGATGCCGTCGCGGTTGGGTGTGAACAGGTTGGGGCTGATGCTGAGGTTCTCGATGGTCAGCGGCGCCGGGTCGCCGCCGCTGATGGTCAGCGGCGCCTCCAGATGGGCCGTCTGCCCCCGGTCGTCGGTGGCCTCGAGCACGGCGGTATAGCGCCCGTCGGGCAGCAGGCGCCCGTCGATGGCGCCGCCGAAATCCACCTGGTAGGGGTCCGCCGAGTAGGCGCGGCGGCTATCCTGGCGGAAGTAGTGCCGCCCGCCGTTCTCGTCCACAAAGTAGAGCGACACCGCAGCGGCGCGGCTCAGCCGGTAGCTGATCTGCGTCACGTCGCTGCTGCCGTCGGCGTTGGGCGAAATCTCGGCAGGGCGCAGCGCCAGGTCTGCTGCCGGCGGCCCGCCTGTGCAGCCCACGAGCACCACTCCCAGGGCAAGAAGGCCCACTGCGGCCAGCGCCCGTCCAAGCCTACCCCTCACGCTCAGCCTCCTTTAGAACCCCTCCTTGGAGACCTGACACACCAATTGCCCTGGCGGGTGGTCAGCGCCAGCTTTCTGGCAAAAACCCCGTCCAGCTCGCGCCACAGCCGATAGGCGATTCCGCCCCCCGCAGGGTGGGTATGGGCAGGCGTCTGGCTGGGTTATTGCCAATCGCCTTCCTGCCATGGAAATCGGTGTATCAGGTCTTGACGCACCCGAGGAACTGTGGCAGTGTACCACGGGGCGAGGAAGAGCGTCAAATAGCGGCGAACTCTGCGCAGGGTTCGCCGTATATCGGTATTGCCGTCGCAGACAAGTCGTGCTATAGTGGCGCCTGCACGACGATACTGTCTGAGGGTGGGGACATGGAGAACGACTACAGGGCCGCGCTCGACTATCTCTACAGCCTGACCAACTATGAGGTCAAGCTGGCCACGCAGTACGCGGGGCAGCTCTTCGACCTCAGCCGCATGTCGCGCCTGCTCGACGCCATGGAGCACCCCGAGCGTCGCTTCCACTCGGTGCATGTGGCCGGCACCAAGGGCAAAGGCTCGACGGCGGCGATGATCGCCTCGGTGCTGCAGCATGCGGGGCAGCGCACCGGGCTCTTCTCCTCACCCCACCTGCATACCTTTCGCGAGCGCATCCAGGTCGACGGCCAGCCGATTACCGAGCGCGAGTTCGTGGCCCACCTGCGCAAGCTGCGCCCCCTCTTCGATACCCTCGATGGGCTGACCACCTTTGAGGCGACGCAGGCCATCGCCTTTGACTATTTCATCGCCCAGGGCGCCGATTGGGCCGTGGTCGAGACCGGGCTGGGCGGCCGGCTCGATACCACCAACCTCATCCGGCCCGAGGTGGCGGTGATCACCCCCGTCAGCTACGACCACATGCTCGTCCTCGGCGACACGCTGACGGCCATTGCCGAGGAGAAGGCGGGCATCATCAAGCCGCGCACGCCGGTAGTCTCGGCGCCGCAGCCCGAGGAGGCGCTGAACGTCATCAGCCACGTGGCCGAACACCTGCAGGCGCCGCTGGCCGTCGTCGGCCGCGAGTGGGGCTACCACCTCGAGCGCGCCGATTGGGACGGCCAACACTTCACCGCCTACGGCCCCGGCGTCACCCTGAGCGGCCTGTTCATCCCTCTGCTGGGCGAGCACCAACTGGTGAACGCCACGGCGGCGCTGGCGACGCTGCAGGTGCTGCGGCAGGGGCCCCTGCCCGGAGGCGCAGCCGGAGGGGCCCTGCCGATACGCGAAGAGGCCATCCGCGAGGGGCTGCGCAGCGTGCGTTGGCCGGCGCGGCTCGAGATCCTCAGCCGCGAGCCGCTGCTGGTGGTCGACGGGGCGCACAACGGCGAGTCGATGCAGCGGCTGGTGGAGGCGCTGACGGCCTACTTTCCCCGGCGGCGCCGCGTGGCGCTCTTTGCCGCCCTGGCCGACAAGGACGTGCCGCGCATGTTCCAGGCGCTGCTGCCCAATGTGGACACGGTCATCTTTAGCCGCACCGCCCACCCACGCGCCGCCGACCCCGCCGCACTGGCGCGCCAGGCGGGGCCTGCCGCCGTCAGCGCCATCGTCGAGCCCGATTTCGACCACGCCCTCGACGTGGCCCTGGGCCTGGCGGGGCGCGACGGCGTGGTCGTTGCCACCGGCTCGCTCTCTACCGCCGCCGCCGGCCGCGAGGCCTGGGCGCGCCGCATGCAGCTCGAGCCGCTGCCCAGCGATCCTATCTGAAGGGTGATCGTGCGAGGCTGGCGCGGGCTGCCTGCCACCCCGTGGGGTGGCAGGCAGCCCGCGCCAGCCTCACACGATCACCCTTCCTCTTTCTCTAGCGCCCCTTGAACTCTGCTGAGAGCTCGCGGGTGAGCTGCAGGCAGCGCTCGCCATACTGCTCGCTGGGCTCGATGTAGCTGCCCTCCACCCACTCGTTGTAGCTGTTGATCCACAGCCCGTCGGGCGCGCTGGCCATGGCGGCGTCGTAGGTGGCGCGGTAGAAGGCGCCGTCGGCACGGTCGACCCTGAACGCCTGGCTGGGCGCGCGGATGTCGGCCATGCAGGTCGAGCGCGTGTCGTCCCACCCCGGCGTGATCGTGCCCCACCACAGCTTGCGCTGCCCGGTGCGCTGCTCCCAGCCGCGCACGGCGGCCGCCCAGCTCGACGCCTTGCGGTAGCCCGCGGGGTAGGCGGCGTGCACGACCTTGTAGACGTAGAGGCCGTCAAAGGTCTCGAGGTAGGAGGGGTCGAGGCCCTCGGCGATCCACCAGGCGCTGTGATCGGGGTCGGCTCGCTCGCGGATGGCCGCCCAGGCCTGTTGCGGTGTCTGCCCCGAGGCGACGGGCACGCGGTACATGTCTGTGAAAAAGATGACGGGGCGGCCGTCGATGCTCAGCCAGTTGGGGCTGCCGGCATAGCGCTCCACCAGGTAGCGGATGGCCTTGACGACCTCTTCCTGCGAGGGCGCCGGCGTGCCCGGCCAGATGTGGCGCAAGAAGATGACCGTCGAGCGGAAGGGCGTGCCCTGCGACTGCTCCAGTAGCCTGGCGAGGTTGGCATCGGTGCGCTCGCCGGGGGCGAACCACTGCTGGGTAAAGCCATCGATGCCGGCGTCGAGCGCCTGGCGCACCTGCCTGGCGATGCTTGCGGGGTCGTCGGAGTCGTAGCGCACGAGCGGCTTGTCGCCGGCCGAGATGTTGCAGGCCTCCCAGCCGCCGGCCGAGTACCAGGCAAAGTAGTTGGCCAGCACGAGGCCGGTGCCCGGCCGGGGCGCTGCCGCGGCGACGGCGGGCTGCGCTGTGGCCACCGGCGTCGCCGTGGCGGCTGGCGTGGGCGGTGGGGTGGCTGTGGGCTGCGGCGTCGCCGTGAGCGTGGCCGTGGGGCTGGCGGTGGGCGTGGCAGTAGGCGCTGTGGTGGGCGAGGCGCTGGGGCTTGCCGTGAGGGTCGCCGTCGCCGACGGCTCGCGGGTGGGCAGCGCCGTCGCAGTTGCGCCGGGCGCGAGCGTGGCCGCGACGCGCGGGCCGCGGTCGCTCACGCCAGCCGGCCGGCGCTCGGCCGTCACTGCCGCATAGCGCCAGCCGGCGGCCAGTGCGCAACCGCCCAACACGGCGACAAACACCAGGAAGAGCGCGCCAATGATCACCATGAGGCGTGCCGGCGCCCTCTGCCGAGCCGCTGTTCGTCGCCCCATCGCTGCCTGCCTTCGCGTTTGGTTACAGTCCGTTAACCTCAGTATACGCGAAGAGACTGCGATTCGCAAAAGAGGCGCCGCCATCCGCGGCCGCAGCGTCGATGCGCGCCGCCATCTCGCCGGGCGACAGCGCCTCCACCTTTTGGAAGATCAGCACGCGGGGATGGTCATAGACGGCATAGCTCTCGTCGGCGCGTCCCAGGTCGAGGACGAGCGGCGCCGGCCGCGGCAGCCGAGGCCGCGGCAGCACGGTGCCGGCGAGCGGCTCGTCGACGATGGCCAGCGGGCCGAGCTGGGGGTAGCTTGTCTCTACATGCACCAACTGGAAGCCGAGTTGCCCCGCGAAGAGCAGCCGGTAGTAGGCGGCAGCCAGGGGGTAGCGATCGGGCAGGCGGCCGGTGACGCCGTAGAGCCGCTGGCTGGCGAGGACCACATAGTCGGCCTGGCCCAGCGCCTGCGTCAAGCCGGCCAGGTCGGCCCGGGTGTCGGGCGCATAGATGTCGAGCCCCAGGTGCGTCAGGTCAGTGCGCCCCGCCTGGCCGGAGCGCCGCGCGGGCAGCTTGTCGTCCCACTCCTCGGCGGTGAGCACGGCGCCGGCGGGCACGTTGCGGTCGATCCAGTCGCTGGCGGCGACCCAGGGGTGCGGCCGCAGGTACAGGCCGGTGAAGGCCAGCGCGTAGAGGAACGTGGCCAGGAGCACGCCGCCCCCCAGCGCCACCACCGCTCGCCTCGCCCAGCGCTGGGGCTGCGCCAGATCCCAGAGCCGCCAGAAGAGGAGCGCCGCCGCCAGGCAGAGCCAGGGTACGAGCGGGGCCATGTAGCGCGAGAACTTGGCGTGGAAGGAGCCGGTGATGAGGAAGTAGGGCCAGATCCACGCGAGGATGACGAGGCCCTGGGGGCTGGGCCGAAGGGCGCGCCAGGTCAGCCACGCCAACCCTGCCAGGGCGAGCAGCCCCAGCGGCAGGCCGAGCGACCAGACGATGAGCTCGCGCAGCGGGTAGAGGTAGGGCAACGTGCCTATGAACTGCCGCGTGTAAGTGAGGTCGATGGCGCCGCCGGCCATGGCGCCTTCCTGCACTGTGGCCACGCCGAAGCGGGACCAGTCGAGCAGGCTGTAGGGCTCGACCACAAAGAAGGCAGTTGCCGCCAGCGCCGTGCCGGACGCCATGCCGCGAAGGCCGCGCCCCAGCCGAGGCACGCCGTCTCGACCCAGCGCCCACAGCGCCCAGGCGGCCCAGCCGGCGAAAAGCAGCGGCAGCGCGCTGCTCTTGGTGGCCAGCGCCAGGCCGGTGAGCGCCCCCGCCGCCAGCCCTGCGCCGAGCGAGCCACGCCGCGCCACGCGCAGCAGGCACCACACGGCGAGCGTGCTGAGCAAGACGAGCAGGCTGTCAACGGTGAGGAAATGGGCCAGTTGGATGGACAGCACCGCGCAGGCGAGGAAAGCGCCGGCGAGCAGGCCCACGCGGCGCCCGCCCAGCTCGCGGCCGATGCTCATGGTGGCGGCCACGGTCAGCAGGCTGCACGAGGCCGAGAGCACGCGCCCCGGCAGGTAGAGCTGGTCGGGTCGGGTGCCGGTGAGCGCGCCCAGCAGGCGCAGCAGGTAGATCGGCAGCGAGCCATAGGCAAAGAAACGCGGGTTCAGCGGGCTGCGGGGGCCGAGCACCAGGCCCCAATCCCAGGGGCTGGGCCAGCGCAGCCCTGCAACGACCATGAGGATGCGCCGCTCGTCGGGATGGGCCAAGATGCCGCGGTCCCAATCGAGCCCGGCAAAGCGCAGCGCCGCAGCCACAGCCAAGATCGCCGCCGGGAGCAAGAAGGAGGAGAGGCGGAGGCGGCGGAGCAAGCGTTCATACACTACTTCCACCAACATGTGCGAGAACCGGATCACCGCAGAGGCGCAGAGGACGCGGAGGGGGTACAGCAAAGAGGCCTCTGCGTCCTCCGCGTCTCTGCGGTGCAAAAGGCTATTCCTCTTCCAGGCTGAGGAGGGCCATGAACGCCTCCTGCGGGATTTCGACCCTCCCCAGGCGCTTCATGCGCCGCTTGCCTTCTCGCTGCTTCTCGAGCAGCTTGCGCTTGCGTGTGATATCGCCGCCGTAGCACTTGGCCAACACGTCCTTGCGCAGCGCCTTGACCGTCATGCGAGCAATCACCCGCGAGCCCAGCGCCGCCTGGATGGGCACGGTGAACATCTGCGGCGGGATGACCTGCTTCAGCCGGCGCACCAGCGCCAGGCCCTTGGTGTAGGCCTGCTCGCGGTGCACGATGAGTGACAACGCGTCGACCGGCTCCTCGTTGACCAGCACGTCGAGCTTGACCAGGTCGGCCGGGCGATAGTCGGCAAAGGCATAGTCCATCGACGCATAGCCGCGCGTGCGCGACTTTAACTGATCGTAAAAGTCGACGATGATCTCCGAGAGCGGCACATAGTAGTTGAGCAGCACGCGCTTTTCGTCCAGGTACTCCATGCGCTCGTACTCGGCGCGCCGCGCCACGGCCAGTTCCATTACCGGCCCCACGTACTCGACCGGCGCAAAGACGCTGATACGCATCCAGGGCTCTTGGATCTCTGTGATCTGGCTCTCGTCGGGCATTTCGGCCGGGTTGTCGATGGCCACCATCTCGCCATCCTGGCGCACGATGTGGTACTCGACGCTGGGCGCCGTCGTCACCAGGTCCAGGTCATACTCGCGTTCGAGCCGTTCCTGCACGATTTCCAGGTGCAACAGCCCCAGAAAGCCGCAGCGAAAGCCAAAGCCCAGCGCGGCCGAGTTCTCGGGCTCGAAGGTCAGCGAGGCGTCGTTCAGGCGCAGCTTGTCGAGCGCATCGCGCAGCGGGCCATAGTCGTCCGAGTTGACCGGGTACAGCCCGGCGAAGACCATCGGCTTGGCCGGGCGGTAGCCGGCGAGCGCCTGCTCGGCCGGCGCTTCCAACAGCGTAATCGTGTCGCCCACCGAGATGTCGCGGATGGTCTTGAGCCCGGTGGCCACATAGCCCACCTCGCCCGCCTCGAGTGACCTGCCGGCCACCATCGCCGGCCGGAATACGCCGACCTCGAGCGCGTCGAACTCGGTGCCCTGGCCCATGAGCCTGAGCTGGTCGCCGCACCCGAGCGTGCCGTCGACGATGCGCACGTAGGCGATGACCCCCTTGTAGGGGTCATAGTGCGAGTCAAAGATCAGCGCCCGCAACGGCCGGCCATGGTGGCCGTGGGGCGGCGGCACGTGCTCCACGATGCGGCGCAGCACCGCCTCCACGCCCTCGCCCGTCTTGGCCGACACGCGCAGCACGTCGTGCGCCTCGATGCCGGTCAGGTCTTCGACCTCCTGCGCCACTTCGTCGGTCTGGGCCGAGGGCAGGTCGATCTTGTTGGCCACCGGCACAATCGCCAGGTCGTGCTCCAGCGCCAGGTAGAGGTTCGAGAGCGTCTGCGCTTCGACCCCCTGCGTGGCGTCGATCACCAGCACCGCGCCCTCGCAGGCCGCCAGGGCGCGCGACACCTCGTAGGTGAAATCGACGTGCCCGGGCGTATCGATCAGGTTCAGCTCGTACGCCTGGCCGTCGGGCGCCGTATAGGTCATGCGCACCGCCTTGGCCTTGATCGTAATGCCCCGCTCGCGCTCCAGGTCCATCTGATCGAGGACCTGCTCGCTCATCTCGCGGGCGCTCAGCGTCCCCGTCAGCTCGAGCAGCCGGTCGGAGAGCGTCGATTTGCCATGGTCGATGTGCGCGATAATGCAAAAGTTGCGGATAAATCGTTGATCCATTGCCAATACCTGTGGTGGGGGCCTGCATGGCCCCACATACTCTGCTCTAGAGTATATAACATTTCGCGGCAACAATCCAACAGCCTGTGAGTGTTCAGCCTGTCATTGCGAGCCGCAGCGAAGCGATCTCCACGTCGGGCATTGGAGATCGCTTCGCTGCGGCTCGCAATGACAGGCCAGGGTTCTGTGCTTCGCACAGGGCTCGGCACACCCTGAGATACTCGCAATGATAATCCGAACACCTACCACGCTTGCTCGACGGCGCGTTCGATCATCGCGGCCTCATCCCCCGGCGGCCGCGGTGCGCCGGGCACCAGGTGCGCCAGGAACTCGCGGTTGCCCGCCGGCCCCAGCACCGGCGAGGGCGCGACGCCGGCGAAGCACAGGCCCAGCCCGCGCGCCCAGCCGGCAACGCGCGCCAGCACCTCACGATGCTGCTCGGGCCGGCGCACCACGCCGCCGCGCCCCACCTCGCCCTTGCCCACCTCGAACTGCGGCTTGACCAGGGCCACAATCTCGCCACGCTCCTGCAGCCAGCGCGCCACCACCGGCAGCACCAGCTCGAGCGAGATGAACGAGACGTCGATGGTGACCAGGTCGATGGGCTCGGGCAGGGCTTCGAGGTAGCGCACGTTGGTGCGCTCCATCACGACCACGCGCGGATCCTGCCGCAGGCGCCAGGCGAGCTGACCGTAGCCCACGTCGATGGCATACACGCGCGCCGCCCCGCGCTGCAGCAGGCAGTCGGTAAAGCCGCCGGTCGAGGCGCCCACGTCGGCAATCGCCTTGCCATCGGGGTTGACGCCAAAGATATCGAGCGCCGCCTCGAGCTTGAGCCCGCCCCGGCTGACGTAGGGCAGGCGCGCGCCGGCCACTTCGACCGTGGCGTCGTCGGCGACCATGGTGCCTGCTTTGTCGACGACCCGGTCGTCCACGCGCACCTCGCCGGCCATGATGATGGCCTGGGCACGCGCCCGACTCTCGGCCAGCCCGCGCTCCACCACGAGGATGTCCAGACGTTTCTTTGCCATGGCCGCTCAGCATACGGATTGTCAGCAGGGTGTCAAGAGAAGAGCCCTCAGGGGCATATCCCAGAACCTCGGGAGCTTTTGAACCACAAAGGCCACAAAGAGCTTTGGGTGGCCTCCTTGCACTCTCTGTGTCCTTCGTGGTGATCGGCCCCGTCGGTTAGCGACGGTTCTGGGACATACCCGATCCTCAGCCGCCCTTGACCTTGCCCACCGGCGCCGCGTAGATGGTGCACTCGTCGCGGCCATCGACGCCCACGACGGCATCCATCGTGGCCTGGTCGTAGGCGCCGATGGCGCAGGTGCCGGCGCCGATGGCCTCGCTCGCCAGGTACAGGTTCTGGCAGAGGTGCCCGGCGTCCTGCGCGATCATCTTGTGGGCGATGATGCTGTAGCGCCACTCGGCGCGATAGGGCAGCACCGTCCAGATGAACGTGGCGGCGCAGCGTCCGGCGAAGCGTTGCCCACGGCAGCCCGCAATGACCCGCTCGGCCAGCCCCTCGCCGGCCTGCAGCAGGCACAGCCGGTGCTCGAGGGGCAGGTAGCGGTAGAGCCCCGGCGCCAGGCCGGCCACGTTGTAGACGGCGATATAGGTCTCGAAGGGATGGCGCCCGCCGGCCGAGGGCACGGTGCGCCGCGTCGACGCGCCGCCCTGCGCCACCTCGCGCACGCCCTGCGTGGCCCAGAGGAGGAACGAGAGCTCCTCGAGCGTCAGCGGCTCGTCGGTGAACTGCCGCCGGCTGCGGCGCTTGCGAATGGCCTCGATGAGGGGCATCGTGCCCGAGGTCAGCTCACCGGGCGGCACCAGGTCGACCAGTGTCGCGCCAGCCGGGCAGGGCTTCTCCAGCGGCGGCGCCGGCGCCCCTTGGCGCTGGTCGGTCTCCAGACCCTCCCACTCTGTCCAGCGCTCCGACTTGAGCAGTGCGCGATACGAGTCCATGGATTCCATGCAGCACCTCCCTTATTTGGACTCCCGAACCTGTTCGGGACCCGCCCCAACAAGTTGGGGGCTCCGGCCCCGGACTCCCGAACTTGTTCGGGCCGGGCCGCGCCCCAACAGCCCCAACAAGTTGGGGGCTCCGGCCCCGGACTCCCGAACTTGGGCCGGGCCGGGCCACGCCCCAACAGCCCCAACAAGTTGGGGGCTCCGGCCCCGGACTCCCGAACCTGTTCGGGCCGGGCCACGCCCCAACAGCCCCAACAAGTTGGGGGCTCCGGCCCCGGACTCCCGAACTTGGGCCGGGCTACTCCACCGCAGTCTCCAGCAGCGTGAGGCGCGCCGCTTCGCCCAGCTCCACCCGCGCCCGTGCCCCGTTGGGCAGGATGAACATAGGGTCGGTATGGCCAAAGTCGAAATCGAAGGCGATGGGCAGGGTGTAGCCGCGGGTCGCCGTCAGCAGCACGTCCTGGAGCGGCTCTCTGCGCCCAAAGCCGGATTCCGGATGGAAGCGGCCGACCAGCAGCGCTGCGATGCGCGCCAACACGCCCATGGTGCGCAACTGCGTCAGCATGCGGTCGATGGAGGCCGGCGACTCGCTCTCGTCGTCTTCGACGCACAGGACAGCCCCCTCCAGCTCAGGCCAGTAGCGGCTACAGGCCAGCACGAGCAGCGTCGAAAGGTTGCCGGCCACAATCGGCCCTTCGGCGCTGCCGGCAACAAGCGTGCGCGGCCCACGGTGCCGCCGCCCGCGCCGCGGCTCGGCATCGTCCACATCCCAGCGCACCGGCTCGTCGATGGAGCGCCGCGAAGGGGTCAGCTCCAGCGGCGCCTCGGGCTGCATCAACACGCGCCGGAACCACTCCGCCGTGTAGGCGTGCAGCCCGCCCGGCTCGCCGAACTGCGGCAGGATGGCCGGGCCGAGGAAGGTCGCCAGGCCCGTCAGCCGCTGCACCGCCAAGAGCAGCGCCGTCACATCGCTGTAGCCCATCAGGATTTTGGGGTTGCGGGCGATCAGGTCATAGTCCAGCTCGCCGAGCAACTGGTTCGAGTTCAGCCCGCCGACGGAGGTGAGCACGGCCTTCACCTGCGGGTCGGCAAAGAGGGTGTGGATATCGGCAACGCGCTGCGCGATCGTCCCCGCTGTGTAGCTCGAGCAGGCCCGCGCGTTGGGGGCCACGCGCACGCGAAAGCCCATTTGCTCCAGGTTCGTCACGCCGCGGTCAAAGCGCCTGGGGCACTCGCTGGCAATCGGCGAGGCCGGCGAGATCACGCCGACGGTATCGCCCTCGGCCAGGCGCGGTGGCTTGATGGTCAACTCAGTGCCTTTCGTTGGGCAAGCCGCCGGCACGGCGCTCGTCGCCTGCACAACGGCTGGGCAGCACAATATCGACGGCCAAGAGCGAAAGCACCAAGGCCAGCACGGTGTCGCCAATGCCGACCAGGCGCGCCCACACGCTGGGGCGGCCGGGGCCTCTGTCTGTCTTCATGCCGGGAGTATAGCGACCAACCCCACAGGAGTCAACGCACCTCAGCCGGCCCACGCCAAAGGAACGGGGAACGCATGAACCACAAAGAACACGAGGGACAGAAGCACGCCGCCTGCGTGCAGGGAGGAACGACGCCCACAAACCGCCTATGGCGGCCAAGAGCGGGCCAGCTACGGCGCCGGCTGCATTTTCACATCAGACGACATGCCCCCAGGGCCACCACAAGCGATGAAAACGGGGCCTTGCACCGCAGAGGACGCAGAGGGCACAGAGATCACTCGTCCCTCTGCGTCCTCTGCGGTCTCTGCGGTGAATCGGAGCCCCACATTCAGATCAGCCACTACGCCAGGCCGGCCGCAACCCCCGCCGGCCCATCTGCGTAGTGTAGGTGACAGGGAATAGCTGGTAATGTGAGGCTCGCCTCAAGGAGGCAACAATGAAGCGCATGGTACTCTTGTCGTGCTTGCTCGTGGCCGTCGTCGCTGCCGGCTGCTGCCCGCTCACGCCCGGGCTGCTGAATGCGCGAAGCCTCGTCGGCTCGGGGCGGCTCGAGACCCGCGAACTGGACCTGAGCGGCTTTTCGCACATCGAGGCCGGCAGCGCCTTTGTGCTCGATGTCGTCCAGAGCGAACAGTTCGCCGTCTCGATCACTGCCGACGACAACCTGTTCGACTATCTCGACGCCGCGGTGTCGGGCGATACGCTGCGGCTGCGGCTGCGCAGCGGCACCGGCATCAGCCGGGCCACGCTGCGTGCCAGGGTCGCCATGCCCGCGCTGCGCGGCCTCGACCTCTCGGGCGCGTCGCGGAGCAGCATTACCGGCTTTTCGTCGGCCAAGGGCTTGGACCTGGAGCTCTCTGGGGCGAGCAGCCTGCAGGGCGATATCAAGGCCGGTGCTGTGCGGGTCGAGCTGTCGGGCGCGAGCAGGCTCGAGCTCACCGGCTCGGGCGAAGACCTCACGCTCAGAGGCTCCGGCGCCAGCACCGCCCGCCTGGCCGGCTTCCCGGTCACCGACGCCAGGGCGACGTTGAGCGGCGCCAGCAGGGCCGAGCTCGAGCCCTCCGGCCGCCTAGACGCCGACCTCAGCGGCGCCTCGACCCTGCAGTACGGCAGCGGCGCGACCCTGGGCCGCGTTCAGACCAGCGGCGGCTCGTCAATCCACGCGCGCTAGGTCGTGTTCGCAAACCGTCGTAGCCTAGGGCCTTGTGCCCGTCTTGCCGTTCTGTGGCGCCAGTCTCGCCGCCCAAGACGCCCACGAAGCCGCCTGCGGCGGCCAAGGGGGGCTATGCTCCGGGTTTGCGAACACGACCTAGCAGCCTGCCGGAGAGGAAGCTGGCCGCCCTCAGTATCCTGTTGGCCGCCGGGCAACTACTCAGCCCGTCATTGCGAGCCGCAGCGAAGCAATCTCCAATGCCCGACGTGGAGATTGCTTCGCTGCGGCTCGCAATGACGGGCCGGGCGGCGCGTACAGCAGGCTGAGTAGTCACCCCGCCAAGACCCTTTTGGGCTCGGGCCGACGACCACGCAGGTCAATGGTGGCTGGGGATGTCAGGCACCAGCCTCGGCCCGCTTTACCGCCCCAATCACCGCATAGGTCAGCGGTGTGGCCAGCGCCTCATAGGCCGTCTTGAACGCCGCCTGGGCCAGCACCATGGCGGGCAGTGCTGAGGCCGGCACCGCCCCCAGGAAGGCGATGCTCATAAAGCACGCGCTGTCCAGCGTCTCGCCGACGATGGTCGAGCCGATGGTGCGCAGCCACAGCCAACGCTCGCCCGTGCAGCGCTTGATGCGCACCAACACCCAGGCGTTGGCATTCGTCCCCACCAGGTAGCCCACCAACGACGCCAGGAGCAGCCGCGGCGTGGAGCCCAACACGGCGCGGAAGGCCTCCTGCCCCGCCCAAGACTCGGGCGCCGGCAGGGCCAGGGTCAGCACGAAAAAGCCCACCGCCGCCAGGTTGGCCGCAAAGCCCAGCGCGATGATGCGCCGTGCCGTGGCCAGGCCATAGACCTCGGGGATCACGTCGCCGATGATGTACACGACCGGGAAAAGCCAGACCGCCGCGGGCAGCACGATGCCGCCCGGCGCCTGGTAGAGCTTGCCGGCGATGACATTGCTCACCACCAGCGCCACGCAGTAGGCGGCCGCGAGCGCCACCAGAGGGAAGGAGTAGCCCTTGTCCTTCATGCCTCCCTCCTGTACGACACCACCGCCGTGATGGCGATGCCGCCGCGCACGTTAAAGCACACCGTCACCGTGCACGACAGCGGGCGCGCCGCCGCCACGAAATCGTCGAGCACCACCTGCGCCAGGTGCTCGTGAAAGATGCCTTCGTCACGGTAGGTCTCCAGGTACAGCTTGAGGCTCTTGCTCTCGACGACCGACTGATCGGGCACGTACTCGATATCGATCTGCGCCCAGTCGGGCTGGCCCGTCACCGGGCAGCGGCAGGTGAACTCGGTGCAATGGAGCTGCACCGTCAGCGAGCCGGGACGCGAGCGGCTGGGAAAGGTCTCGAGCTTCCGGTCGGGTGCAGCCTGGTGGCCCAGCTTGGTGAGGCCATAGTCGCGAACCATGGGAAGAGCTCCTTGTTTTGTTCATGCGGGTGCCTGCGACCGCAAAAAAGCCGGTACGATGACGTAAGTATACCACAGATTACCCCTGAGGAGACACCTGACACACCAATTTCCCTGGCGGGTGGTCAGCGTCGGCTTTTTTTGGCAAGAACTCGGTCCAGCTCGCGCCGCTGCTGACAGACGCTTTCTCCTGCTGCAGGGTGGTGCCCCCCTACCGTTCCCCCGTCGCGGGGGACGGGTAGCGAGGGGCCTCAGCCGCGGCATGGGCAGGCCTCTGCCGGAGTTCTTGCCTATCGCCTGCCCGCCATGGAAATCGCTGTGTCAGGTGTCTTCCCGTCCACAGCGCAGGATTTGGCCGAGTTTCAACTATCGCCTATACTTCCTCTTCCTATTGGTCTCGCCGCCTCCTCCAGACCTTTCCCCAGGAGACAGCCATGCGCCTGCAGGATCATCTCTTCAAGGACGGTTCTCCGCAGCCGCTCCTGATCTTGATCGGCTTTGCCTTGTTCTCGACGCTCGCCGCGTGTAGCCTCACGGCGGCGCTGGTCGCCCGCAACGTGAGGGCACAGGCCGCGGTCCGTCTGGCCACCCCGACGCGTGTCGCCGTTTTGCCTACCCTCGCGCCGACCGCGCTGCCTGGCGCCACCGCCACCCCGACCCTCTGGCCCACGCCCACCCAATGGATTCCGCCGACGGCCACGCCCACGACGCTGCCGCTCCCGACGCCGACACCGCAGCCCCTGCCCGATGAGTGGCTGGTGCCCCAGGGCTGCGGCATGACCGCCGAAACCGCCGATTATGGCGCCTTTGGCGTGGGCACGGAGGTGATCCTGGGCCGGCATCGCTCGAGCGGCGGCCTCAACAACGGGAACGCAAAGATGAACAGGTACGTGGGGCGCCGGGCAACGGTCACCGAGCTGGCCGGGGTCGACAGCCAGGGCTGCCCAGGCGTGCGCGTGGACGTTGACGGCGGCCGCTACTTTTGGCGCGTGCGGGATCTGACGCCGGCCTAAAACAGGAGGGGGTTTGGGCGGGTTGGCCCATCGGCTGCCCCTGGCGCGCCAGGGGCAGCCGATGGGCCAACCCGCCCAAACCCCGATGCACTAGCCGCCGAGCAGTGCGCCCAGGTCGGCGCTAAAGCCCGGCGCGGCAGCCGCAAAGACGGCAACAAGGATGACAAAGAGGATAATCAGCCCGATCTGCAGCCAGCCCAGGACGAGGCCCGCCGTGGCAAAGGCAGAGCCGGTCAGGCGGCCATGGCTGGCGCGGATCTCGTTCTGCGCCAGAAAGCCGGTCACAATGGCCGCGATGGCGCCAGCGATCGGGAAGAGAAAGTAGGCCGAAATGCCCGTGGCCAGGCTGGCCAGAGCCAGCGAGCTCGTCTGTGGCGGCGGAGGCGGGGGCACATAGTAACGCTGCTCGCGCACGAACTCACGCTGCTGTGGCTCGAGCGGCGGAGGCGGGTAGGCCGGCTCCTCACGCACCACTTCTCGCTCGCGCACCACGGGGCCACGAGGTTCCTCAGCCATGGTCTGCACCTCCCATCCGTCGCGAACATCCAGCGCCGCACCAGCGACTTGCGTGCCAACGCGACTGGAGGCGCGTCTGTCACCGGGTGTCATCGCGAGCGCGGCGAAGCAATGACACCCGGTGACAGACGCGCCTTGACAACCGGCCGTTTCTGGCGCAAGATGCTCATGGTCTGTACGCACCTGTCACGGCAAAGGAGAGCGCCATCATGATCCACACCGACGGTCCCTGGTTCAAAGACGAACACGGCCGCACGAGAATCCTGCGTGGGGTCAACCTGGGCGGCTCCAGCAAAGTGCCCGTCCGGCCCAACGGGGCCACGCATCTCCGCGAAGGCTTCTTCGACCATCGCCACGTATCGTTCGTCGGCCGGCCCTTCCCGCTCGCCGAGGCCGATGAACACCTGGCGCGGCTGCGCGCCTGGGGGCTGACCTTCCTGCGCTTCCTGGTGACCTGGGAGGCCATCGAGCACGCCGGACCCAGCATCTACGATGAAGAGTATCTCGATTACGTCTACGAGGTGGCCAGGAAGGCCGGCGACTATGGCATCACCATGTTCATCGACCCGCACCAGGACGTGTGGAGCCGCTTCTCCGGCGGCGACGGCGCCCCCGGCTGGACGCTGGAAGCCGTGGGCCTCGACATGACCCATTTCGCCGAAACCGGCGCCGCCATCGTCCACGCCACCCACGGCGACCCCTTCCCGCGCATGATCTGGCCCACCAACAACACCAAACTCGCCGCGGCCACCATGTTCACCCTCTTCTTCGCCGGCAACGACCTGGCGCCGCGCACGCTCATCGACGGTGAGCCAGCCCAGGAGTACCTGCAACGCCACTACATCGACGCCATCGTCGAGGTGGCGCGCCGTCTGCAGGGCCTGCCCAACGTCGTCGGCTACGACACGCTGAACGAGCCCTCGCGCGGCTTGATCGGCTGCGCCGACCTCGACGATTGGGGCGCACCGCTCAAGGCCGGCGAAAGCCCCACCCCCTGGCAGGCCATCCTCCTGGGCGCAGGCTACCCGCAAGAGGTGGAGGTGTGGGCGTTGCAGCGCATCGGGCTCAGGCGCACGGGCACGCGGCAACTCAACCGGCAGGGCGTGCGCGCCTGGCGCGACGGTTGCGAGTGCGTGTGGCGCGAGAATGGCGTGTGGGACGTCGACGCCGCCGGCCGGCCCCAGTTGCTGCGGCCCGACCACTTTGGCCGGGTCAACGGGCGGCGGGTGGGGTTTGTTGACTATTACTACCCCTTTGCCGAGCGCTTCAGCCGCGCCATCCATGCCGTGGACCCCGACGCGCTGATCTTTGAGGAGGTGGAGCCCGAAACCACCGCGCTGCCGGCGGCAGCGCCCGAGCGCACAGGCCGTGTGCATGCGCCACACTGGTACGACCTGGCCGTCCTCCTCTTCAAGGAGTTCAGCCCTTGGCTGGCCGTCAACGTGAACGGGCACATCGTCCTCGGCCCCAGGCGCATCCGCCGCTCCTTCGCCGCGCACCTCGGCCGCCTCAGAGACGACACCACCGCGCGCCTCGGCATGCCCACGCTCATCGGCGAGTTCGGCATCGCTTTCGACCTCAGGGGTGGCCGCGCCTACCGCAGCGGCGACTACCGCGCTCAGGTGGCCGCCATGGACCGCAGCATGCGCGCCCTCGACGACAACCTGCTCTCCGGCACCCTCTGGAACTATACCGCCGACAACAGCAACGCGCGCGGCGACCAGTGGAACGGCGAAGACCTCTCCATCTTTAGCCGCGACCAGCAGACCGATCGGGCCAATATCAACTCGGGCGGGCGCGCACTCCAGGCGGTTGTGCGGCCCTACCCCCGCGCCGTCGCCGGCGAGCCGCTGCGCATGGGCTTTGACCACAAGCGGCGCGTTTTCGAGTTCGAGTTCCGCCACGACCCCGCCGTCTCCGCGCCCAGCGAGCTCTTTGTGCCCAACTACCAGTACCCCACAGGCTACCACGTCGACGTCTCCGACGGCGCCTGCGAGTTCGACCCGGCCGGCCAGACGCTCACCTACCGCCACACCACCACCCGCGAGCGCCACTGGCTGCGCATCCGCCCGGCATGATGGGGATACCTGACACACCAATTTCCAAGAGGGCAAAACGATTGGCGAAAAGTCCGGCAAAGGCCTGCCCGTGCCGCGGCCAGGGCCCCTCGCTACCCGTCCCCCGCGACGGGGGACGGGTAGCGAGGGGCCCCACCCTGCAGCAGGAGTAACTGCCTGTCAGCAGCGGCGCGAGCTGGACCGAGTTTTTGCCAAAGAGCTGGCGCTGACCACCCGCCAGGGGAATCGGTGTGACAGGTGTCACCTCACTGTAGGCCACCAGGGGTGTAGTTCAGTTTTGGGGCGAGTTGTGGCATAATAGGGGCAAGACTTTATGTTTAGTGTAGGTGGTTTGACGAATGAAGCGTACCCGTGTTGAGATGAAGGCTGAGTTGCTGGCGCAGGCAGAGGCCAAGATTGAC
>JAKPJZ010000158.1 GCA_029553955.1 Chloroflexota bacterium
GTCAATCTTGGCCTCTGCCTGCGCCAGCAACTCAGCCTTCATCTCAACACGGGTACGCTTCATTCGTCAAACCACCTACACTAAACATAAAGTCTTGCCCCTATTATGCCACAACTCGCCCCAAAACTGAACTACACCCCCGCCCGGGCCACAGCTTTGCCTGCCGCAGTTTCGGGCGTATACTATGGTGTCATGACTGCCGCTGTCGCCAACTCTGCCGGAGCCACAGGTGCAAAAGCGCGAGTTCACCATCTCCGACGAATACCTCTACAACCGCTCGGGCGCCGTCTGCTGGATCGTGGCGCATATCCTGCGCTATCCCTGGTTGCCTGTCGCCACGGTCATCCTGGCTATCTTGGGCACCGTCTGCGAGAGCGCCAACCGGCTGCTCGTGGGGCACGCCTTTGACCTTGTCTTGGGCCCCGATGCCGCCCTGCGGCCCCTCATGCAGGTGGCCCTCGCCGTGCTCGCCGTGGGCCTGGGGCAGGGGCTCGCCCAACTGGCGCGCAACATGGTCGTCGAGGTGCTGGCCCAGCGCTTCGAGCGCGATGCCCGCGACGAGCTCTACCTCAACCTGCTGGGCAAGAGCCTCACCTTCCACGGCCGCCAGCGCATCGGCGATGTGATGGCCCGCGCCACCAACGATGTGCGCCAGCTCAACATGATGGTCAACCCAGGCTTTAGCCTGATCTTTGCCTCCTTCCTGGGGTTGGTGGTGCCCATCGCCACCATCGCGCTCAACCTGCCGCGCGTGCTGCTCATCACGCCGGCGGCCTTCCTGGTGCTCTTTGCCGTGACGTTGCGGCGCTATATGAAGCGGCTGGAGCCGGTGGTGGAGCTGGTGCGCGAGCGCTTTGGCCTGATGAACGCGCGCCTGGCCGAGGCCGTCTCGGGTATCGAGGTCGTCAAGGGCGCCGCGCAGGAGGCACAGGAGCAGCACATCTTCTCGGGCAACGCCCGCGCCTGCCGCGATGCCTTCGTCGAGCAGGGCCAGGTGCAGGCGCGCTACTTGCCGCTCTTGGCCTACAGCCTGGCCGTCGGCGGCGGGTTTTTGCACGCCATGCTGCTTGTGCGCCAGGGCGCCCTGAGCGTGGGCCAGGTCGTCTCGTACATGGGCCTGCTGAACCTGCTGGGCTTTCCCTCGTTCATCTCCATGTGGAGCTTTTCGCTGGTGCAGCTCGGCGTGGCTAGCGCGCGGCGCATCCTCGCGCTGATCAACGCCGAGAGCGAGCTCGACGAGAACCCTCACGGCCTGAGCCGGCGCCTGCAGGGCGAGATCGTCTTTGACCACGTCAGCTTTGGCTACGGCGGCACGCCGGTGCTGCGCGATATCTCGTTCACCGCGCGCCCCGGCGAGACCATCGCCATCGTCGGCCAGACCGGCTCGGGCAAGACCACCCTCACCCGCCTGGTCAACCGCACCTACGATGTGACCGCGGGACGGGTGCTCGTCGACGCCGTCGACGTGCGCCAGTGGAACGTGGCGGCTCTGCGCTCGCAGATCTCGACCATCGAGCAAGACGTCTTTCTTTTCTCGCGCAGCATCGCCGAGAACATCGCCTTCGGCGCCCAGGGTGCGGCCGATAAGGAGGCCATCGAACGGGCGGCGCGCGAGGCGCAGGCCCACGAGTTCATCACCGGCTTTGCCCAGGGCTACAACACCGAGATCGGCGAGCGCGGCGTCACCCTCTCGGGCGGCCAGCGCCAGCGCCTCGCCATCGCGCGCGCCTTTCTCACCGACCCGCGCATCCTCATCCTCGACGACTCGACCAGCGCCATCGACTCGGCCACCGAAGACCAGATCCAGCGGGCCATGCGCCGCATCATGCGCGGGCGCACCACCCTGCTCATCACCCACCGCCTCTCGCAAATCCGCTGGGCCGACCGCATCCTCGTCCTGCGCCGCGGCGAGTTGGTGGACCAGGGCAGCCACGAGGCGCTGCTGGCGCGCTGCGAGGCGTATAGACGGATATTTGCGAGGTATGCGACGTGAGGAGTAAAACGTGAAACGTGAAACGTGAAACGTAAAACGCAAGAGTGTTGCGTGTTGCGTGTTCCGTTGGTGTCATTGGGCGGTATGCATATTCGCCATAGACGGGAGCGCCGCAGGCAGCAGAACACGCAATACGCAACACGCAACACTCTTACGTTTTGCGTTTTGCGTTTCACGTCTCACTTCCGACGGAGGTTCGCCCTTGGGCTGGGTCATGGACGGGCTGGAGAGCGACTCGTACGACCGCACCTATGGGGACCTGACCCTGGTGCGGCGGGTGCTCGCCTACTTCCGGCCCCACTGGCGGACGATGCTGGCCGTGGCGGCGGCGGTGGCGCTCGATTCGGGGGTGAGCGCGGGGGTGCCGCTCCTGGTTTCGCGCGGCCTCGACGTGGTGACGCGCACGCGCTCGCTGGGCACGGTGCTGCTCCTCGCCGGGGCGGCGGTCGCCTTTAGCTCGCTGAGCTGGGTGTTCAACTACTATCGCCAGAGCCGCTCGGCACGGGTGGTGGGCGATGTCATGCTCAGCCTGGGCGAGACTGCCTTTGCCGCGGTGGTGCGGCATGACCTCTCGTTCTACGATGAACAGCCTTCGGGCAAAATCGTCAGCCGCGTCACGTCGGATGCCATCAATCTGGCCGACGTGGTCACGCTGACCATCAGCCTCCTCAGCCAGCTTGTGCTTGTGGCCATCCTGCTCGTGGCCCTCTTTGCCATCAACATGCGCCTGGCGCTCGTGCTCGTGGCCATCATGCCGCTGATCGTGGGGCTGGCGCTCTCCTTCCGCGGCATTGCCCGCCGCGTCACCCAGCGCGCGCGGCGTGTGCTGGCCGAGGTCAATGCCCTGATCCAGGAATCGATCAGCGGCATCGCCGTGGCCAAGAGCTTTCGCCGCGAGGCCGCCGTCTATGGCGATTTCCTCACGCTCAACCGCCAGGCCTTCCGCGTCAACTTGCTGCGCGGCTGGGTGCTCAACGCCATCATCCCCCTCCTGGGCATCGGCATCGGCGTGAGCACCGCCCTGCTCATCTACTATGGCGGCGCGGCCTCGCTGCGCGGCGAAATCTCGGCCGGCGCCTGGTTCCTCTTTGTCGAAACCATGGGCATGATCTGGTTCCCGCTGACCAGTGTGGCCTCCTTCTGGAGCCAGTTCCAGGATGGCCTCTCGGCGGCGGAGCGCGTCTTCTCGCTCATCGACGCCGAGCCCAAGGTGGTGCAGACCGCCTGCGAGCCGGTGGGCGAGATCGCGGGGCGCATCGAGTTCCGCCACGTGCGCCTGAGCTACACCGGCCGCGAGGTGGTGCTGGGCGACTTTACGCTCACCGTCGCCCCGGGCGAGACGGTCGCCATCGTGGGGCACACCGGGGCCGGCAAGTCGAGCCTGGCGCGGCTGGTGGCGCGCTTTTACGAGTTCCAGGGTGGCCAGATCCTCATCGACGGGCGCGACATCCGCACCCTCGACCTGGCCCAGTACCGCCGCCGCCTGGGCCTGGTGCCGCAGGAGCCCTTCCTCTTCTCGGGCACGTTGGGCGAGAACATCCGCTACAGCCGCCCCGAGGCCACGGCCGGCGAGGTCCGGCGCGCGGCGCAGAGCATCGCCGGCGGCGAGTGGCTGGAGGACCCCCCCGGGGCAAGCCCCCGGGCTTGCCCCGGGGGCGCAGGCCTGCCCGCCGGCCTCGACACCGACGTGGGCGAGCGCGGCGCGCGCCTCTCCATGGGCCAGCGCCAGCTCGTGGCCCTGGCGCGCGTGGTGCTGGCCGACCCGCGCATCCTCGTCCTCGACGAGGCCACTGCCAGCGTCGACCCGTTCACCGAGGCGCAGATCCAGGAGGGGCTCGACGTGGTCATGCAGGGGCGCACCTGCATCGTCATCGCGCACCGCCTCTCGACCGTGCGCAACGCGCACCGCATCATCGTGCTGAAAGACGGCGCCATCATCGAGGAGGGCAATCACGAGTCGCTCCTCGCCGCCGGCGGCCACTATGCCGAGCTCTACAACACCTACTTCCGCCACCAATCGCTCGACTATATCGAGCAGGCGCAGCACCTGGATGAGGATGAGTAGCCCGGAGTCCCCAACTCATTGGGGGCCCCGGAGTCCCCAACTTGCTGGGGGCCCCGGAGTCCCCAACTTGTTGGGGGCCCCGGAGTCCCCAACTTGTTGGGGGCCCCCGGAGTCCCCAACTTGTTGGGGGCCCCGGAGTCCCCTTGTTGGGGGCCCCCGGAGTCCCCAACTTGTTGGGGGCCCCGGAGTCCCCTTGTTGGGGGCCCCCGGAGTCCCCAACTTGTTGGGGGCCCCGGAGTCC
>JAKPJZ010000160.1 GCA_029553955.1 Chloroflexota bacterium
ATTAAGCACGCCGCCAGCGTTCATCCTGAGCCAGGATCAAACCCTCCGTAAGTTACTCTCAACACGGATCGCTCCGCGTCTACGGACTTATGAGGGTGGCCCAGCAACACTGGAACCTTCTCATCACTCTTCAGTTGTTAAAGTCGGCCCGGCAATAAAAAACCGCCGGACCCCGGCGGCAGGACGGCCACCATTTCGGTTGCCTGCGATCACAACTGGAGCCTCAATGAAGCCCAGCGATCCTCCTTCCTGCTGCCGCAACAACTGTCGTTGTTGGCTCGGGTTTCCCCTCACCAACTCTGACATTATACCATGGACTTGTCAGGCTGTCAAATTCACTTTCCAGCCGTCTCTGCGCCCGCCGGGGCTCGCGCCCCTCAACGCAGCAACGTGGGGGAGTATACTCGGAGGGGGGTTCCTTGTCAAATCGCCGACCGACAGTGCGTGTTCAGGCTGTCATTGCGAGGGGGCCGCAGCCGACGAAGCAATCTCCTATTCGCGGGTTGGAGATTGCTTCGTCGGCTGCGGCCCCCTGCTCAGAGACTTGGTCCTGTCATTGCGAGCGTAGCGAAGCAATCTCCACGTCGGGCATTGGAGTTGCCTCGCTTCGCTCGCAACCTGGGGATTGCTTCGGCGGCGGCTGCGGCCGCCTCCTGGCAATGACAGGTCAAGGTTCTGTGCTGGTCACAGGGTTCGGAGACCCTGGGTTACTCGCAATGACAGCCTGAACACGCACGCCTTGACACCTGCAGAGTGATGGGAAGGACTCTGCGGCCACGCCGCACATGCCCCGCAGGGCCGCGCTCGTACCGGGAGCCGGCTGCCTCACCCCCTTGGTGAGGCCAGCCCTGCTCAACCGGAAAAGAGGTGGTCCAGCCGCACCTTCCGGTACGGCTACCGTGCTACGACTTCGTCCCGGTTGCCGCCGCCGACCTGAGCGGCTGCCTCCCCGCCATTGGGTTGGCAGGGTTGGCCCGCCGCCTTCAGCCGGCGTTGGCTCCCCGGACGTGACGGGCTGTGTGTGCAGGGCTCGAGAACGTATTCACCGCCGTGATGCTGACCGGCGGTTACTAGCAGCTCCAGCTTCATGCAGGCGGGTTGCAGCCTGCAATCCGAACCGAGGCCGGCTTTGTTGGGATTAGCTCCGCCTCGCGGCTTGGCAACCCATTGTACCGGCCACTGTAGCGTGCGTGTCGCCCGGGACATCAAGGCCATGCCGACTTGACGTCATCCCCTCCTTCCTCCAGCTTGCGCGGCGGTCTCGCCAGAAAGATCTAACTGGCGACGAGGGTTGCGCCCGTTCTGGGGGTGAGCCCAACGCCTCACGGCACGAGCTGACGACAGCCATGCAGCACCTGTGCGCGCTCCCCCACGTTTCCGTGGGGGTCACTTGGCTTTCGCCTTGCTAACACGCGCATGTCAAGCCCCGGTAAGGTTCTGCGTTTGGCATCGGATTGAACCGCACGCTCCGCTGCTTGTGCGAGCCCTCGCCAATTCTCTTGAGTTTCAGCCTTGCGGCCGTATTCCTCAGGCGGGATACTTGGCGTTAGCTTGGGCCCTGAGGGCTGGCCCACGATGGGGTTGACCCCAAGGCCGAGTATCCATCGTTTACAGCCAGGAATACCAGGGTATCTGATCCTGATCTCTCCCCTGGCTTTCGCGTCTGAGCGTCAGGAGCAGGCCAGGAAGCTGCCTTCGCTCTTGGGGTTCTTCCCGATCTCAGCGCATTCCACCGCTACACCGGGAGTTCCACTTCCCCCTCCTGCCCTCGAGCGGCGCAGTTTTGGGCGACCCCTCCCGGTTGAGCCGGGAGATTTCACGCCCAACTTGCGCTGCCGCCTGCACGCGCTTTACGCCCAGTACATGCGGATAACGCTCGCCTCCTACGTTTTGCCGCGGCTGCTGGCACGTAGTTATCCGAGGCTTATTCCTGGGGTACTGTCCTCTCTCATCCCCCAGAAAAGGGGTTTACGGCCCGAAGGCTGTCGTCCCCCACGCGGCGTCGCTGCATCGCGGTTGCCCGCATTGTGCAAGATCCCCTACTGCTGCCTCCCGTAGGAGCCTGGCCCTTGTCTCAGTGCCAGTGTGGCTGGCCGTCCTCTCAGACCAGCTACCCGTCGTCGCCTTGGTGAGCTTTTACCTCACCAACAAGCTGATAGGCCGCGGGCCCCTCCCGACGCGGCTTCGTTGCCTGTTCGCGAACCGTTGTGGTGGGCGGTTCGCCAACCACCCCTACAAAGCCTTTCATCCGCCGCCAAGGCAGCGGATCACATGCGGTATTATCCGCCTTTTCGGGCGGCTATCCCCCGCATCGGGGCAGGTCACCCACGTGTTACGCACCCGTTTGCCACTGACCGGCCCTGCGCGTCCCTTCTTGGGGGATGAGTATGGCTCACCCCCTCCAAGCGTACGTCAAGGCCGGTGCGTGCGACTTGCATGTATTACGCGCGCCGCCAGCGTTCATCCTGAGCCGAGATCATGCTCGCATTTCCACAGTGCAGTTGCCTGCGACTGTGGCTTTGGCGGCCCGGCTCGCAAGAGCCTTCCCATCACTCTGCAGTTGTTAAGGCGCCCCTTGGGCATAGTCACACCTACGCAGACACATATCCTTGTGCGCCCGGCGGGCCGATAAGCCGCCGTTCCACCGGCGGCTGGAATGTGCCTGGTCGACAGCGCGCATTCTAGTGCAGGGCCAGGGGGCGGTCAAGCCCGAATCGCGGCGCTGGGGCTTAAAAAGTCGCTGCCCAAGCCTGTAGGGGCGGTTCGCGAACCGCCCCTACAGGGTCACATGCGGATGGGGGTTCTTGCGGCAGGCGCCAGTTGTAGTACTCTGAGTGCGCTCTTGTGCCCCGGCCTGGATGATGATAGCCCATACCTGGAGGTATCTTGATGGCCCAAGCCCGGCACGTGGTCCTTTTTGTCGTTGACGGCCTGCGCCCCGACGCCTTGCCGCTGACCGAGACGCGACACATCGACCGGCTGACGGCTGCAGGCGCGCATACCTGGCAGGCGCAGTCGGTCTGCCCATCAATCACCCTGCCCTGCCACGCCTCGCTGTTCCTCTCGGCGTCGCCCGAGCAGCATGGCATTGTGAGCAATGTGTGGACGCCGTCGCAGCCACTATCGCCCGGCCTGTTCGACGTGGTGCACGAAGCGGGCCTGGGCACCGCGGCCTTTTACTCGTGGGAAGAACTGCGCGACCTCGGGCGCCCGGGCACGCTCGATGCCGCGCACTACCACCGCCTGGGCGATTGGCCCTGCGAGCGCACCATCGAGCTCGGCGCCATGGCGGCCGGCTATATCGCCACGCAGCGGCCGGCTTTCGCCTTCGTCTACCTCGAGGCCCCCGATGCGGTCGGGCACGACCACGGCTGGATGTCGGCGCCCTACATGGAAGCGGTAGCCGCGGCCGACCGCGCCATCGGGCTAGTGCTCGAGGCGCTGGCCGACCGCGGCGCCCTGGCCGACACCTGCTGCCTAGTCATCGCCGATCACGGCGGCCACGGCAGCGGCCACGGCAGCGACGCGCCCGAGGATATGACCATCCCCTGGCTGGCGGCGGGTCCGGGCATCGCCCGGGGCGTGCGCCTCAGCGGCCCGGTCAGCATCATCGACACGGCGCCCACAATCGCTCACCTCCTGGGGCTGCCGAGGCCGGCGAACTGGCGCGGCTGGGTAGTGTCGGAGGCGCTCCAGGTTTGACGCGGCGCCTGCCCTGCCCTATAGTACGCGCAACGGAGGTAAGCCGTGGCGTATCGCTTGCTGGCTATCGATGTGGGCTCGGGCACCCAGGACATCCTGCTCTATGAAGAGGGGCGGACGATCGAGAACAGCGTGCACCTCGTCCTGCCCTCGCAGACGGCCATCCTGGCGCGGCGCATCGCGCGGGCGACGGCGGCGCGCCGGCCCCTGTTCCTCTGGGGGCAGGTGATGGGCGGCGGGCCCTGCGTGGCGGCCATCGCCGGCCACCTGCGCGCGGGCCTGCCGGTCTACGCCACCCCGGCCGCGGCCGGCACCATCCGCGACGACCCGGCCGAGGTAGAGGCGATGGGCGTGCAGATCGTCGAGGCGCCGCCGCCGGGTGACGCGCTGGCCCTGGAGCTGAAGGACGTGGACCTGGGCGCCCTGGGCCAGGCGCTGGCGCTCTTTGAGGAGACGCTGCCCGAGCACTATGCCGCAGCGGTGCAGGATCATGGCGAGTGCTTTGGCGAGGGCCAGCGCCGCTTCCGCTTCCGCCACTGGGAGCAGTTCATCGCCGATGGCGGCGAGCTGGAGGGCATGGCCTACGGGCCGGGCGAGGTGCCGCCCTACCTCACGCGCATGGTGGCGCTGCAGGCGCTGTTGCCCGGCGCGTTGGTGATGGATACCGGCGCCGCGGCCATCCACGGCGCCCTGCTCGACCCCATCGTCGATGCGCAGCGCGCCAGTGGGGCCATCGTGGTCAACGTGGGCAACGAGCACGTGCTGGGGGCGGCGGTGCGCGGCCACCGCGTCTACGGCCTCTTTGAGCACCACACCCACCAGGTGGACCTGGGCCGGGCGATCGAGCTGGTGGGGGCCTTGCGCGAGGGCACCCTCACCAACGATGACGTCTATGCCGACGGCGGGCACGGCGCCGCCATCGCGCCCGACTACCCCGGCGGCTTTCACTTCCTGGCCGTCACCGGGCCGCTGCGCGCCCTGGCCCGCCCCATGGAGCCCTACTTTGCCGCACCCCTGGGCGATATGATGCTCTCCGGGGCGTTTGGCCTGTTGGCGGCGGCGCTGGAACGGCAGGGGCTGGCCGTGCCCGATTTGTAGAAAGGACTCTCCATGTCCTCCTCTCCTATCGATCGCGTGCGCCGGGCGCTGGCGGCGCAAGGCCTGCGCGTCGAGATCACCGAGTTCGACCGCGCCACGGCCACCTCGCAGCAGGCCGCCGAGGCCCTCGGCGTGCCGGTGGCCACCATCGTCAAGTCGCTGGTTTTCCTCGTGGGCGAGCAGCCCGTGCTCGTGCTGGCCTCGGGCGCCAACCAAGTCGACACGGAAAAGCTGGGCCGGGCCGCGGGCGGCACGGTGCGCCGCGCCGACGCCGACCGGGTAAAGGCGGCGACCGGCTTTGTCATCGGCGGCGTGGCTCCCGTGGGGCACGCTCAGCCTCTCGCCACCTACATCGACGCCGACCTGCTGCGCTACGACCGCCTCTGGGCGGCGGCCGGCTCGCCCTACGCCGTGTTCCCGGTGGCGCCACAGGAACTGGTGCGCGTGACCGGCGGGAGTGTCGTGGAGTTGAGACGAGAGGCGTGATGCGTGATGCGTGTTCGCGACTCCGGGCGAGCCCAATCCCGGACTCCCCAACTTGTTGGGGCGTTCCCCGCCCTGGCGCCACGCCGAGGCACGGCCCAAACAAGTTGGGGAGTCCGAGCGATCGTCCCTGCCCTGGCGCCACGTCGAGGCACGGCCCGAACAAGTTCGGGAGTCCGAGCGGTCGTCCCCGCCCTGGCGCCACGCCGAGGCACGGCCCAAACAAGTTCGGGAGTCCGAGCGATCGTCCCCGCCCTGGCGCCACGCCGAGGCACGGCCCAAACAAGTTCGGGAGTCCGAGCGATCGTCCCCGCCCTGGCGCCACACCGAGGCACGGCCCAAACAAGTTCGGGAGTCCGAGCGATCGTCCGCTTTGACAGGCCCTGGGAGTTGTGCTATAAGAGAACCAACTGAATATCGCAGCGGCCCAGGTGCTCATGGCCCGGATGCCAGAGCTCAAAAGGGAAGCCGGTGAGAGTCCGGCGCTGTCCCGCAACTGTAGTCTCGCCCGACCCGCCAGGGCGGCGAGAGAGTCAGGATACCTGCCTGGTCCGCGCTCCAGTCGAGGCCCTCGAGGATAGGGGACGGAGCCGGTGTGACAGCGCCAATCCGAGCCCCCCAAAAGATGGGGGGTTTTCTGTTTCCCGGCCACATGACCCTCCTCGGGGCCACCATCACCGTCCTTCGAGGAGGGGACAACACCGATGAAGACCATGCACCGCTTCGCCTGTATCGCCCTGGTGGCCGCGCTGGCCGCCGCCGTCCTCGGTGCCTGCAGCCCGGCCCCGGCGCCGACGCAGGCCGCGCCCACCGCGGCAGCGGTGACCGCCACGCCGGCTCCCGCCGCCTTCCCCGTCACCCTCACCGACGACGACAAGCAGCAGGTCACCGTCAAGGCCGAGCCGCAGCGCATCGTCTCCCTGGTGCCCAGCATGACCGAGATCCTCTTTGCCCTCGGCCTGGGCGACCGCGTGGTCGGCAATACCACCTTCTGTGACTATCCTGAGGCGGCCAAGGCCGTAGAGAAGGTCGGCGAGTTCGCCAACATCGACCTGGAGAAGGTCGTCGGCCTCAGCCCCGACCTGGTGCTGGCCACCAGCCTGCACTATCAGACGGTGGCGCCAGCGCTGCGCGAGCGCGGCATCGTGGTGGCTGTGTACGAGGCGAGCGACGTGGAGGGCACGCTGGCCCAGATCCTCACCATCGGTCGGCTCACCGGCCGCAGCGCCGAGGCCGAGGCCCTAGTGCAGGAGCTGCGCGGCCGGCTCGACGCCGTGGCCGCCAAGGTCGCCAAGATGGCCCAGGGCGCAAAGCCGCGCGTCTTCTGGGAGCTCGACGCCATGCTCTACAGCGCCGGCAAGGACTCGATCATCGACGACATGATCACCCGCGCTGGCGGCGACAACATCGGCAGCCACCTAGCCGGCGAGTGGCCGCAGTTCAACATGGAGTCACTCATTGCCGCCGACCCCGAGGTCATCTTCCTGGCCGACCACGATTTCGGGGAGACAGCCGACAAGGTCAAGGCGCGGGCCGGCTGGAGCGGCATCACCGCCGTCAAGCAGGGCCGCATCATCGAGGTGGAGGACGTCAACCTCATCTCGCGCCCCGGCCCGCGCGTCGCCGAGGCGGTCGAGTACATCGCGCAGCAGCTGCACCCGTAGCTGCTCAAGTAGAGGAACTGACGGAACTGGGGGAACTGGGGGGATGGCACAAGCTCCCTCAGTTCCATCAGTTCCCCGGTAAGGCAGTACGTATGAAGACTCCTGCCACAGATTGGACCCCTTTCTGGACGCAGCGCCGCATCATGACCCTGGTGCTGGCGGCTGGCGCGCTCGTCGTGGCTGTGGGCCTCGGCGCGGCGTACGGCTCGGTCGCCATGCCGCTGCCCACGGTGGCGGCCATGCTCGGCAACAAGCTGCTGGGCCTGGTGCAGACGGCAGCGGCGCTGGCTGGCGAGCGAGCGGCCGCGTTCATACTCAAGCTGCAGGGCCTGGAGGTGACCCCCAACTGGCCCGGCAGTTGGGAGACGATCTTTTTCCAGGTACGCCTGCCGCGCGTGTTCCTGGCCGCCATGGTCGGCGCGGCACTCAGCCTGGCCGGTGCCACGTACCAGGGGCTGTTCCACAACCCGCTGGCCGATCCCTACCTCATCGGTGTGTCGTCGGGTGCCGGGCTGGGGGCCACGCTGGCCATTTACCTGGGGGCGAGGCTCTCCTGGGCTGGGCTGGGCGCCGTGCCCCTGTTCGCCTTCGCCGGGGCGCTCCTGGCGACAGCCGTGATCTATGGACTGGCGCAGGTGGGCGGCAGGACCCCGGTGACCACCCTGCTCCTGGCCGGCGTGGCCGTCGCCGCGCTGCTCTCGGCGCTGACCACGGCCATCTGGATGGCGGCGACCACCACCTTCCAGCACATGACGGTCATCTCGTGGCTGATGGGCACCCTTTCGTTGTCGAACTGGGCGCACGTGCGTGCCTTGGCGCCCTACCTGCTCGTCGGCGGGGTGGTCATCACCCTCGGCGCCCGGGCGCTGAACCTGCTGCAGCTCGACGAGGAGCAGGCTCACCTGCTCGGCCTCAATGTCGAGCGCACCAAGCTGGTGCTGGTGGCAGCCACCGCACTGCTGACGGCCGCGGCGGTGGCGGTCAGCGGGGTCATCGGCTTTGTGGGGCTGATTGTGCCCCACGCTGTGCGCCTGGCCTGGGGGCCCGACCACCGCTTCCTCTTGCCCATGTCGGCGCTCGTGGGCGGCAGCTTTATGATCGCCGCCGACGGCCTCGCGCGCACCATCTTTGCCCCCAGCGAGCTGCCGGTGGGGGTCATCACCGCCATCTGTGGCGTGCCGTTCTTCCTGTACCTGCTGAGGAAGAAGAAGCAGGCCGTCTTCTAGCAGCCTATCGGAGGGGGCACTCGATGCCCTCAACATCCTGGCAACAGCCGGGTGTTCGGCGCTGCTACCACCCGGCTTTGGGCCAGGAAGGGGTTTTGGCGGGTTGGTTGGCCTGGCTGGCTGCCCGCGGGCGCGCCAGGGGGCAGCCAGCCAGGCCAACCACCCCGCCAAAACCCCGCCAAAAGAGGCTCACACCGGGCTGGCGCGGAGCGTGTAGGCCGGTCGCCAGCCCGGGCAGTTGCACTGGGGAGGGTGTTGATGGATGTGTCAGAGGCTGCCCGCCTGAGCGCCCGCGATCTGTGCTTTGGCTACGAGGGCCAGCCGGTGCTGCACAAGGTGTCGCTCGACCTGGCGCCGGGCCGGCTGCTGGGCGTGATCGGGCCCAACGGCGCGGGCAAGTCGACGTTGGTGCGCCTGCTGAGCGGGCTACTCACACCCCAGTCGGGCGAGGTGGTGCTCGACGGCCGGCCCATCGGCGCCTGGAAGCCGCGCGAGCTGGCGCGGCGCCTGGCGGTGGTGCCCCAGTCGCCCACGCTGCCCGAGACCTTCTCGGCCGGTGAGGTCGTCCTCCTGGGCCGCTCGCCCTACCTGGGGCTGCTCGGCAACGAGTCGGCCCACGATTGGAAGGTGGCGCGGCAGGCGATGGAGCGCACCGAGACGCTGCATCTGGCACCACGCCTGATCGGCACCCTCTCGGGCGGCGAGCGGCAGCGGGTGGTGGTGGCGCGCGCGCTGGCGCAGGAGGCGCCCATCCTGCTGCTCGACGAGCCGACGACCCACCTCGACGTCAACCACCAACTCGGCCTGATCGTGCTCGTGCGCCACCTGGTGCAAAGCGCCAACCTGGCCGCGCTGATCATCCTGCACGACCTCAACCTGGCCAGCGTCTATTGCGACGAGGTCGTCCTGCTCGCCGGCGGCGAGGCCGTGGCCCATGGCGCCCCTCAGGAGGTGCTCACCCACGACCGCATCGCCAGCGCCTACAAGGCCGACGTGCTCGTCATGGCGCATCCGCAGACCGGCCGGCCGATCATCGTGCCGGAAGTGTGGAACACAGGACACTGAGGAGCTCACCTTGACCCTACTCGACTCTACCCTCGCCGCCATCGGCCCGCTGGATCGGGCAGCGATGGCCGCAGCACAGGCACGGCAAGACTTGCTGACCAAGCCGCACGGCGCCCTGGGCCGGCTGGAGGCCATCTCGGTGCAGGTGGCCGGCATTACCGGGCGCGCGCTGCCACACGTGAGCAACAAGGCTGTGATCGTCATGGCCGGCGACCACGGCGTGGTGGCCGAGGGGGTCAGTGCCTATCCCTCGGCGGTGACACCACAGATGGTGCTGAACTTTTTGCGGGGCGGCGCGGCCATCAACGTCCTGGCCCGCCATGTAGGTGCGCGGGTGCTCGTCGTGGATGCCGGGGTCGCGAGCGACATCCCCGTGCAGCCAGGGCTTGTGGTCAAAAAGGTAGCCTATGGCACGGCCAACATGCGCCGCGGCCCGGCAATGACGCGGGCACAGGCGATCCAGGCTGTGGAGGCCGGCATCGAGGCGCTGCAGGCCGAGCTGGCCGGCGGGCTCGACGTTGTGGCCACCGGCGACATGGGCATCGGCAACACGACGCCCTCGTCGGCCATCGTCGCCGCGGTGACCGGGCTCCCGGTGGCCCAGGTCACCGGCCGCGGCACTGGGATCGACGGCGAAGGGCTGCAACGCAAAGTCGCCATCATCGAAGACGTGCTGCGCGCCAACCAGCCTGACCCCCACGATGGCCTGGACCTCCTGGCCAAGGTCGGCGGCTTTGAGATCGGCGGCATCGCCGGGGTCATCCTCGGCGCGGCGGCGCACCGCGTGCCGGTGGTCGTCGACGGCTTTATCTCCACTGCAGCGGCGATCATTGCCGGCCTGCTGGCACCACAGGCCAGGGACTATATGATCAGTGGCCACAAATCGGTCGAAATCGGCCACCGGGCCGCCCTCGAGTACTTGGGGCTCGTGCCCTTGGTGGACCTGGACTTGCGCCTGGGCGAGGGCACCGGCGCCGTGCTGGGCATCAGCCTGGTGGAGGCAGCCTGCAAGCTGCTCTGCGAGATGGCGACGTTCGATGCGGCGGGGGTGGAGAGGCGCCAAGTGTGAGACGCTTGACGTTTGATAGACGGAGCGCTTATGTCCATTCTACTCGCCTTCAAGTTCCTGACGACGCTGCCCATACCTGCCCCCAGCAACCCGCCGCCCAAAGCCATGGGCCGGGCGGTGGCGTTCTACCCGCTGGTAGGGGCTGTGCTGGGCCTGCTGCTTGCAGGTGCCGACTGGCTACTCGGGCTGGTCTTTGTGCCGCTGCTGCGTGCGGCGCTGGTGCTCGCGCTGTGGGTGGGCCTGAGCGGCGCCCTGCATCTCGACGGGTTCCTGGATTGTTGCGACGGGCTGCTGGCGCCCCGCTCACCCGAGCGGCGCCTGGAGATCCTGCGCGATACGCACGCCGGCTCGTTCGCCGTGGTGGGCGCAGTGCTCCTGGTCCTGGTCAAGTACGCCGCTCTGGCCAGCCTGCAGGCGCCCTGGCGCCTGGTCACGTTCGCCGCCATCCCGGCCCTAGGCCGCTGGGCCATGGCCTACGCCCTCGTGCGCTACCCCCTTGCCCGCTCGGGTGCCGGCCTGGGTGGGTTGGTGAAAGCGGGCGCAGGCGGGCGCGAGCTCGCCATCGCCAGCGCCTTGGCCCTGCTGGCGGCCGCGGCGGCCTGGGCCCGGCTGGGGCCGACCTGGGGCTGGCTGGGCCTGGCCACCCTGCCCCTGACCTGGGCCTTCACTGTCGTGCTGGCGCGCTGGATCATGGGGCGCATCCCAGGGCTGACGGGCGATGCCTATGGTGCGATCTGCGAGCTGGTCGAGGTCGCCTGGCTCGTGGGCCTGGCGGCATTGTAGGAGGGAAACGGATGGCGAAGCGTCTGATCCTGGTGCTGGGCGGCGCGCGCTCGGGCAAGAGCCGCTGGGCCGAGGCATTGGCCGGCCGGCTGGGCCGGCGTGTGCTCTACCTGGCCACCGCCGAGGCCGGCGACCCCGAGATGGCGGCACGCATCGCCCACCACCGCGCGCGGCGCCCACCCTCGTGGCGTACGCTCGAGGCGCCGCGGCGCGTGGGTGAGGCGTTGGCGCGCGAAGCGCAGGACGCGGACGTCGCACTCCTCGACTGCCTCACCCTCCTGGCCAACAACATCCTCCTGCCGCTCGGCGATGACCCCGACGAGGGCGAGGCGGAGGCCCGCCTACAAAAAGAACTCGACGCTCTGCTCGCTGCCTACGAGGCCGGCGCGGCCAGCCTGATCGTCGTCGCCAACGAAGTGGGCTGGGGGTTGGTGCCTTCCTACCCCCTCGGCCGCGTCTACCGCGACCTGCTGGGCCGCGCCCAGCAGCGGCTGGCCGCCCACGCCGACGGCGTCTACCTGGTCGTGGCAGGCATCCCGGTGGACCTCAAGAAGCTCGAGGCGTCGCTGGAGGACCTCTGAACTGGTCTGCGCCAGTGCCTGTCTCGCCGCCAGACTGCAACCTTTCTCCGGCTGCATACGTCTATAGCATGGCAATGCAGACACACCGGTCGCTGCATCCACATAGCCCGCGGTGCAGTTGTACCCGTGGCCGGCCCCCACACAGAGGAGAGACCTTCTATGGCGTACAGGAATACCCTCGCCCGCAGTCCTCGGCGCAGGGCCATCGCCCTCGCCCTCGGCGCGCTGCTGCTCGCGCCGGCGCTGGCCGGGTGTGCCACAGCGACGCCGGCCCCTACGGCCCCGGCGACCGTGGCGGTGGCGCCCACGCAGCCGCCAGCGGCCACGGCCAAGCCGCAGCCCACGCCGACCGACCAGCCATTGCCCGGCGACACGCCGGTGGCCTCCGCCGGCCTGCAGGCGGTGACGAGCCAGGCGTATGGCGTCACCCTGCAGTGCCCCGCCGCCTGGAAGCCCGTCGCCACCGAGAAAGTGCGCTACGAGGGTGACGACGGCTTTCTCATGCTCTCGCTGATCTCGGGCGAGGGGCTGTCGCTCGCCGAGGTCGCCGGCGACGAGGCGCACCACAGGCTGCAGCCCTATGGCTCGGCGCCCACCGTCGAGCCACGACTGGTGCCCGGCCGGGGCGCGCGCCTCATCCTGCCCTCAGCCGACCAGCCGGCGGAAATGCACGGGCAGGCGGCCATCGTCGCGCTTATGCCCGAGCCGGTCCAGCGCGATGGCGTGACCTACAACTATCTCGTGCTCTGGGCCGACCAGGCGCACATCGCCGACATTGGCGCCTCGCTGACCTTTGCGCCCCGTGGCTAGTACTGCAACGTCACTTTGTCATTCTGAGGAGCGGAGCGACGAAGAATCCCAGCCGCACAGGCAGACTCGCCACGCTGAGGCAAGGATTCTTCGCTCCCTCCGGCCATTGGCTAGGCGCTTCCGGCTCTCGCTGCAGCCATGGGCCACTGGCCCACGGCCAAAGGCCGGGGGTCGCTCAGAATGACAACGCGATGGAAGTGAGGTTGCAGTACTAGCGCACAGGGGCCAGCCGCAGCGGCTTGAGGCCAAGGCCGCGGGGAACCGGGTTTCACGCTTTGCGCGAGCCCGGAACGGTGCCCTTTTCAGGGGTTGTATGGACCAGCGAGGGCCGGCTGCCGCCCCCGCGGGGGCGGCAGCCGGCCCTCGCTGGTCCATACAACCCCCGCTCCCGGTTCGCCCCGGGCGGCAGCGGAGCAGGTGTCCGGTCTCCAGCGGGATTGCCGGCACTTGTGGGGCATGCCTGCAGTTTGACACCCCATCGCTGAGGCTGTATACTCTATACATTCTCACTTGATGGAGGGAAGCAGGGATGGGTGACAGCGCCGCGTAGCTTTCTGCCGGGCACTGTGCATCCCTGATTCTTCTGCCGTTCGAGGATTCCAAAGCTGAGCCGTGGGTGCGCACGCCCCACGGTTCTTTTGATTCCCGCAATCAAGTGAGGCTCTATGCTACAAGTGACTGCCATCGACAAGCGCTACGGCGCTGCGACCATCCTCGAGCAGGTGTCGTTCACCGCCAACCCCGGCGAGCGGCTGGGGCTGGTGGGGCCCAATGGCTGCGGCAAGACGACACTCCTCGGCATCATCGCCGGCCGCGAGGCGCCCGACGCCGGCTCAGTCGTGCTGGCCCCGGCGGGCGTGCGCCTGGGCTACCTCGAGCAGGGGCTCGCCGGTGCGCCTGATGAGACGGTGGGCGAGGCCCTGGGCACCAACTCGACGGGCCTGCAAGCGGCGGAGCAACGGCTGGCTGAGCTCGCGGGGCAGTTGGCGGCGGGCGGCGCCGGGCAGCGATGGCTCGACGATGCCTACGCTCAGGCGCTCGCCGAGCTCGAAGCGCTGGCGCGCACGCAGACGCCCGCCCACGAGGCGCAGACGGTGCTCGCCGGGCTCGGGATGGCCGGCGTGGCCCTGGATGCGCCGCTGGCCACGCTGAGCGGCGGCCAGAAGACGCGGCTGGGCCTGGCGCGGCTGCTGGTGGCGCGGCCGCAGGTGCTGCTGCTCGACGAGCCCACCAACCACCTCGATATCGAGGCGCTGGAGTGGCTGGAGGCGTGGCTCGTCGCCTTCCCCGGCGCGGCAGTCGTCGTCTCGCACGACCGCGCCTTCCTCGACCGCACGGTGAGCGCCATCCTCGAGCTGGACCCGGCGACCCACACCGTGCGCCGCTACGCCGGCAACTACTCGGCCTACCTCGACGCCAAGCAGGCCGAGGTCGACGAGCAGTGGCGCGCCTACTCGGACCAGAACGAAGAGATCGCCCAACTGCAGGAGGCAGCGGCGCACCTGCGCCACGTCGCGCGGCGCAAGCGCGGCGGCAAGGGCGACTCGGGCGACAAGTTCGCCAAGGGCTTCTTCGCCAACCGCGCCACGGCGACGGTCGGCCGCGCCACGCAGCTCGAAGCGCGCATCGAGCACCTGAGGGGCGAGGGACGCGTGGAGAAGCCCAAGCCGACCTGGCAGATGAAGCTCGAGTTTGGCGGCGCGCAGAGCGGGCGCGACGTGCTGGCGCTGGAGGGCCTGGCCGTGGGCTATGAGGGCCAGGCGCTGCTTTCAGGCATCGAGGCGCGGCTGCGGCTGGGCGAGCGCGTGGCGCTGGTGGGCCCCAACGGCTGCGGCAAGACGACGCTCTTGCGCGCCATCGCCGGGCAACTGGCGCCACTCGCGGGCCGGGTGCGCCTGGGCGCGGGCGTGCGCCTGGGCTACTATGACCAGGAGCAGGAAGGCCTCGACCCGGCAAGCACCCCCTTCGCCACCGTCGCCGCGGTCGCCGCGCTATCGGAGACGGAGGTGCGCAGCTTTCTGCACCTCTATCTCTTTGCCGGCGACGCCGTGTTCACCCCCGTGGCCTCCCTGAGTTACGGCGAACGGGCGCGGCTGGCCCTGGCACGCCTCGTGGCCATGGGCTGCACCTGCCTGCTCTTGGACGAGCCCATCAACCACCTCGACATCCCCAGCCGCGCCGGCTTTGAGCGCGCGCTGGCGGGGTTCGGCGGCACCGTGCTCGCCGTGGTGCACGACCGCTACTTTATCCGCCAGTTCGCCCAAAAGGTGTGGGCCGTGGAGGGCGGGACGATGCGGGAGTATGTGGACTTGGAGGCGTGGGGCGTGAAGCGTGATGCGTAATGCGTGATGCGTAACCGAAGCGTCGAGATGCCGGCCGGGTGCGTGCGCATTGGGCTATCCGAGGCTCAGTGCGGCCCCTGCCTCCCGGAGCCGGGCGGTTCAGGGGCGGACAGAGCGTCAACTTGCTCTCCCTCGGAACGAGAGGGCAGGGGGTGAGTGGCGAGCAGGGCGACAGCTTCCCCCTCTCCCTCGGAGGGAGAGGGCGGGGTGAGGGTGAAATGCCGCATGAGCGGCCAAGTCGACACGCTGGCGAGCCTCTTCCGGCCCGTCCAGGCGCTTGCCACGCCCTGGAGTCCCCCTCACCCTAACCCTCTCCCCTGCGGGGGAGAGGGAACAGGCCCGGCTGTCGGCCCCTGAAGGGCCGGGCGGGGAGGGGTGCGGTTGGGCATCGCCGGCACGAGCCCTGTGCCCGACAGATCGCTGGCCGGGCGCAGGCGGGCCCGGGTGAGATCGCGGTGCTACCGTGCTCCCTGGGCCTCGGATAACGCCCGCTCCAGGAGGTCCGCAACCCCAAGCGGGGGCGCCCAGCGGCGCAGGTAGGCCAGGTCCAGCCGCCCCTCCTGCGCCATGAGCACGCCGAGGACATCGCGCCACTGCCGCTCCGATACCTCGCCGCCCATACGGTACCACTCCAACTTGGTCAGCACGGTGTCTTCGGCGCTGGCCACGCAGGCGGTGCGCTCGGGCTCGGTGGCCACGACCTGCTCGGTGCGGCGGGCGAACTCGGCCTGATCGTAGGGCCGCCGCTTCAGCACAAAGACATCCACCTTGAACATGGTCTCGAGGTGGATGAGGTTAAAGCTGCCCTGCCGGCGGATGGCGTCGCGCATCGCCTCGACGTCGAGGTAAAAGGCATCGTGCAGGGCGGCGGCCAGCGGCGCCACCTGCTCCATCGGCAGATCGGCCACCAGGTCCACGTCGAGCGTGGAGCGGGCGACGCCATAGACGGCGCTGGCCAGCGAGCCGCCGATCATGTTGGGCACGCCGAGCGCTTCGAGGGCATCAATGACCAGCAGGGCGGCGGCAATGGGTTCGTCAAGCATGGGCCTGCCCTCGCTCGAGCGGTCCGTACGCCTTTTCCGCCAGCTCTGGCCCCAGCAGGATATCGGCCAGGCGGCGGCGCAATTCTTCGGGCGAGGCCTCGGGGTAGCGCGCGCGCAGGCCGCTCAGAGCGAGCGTGCGCACGGCACGGTTCAGCTCGGCCACCATGTGCAGCTTGCGCCACGGCGGCGCCTGGCGCAGGAGGTCGAGCAGCACCGCCTCGGCCTCGGGCCGGGTATCGGGAAAGAGAACGGACACGCCTTCGCTCCTCTACAATATGCGAGTCGTGGCTCTATTATACCCGCTTCTCGGGCCGGCGTGAAGCCTTGGCCCATTGGGGGACCCGACAACCGGTCATACGCTCCGCAGGCTCCCGGTGCAGACCCTTCTTCAGGGGGTTTTTTGGGCTGGGTGGCGTGGCCGGTCGCCCCGCGGGGCGACCGGCCACGCCACCCAGCCCAAAAAACCCCCTAACATCTGAGTCCCTCTGCGGTATGCTACCCCTTCTGAGGCAGGATGGGATAGGTGCTGCCGCCGTGCGGGAAGACGAGCACCTCGGCCCGCGGCCCAAGCTTCTCCTGGGCGCGCGCCAGGGCCTCGTCGACCGAGCCGACAAAGCTGGCGAAGGGCAGCCGTGGCTGGATCTCGGCCGGGATGGTGGGCGCGTAGAGCAAGAGGTCCGCGCGACGCATGGCCTGCAGGGCAAAGTAGAGGAAGAAGCGGTCCTCCTCGCCCATGCCCTTGAGCTTGAGCCCAGGCAGCACCTTGAGCAGCAGCGGCGCAAGCAGGCGCAGGCCGCGGCGGCCCACCGGCAGCTTGCGGTTGGCCAGCCCAAAGACGCCCACGCCCTCGTCGGCACGGATGAGCGTGATCATCACGCCGCCGGGGCGCACGGCGCGGATAGTATTGGCCAGCGCCTTGACCCCCTGGCGCAGGTCCTGGTCCATGGGGTGCGAGCAGGCAATGACCACATCGGCCAGCCCTGGCACCGGCACGCCATAGATGGCCGCACTGGTGCGCGCGCCCTCGCGGTGCGCGTCGATGGGGTGGCCACAGACCACGCGTACCAGCTCCAGGCGGCTGTTGAGCACGGCGTTGACGATGAACACCGGCGGCGTGACCATCTTGCCGGCCTCTTCCAGGTCCAGCCGCATGGGGTTGCCCTCGATAGGCCGGCCGACGTTGTTGAACGACTCGGGCCGGCAGTTGAGGCTGTGGTTGTGGGCGATGGTGGCGCGGCCGGCGATGCCGGGGAAGAGGTTCTTGTAGCCCCCGCCGAACGAGGCGATGATGTGCGGCTCGATGCAGCCGATGGAGACGATGAGGTCGGCCTCGGCCGCCGTCTTGTTGATGGAGACCGGCGTGCCGCGGCTGGTGGTGCCGAGGTCGGCCAGCTTTCCGGCGTCGTCGCAGTCGTGCGACGTCCAGCGCAGGCGCGGCAGCCATGCGGGCCCGATGCGGCGCGCCAGCTCGTCTTCGGCCATCGCCCGGTGCACGCCCAGCGCGGGGATCACCGTCACCTGCTCGAGCGCCACGCCGGCACGCTCGAGCTCGGCGAGCACCGGCGCCAAGAGCAGGCGCACCGGCGTGGGGCGGCTGTCGTCGTCGATCACCAGGGCCACCTTCATGCCCGGCCGCGCCAACTGCGAGAGCGGCGGCAGGCCGATGGGCGCCTGCAGGCTGCGCGCTGCCTCGGCCTGGGGGTCGGCCACGGCCGGGAGCGCCGAGGGCGCCATCACGCCCGCCAGGTGCCAGCCCTCCGGCAGCGTCGCGGCGAGCTGCTCGCTGCCCCAGGGCAACCGGATCTCACGCTCGGTCATGGTCACTGCCTCCTTCACTGTAACCTGCGAACCAGCGCTCGTCGGCCAGGACGACGCTGGTCTCGACCTGCCGCGTCGGGATGCGCCAGTAGCGGCCGAGCAGGCGGTCCTTCTCGGCCGGCGTGACCAGGCGAAAGCCGTGTTTCTCGTAGAAGCGGACCGCCCAGGTGGCCGCGGCCCAGGTGCCGACGAGGATGGGGTGCTGGGTGAGGGCGCGCAGGTGGGCGAGGAGCCGGCTGCCGACCCCCTGGCCACGGCGCGCCGTGCGCACGTAGGCATGGCGGATGAGGGCCACATCCTCGACGTGTTGCAGGCCCATCACGCCGACGAGGTCGCCGCCCGGTTCATACCCCCAGAAGACGACGCCGCTCTCGATCTCGTGCTGCAGCTCGTCGCGGGGCATATAGGGCTCGTGCCAGCGGTCTGCGGGGATGACGCCGTGATAGGCCTGG
The DNA here is from genome assembly GCA_029553955.1 of Chloroflexota bacterium. Taxonomy (GTDB): domain Bacteria; phylum Chloroflexota; class Anaerolineae; order SpSt-313; family SpSt-313; genus JAKPJZ01. The sequence goes on from JAKPJZ010000160.1 coordinate 18,137, forward strand.
GCGGCGTCGTTGACGATGCTCAGGATGGCGTGCAGGTCGCGCTCGGTGCAGCGGTGGATCATAGCTCCTCCTGAAAGCGCGCTGTACCTCTACAGTCTACCCGCTCTGCCCATCTTGCGCAAGTTGCCCGCCCCGTTGGTAGTGAGTGAGAGAGGGCGCTGGGCGAGCGCATGCCGCGGCATGCGCTCGCCCAGCGCCCTCTCTCACTCACTACGAGCATGCTCCTTTGGAGGCTTGGCCATTCGTGCTAGAATGGGGCATCTTTGGTACGATAACCGTACTTGCTGCGGGCGGTTGGTAGCGGTCCAGGTGGCTGCCGGGTGATCCGCTGCGCGTCCGCCCGGCCCCGGCCCGGAGGGGGAATTCTCGGCGGGTTGGCTGGTCCGCGGCCGCCCGCTGGCGGCCGCGGACCAGCCAACCCGCCGAGAATTCCCCCAAAAGGTTCAGTTCCGGCCATGCGCGAAGCGTGAAGCCCGGATAGGGGGCCGTTACGGACAAGTACGGCTGCCGTATTAGTGCGACGTTGCGGGAGAAAGATCAAGTATGGCAGGACACAACACGCCCGGCGCGGCCGTTGAGCGGCGTGCTGGCCTCGACCTGGGGCTGCTGGCCGTCGTCTTGGTGACCGTCATCACCTGGGGCTCGGCCTTTGCCGGCATCCGCATGGCGTTGGAATTCTACACGCCGGCGCACCTGGCGCTCTTGCGCTACCTCATCGCCTCGCTGGCCCTGGGGGTCTACGCGGCCTTTGCCCGCATGCGGCTGCCGCGGCTGCGCGACCTGCCCGGCCTGGCCCTCATCGGCTTTGTCGGCATTGCCTTCTACAACCTGGCCCTGATCTATGGCGAAACGACCATCCCGGCGGGGACGGCGAGCCTGCTCATCGCCTCGACACCGGTGTGGATGGCGCTCTTTGCCGCGCTGATCTTCAGCGAGCGCCTGCGGCCGCTGGGCTGGCTGGGCATCGCGGTGAGCTTTGCGGGGGCGACGGTGATCGCCCTGGGCTCGGGGAGCGGACTGGGCCTCGACCCGCAGGCGCTGATCGTGCTCGCCGCGGCGCTGGCCTCGGCGGCCTACTCGCTGGGCCAAAAGCCCTTCCTCGCCCGCTACAGCGCACTCGAGTGCACCGCCTACGCCATCTGGGCCGGGACGCTGGCGCTCCTGCCCTTCGCCCCCGGCCTCTGGGCCAAGGTGCGCGCGGCGCCACCGACGGCGACGCTGGCCGTGGCCTACCTCGGTGTGGTGCCCGCGGCCCTGGGTTACGTGCTGTGGGCGCGCATCTTGGCGCGGGTGCCCGCGGCCACGGCGGGCAGCTTTCTCTACCTGGTGCCGGCCTCGGCCATGCTGGTCGCCTGGGTCTGGCTGGGCGAGGCGCCAGGGCCGCTCGCGCTCGCCGGCGGCGCGCTCATCATCGCCGGTGTCATCCTCGTCAACCGTTGGGGGCGGCAATCGCCGGCGCAGCGTTAGATCGGGGCCCGGGAACCACAAAGGGCACGAAGGCGATTGGCAATAACCCAACCAGACGCCTGCTCATGCCGGTGGTTGAGGCCCCCCTACCGTTCCCCCGTCGCGGGGGAATTGGGTTGGCTTCCGCCACGCCGCACCGCTCGTTTGCCGCTTCTTCGCCAGGCAGGCCGTGGTCCTACGGCCCAATTCCCCCGCGACGGGGGAACGGTAGGGGGGCCTCAACCTGTGGGAAGCAGAGTCGTCCGTCGATTGCGGCGCCAGTTGGGCCGAGTTGTTGCCAGAGAGCGGGCGCTGGCCGCTCATCAGGGTAATCGGTGCGTCACATTTGGGCGCGCCAGGAGGCGCCTTCGCGCAGGAAGGCGGCGGCGAGGGGCAGGAGCGCCAGCAGGAAGAGCGCCCCGCCGGCGAGCGAGCCCAGGCTCAGCGTCGAGTTCTGCAGCACGACCCCCACCATGCCCATGATGCAGGCCACGCCGTTGAGGGCGAGGAGCACGCCCCCCAGGCGCACGATGCCGCGGCCGCGGGCGAGCACCCCACCGTAGATCAGCGAGGGCACGCCGAGGATGGCGTAGGCCAGGTTGTTGAAGATGCCCGCCGCCGAGCCCGGCCACTGCTGGATGGTCATGCGCAGCAGCACCGTCGCGACCGCCTGGTATTCGCTCACCTGCTGCAGGGCTACGAGCTGCGGCACCACGGTGATCTGCCCCAGGTAGACGACGAGGTTGAGCAGGCAGTACACCGGCACAAAGACAAAGCCGATGAGCGACCAGCCAGAGGCGGCCGGCTCGCAGTAGGCAAAGAGGCCGGCAAAGAGGGCCGTGACCACCAGGGTGAGCACGGTGGCGTTGGCGTAGGTCAGGTAATAGAGCGGGTCGGGCCGCGCCAGCGAGGCCAGCATCTGGTCAAAGGTGCCGGGCAACCCCGAGCGCACCAGGCTGACGACGAGCAGGCCCAGCCAGAGCAGCGTCAGCGCAAAGGAAGTCACGGCCAGCGCACCCAAGCTCCTGATCTTCATGGTCCCGAGTCCTTTCCAGTCTCCTCGCCATGGCGTGTGTGCACGCCAGCGCCTTCTGACAGCGTGTCGGGGGGCTCCCCACTCTCAGCATCCTGGTTACAGCCGGCCGTTTCGCGCCGCTGCTGCCCCTCGGGTGCAGACAAGCCTGCGCAGACCCGCGCCCTCGCACGTCCGGCTCTGGGCCAGGAGGGGGTTTTGGCGGGTTGGCTGGCCTGCCGGCTGCCCCTGGCGCGCCCGTGGGCGCGCCAGGGGCAGCCGGCAGGCCAGCCAACCCGCCAAAACCCCACCTTAAGGATCCTGCACCGGGGTAGCGAGTAGCGTCAAAGCCGGTCGCCACCTTGGGGCATCTCTCTCCCGACAGGCTGTGAGCCTTGCAGTTCAATACGATACACAGTGAACGAGAGCGCGCCATCAGCCCGGTAGGTGCGATAGACCGGCGTCAGTTGCCAGCCGCCCGCCTGCAGCGTGGCCTGCAGGCCGCTGGGGTCCGTCCAGCTCGCAAAGGCGACGTACTTTTCCTGGCCGGGCGGCAGGCGCTGCGCGAGGTCGAGCACGTAGGGCGCATCTGGATAGTAGTAGAAGCTGTAGGGATAGTCAAACATGTAGAAGGAATAGTGCCAGCCCTCCCAATGGTGGAACACGGCGGCCCCCGGCGCGACATTGCCCTTGAAATAGGCGGCCACGTCGTCGATGCCCTCGAACTCGCCGCGGTCGCTGCCCACCGGGTAGCCGAGGCGCAGGGCCATGTGCGCCGGCCACAAGAGCGACGCAGCCAGGAACACGGCCATGATGGCGGCATAGACCGGCGTGTGCCAGGCCGCCGCACTGCCCCATGGCCTGACGTCGAACGGCAGCAGGACGACGCGGGCCAGCAGTAGGGCCAGGACGGGCACCAGGCCCAGCAGGTAGCGGTCCCAGGCCTGGAAGCTCAGCACGGTGTGCGCGGCGATGAACAGGACGGCAAAGCCGGCGAGGGCCAGGTCGTAGCGCCAGCCCGGCCTGCGCTCGCGGCGCCACAGGCCATAGCCCACCAGGAGCGGCACCCCCACGAGCAGCAGCGCATCGATGGGCCGCGAGGCGGTGAGGTACCGCATCTGCCCCAGCCACTCGCCCAGGTGCGGCAGGAGCTCAGCCAGCGGCACCAGGGTCATGCCGCCATAGTGCGCCGTGCCGGCGGTCACCACCGAGGGGCTGCCGGCACGGATGCCGATATCCCACAGCGCCCCGACCGCGATCAGCGCGCCCAGGCCCGACGCCAGCAGCCCTATCCGCTTGTAGTACTGGAGAGCGGGCGGCGTGACAGACTTGGGTCTGTCACGCCGCCCGCTCTCCAGTACTACAAACAGCAGCAGGGGCACGAAGATGAGCGCCGTCGGCTTGGTCAGCAGCGCCAACCCGGCGAGCAGGCCCGCCGCGAGGAAGCGCCCCTTGAACGCGGCCAGGCAGCCGGCCAGCGCCAGGGCCACCATCAGCGGGTCGGTAAAGGCCGTCGGGGCGAAGAGGATGTCAAAGGACGAGAGGGCCAGGAACAGGGCGGCCAGCGCGGCCACGCGACGGCCGTAGAGCCCGCGCGCCAGCTCGTAGAGGATGGCGATGTCTGCGACGCTGGCGATAATGTTGGGCAGGCGGGCAGCCGTCTCCGTCGGCCCGAAGAGCTTGAAGAAGAGCGCCAGGGTATAGAAGAAGACGGGGGGCTTGTCGACGATCTCGGTCCTGAGCCAGACGTCTTGCCCGCCGGCAATGAGCAGGCCCCAATGGGCATAGAGCGCCTCGTCGCCATGAAAGCGGTTGGCGGCGATCAGGCTGAGCCGCAGCACGAGCCCCAGACCGGCGATGGCGCCGACGACGAGGTAGGGCCGCGCCAGCAACGCGCGCAGCCCGTCCTGGAAGTGCGCGAGCACGACCGCCGCCTTGAGGGCGAGCGAGAGGGCCACGGTGGTGAGGACCAGGTACGTCGCCGCGTTGACGGTGTGCTGAAAGATGGGCAAAAAGTACGCCAGCAGCGCCACGAAGGGCAAGTACGAGATGAGGTCGAGGCGCAGCGCCTGCTCGTAGGGCACCTGGAGGAGCCTGGCCAGAAACCGGGCGTACGCCAGCCACAGGCCGGCCATGGCGGCCGCGAGCAACAGGCCGCCAAGCCAGAGGGGGACGCTCACGTTGGCGTAGCCATGCCGCCGCATCAGTTCGGCTAGGAACAGGGCGGCCGACAGGCCGGGCAACAGGTGCAGCCAATACAACCGTCTCATGGAGGAGCATTCTACCCCAGGCGTAGACCAGGTGCAAGCTTTGAGCCGGAGCCCCGAACTTGTTCGGGAGTTCACCTTCGAACGCCACTCGAGCAGACAGCCTATTCCCCCGCGGGGGGAACGGTAGGGGGTCTCCTGCCACCAGGTCGAATCATGCCTCCCGGTCAAAGCCGGCGACGGCCTGCTCCCACACCTCGTCGGGGATGACGGCGCCGCCGGCACAGCCGGCCTCCGCGGCCAGGCGCTCGATGTGCGCGACGAGGCGACCGGAGCAGTTCTGCCCAGTCTCGATGTTGCGCAGGCAGGCGTGGGCGAAGGGGCCACCCTCGGCCAGAAGGCCGCTCTCGCGGTAGGCGGCGCGGATCAAGTCCAGGTCGTAGGCCACGGCGCGCAACTCGGCCTGCCAACAGCCGCCCCGCCAGGTCAGCAGGGCGTAGCGGGCGCGGGGGTCGCCTTCGAGGGGCTCGCCCGCCGAGCCCGGATTGAGGGCCAGGCCGCCGCTCCACCGTTGCTGCCAGGCGATATGGGTGTGCCCGCAGACGAGCACCGGTTCGCGCACCCCGGCGAGCGCCGCTTCCAACGGCGGGGGCCCCTGGCCTGGCGCGAGGAACCCGGCCTGCTCGAAGAGGCGCAGCCTGGCCGGGTCGCGGTCGGGAAAGAGCATCTCCGAGAGCCGGCGCGGCGAGCCGTGCACCACGCGGATGGGCGCCGCGCCCGGCAGCGCCACGACCCGCTGCTCGGGCAGCGCGGCGATGAGCGCCAGCGCCTCCGGCCCCAGGTGCTCGCTCTGCCAGCGCAGGGGCGCCCACTGCCGGCTGCACCAGCGCGGGTCGCCCGGGCCCAGGCCCTCCAGGTAGCGGTCGCGGTTGCCGTAGATCATCCAGCAGTTGTCGCGCCGCGCGAGCAAGCGCACGACCTCACCGGTCTGTGGGCCGGTGCAGAAATCGCCGGCCACGATCAAGCCATCGGCGCCGTGCCGCCCCGCGTCGGCCAGCACCGCCTGCAGCGCCGGCAGGTTGCCATGGATGTCGGAGACGACGGCCAGGCGCATGGTGTCTTCTCCCATTTCAGGGGTTTTGGGTTGTGTGGTGTCGTTGGCCCGCCCCGCGGGGCGGGCCAACGACACCACACAACCCAAAACCCCTATCCGAGAATGGCGCGCTGAACGAGGCCGGCCAGCTCCAGCGGCTGCGACGGGCCGACGACGACCTCGGGGGTGCCGTGCCAGGCGGCACACTCGGCGAGCGCCTGGGCGAGGTCGACGGCCAGTAGGGGCAGTTCGCGAACTGCCCCTACCCCCGTGGCGACGCCGGGCTCGAGGTAGAGCGCCTTGACCTCAAAGCGGCCCTCGGTGCGGTGCGCCTTGGCGTCGAGCCGGCCAATCAGCTCGCCGCGGCGCAGAATGGGCAGGCAAAAGTAGCCATAGCGCCGCTTGGGGGCGGGGACGTAGCACTCCACGGTATAGTCAAAGCCGAACACGGCGCGGGTGCGCGCGCGGTCCCAGACGAGCGGGTCAAAGGGGGTGAGCAGGGTGGTCAACGTGGGCACGAGCGCGCCCGACGCCGCCTCCTCGGCCAGGCCGGCTTGATCGGGGTGGAGGTAGCAGGGGCCATCCCAACCCGCCACCTGCACCGCGCGCAGCGCGCCCTCGGCGGCGAGCCCGGCCAGCAGCGCCGGCGCCTCACGCGCCTCCCCCTTGCGGAAGCGGAAATAGTCGGCCACCCAGCCCTCGCGCGCCACGCCCAGGGCGCGCACGGCCTTGAGCGCCAGGGCCCGCTGCGTCTCCTCCTTGGGCGGGAGCTGCGCATCGCTCCACCCGGGCAGCACGCGCTCGCGCAGGTCGTAGACGCGCTGAAAGCGCTCGCGGCGCGCCACCATCAGCTCGCCAGCCGCAAAGAGCGACTCCAGGGCGATCTTTTCCGGCTTCCAATCCCACCAGCCGTTGCCCTTGCCGCCCTGGCGCACGAAATCGGCCGCGCGCACCGGGCCCTGCTCGCGGATGTGGGCCAGCACGCGCTCTGCCACCTCGCGATGCGCCGCCATCCACGCGTGCGAGTACCGCCAGCCGAGCGAGCCGGTGTCGGCCATGCGGTGGCGGTAGAGTGGATAGTCCTCGATGGGGATAAAGCAGGCCTCGTGGGCCCAGTACTCAAAGAGCGCGCCCTCGGCCTCGAGCTCCTCCAGCCAGCGCGGTTCGTAGGCGCCCAGGCGGCTCCAGAGCGCAAAGTAGGGGGCGCGGGCGACCACGTGGATGGTGTCGATCTGCAACACGCCCATGCGGCGGATGGTCTGGAGGACATCGGCTTTGCAGGCCGCGCCCTCACGCCGGCGGTCGAGGCCCTGCGCGGCGACCATGAGCGTGCGGGCGGCGGAGGCGGAGAGCACTAGCGGCATGATGCACGTCCTCTGTCTTAACGGCGGGAGCGGCATTCTGAGCAACATACTATAGCTGAGGTGGGCTGAGGAGCCAAATGGGGGATGGGGGTGTAGTTCAGTTTTGGGGCGAGTTGTGGCATAATAGGGGCAAGACTTTATGTTTAGTGTAGGTGGTTTGACGAATGAAGCGTACCCGTGTTGAGATGAAGGCTGAGTTGCTGGCGCAGGCAGAGGCCAAGATTGAC
>JAKPJZ010000197.1 GCA_029553955.1 Chloroflexota bacterium
GATCGAGGCGCCGTGCATCGGCCGCTGCGAGCAGGCGCCCGCCGTGCTGGCCGGCCAGCAGGCGTTGCCGCGGGCCACACCGGCGGCCGTGGTGGCCGCGGTGAAGGCCCTGGGGGCTGCGGACACCCCGCCGGGCACCTCGGAAGGCCCTTTCAGCGAAAAATATGAACAAAAACGACCTGATACCGGCGCAGAATGGTCATCGGAAGCTATTGAAACAATAGCGTACGACGCCTACCGCGCCGCCGGCGGCTACAGCCTGGCCGCCGCCGTGGTGAACGGCGAACACGACCCCGAATCGGTGATCGAGGCGCTGGAGCACGCCGGCCTGCGCGGCCTGGGGGGCGCCGGCTTCCCGGCGGGGCGCAAGTGGCGCATCGTGCGCGAGCAGCCCGCCCCGCGCCTGATGGCCGTCAACATCGATGAAGGCGAGCCCGGCACCTTCAAGGACCGTTTCTACCTGGAGCGCGACCCGCACCGCTTTCTGGAGGGCGTGCTGATCGCCGCCCAGGTGGTGGGCACCGAGGCCGTCTACCTCTACCTGCGCGACGAGTACCACGACTGCCGGCGCCTGCTGCAGCGCGAAATCGCCGCCCTGATGGCCAACCCGCCGTGCCCGCTGCCCCACATCGAGCTGCGCCGGGGCGCGGGGGCCTACATCTGCGGCGAAGAGTCCGCGATGATCGAAAGCATCGAAGGCAAACGCGGCGAACCCCGCATGCGCCCGCCCTACATCGCGCAGACGGGCCTGTTCGGTCGGCCGACGCTGGAGCACAACTTCGAGACCCTGTACTGGGTCCGCGACATCGTGGAGAAAGGCCCCGACTCCTTTGCCAATCACGGCCGCCACGGGCGCAAGGGCTTGCGCTCGTTCAGCGTGAGCGGGCGCGTGGCGCAGCCGGGTGTGAAGCTTGCGCCCGCCGGCATCACGCTGCGCGAGCTGATCGATGAATACTGCGGCGGCATGGCCGAGGGCCACGCGCTCTATGCCTACCTGCCCGGCGGCGCCAGCGGCGGCATTCTGCCCGCCAGCCTGGCCGACGTGCCGCTGGATTTCGACACCCTGCAGCCCTATGGCTGCTTCATCGGCTCGGCTGCTGTCATCGTGCTCAGCCAGGACGACCGCGCCCGTGATGCCGCCCTGAACGTGATGCGCTTCCTGGCGGACGAGAGCTGCGGCCAGTGCACACCCTGCCGTGTGGGCACGGCCAAGGCGGCGCGGCTCATGGAGGCTGAGGTCTGGGACGCCGACACGCTGGACGATCTGGCGCAGGTCATGGGCGACGCCTCCATCTGCGGCCTGGGCCAGGCTGCGCCGAATCCGATCCGCTGCATGCACAAGTATTTCCGCCACGAGGTGGGCGAAGCGCCCTGGCCGGGCGATCTGCCCAAGCCGCGGGGCAAAGGCGCTGCCGCCCCGGTGGCCGCGCCCACCGCCCGACCGGAGCGCGCCCCATGAGCACCCCAGCCAACGACCCCGGCATCGCCTTCGAGCTGGACGACGAGCTCGTCACCGCCCAGCCCGGCGA
>JAKPJZ010000233.1 GCA_029553955.1 Chloroflexota bacterium
CAGGATGCGGTCGGGCGACCCAATTCCCCCGCGACGGGGGAACGGTAGGGGGGCCCACCCTGCGGGAGGCGGGATCGCCTGTCAGCAGCGGCGCGAGCTGGACCGAGTTTTTGCCAGAGAGCTGGCGCTGACCACCCGCCATGGAAATCGGTGTGTCAGGTCTACTGCCCGCGGGCAGACTACCTGGCCCGACAACCTCCAAAACCCCTACCTGGACAGACTAGGCCACCGGCTCGGCAGGCGCGGCCTGGGCCTTGCGCCGCTGCTCGGCGCGCGCCGAGACGAGCAGCCAGCCGATGAGCGGCGTCCCGATGCCGAGGAGCGCAGCGGTCAGCACGCTGAGCTTGGGCAGGGCGGGGGTGAGGAAGGCGAAGAGCGCCAGCACCCCGCGGTAGATCAGCGCAGCGAACGGCCCGCCCACGAGCGCCAGGTAGCAGGCCAGCAGGTTCTCGCCGGCCGCGGGCAGCAGGCTGCGCGCTGTGAGCGACAGCGCCGCCTGGGGCGAGCTCAGGACCTCAAAGGCCCACAGGCCCGTCTGGAACAGCCAGGGCAAGAGAAAGCCGGCGGCGAGGCCCAGCCAGGCGCGGCGCTTGGCTAAGGCGGTCAGCAGGTACCAGCGGGCGAGCTCGACCCCCAGCAGCCGCGCGGCGCCGAACCACAGGTTCAGCGCGATGAGCTGCAACGTGCTGCCGTAGGGCGAGGGGCCAAAGCCGCGGAAGAGCCCGGTGACGACATAAAAGCCGACCTGCAGCGCGCCCACCAGCGCGCACAGCGGCAAGAGCCAGCGGTCGCCGGGCACGAGCCGGCCCTCGCCGCGCCGCCGCCAGAACCAGAAGGCCAGCGCCGCCGTCACCAACCAGAGCAGTGGCTGCACCAGGTACGAATGCAGCGTCGGCGAAATGCCCGTGGGAAGCCGGAGATAGAGGATCACATGCAGCAGGACCAACCAGGCCACAAGGGCCAACCAGGAGCGGCTGGGCTCGGCCCAGAGGCCGGAGGGTGATGCCGGCCGCGACACTTGGCGCGTCATTCTTGGCTCCTTTGCGATGAGCAAGCGTGTCTTCAGTTGCCAGGTGGAGGCGGCGCACGGCGCGCCGTACGAACGAGGGCTGCCCCCAGGGCAGCACCTGCAGCCGACCGCGCAGACTGTTCGGGGGGTGTGACCGGGTTGGCTCCACGCCGGGGCCGGCGTGCATGACGGCCTGCCGACGCCTACAAAGTGCGTACAGGCAGGATTATAGGCCAAATCCAGGCAGTTGTCAACGTCCATTCCGGCTGCCACATGAGAAAACCCCCTTCTGCTGCTGCAGACAGGGGGTCTCGCGCTTGCGGGCCATCATGTTGTGCCGGAGAGCCACCCATCGGAATTGAACCGATAACCTAACGCTTACGAAGCGCTTGCTCTGCCGATTGAGCTAGGGTGGCATTGCAGGCTGTGGAGTGGCCCGGTCGTTAGCGGGCGCCGAAGCGCCCAGCAGAACCTGCACGGGCCACTACGAGGTGAGCCGTGCTGGATTTGAACCAGCGACACCCTGCTTAAAAGGCAGGTGCTCTAACCTACCTGAGCTAACGGCCCACGTAGCGCTGCACCGTGGAGTATACCATGCAGCCGCCGCAGTGTCAAACAATCTCGGGCGCTGAGGGCAGAGTACGGAAACCGCAAAGGCGCAAAGACGCAAAGACGACGCCAAGATGGGGGATGGAGCATCCTGCATCCATTTGCGTCTTGGCGGTGAACCCCCGTCACCCGGTCTGCTTCGCCGGCTTCATGGCGTGCTGGCCGGCCTCGCCGAGCAGCAGGATGATGAGCACGGCGGCGATGGCGCGGGCGACGAACGAGGCGATGAGGCAGGCATGGAAGCCCAGGGCGTCGAAGAGCAGCGCGCCGGCGAGGGGGCCGGCGACGGTGGTGAGGCCGTTGACGGTGTTGTAGATGGCGCTGTAGAGCGGCCGCTGGTCGTCGGGCGTGGAGGCCAGCAGGTAGTTGAAGACCGCCAGGTTGTAGCCCGCCCAGACAAAGCCGACGACAACGTTGATGGGAAAGATGTGCCAGGCCTCACGCACCAAGAGCCAGGCGAGGGGCACGACGGCGATGAAGGGGCTGGTGATGGCCATGGTGCGGCGCAGGCCGTGGCGGTCGACAAAGGGGCCAAAGAAGCGCTGGCCCACCACGTCGAAGGCGGTGCTGCAGGTGGTCGTCAGCCCGATGAGGCCGGCCGTAAGCCCCATGTCGCGCGCCATGTAGACGTTGAAGAAAGGCGCAGCAATCTGCACGCCCAGGTTGACCAGCGTCGTCGTCAGGCACAGGCGCAGGAAGGCCGGCCGGGCGCGCAGGGCCTGCAGCATCTGGCCCAGCGGCAGCGGCGCCTTGGGCGCGCGCGTGCTCGTGGCCGGCAGCGGGATGCGCGAGTAGGCCAGCGTCGACAGCATCCCCGCGCCAAAGGCCAGGGCAAAGCTGATCTGGTAGCCCTGGGGCGCGCCCAGGTCGCTGATCAGCCGGCCGGCCAGCGGTACCACCACCAGCGCCGCCAGGCTCATGGCCAGCGTGCGCGAGGCAAAATAGCGGCCGCGTATCGTCGGCCGCACGATCATCGCCGCAAATGCCGTCCACGCGGGCACGCCGAGCTGGGTGCTCGCCATGCGCAGCGCGGCCAGGATGATGACGGCGGCGATGGCCGGCTGGCCGCGCAGGATCCAGGGCACCAGCAACAGGAGTGGCAGCATCGCCCGCGCCACGAGCGAGGTGGCGACCACGACGCCGCGATAGTTGGGCGAGTGCCTGGCCAGGCGGGCGCCGGGCAGGAACATCAGCGTGCCGACCAGGCCCGTCACCGCCGCGAGGATGCCGACCTCCCCCCCGGTCGCGCCGAGGGCGAGCAAGTAGAGCGAGAGGTAGGGGGTGAAGAACGACTCGCTGACGTTGGCCGCCAGCCCGTCGAGCCAGAACATCAGCATGCCGCGCCGCTCGGGGTCGGCAATGCGTTGGCCCGGGGCCAGGCCCGGCGGGCGCCAGCGGCGGGCCCAGCGGCCGGCCAGGCGAAAGGCAGAGAACCCCCCGGCGCCGCGGCCGGGTGTGGCAGCAGGAGGCGAGGTGGCCATGGCGTGGTCGACGCATTCTGCAACGGCGCGGGTCTAGGCCCGCTGGGCGGATGAAAACGGGAACGAAAGGGCTATGGAGCACGAAAGGCGCGAAACGGGCGCGAAAGGCACGAAACTCGCGAAAGGGCGCGAAACGGGCACGAAAGGGGCGCGAAAGGGAACGTCTTTTTCGCGTCCTTTCGCGTCTTTCGCGCCCCCGCGTCTTTCGCGCCCCCGCGCCCCGCCTACGGGTAGATGCGCCCGAGCGTCCGCGGGAAGGTGATGGTCTCGCGGATGTGCTCGAGGCCGCAGATCCAGGCGACGGTGCGCTCGATGCCGAGGCCAAAGCCCGAGTGGGGTACGGCACCGTAGCGCCTGAGGTCGAGGTACCACTCGAACGCCTGGCGCGGCAGGCCGTGCTCGGCGATGCGGCGCTCGAGCAGCTCCAGCCGCGCGGTGCGCTCGCCGCCGCCGATGATCTCGCCGTACCCTTCGGGGGCCAGCAGGTCGACCGAAAGCGAGAGCTCAGGCCGGGCGGGGTCCTCTTCCATGTAAAAGGCCTTACAACGCGCCGGGTAGCGGTGCACAAAGACCGGCTTCTGGTAGTGCTGCGCCAGCGCCGTCTCGTGGGGCGCGCCGAAATCCTCGCCCCAGGTGATGGCCACGCCCTCGCGGTTGAGGACCTCCACCGCCTCGTCGTAGGAGATGCGCGGGAAAGGCGGCGTGACCTGCGCCAAGAGCGCCGTGTCGCGCTCCAAGAGCTCGAGCTCGGCCTGCCGCTCGCGCAGCACGGTCTGCACGATGGCGCTGACGAACTCTTCCTCCACGCGCATGCAGTCGTCGAGGTGGGCGTAGGCCATCTCGGGCTCGACCATCCAGAACTCGATCAGGTGCCGCCGCGTCTTGGACTTTTCGGCGCGGAAGGTGGGGCCGAAGCAGTAGACCTTGCCGAAGGCCGCGATGGTGGCTTCGTTGTAGAGCTGGCCACTCTGCGTCAGGTAGGCCTTTTCGCCGAAATACTCGGTCTCGAAGAGCGTGGTCGTGCCCTCGCAGGCCGCCGGGGTCAGCACCGGCGTGTCGACCAGGGTAAAGCCCTGCGCGTCGAGCCAGTTGCGGATGGTGCTGATGACCGTGGCGCGCACCTTGAGGATGGCGTGCTGCCGCGGCGAGCGCAGCCACAGGTGCCGGCGGTCCATCAAAAAGTCGATGCCGTGCTCTTTGGGCGTGATGGGGTAATCCTGCGCCAGTTGCACTACGCGGAAGTCGCCGGCGTCGATCTCATAGCCGCCGGGTGCCCGCGGGTCGGCGCGCACCGTGCCCCACACCTCGCAGGAGGATTCTTGTGTCACCCCGCGCGCGGCCTCGAACGCCTCGGGCGAGACGTTCTTCCGAAAGACCACGGCCTGGATGGTGCCTGTGCCGTCGCGGAACTGGAGGAATTGCAGGCGCCCCTTGTCGGTGCGGCTGTAGAGCCAGCCCTGCAGGTGCACCTCGCGCCCCACGAAATCAGCGATCTTGCCCACCGTTGTCAGCTCTGCCACTGCTCGCCTCCATTCACCTTGGCGGGCATTCTAGCCGATATTCCCGAGAGCGTCAAGGGAGCCGTCCCCTACCCCACTCGCACAGGCAGGCGCCGGCGCAGGCGGTCGAGCAGGCGGTCGACGGGCAACACCTGGCGCAGCAGGGCGCGGTCGGCGGCGTTGAAGGTGCCCAGGGCAAAGAGGAGCACCAGGTACACTGCGATGGCGAGCGGCGCCGCGGCATAGGGGCTCTGCTGCCGCAGCACCCAGAGCAGCGCCCCCCCTGCGCCGGCAGCGGCGAAGGGCCGCCAGAGGATGGCGAGCCAGGGCACGGGGGCCAGGTAGCGGCGCACACCGATGTAGAAGGGGATGAGCAGCGCCAGCTCGGAAAAGATGTGCACGGCGGCCGCGGCCTGGTAGCCGAAGGGCGGGATGAGGAGCACGTTGGCCGCGAGGCCGCAGGCGAGGCCCACGGCAAAGGCCTTGGTGAGGTAACGCTGCTGGTTGAGGGCGATGAGCACATATTGGGTGACCGAGTTGATAAAGCCCAGCGGCATGTACCAGACGATGATGGAGAGGGCAATGGCCGAGTGCGGCAGGTAGGCCGAGCCACCCAGGATCGATACCAGCGGGTAGGCCAGGGCCGTCGCCGCCAACGCAATGAGCAGCGCCACCGCCAGCAGCAGCTTGATGGCCAGGATGTAGGCCTTGTAGAGCGACTCGCGCGACGAGTTGGCATAGCGCGACATCAGCGGAAAGATGGCCATGGTGAACGTGGGCGGGATGATGCCCGCCGCGTCGACGAGCTTGTAGGAGACCGAGTACCAGCCGAGCACCGCGCTGCCCCAGACGCGGTCAAGCAGAAAGACGTCGACCTTGAAGAAGAGGGTGGCCAGCAGGTGATTGATCATCAGCGGATACGACTCGACGAGCATCCCCCGCTGCACGGCACGGCTGGGCGCGGCGTGCGGCCGGAAGAAGAGGGCGCAGACGAGCACGAGCAGGATGGCGACGGTGATGGTGTTGACGACGATCGACACCCCTGCCAGGCCGAGGAAGCCCCAGCCGGCCAGCAGCGCCCCCGCCCCCAGGCCGACCTTGAGCAGCGTGGTCACCGTGCTGACTGCAGCCGGGATGACCATGACCTCGAAGGCCATGAAGACGGCGCTCAGCCCCGCCGAAATGCTCGAGGGCACGAGGCCGATGGCCAGCAGCACGACCGCCAGGCGCGTGTCTGGCGCCATGGGGTAGGCGAGCAGGAAGAGCAGGAGCAACGGTGCCACGGCGGCCGCCAGCCCCAGGCGCAGGATGCTCGTGTTCCACAGGTAGCCGTTGGCCTGCTCGCGGTGGCGCGCGACCTCGCGCGTGAGCAGCGTGTTCAGGCCGAAATTGGTCAAGATCTCGAGGATCACCGCCACCTGCGTGGCCAGGTAGTACTTGCCCTGGCCGACTTCGCCCAACAGGCGCAGCATGAGCATGGCAAAGACCAGGTCCACGCCCCGGTTGAGGAGCTGCAGCGCCATGGGCACGACGGTGTTCTTGGCCACCCGGCGCGCGGTGTGCTCCTCGGCCCCGGGCGAGTAGGCGCGCATCCACACCCAGGCTCCGGCCAGCAAGAGCAATGACACGCCGGCCATGAAGGAGATGAAGGCGCCCGTCTTGACCGAGCCCGGCGAATACTTGAAACGCACCGTCTGCGGCCCAGCCGGGAGCTGCACGGCGCGCACGGTGCCGCCGGCGCGCAGGATGGTGAGCGCCTGCTCCTGGCTCTGGCCGTCGGGCAGCGTATAGGCGACCCAGCCCGGCGCCCAACTGTCGGCCAGCACGAGCAGGCCCGGCGCCGGCATGGCGACGTGCAGCTTGACCTCGTTGGGCGTGTCGGCGACGAACGCGACCCCCGGCCACGCCGAGGGCGCCACCGGCGGCGCAGCGGGGGGCTGCCAGCCCGCCGGCGCCTGGTCGAGCAGCACCGCCTGGCGCGGGTCGGCCGTGCGGAGCGCCTCGAGCAGGGCACTGCGCTCGACAAAGGCCTGCGCCTGGAAGGTGACAAAAGCGCGTGGCAGGGCATCGTCGTTGCGGTAGACGCGCAGCGTGCCGTCGTGCACCAGGGTGTAGCCGGGGCGGTCGATGGTCTCCTCGGTCAGCACATAGCGCACGTTGAGCAGGTCGAGGATGGGCGAATCGAGCGACTCGGGCTGGGTCAGCCGCGAGATCTGGTTATACTCCAGCTCCTGCCGCTCGACGAGCGACATCACCTCGGCGTACCACTTGGGGATGATCGAATCGTAGCCGTTGATCGAGCTCAGGCCGAACAGCATGTTGGTGTTCGGCGGCAGGGGCTTGTGGCTCTGCGTGTCGTACACGGTGATGCGGTAGGGGCCGGGCTGCTGCTGCAGGAACTGGGCGACGTCCGTCTGCTGCGTCAGCGGCGCCGGGTCGGCCGCAGGCATGAGGCCGTGGAACCACAGCCAGGGGTCGAGGGCGAGGATGGCGAGCAGGGCGAGGCGGGGCGCGTAATGCGTAATGCGTGATGCGTGATGCGTGATGCGTGCGCCGCCACTCAGCTTGTCATTGCGAGCGGAGCGAAGCAATCCCCAGCCAGGGCGGCCGCCCTGTGAATTGGGGATTGCTTCGCTCCGCTCGCAATGACAGTCCGTAGGTTTCCTCCGTGTCGCCCAATCCATCGCCAGCAGCGCCACGCCCGCCGCGCCGAGGCAGAAGGCAAAGAGCAGCAGGCTGCGTGCCTCGTAGGAGAAGAAGGCGCGGCCGTCGGCAAAGGCCTCGGGCGCCTTGGCCAGCTCGGCGAGGGCGCGTTCGGCCAGGGGCAGCACACGTTCCGGGAAGGCGCGCGCCACGGCGAGGCCGGCCAGGGTCACGGCCGAGACGGCGAGCGCGCCTAGGCCCAGCAGGCGCGGCAGCCGCGAGCGCGCCTCGGCCAGCACCTCCACGCCCATCGCCGCCAGCACGGCGATGCAGACGGTGTAGGGGAACTTCCAGCGGAAGGCGGAGTGCAGTTGGTTGATGCCGGGCAGCGCGAAGATCAGCCGGTAGGTGGGCAGGCCAAAGACGAGGGTCAGGCTGAAGAGGCCGAGGGCGATAAAGAACCAGGCCTGGCGGCGCGGCCGCTTGAGGGCGCCGATGACAGCGAGCAGCAGGCCCAGCAGGCCGATGTAGATGCCGCCCTCGACATAATCCTTCTGGCCCCAGAAGATGGTGTCGATGGCGCCGCCCTGCGCATTCGTGAGGGCGGTGACGGTCTGGCCGCTCCAGAAATCCACATAACTGTGGGCGGCGGGGTTGCCAAAGACGTCGGGGGCGGCGAAGGCCAGCAGGTGGCGGGGCGGGAAGGCCCAGCCGACGATCTGCTCGTAGGTGGCCGAGTTCTGGCGAAAGTTGCCCGACACCTGCTCGTAGAGGGGCAGCACCTGCACGGCGCCCAACCCGCCGCCCAGCGCCACCATCAGGGCACAGCCGGCGGCAAAGAGCGCCAGCGCCCGGCGGCGGCGCCACAGCTCGGCGAGGCCCCGCCACAGCGCGTAGGCGCCGAGGACGAGCAGGCTGTAGTAAAAGATCTCTACGTGGCCAGCGAGGAACTGCAGCCCCAGGCCCACGCTGCCCAGGATCAGCCACGGCAGCGGCGCGGCCAGGCGCTCGCGCCACGAGCCGGCCTCCGTGGCGATGGCGCCGAGCATGCGCTCGGTCACCGCCAGGATGAAGGGCAGCCAGGCAGCCACGGCGATGATCATGGGATGGACGGTGCTGGTGAGAAAAAAGCCCGAGAGGGCGAACACCAGGCCGCCGGCGGCGGCCGCCAGGCGCGAGAGCCTGATGGTGCGCGCATAGTAGTACAGGCTCAGCCCCGCCACCAGGAGCTGCGAGACGGTGAACAGCCCAAAGGCGCGCGCCAGCGGAAAGACGTAAAAGATCAGGCTGAACGGGTAGAGCGCCGAGTGCTGCCCCGCTGCCAGGAAGGGCACGCCGCTCAGCACGTAGGGGTTCCATAGGGGCAGTTGGCGCGCACGCAGCGAGTCGACGATGAACTGCTTCCAGACATAGTTCTCGAACAGCAGGTCGGCCACCAGGCCGTTGTGCGGCACCGCGCGGCCCGCCGGGGCCTGGGCCAGCCAGGGCTGGCGCGTGTAGAGGATATCGGCCGGCACCATGGTGCTGCCGCCGATAGTCACCGGCCAGTAGAAGACGATGAGGAGGAGCAGCAGGCCGCAGGCAAAGGCGAGGTCCTTCAGGTGCTTTCTGGCTGACACGCGTTTCTCCTCATCTCCCAATACGGTGGGGTCATGGCGGGCTGGCTGGCTCCCTGGCGCGCCCGGCGTGCAGAGCATGGCCGGGATTATACCTGTGCCTCTGAAGAGCGTCAAAGGGTCGCTCGTGGCCAAGTCCAGCCGTGTCATGGCGAGCGCAGCGAAGCGATCCCCAGCGGCGCTCGGCATGACCGCGTTGGGGATTGCTTCGCTGCGCTGTTGAGATACTTCCCGTTTGTCATTGCGGGGAGGCCGCAGCCGACGAAGCAATCCCCACGTCGCGATCTGGGGTGCTGGCACACTTGGGGATTGCTTCGTCGGCTGCGGCCTCCTCGCAATGACAGTCGCAGTTTCTGTGCTTGCACATGCCGCACGGCGGCATGGGATACTCGCAATGGCAACGCGGCCAGTCACTCGTGGCCCGGAACTTGCAGGAGAAGAGGCGCAGCCGGGCGGCGAAAGGATTGCGGGTTTCGCTTTCCTGCAGTATAATGGCGCTCAGGAGCGGCGGCATTCCGTCTCTGCCGGGGCTGTCGGTGGCAACCGGGCTCGTCCACAAATCCTGTGAATGTGAGGGGTGCGGACATGCCCAGACACCTCTTGGTGGTGAGCGACGGTGGGGCGCTTGCCGGCACGCTCCGGCGCTTGCTGCCAGGCCGGCGCTACGTGGTGACCTCCACGAACTATGATCGAGTGCTCCAGGAGACTGCCGGCGGCCTGCCGGACCTGGTCATCGTGGATGGACAGGCAGCGCCCGACCAGGCAGCCGGGCTCGCACGACACCTGCGCCAGAGCAATGCTGGCGCCCACGTTGTTGCAGTCGTGCCGTCAATTGACCTCGCCGGGGATGAAAGCGGCATTCTATATCGTGACCACGTGCCCACGGAGGACGAATTGGTGGCATGGCTGAGCGAAGAGGGGCGGTCGCGCGGGGCGCGCGTCTTGCGCGTGGGCAGGATCACCCTCGATCTCGACTCACGCCGTCTTGACGTCGACGGCCAGGTCTCGGTGCTCACCCCCAAGCAGTTCAAGCTGCTGAGCCTTCTCATGAGCCGCCCGGGTGAGGTGCTCACCCGCAAGCAGCTCATGAAAGAAGTGTGGGAGACCGACTATACCGGCGACACGCGGACCCTCGATGTGCACATCCACTGGGTGCGTGAGAGGATCGGCGACGTGCCCGGCCAGCCCAAGTATCTGCAGACGGTGCGCCGGGTGGGCTACCGCTTCGTAGACCCAACGGCGGATGAGGGTCAGAGCGCCTGACAGGACCAGCAGAGGCGGCTCCCACGCCGCCGGGGCGCCTCGTGGGGCGCGAGCGGCGCAGACGCCGGGCCAGGGTAGTGCATACCCTGGCCTCTTTATTGCTGCACCAGCATGCCGTCATTGCGAGTACCCCAGGGTTCGCCGAACCCTGGGGTACTCGCAATGACATGGCAGGCTGACGGTCAGGCTGCCTCTCGACCCGCCGAACGGCTGGCGCATCCGATCCAAAAGTGATTGGGCAGGACGTTGGGCGCGCCCACGATGCGCACGCCCTGCCACTCCGTCTCGCGTTCGAGGCTGGCGCTGTGCACATAGCAGACGTTGGGCCGCCGGCCGAACTTGGCTTCGTAGCGTGCGGCGGCGCGCGCAACCTTGCCGGTGAGGTCGCGCGTGCGGTCGTTGTCGTACCACAGCAGGCCGAAATCCATCTGTGCAGCCATCAGCATACCCTCCACGTGTTGGCCACGAGGTCGTGGCAGAGCTGGAACGTGCCGCGGTCACAGTGCACCCGGAAGTAGCGCCGCTCGACCCGGCGCCAGCCCGAGCCGCGCGACTCTGTCCAGCAGCGCTCGACGCGGCGCACGTCGTAGCGGCGCCCATGCCACGTGAACACCTCGGGCGAAAAGCCAAAGCGCTTGCGCTCCACTCGCACTGACTCATTTCTCATAGAGCATCGTCTCCGATGATGTGATACTCGCGCGGTGCGGGCACGGCGGGCGCGGGGTAGGCCGCTGCATAGCCGGGCCAGGCGACGGGCGCGGCCTGTGGCACGGGCGATGGCGCTACCACCAGGACCGGGGGCCGCGAGGCGTTGGTCTGGCGCTCGTCGACGGCAGGCCGGCTGCGCCGCATCATGGCCAGGATGACCGCGCTCATGGGGATGCTCGCCGTCACCCCGCAGAGAACCCCGATCACCACCGCCATGGCCTCGGCGCTCATGCGGTTGCCGACGACCACCCCCAGGGCGATCGAGAAGGCGACCGCCGAGATGGCGAGCACTTTTTTGGCGTTCATTGCCACCCTCCCTGTGGGGCAGGCCTCCCAGCCTGCCGGGCTGGACCGGCTGGAAAGCCCGTCCCACTCGTGCCGTCGTCGGGGCCGGGCGTCAGGCCGCAGGCCAGGGCGACGGCGCTCAACGCGGCGCGATAGCCGCGGCGGTAGGCGCGCAGTGCGCCCAGGTCGGCCGCGCTCTCTGCGCCCTGCGCCAGCGCCACATCGCTCGCCCGCTCGGCGGCCAGCAGGATGTGTTTGATATCCTCTCGGAACCAGATGTCGAGGCTCATGAGTGAACTCTCCTCCACTCGGCGTGGGGCTCGAGCGCCGGCGCGCGCTGCGGTGCCAGCCAGCGCCGCGAGGTGCGCCCGCCCTGCCTCAGCCGCCCGGCGAGCGCCGCCAGTTCGTCGGCGCCGGCATAGGCCGCCTGGAAGCGCAGGCAGCGCCCGCGGTAGACCAGGATAAAGTCGCCCCGGCCCAGCAAGCGCTCGGCCTGCGTGCCCGCCAGCCCGGCGGCCACGCGGGCATCGTCGGCCGAGGCGACGCTGCCCACCAAGCGCACCGGAAAGTTGGCCTTCATCAGCGGCCCCAACAGCCCGGCGCTCGGCTTCTGCGTGCCCGCCACGACGTGGATGCCCGCCTCGCGGCCGCGTTGCGTCAGCCGCGTGAGCGCCTCCACGACCTCGGAACCCCCGACGGCGATGGCCTCGGCGAGCTCGTCGATGGCCAGCACCAGGTGGGGCGCGCTGATCCCTTCGCGGTCGCGGCGCAGCATCTCTTCGGTGAGCCAGCGCAGGCGGGATGTGATTTCGGCTGGCTCGGCCAGCAGCGGGCATAGCAGGTGCGGCAGCGCGGCGAATGGCGCAAAGCCTCGGCCCTTGGGGTCCACCAGGATGAACTGCACCTGGCCCAGGTGGTTGTACATGGCTAGCGAGGCCACGATGGCGCGGGCCAGCACCGTCTTGCCCGAGCCGGTGGCGCCGGCGATGAGCACGTGGGCCACGTCGGGGCTCGCCAACGACAGCAGGAGCGGGGTGCCGCCGTCGTCGAGCCCGAGCAGCGCCGCACATGGTGGGATGCGCGCCAGCCGCGCGGCGAGCTGGAACAGCCCTACCGTGGCGGGGTCGGGCCGGGGCAGCTCCAGCGCCAGGCTGCCGTTCTCGCGCGCGATGCGACAGGCCGGGGCATCGAGCGCCAGTGCCACCTCCTCGGCCAGGCCGAGCAGGCGCCGCAGCCGCACGCCTGGCAATGGCGCCAGGCTGAAGCGGATCAGCCGCGGCGTCACCACGCCGCCGGTCACGCGCGCTGGGGTGCGATGGGTAGCGAGGACCGCTTCGATGCGGTCGGCTTGCAGGTCGAGAGTAGAATGCCGCATGGGGCCCTCCATACAGAACAACTGTGCTAGCATTATACCAGAACAATCGTTCTGTGTCAAGGGGGTGGAGGAGGCAATTTGGAGGAGATCAAGAGGGACCCGTTGCCAAGGAGGTTTTGGCGGGTAGGTGGTGGCGCAGGCGAGGACGCCTGCGCCACCACCTACCCGCCAGTACCCCCCCTCCGGGCCAAGCCCTCGGGGCAGAGGCTACTGCAGTTGCCGGATGACGGCGACGACCTTGCCCTTGATCTCGAGGTTCGCGGGGTGGACGTAGATGGGCCGCATCTGCGGGTTGGCGGGCTGCAGGCGCACCCGGTTGCCGTCCTTCTCCCAGTAGAAGCGTTTGAGTGTCGTCTCGCCCTCGTCGATCAGCCAGGCGGCCACCATGTCGCCGTTCTCCGCCTGGCTCTGCAGGCGCAGCACGACAATATCCCCATCGTTGACCAGCGCATCGATCATCGAGTTCCCCTTGACGCGCAGGGCAAAAAGGTCGGGCGCGGGGGGCAGGATGTCCTGCGTCAGCGTGATCGACTCATAGTCGGTGATGGAAAAGTCGGTCTCGGGGAGGCGCAGCGGCTCGCCTGCGGCAATGGTGCCCATGACCGGCACGGCGTACTCGGCACAGACGGCCGGCGCACCCTCGCCGCCGACGAGCCGCAGGCCACGCGACGTTTCCCGGCTGCGTTGGATGTAGCCCTTCTGTTGGAGCACGTTGAGGTTATAGTTCACGACGGAGGTGGAGCTGATGCCGACCTCGCGGCCGATCTCGCGGATGGTCGGCGGGTATCCCGTTTCCTGCAAGTGCTCCCGGATGTACTCCAGCATGCGCTTCTGGCGAGCGGTCAGATCCATCGCCTTGCTCCTTTTCTAGGCCAAGCCAGATGCATGCATTATACCATGAACAGCCGTTCTATGTCAAGGGGTTTGGAACACGAAAGGCGCGAAATGCCGCGAAAGACACGGAAAGCCTGCCCTGAGCGCAGAAAACGGGCCGCCGCCCGGCCCCAACCCGGGTGGGGTTTTGGGACCTGCACCGGGGTGGTGCGTAGCGCAAGGCCCGGTCGCGCCACCCTTGGGCATTCCTCTCTGACGGGCCGCTAGGCGTCGAAGAGCGGGGTGCTGAGGTAGCGCTCGCCGGTGTCGGGGGCGATGGCGACGATGAGCTTGCCGGCGTTCTCGGCGCGCTGTGCCAGGGCGATGGCGGCGTGCACGGCGGCGCCGGAAGAGATGCCAACGAGCAGCCCCTCTTCGCGCGCCAGGCGGCGCGCCATGGCACAGGCGTCGCCGTCAGCAACCGGCACGATCTCGTCGATGATGGCGCGGTCGAGCACGGCCGGCACAAAGCCGGCGCCGATGCCCTGGATCTTGTGCGGCCCCGGCCGGCCGCCCGCGAGCACGGACGAGGCGGCAGGCTCCACGGCCACCACGCGCACCTCGGGCTTGCGCGCCTTGAGCGCCTGGCCGGTGCCGGTGATGGTGCCGCCGGTGCCAACGCCGGCCACCAGGATGTCGACCCGGCCGTCGCTGTCGGCCCAGATCTCTTCGGCGGTGGTGCGGCGGTGCACCTCGGGGTTGGCCGGGTTCTCGAACTGCTGCAGCAGCAGCGCGCCCGGCGTGGCGGCCACGATCTCCCGTGCCTTGCGGATGGCGCCGGGCATGCCCTCGGGGCCGGGCGTGAGCACGAGCTCGGCGCCCAGCGCGGCCAGCAGCCGGCGCCGCTCGATGCTCATGGTCTCGGGCATGGTCAGCATCAGGCGGTAGCCACGCGCCGCGGCGACAAAGGCCAGGCCGATGCCGGTGTTGCCGCTCGTAGGCTCGACCAGGGTGCCGCCGGGCTGCAGCCGGCCGCCGCGTTCGGCCGCGTTGACCATGCTCACGGCGATGCGGTCCTTGACGCTGGAGAGCGGGTTAAAGCTCTCCAGTTTGACGGCCACGACGGCCGGCGCGCCGGCGGCGACGCGCTGCAGGCGCACCAGTGGCGTGCGGCCGACCAGCTCGGTGATGTCGTTCACGATTCTCATAGAGCCACTCCTAAATGTAGTACATCGGCGCGGAACACTGCTCTCGCTCCTGGCGCGCCAGGTCGGCCAGGGTGACGGCGCCGAGCACCGCCTGCGTGGCCTCGTCGACGCGGCGCCAGATGCCGGCGAGGACGCAGCGATCGTACTGGCGACAGCCCGGCACGGCGCCGGGCTCGGCACACGGCGCCGGGGCCGTCGTGCCCTCGAGCACCCGCACGGCTTCGAGCAGGCTAATCTCGGCCGGCGGGCGCGCCAGGCAGTGGCCGCCGCGGGGGCCGCGCTCGCTGCGGATCAGCCCCGCCCTGCGCAGCACCAGCAGGATCTGCTGCAGGTACTGCGCGGGGATCTCGCGCGCGGCAGCGATGGCCGCGCTCGGCACAGGCCCCGCTCCGCGCTGCGCCGCGAGCTCGAGCAGCGCCAGCAGCCCGTACTCGCCCTTCTGTGAGAGCTTCATGGCACATTCCTGACTAAGCGAATCGACAATATCGACAAATTCATGATAGCACCGGGTGCCAGAGTAGTCAAGTTGGCCCGAGTACGTGTCTGGTCGAACCTGACACACCAATCTCCCTGGCGGGTGGCCAGCGCCTGCTTTCTGGCAAAAACTCGGTCCAGCTCGCGTCGCGGCTGACAGACGATTTCTCCTGCTACAGGGTGGGGCCCCTCGCTACCCGTCCCCCGTCGCGGGGGAACTGGGGCGCCTGACCGCATCCTGTGCGGCCAAGAAGTGGCAAGCGAGCGATCCTGTGCGGGCGAAGACAGCCCAATTCCCCCGCGACGGGGGACGGGCAGCGAGGAGCCTACCCTGTGACGTGGGCAAGCTCCTTGCCGGGTTGTTTGCCGATTGGCCACCCGCCAGGGAAATCGGTGTGACAGGTCTTCGAAGACCTGTCAGGTGTCCTGCCGCATGGATTTGCCGGACTGGCGCCTCGATGGTAAGTTAGCATTGTCGGTCTTGCTGCTGCCACGCCGTACGGCGGGGCGCCACCACCCGGAGGTTGCCATGCCAACACCCACCCCAGGACTCATGCCGTTGGCCCTGCAGCCGCTGCCGCTCACGAACATCCGCCCCAGGGGCTGGCTGGCGCGGCAGCTCCGCCTGCAGGCCGACGGCCTGAGCGGCCACCTCGACGAGTTCTGGCCCGACGTGGCTGAGAGCGGCTGGATCGGCGGGGCGGCCGAGGGCTGGGAGCGCGGCCCCTACTGGCTCGACGGCTTCGTGCCCCTGGCCTTCCTGCTCGATGACCCCCGGCTGCAGGCCAAGGTGCGCCACTGGCTGGACTATATCCTCGCCCACCAACGGGAGGACGGCTGGCTGGGGCCGGTGCAGAGCGATTCGCAGGGGGTGCAGTACCCGGCATACGACCCCTGGCCCGCCTTTGTCGCACTCAAGGCCATGGCGCAGTACTGCGACGCGACCGGCGACCGGCGCGTGCTGCCGGCGATGCAGCGCTTCCTGCGCCGGCTGGCCGCGCAGCTCGCCGAGGTGCCGCTCTTTCTCTGGGGCCAGTACCGCTGGGCCGACCTGGTGCTGAGCGTGCACTGGCTCTACGAGCGCAGCGGCGAGCCCTGGCTGCTCGACCTGGCGGCCACGGCGCACGAGCAGGGCTTCGACTGGCGCGGCCACTCTGCCGATTTCCCCTGGCGGGAGCGCGTGCCCGCCGACGGCTGGGACTTTTCCAGCCACGTGGTCAACAACGCCATGGCCATCAAGGCGTCGGGGGTGTGGTGGCGCCAGTCGGGCGACGATGGCGACCGCGCGGCCGTGCGCCAGATCATCGAGACGCTCGACGCCTATCACGGCCAGGCCACTGGCGTCTTTAGCGGCGACGAGCACCTGGCCGGCCGCAGCCCGTCGCAGGGCACCGAGCTCTGCGCCGTGGTCGAGTACCTCTTCTCGCTCGAGGTGCTCGCGGCCACGCTGGGCGACCCCGCCCTGGCCGACCGCCTGGAGCGCATCGCCTACAACGCCCTGCCGGCCACCTTCTCGCCCGACATGTGGGCGCACCAGTACGACCAGCAGGCCAACCAGGTCGTGTGCTGCGTGGCCGAAGACCACGTCTATGCCACCAACGGCCCCTGGTCGAACGTCTTTGGCCTCGAGCCCAACTATGGCTGCTGTACGGCCAACCTCAGCCAGGGCTGGCCCAAGTTCGCCGCGAGCCTGTGGATGGCTGTGCCCGGCGGCGGCCTCGCGGCCGTGGCCTATGCGCCCAGCGAGGTGACGGCCGAGATCGGCGGCGCGCGCGTGCAGGTGGCCTGCGAAACAGAGTACCCATTCGACGATACCCTGCGCTTTGTGGTGCGCACCGGCCGGCCGCTGCGTTTCCCGCTCTTGCTGCGCGTGCCCGAATGGACCGAGGGGGCCACGCTCGAGGCCACCGGCGAGGGACCACAGGCCCTCGCGGCGGGCCGCTTCCACCGCGTCGAGCGGCTGTGGCCGGGCGAGACGGAGCTGACACTGCGCCTGCCCATGCCGCTGCGCGTCACGCGGCGCTACCACAACGCCGCGACGATCGCGCGCGGCCCGCTCGTCTATGCGCTCAAGATCGGCGAAGAGTGGCGCCAGATCGGCGGCGACCTGCCCCACGCCGATTGGGCGGTGTACCCGACGACGCCCTGGAACTATGCCCTGGAACTCGACGAGGCGCATCCCGAGCGCTCGCTGCGCCTGGCGCGCCGGCCCGTGGGCGAGCGCCCCTTCTCGCCCGAGGGCGCGCCGCTCGTGGCCACGGTGCGTGGGCGGCGGCTGCCGGCGTGGACGCTCGAGCACAACGCCGCCGCGCCGCCGCCTGCGAGCCCGCTGCAGTCGAGCGAGCCGCCGGAGGAGCTCACGCTCATCCCCTACGGCTGCACCAACCTGCGTGTCACCGAGTTCCCGGTGCTGGGCTCGGCTGAGGTGGATCTTGCTGCGACCACGCTTTGAGCGCCTGGTAGCTGAGGCGCTGGACTCGCTGCCGCCCGAGTTCGCGGCGCGGCTGGAGAACGTGGAGGTGGTGGTGGAGCGCTACCCCACGCGGCGCCAGTTGGCGTTGGCGGGCGTGCCGCGCGGCCAGACGCTCTTCGGCCTCTACGAGGGCGTGCCGTTGACCGAGCGCACGGCGAGCTATGGCCTGGTGCTGCCCGACAAGATCACCATCTTCCAGGGCCCCATCGAGGCCTATTGCCGCACTGACGCCGAGGTCCGCGAGCAGGTGCGCCAGACGGTCATCCACGAGTTCGCCCACCACTTTGGCATCGACGATGCGGCGCTGCGCGAGATGGGCTACTGATGGATGGGCACTGGTGGTTGAGCGCATCGAATCGGGTGGGCCAGCAGGCTGTCGGAGAGAGGCTCGCGGGTGGCGACCGGCTCTCACGCTACGCGCTATCCCGGTGCCGATCCTTGAAGGGGGTTGGCGGGTTGGCCCTGCCGGCTGCCCCTGGCGCGCCCGCGGGCGCGCCAGGGGCAGCCGGCAGGGCCAACCCGCCAACCCCCCCTGGCTCAGAGCCAGATGGCGGCAACGCCCAAAGCCCGGCTATCACCAGGATGCTGAGGGCGACAAGCTTGCTCTCCGACAGGCTGCGAGGTCGTGTTCGCAAACCGTCGTAGCCTCGGGCCTTGTGCCCGTTTTGCCGTTCTGTGGCACCGGTCTCGCCGTCCAAGATGCCCACGAAGCCGCCTACGGCGGCCAAGGGGGGCTATGCTACGGGTTTGCGAACACGACCTAGTGGGCCAAGTGGGCAGTATGGCCCGCTGCCTGCTCGAGGCGAGCGATCTCTCCCCGGATCTTTTCCCGCTCGTCGAGGGCGGCGCGCAACGGCTTGGACTCCTCCTCCCAGCCGGCGGCGGCCTGGTCGATCTGCTCGAGATGGGCCCGCAGCGGCGTGAGCAGGGTGTTGCGCAGAGGGTCGAAGAGGACGCCCTGCAGCCCTTTGCCGGCGGTGGTGGCGAGCCAGTCCTCGTCGAGGGGCCCCAGCAGGCGCCCGCGCAGGTCGCTGATCAGCGGCGGCACGCTGGCCACGAGCGCGCTGAGGCGGTCGACCGCATCGCGGACGGCGCTGGAGACGCCCAGCGGGTCGCGGTCCGCAAGCCAGGTCAGGAATCCGCTCACGGCCTCGCCGATCGGGCTGATGCGCTTGAGCAGGTTGTTGAGGGTCTCCTTTGCCGACGTAATCTGCGCCTCGAGGCCGATGAGCAGGCCGCCGAGCATGCTCGTGGCGCTGCGCATGGTGGGCAGCTTGAGCTCAAAGTGGGCCAGCCCATCGTCGATGGTGCGCACCGCGCCAAGGAGCAGGCCCACCGCCGCGCGCACCGGAGGCCAGAAGCGATCGTAGGCTTCGAGGATGGCGCGGATGAGCTTGTCGAGCCCGATGCGCTCCATGTCGTGGTAGAGGGCGAGCTGCTTCTGCAGGCGCCCGATTTCGCGCTCGAGCCCGTCGATCTGCACCTGGGCGCGGCGTTCGGCAGTGGCGGTGCTGATGCGCCCGCT
Source organism: Chloroflexota bacterium (assembly GCA_029553955.1). Classification (GTDB taxonomy): domain Bacteria; phylum Chloroflexota; class Anaerolineae; order SpSt-313; family SpSt-313; genus JAKPJZ01. The sequence goes on from JAKPJZ010000233.1 coordinate 18,982, forward strand.
CGCCAGCGCGGTGCCGGCATTGGTGGCAATCAGGGCGCCGCCGCCGGCCAACGCGAGCACCATCTCGCGGCGGCTCATCGGGCGGCGCAGGTTGGGCGCCGCCGGCTCAGGCGGCGGCAGCGCGGCCGCGGGCTCGCTGGGCTCGGGCAGCGGCAGTGGGGCGCCGGGCTCGGTTGGTTCTGGGGGCAGCGGGGCAGCATTGCTGATATCGGCCATGGCGGTCATCCTTTCCCGGGCGTGGACCGGCTGGGCGGGCAGGCGGGCAGAGGTCGATGCATACTCTTATCACCATTATAGCACATCATCTGCCTTTTGGGCATGTCCTCGTCATGTGTTATCGCGGAATCAGTGGTGCCACAGCATGCTTGTAGTATCGGAGGGCGGGTGCCGGGGCAGGGTTCAGCCCCTGCCCCGGCACCCGCCCTCCGATACTACAAACGGGGGCGTTGCTGCTCTTGGGATACAACCACCCCACTTTCGGTGTGTCACATCGGCAGGACAGTGGTATAATCACCCCGTCAGCGCCTGGCTCAGGTGCGCTGACGGGGGTGATGGAGCCCCGCGGGCGTTGTGGCGCCCGGCGGGGCTTTTTTTGTGTGCGGGGTATGGGCTCAGGAGGCTCCAGCATGACGCAGCCGGCGATGGCGGCCAAGGATGTGCTCGGCGAGGTGCAGAGCCGCAAGGTCGAGTTTATCCATCTGCAGTTCACCGATGTGGTGGGCATCGTCAAGGGGGTGACCATCCCGGTCAACCAGCTCGAGGTCGCGCTCGACCGCGGCGTGTGGTTCGATGGCTCGTCGATCCAGGGCTTTGCCCGCATCGCCGAGAGCGATATGTACCTCGTGCCCGACCCGACGACTTTTGCCGTCATTCCCTGGGAGACGCAAGACGGCCCGGCCACGGCGCGCCTGATCTGCGATGTGTACACGCCGGCCGGCCAGCCCTTTGCCGGTGACCCGCGGCGCGTGCTCGGGGAGGCGCTGGCCAGGGCAGCGGCGCGTGGCTATGCCTACAACTGCGGGCCGGAGCTCGAGTTCTTTCTCTTCCGCAACGGGCACAACGGCGCACCACACACCGAGCCACAGGATGAGGCCGGCTACTTTGACTATTCGACCGACGAGGCCGTTTCGGTGCGCAAGCAGATGGTGGCGGGCCTGCAGGCCTTTGGCATCGTTGTGGAGGCTGGCCACCACGAGAGCGCGCCGGGCCAGCACGAGATCGACTTTCAGTACGCCGACGCGCTGACCGCTGCCGACAATGCCATTACCTTCAAGTACGTGCTCAAGGCGGTGGCCAGGCGCAACGGGCTGCATGCGACCTTTATGCCCAAGCCAATCCACGGCATCGCCGGCTCGGGCATGCACACGCACCAGAGCCTGTGCGATGTGACCACCGGCCACAACGTCTTTGCCGATGGCGACGATCGCTTTGGCCTCTCGCAGGTGGCCCGCTGCTTCATCGCCGGCCAGTTGGCCCACGCCCGTGGCATGTGCGCCCTGCTCGCGCCACTGGTCAACTCGTACAAGCGGCTGGTGCCGGGCTACGAGGCGCCGGTCTATGTGAGCTGGGCGCGCACCAACCGCTCGGCGCTGATCCGCGTGCCCCGGGTGAGCAACCGCGAGGCGACCCGCTTGGAGCTGCGCTGCCCCGACCCGAGCTGCAACCCCTACCTGGCCTTTGCCGTGATGCTCTCCGCCGGCCTCCAGGGCATCGACGAGGCGATGGCTCCCCCCGAACCAGAGGAAGAGGACCTTTACAGCATGGATGAAGCCGAGCGCCGCGCGCATCACCTGGAGACGCTGCCCGGCTCACTGGCCGAGGCGCTGGCGCTCCTCGCCGCCGATCAGGTGGTGCGCCGCGCCCTTGGGGAGCACGTGTACCAGCGCTTTGTGGAGGCCAAGAGGCAAGAGTGGGACGAGTATCGCCTGCAGGTGACTCCGTGGGAAGTGGAGCGCTATCTGCGGACGTACTAGAGTATCATTTCCACGCGGCGATCTGCCATGAGCCGCTCTCCTGCTGCATGACCCGCTCCATGATGACGTCGCGCGAGGCGTTGACCTCATCGATCATCGCTTGCCTGGCGGCCTGCGCATCGTGGGCGGCCAGGGCTTCCACGATGTGCGCGTGAGTCACTATCTGGCTCTCGCCGCCATGGCGCAGGACCATGAAGCGGGCCACCCGGTCGTGCAGCCGCCCCAGCGCCTCGGCCAGCTCATGGTTGCCCGTGGCTTCGGCCACCAGGTAATGGAAGCGCCGGTTTTCGTCGGTGTAGCGGTCGTAGGATTCGTCGTCGTCGCCGGTGTAGCCAGCGTGGACGTGCCGTAGCTGCGCCAATTGTTCGACGGTGATGCGCGTGGCTGCGCGCTCGGCCGCCGCCGCCTCGAGGATGGCCCGCAGCTCAAAGATGTCGCGCAGCTCGCGCAGCGTCACGTGGGTGACAAAGCAGCCCGAGCGCGGCTTGATGGTGACGAGCCCCTCCTGAGCCAGCATCTGCAGTGCATCGCGCACCGGCGTGACGCTGCTGCCGAAGCACCGCGCCAGCTCCTGGATGTCGAGCCGTTCATTGGGCTGGCGATGCCCCATGATGATGGAGCGCCGCAGCTCGCGGTGTATCCTGGTCCTCGATGTCTCCTCGGCTTCCGGCAGCATGCCTCACCTCTCACTGAGAGCCTATCCGAAAAGTCGTGTAGCCCAGGGCCTTGTGCCTATCTGGCCTCGCTGTGACGCCGAATCTGCCCGCGGCCACGCTCACAAGGGGCTATGCTACGGCTTTTCGGATAGGCTCCAAGAAGCAACTCGCCACACTGACAGTGCAATTATAGCGCATAATGCGCTGCGTGGCAATTCTGATATCCCAAGATTGACATGTGATGCATTCTGCTGTATACTCTGATATGTCAGAGCGAAGCGCTGCTGTCTCATTCGCTCTCCCCCTTTCGGATGCGCTCACGGCCGAGCCGCGCCTCGCACCACCGGCGGGCCGGCCGGGGATGCATAGGGTTCTGCTGCTCTCGACCACGTGACGGCTCTGCACCACTGGTAGCCATGGCCAGGTCGGCCGGCGATGTAGCCACGCCTGGCGCGCTGAAAAGGGAGGAAAGTACCCAAATGAGCACCGAGAAGGTCCATCCACTCGTCGTCGAAGCCCGAGATGTGCTGCGGCAAGGCGGCATGTCACGCCGCGACTTTTTGCGCCTGGCCGCGCTGCTCGGCGTCTCGGCCATCGGCGCCAACGCCCTGGCCGCCTGCGGCAGCCCGGCAGCGCCCACTGCGCCAGCGGTGACCAACCCGACTGCGGCACCTCAGGCTGCCATCGTGCGCGGCGGCACGCTGACCCTGCGCTCGCGGGTCGAGCGCGCGGATCACCCGGCGCGCTTTTCGCTCGTCAGCCAGTCGCACCCCTGGCGGCACGTGTTCGAGTACCTCACGCAGACCGACGCCAAGGGCATCACGCACCCCTACCTCCTCGAAAACTGGGAAGCCAGCGAAGACCTCAAGACCTGGAAGCTCAAGGTCCGCCAGGGCATCAAATTCAGCAACGGCAAGACGTTCACGGCCGACGACGTCGTCTTTAACTTTCAGCAGTGGCTCAGCGAAGAGGTCGGCTCGGCGCTGCTGGGCCAGATGAGCTACTTGAGGCCCGATGGGGTCGAGAAGGTCGACGACTATAACCTCACCCTCCACCTCACCAGCCCCACGATCTTCCTGCCCGAGCACCTCTTCCACTATGCAGCCGCCATCCTGCCCGCGACCTTTGGCGGCGATATCACCCGCGAGCCGATCGGCACCGGTCCCTTCACGGTCAAGGAGTATGTGCCCGGCGAGCGCTGCCGCTTGGTGCGGCGCGAGGACTATTGGCAGAACGGCGAGGACGGCAAGCCGCTGCCTTACCTCGACGAGATCGTCATGGTCCACCTCGGCGATGATCCCTCGGCCTGGCTGTCGGCCCTCAAATCGAATCAGGTGGAGATGGTCGTGGAGCCGCCGGTCACCCTCTGGGAAGGCGTCAAGGACGACCCCACCTTCACCGTGCTCCCCGCAGAGACGTCGGCCACGCGCGTCCTGCGCGTCCGCGCCGACCAGGAGCCCTGGACCAACCCCAAGGTGCGCCAGGCACTCAAGTATTGCCACAACCGCGAAAAGATCCTGGCCGTGGCGCTGCGCAACCAGGGCGTCATCGGCAACGACAGCCATGTGTCGCCGGTGCAGCCCGAGTTTGTCGATATCGCGCCCCTGCCCTTCGACCCGGCCAAGTCCAAGGCACTGCTGGCCGAGGCGGGCTATGGCGACGGCGTGACGGTGGAGCTGGCCGTCGCCTCCGACTGGCCCGAGTCGATGGCCTACGCCCAGGCGCTGAAGGAAGATGCGGCCGCCGGCGGCTTCACCATCAACCTCAAGGTCATGCCTGCCACCCAGTATTGGGATGGCTGGACCGACTTTAACATGGGCATCACCTGGTGGGCGCACCGCCCGCTGGCGCCGATGACGCTGACGGTGGCCTACACCGGCGATGCGGAGGGCAAGCCGGGCGCCTGGAACGAAGCGCACTGGATCGACGACGAGTTCTCGGATCTGGCCAAGCAGGCCGAGGGCACGCTCGACGTGGCTGCGCGGCGCGAGATCGTCGGCAAGATGGAACAGATCATGATCGACCGTGGCCCCATCTGCGTGCCATTCTTCATGAACGTCTGGCAGATCTACACCAAGGCCGTGCACGGCGTCGAGCCGTCGCCCGAAGAGTTCTGCATCCTCCATCGAGCGTGGAAGGACAAGGCATAGCGCTCCTGGCGGCACACCTGACAGGTCTGCGCAGACCTGTCAGGTGTGCCGCCGCCATATAGAGGGAATGACTCATGATCACGACACACGGCCAGCGCATGGAGAGCGCGCATTATGCCCGCATGGGCACACAGGAATGCGAGGCCATCCACCTGGCGAGCCTGGAAATCCTCAAGCGTGTGGGCGTCGACGTCCACGACGAGCGCGCGCGCGAGATCCTCGTCAAGGGCGGCGCCAAGGCCGATGGCCTGCGCGTGCGCCTGCCCGAGTACATGGTGACGCGCGCCCTGGCCAGCACCCCCAAGCGCATGACGCTCTACGACCGCCGCGGCAAGGCAGCGATGAACGCCGGTGGCTACAATGCCTACTATGGCGGGGGCTCCGACTGCCTGAATATCCTCGATCATCACACGGGCGAGCGACGAAAACCCGTGCTGCAAGACGTGATCGCGGCGGCGCGGCTGCAGGACGCGCTGCCCGAGATCGACTTTGTCATGTCGGCCTTCCTGCCCGAGGACGTGGACCAGCGCATCTACGACCGCTACCAGATGGAGGTCATGCTCAACAACACGACCAAGCCCATTGTCTTTGTCACGCCCGATTTCGAGGGCTGCAAAGCAGCGGTCGAGATGTGCGAGATCATCGCCGGCGGCGCCGAGGCGTTCCAGCGCAAGCCCTTTGCCACCTGCTACATCAACGTCACCTCGGGGCTCATCGCCAACGCCGAGGCGCTGCAAAAGTGCATCTACCTGGCCGAGAAGGGGCTGCCGCTCCTCTGGATCCCCCTCAACGCGGGTGGCGTCAACTCGCCGGCGACGACCGCAGGCTGCATGGCCTCGATGAATGCCGGCATCCTGCTCGGCATCGTGTTGGCGCAACTGGTGCATGAAGGCGTGCCGGTGGCGGTGCCCGGGTGGAACGGCGGGCCCTACAACCTGCAGACGATGGTGGGCTGCTATGTGCTGGCCGACGAGCAGGGGGTGCCCACCTCCATGGGGCGCTACTACGACCTGCCCGTCTTTGGCCTGGCCGGCTCGACCGATGCCAAGGCCATGGACCAGCAGTGCGGCATGGAGGTGACCATCAGCCTGCTGAGCGCGCTGCTGCACGGTGCCAACATCATCCACGACCTGGGCTTTATGGACGCCGGCCTGCAGGGCTCGCTGCCGCTGATCGCCATCTGCAACGACACGCTGGGCTTTGTCCGCGCCATGACGCGCGGCGTGGTGGTCGACGACGAGACCCTGGCCCTCGACGTGATCGAGGAGCTGGGCCCGACCGGCAGCTACCTGGGCCACGACCATACCCTGCGCCACTACCGAGAGCCCTACTACTCCAAACTGGCCGACAAGAACCCCTACGCCGTCTGGGTCAAGCGTGGTGCCAGCACCATGGAGGCGCGCGCGGCCAAGATGGTCGACGACATCCTCGCCACGCACCAGGTGGAGCCGTTGCCCGCCGACGTCCAGCGCGGCATCAAGGCGATCGTCGAGCGCGAGCAGGTGTGGATCGATAGCCAGAGCTAGCAAGCTGCGGTCTTGGTCAGCCGGTGGCGCAGGCGTCCTGGCCTGCGCCACCGGCTGACCGACCAAAACCCTCTCCGGAGCGGCGCGACGAAGGGAACGCATGGCCAGATACATAATCCGCCGGCTGTCGACGATGCTCTTGACGATGCTGCTCGTCTCCGTCGTCGTCTTTGCCATCGCCGAGATCGCCCCAGGCAATGTGGCCCGCAACATCCTCGGCGCCTATGCGACGCCCGAGCAGGAACGCTCGATGGAGAAGCAACTGGGCCTGCATCGCCCTGTGGCCACTCGCTACGTCTCGTGGCTCCTGGGCTCCGACTGGCAGGCCCGCAGCCTGGTCGGGCTGCCGCTGCGGGAGATCGTCATCTCGCAGGGCACGGTGCAAGGCTTTCACCAGTGGTGGGCGCAGGACCCGGAAGGCAACCTGGCACAATGGCTGGTGCAGGGCGAGCACCTGATCAAGCTGGTGCGCCAGAAGGACGGCAGCGTCGTGAAGGTGCCCGACGATGCGTCGTGGCGCACCGGCGCCGACGGCAGCCATTACTTTTGGGGCATCGACACGGCCAACCACGCCGCGCTGTGGGTGCAGGGCCAGGGCCAGGTCGAGTACCGCCTCGAGTATTCGGGCTGGATCCAGTCGAGCGATGCCCCGATCGACTATGTGCCGCTGTCGAAGGGGCTGATCCGCGGCGATGCGGGCATCTCGCTGCAATACAAGCGCCCTGTCAGCGAGGTCATCGGGCGGAGGATCCAGAACTCGGGCGCCTTGGCCATGCTGGCCTTCCTGGTGGCCATGCCCCTGGGGGTGCTCCTCGGCCTGATTGCCGGGCTCCACGAGGGCAAACGGCTTGACCGTATCATCTCTCTGGGCGGGCTGATCACCACGGCCTCGCCCGATTTTGCCACCGGCATCATCCTGATCATGGTCTTCAGCCTGGGGCTCAAGTGGCTGCCCGGCGCGACCGTATTCACTACTTCGGGCTCGCCGCTCCTCGAGCCGCAGAAGCTGATCCTGCCCGTATTGACGGCGAGCCTGGTGGAGATTGGTTACATCCTGCGCATCACGCGGGCCAGCGTCGTCGAGGTGATGAACTCGGGCTATGTGCGCACCGCGATCCTCAAGGGCATCCCCTACCGCCAGGTGGTGCTGCGCCACGTCCTGCGCAACTCGCTCATGGCCCCGGTGACGGTTATCATGCTGCACGTAAACTGGCTGATCGGCGGCCTGGTGGTGGTCGAATCGGTCTTTGGCTACCCGGGGCTGGGCAGCTTTGTGCTCAACGCGGCGCTCTACAAGGATGTGTACGCCATCGAGGCCGGGGCGATGGTGCTGATCGTCCTGGCCGTGGGCACGCAGCTCATCGCCGATATCCTCTACTCGTACCTCAACCCGCGCATCCGGTACTCATAGGAGGAAGCTGGTGGAAAGCACAGCCCCAAGCCCGGAGCCCCAGCCGAGCGTAGCGAGGGACAGCGGAGGGACCCCCCGGTTGACCGCTCGCCAGCGCAGCCGGCAGCGGTTGCAAGAGAGCCTATCGGCCATCGTTGCCTCGCGGGTGGCCATGGTGGGGTTGGTCCTGGTGCTCTTCTGGGTGCTGATCGCCGTCTTGGCGCCCATCGCCACGGGCTACAACCCGCTGTACCAGGACTATAAGAACCTGGACCAGGCGCCGTCGGCGCAGCACATCCTGGGCACCGATCACATGGGGCGCGATGTGTGGTCGCGCGTGGCCTTTGGCGCGCGCACCATCCTCACGCTGGGGCCGATCTCGGTGCTGGTGGCGTTCCTGGTCGGCATCGCCCTGGGGCTGCCGGCCGGCTACTATGGCGGCTGGCTCGACGAGGCTGTGATGCGCATCCTCGATGCGCTGATGGCTTTTCCGACGATCCTCCTCTATATGATCATCATCTCGGCCGTCGGCGCTTCGGCGGTGAACGTGGTGATCGCCATCGCCATTGGCGGCGCGCCCGGCATCGCACGGCTCGTGCGCGCCCTGACGATGGACATCCGCAGCCGCGAGTACGTGGCCGCCGCCAAGCTGCGAGGCGACAGCGACGCGGCGATCATGGTGCGCGAGATCCTGCCCAACTGCCGTGGCCCACTGATCATCGACTTTTTGCTGCGCATGGGCTACGCCGCCTTTTACATCGGCACGCTGGGCTTCCTGGGGTTGGGCCTGCGCCCGCCGACGCCCGATTGGGGCGCCATGGTGCAGGAGGGTCACGGCCGCATGACGACCAACATCTGGCCCGTGCTCGCGGCTACCGTCGCCATCGTCACCCTGGTCATCGGCCTGAACCTGTTCGCCGATGGGGTGCGCGAAGAGAGCATGCGCTACCAGTAATGCGTGATACGTGAGGCGTAATACGTGATGCGTGACGCGCACTACGTGTTACGCATCACGCATCACGTATCACGCATTACGCATCACGCCTCACGTGTCGGAGGACCCTATGAGCGATACGCCCATCCTGGCCGTGAAGCATCTGGCCATCACCTACAAAACGCGCAAGCGCGACATCCAGGCCGTGCGCGATGTGTCCTTCGAGATCTATGAGGGCGAGAACCTCGGCCTAGTGGGCGAGTCGGGCTGCGGCAAGAGCACCGTGGCCTACTCGGTGGTCAACTTTTTGGGGCCCAATGGGCGTGTGGCCGGCGGCGAGATCCTCTTCAAGGGCCAGCAGCTTCGTGGGCGCTCGGAGAGCGAGTTGCGCCGGCTGCGCGGTGCCGATATCTCGATGGTGTACCAGGAGCCAATGTCGGCACTCAACCCGACGATGCGCATCGACGACCAGTTGGCCGAAGGGCTGATTGCCCACCGCGGCCTTTCCAAGAAGGAGGCGCGCCGCGAATGCCTGGCGGCGCTCGAGCGTGTCTACATGCCCGATGTCGAGGGCGTCATGCGCCGCTACCCGCACCAGCTCTCGGGTGGGCAGCAGCAGCGCGTGCTCATCGCCATGGCCATGCTCAACAACCCGACCCTGCTGATTATGGACGAGCCGACCACGGCGCTCGATGTGACGGTCGAGGCGGCGGTGCTCGATCTGATCGCCGAGCTGAAAGCCAGGTACCGCACGGCGACGCTCTACATCAGCCACAACCTTGGCGTCGTGGCCCGCATCTCCGACAAGGTGGCCGTGATGTATGCCGGCGAGGTGGTCGAGTCTGCCCCCACCACCGAGATCTTCCAGCGGCCCATGCACCCCTATACCGCCGGGCTGATGCGCTGCCTGCCCGACGTCGACGCGCCCAAGGGCACGCGCCAGCTCGTGCCCATCCCGGGCCAGGTGCCCCGGCCCGACTGCATTCCAGCCGGCTGCGTCTTTGAGCCCCGCTGCGAGCACCGGCGGCCGGAGTGTGCCGCCGAGCGGCCGCAGTTGGCTCAGTTCGGCAGCGGCCATTGGGTGCGCTGTCTGCGGGCTGCCGAGGGAGCGCTGGCAGAGAGACCTGACAGGCCTTTCCGAGACCTGTCAGGTCTCTCCTCGGCCAAGGCGCCCGAGCCCGTGCTCGATGCCCAGCACGTCAGGGTCTACTATGCCGTGCCCTTCCAGACAGTGGGCGGGCTGGTGGGTCTAGAGAAGCGCCGCTACGTGCGCGCCGTCGACGACGTCAGCCTCACGGTGCGCCGCGGCCGCACCCTGGGCATCGTGGGCGAATCGGGCTGCGGCAAGAGCACGCTGGCCCGCGCCATCGTGGGCCTCGAGCCCCTGCACGAAGGCCGGCTGCAGTTCCTGGGCGTCGACGTCTCGCGCCCACTGCGCAAGCGCAGCCTGGCGAGCATCCGCGAGCTGCAGATGGTCTTCCAGGACCCCAACGGCGTGCTCAACCCATCCTACTGTGTGGGCGAGCAGATTGCGGCCTCTCTCAAGCGCTTCAAGGCTTGCACCCCCGGGTCGAGATTGGAGGCTCGGCCCGCAGGGGTGGTGCCGGCCGACGATGTGTACGGCGAAGTGGTGCGCCTGCTGAACGCCGTCAAGCTCAATGAAGAGTATTACTACCGCCTGCCGCGCCAACTGAGCGGGGGCGAGAAGCAACGCGTGGGCATTGCGCGTGCCATCGCGTCGAACCCCAGCATGGTCGTCTGCGACGAGCCGGTCTCGGCCCTCGACGTCTCGGTGCAGGCTGCGGTGCTCACGCTGCTCCAGGAGATCCAGCAGCAGAAAAGCACGACCATGATCCTTATCTCGCACGATCTGAGCGCGGTGCGCTTCTTCTCAGACGATGTGGCGGTGATGTACCTGGGGCGCATCGTCGAGTGGGGCCCCTGCGAGGCGATCTACCGGCCGCCGAACCATCCGTACACAACGGCGCTGCTGGCGGCCGTGCCCCGGCCCGACCCCACGCTGCCGCCCAATCACATCCGCCTCAGTGGGCTCGTGCCCAGCGCCGTGAACCCGCCGGATGGCTGCCGCTTCCATACCCGCTGCCCGTTCAAGATCGGCGAGTTGTGCGAGCGTGAGGCGCCACCCGAGCGCGACCTGGGGCAGGGGCACCACATCTGCTGCCACCTGGCGCCGGAGCGGTTGCAGGAGATCAAGCCGTAGTGCTGTCGCTCAGCCATACGCGATACGTCAATTCGACCGGCCGCCAGAAGGCGACTGGCGAGAGATGCCGTCAGGCATCTATCTATGCTGCACAGAGGCCCCCCTACCGTTCCCCCGTCGCGGGGGAATTGGGCTGGCTTCCGCTCGCCGGACCGACGTGTTGCCGTTTGCCAAAGGGACCAGCGCTCGGTCACGCAACCATATTCCCCCGCGACGGGGGAACGGTAGGGGGGCCCTGCCCGCAGTGAAATGGGCTCACCTGTCGGCAGCGGCGCCGACTGGACCAAGGCTTTGCCCGAAAGCGAACACTGCCCGCCCGGGGGCGAAACTCGTGGCTCAGGCGCCGCAGAGCACGCGACCACCGACCACTGTTGAGGAGACTACTGATGCAGAGCGAAAAGCCGTTCTTCATGCGCGACCACTGGGAGTACGATCCTGAAGCCAAACCACGCCCCCGCGCCGACCGCCGCCTGGGGCTCAGCACGCGGGCGTTGCATGCCGGGTTCCACCCGCTGAGGGACGTGGCCCAATTCCGCTCCTTTGTGCCGCCCATCGTCCAGTCGATGACCTACCCCTATGAGTGCTTTGACAAGTTCCCCGATTACATCTATGGTCGCAGCAAGACGCCGACGGTGAGCGTGCTCGAAGAACGCCTGGCTGCGCTCGAAGGCGGCGAGGCCTGCGTGACCGCGAGCTCGGGTTCGCAGGCGCTGTTCAACCTGATCTTTACCATGGCCCGGCCGGGCGACAATATCGTGACCTCGCTGCATGTCTTTGGCGAGGGCTACAAACAGGCGGCAACCATCTTTCCCGAGCGCTGCCACGTCACCTTCCGCTTTGTGTCGGACCCGGCCGACCCCAAGTGCTGGGAGGCCGCCATCGACGAGCGCACGCGTCTGGTGTGGGTCGAGACGCCCTCCAACCCCTGCCTCTTTGTCACCGACATTGCTGCCGTAGCCGCGGTGGCCCATGCCCACGGCGCGCCCCTGCTCGTCGACAATACCACGGCCACCGCGGCGCTGCAAAAGCCGCTGGAGCTGGGCGCCGACATTATCCTGCTGTCGCTGACCAAGTTCCTGGCGGGCAATGCGACGGTGCTCGGCGGGGCCATCGTCGGGCCAGAGGCGCTGGTCGAAGACATCCGCTGGAACACCACCGAGTTCGTCGGTGCCATTCTGCAGCCCTTCGAGGCCTGGCTGATGCTGCAGTACATAGAGACCCTCACCCTGCGCATGGAGCGGCACAGCGCCAACGCGCACAAGGTCGCCGAGTTCCTGGCGCGGCACCCCAAGGTGCAGCACGTCAACTATCCCGGCCTGCCCGATCATCCGCAGCGCATGCTGGCGCAGCGGCAGATGGAGGCTGGCGGCGGGCTGCTCTCCTTTGTGGTGCCCGGCGGCATGAAGGGCGCGGCGAAGGTGATGGACAGCGTGCAACTCGTGGTCCATGCCGTCACGTTCGGCACGAGCCGCACCATCTGCATGCACCCGCCCACGATCACCCACGAGCACCTGACTCCCGAGGAACGTGCGGCGGCGGGCATCGACGATGGCCTGATCCGGCTCTCGGTTGGGCTCGAAGACCCCGAGGACATTATCGCCGACCTTGACCAGGCGCTGGCCAGGCTGTAAAATGGGCACCCTGCGCGACGAGCTGCGGGCGCGGCTGAGCGTGCCGGCGCGGCATCTGGATGCGGTCAACGCCGTGCTGCTCGATGTGGGCTCGCAGCCGGTCAACGACATGCTCGATGTAGTGGCCCGCTACGGCACGCCGGAGGAGATCAATCGCCAGGCCGCCGCCGCGCGGCAGCTCCCGGCCCTCCTCAAGTGTGTCGAGAAGACGCGCCCCGAGCATCTGGCCGACTTGAAATGGCTGGCCGAGGCGCGCGACCGTGGCGCGTTTGTCGGCGTGGCCGACTATCGGCGCCGGGTGCTGGGTGCGGAGGCCGGCGGCCTGGCGTTCGATGAAGCGCATGCCGTCACACTCGAGATCAGCGCCTGCCAGTACTTTTCCTGGGTGATCGAGGCCGCCTGCTGGGCGCTCGAGCATGGTGGGCTCATGCCGGGCCGCTTTATCCGCGTGCGCAAGATGAAGGAGCAGGAGGCCGACGGCGATCTGCCGGCCTTTGCGGCGGCCATGCAGATCATCGGCGCCAGTTGCGTGGAGCAGCCCGACACACGGGGCATCGATGGCTCCAACATCCACCTCGGCGGCGCCGATACCATCATCGGCTACATGGGCGGCGTGGGCCAGCCCAACGACTATCCGCTGAGATGGCTCGACGAGTACCTATACTACTATACTCACTATGGCGTGCGCGAGGTCCTGAACCTCAACCCGGGCACGATCCTCCTGGGCTGCCTGCTGCACCGGCTGGGCGTGGACATCGAGTTCAAGGTCTCCGTCATTGTGGGCAACGACAACCCGTTCTCGGCGCTGTGGACTCTGCTCACGGCCCGGCTCCTGGCCCGCGATGACGGTTCGACGAGCCTGGCCGGCCTCAACTGGAGCAACTCGACCGACAACGAGACCATCGCGATCGCCGACCGGCTAAGGCGCGCCCTGGGTTTTGAACGACAGGTGCGTTTTGAGTATCATGTGACGCAGACGTGGGGCGGCATCGTCGTGCAGCCGTTCATCCGGCGCGATGAGCTGGTCGACCTGGCCGGCCGCGTCGGCAATATCTCGGCCAAGCATGAGGGGGGCGACCCCGAGGTCGAACAGGCCCGCGAGCGCCGTTCGGACATTCGCGACTATTACCGCGACCGGGCCGAGATCGTCGCCGCCGGCGATTGGGAGCCCATGACCCTCAACTTTATCGACAAGCTGGAGGCCCTCAACCGCACGGCCCGCGCGCTGACCGAGCACGGCCTGGCTTTTGTTGCGGCGCCCAGGCTGCACCATCAGGCCGCGAGGCCATGACGAGACTCGAGGCGGTCACGCTGGCCGAAATCCAGGCGGCGCAGCGGCGCCTGGCCGCCACGGCCCTGCGCACGCCGCTCGTACAGCTCAACGTGGAGGACGCGCCCGCCGAGATTTGGCTCAAGCTGGAGAACCTGCAGCCGGTAGGGTCGTTCAAGATCCGTGGCGCCAGCAACGCCATGCTGGCTATGGACCCGGCCGAGCTGCAGCGTGGGGTGTGGACGGCGAGCGCCGGCAACATGGCGCAGGGCGTGGCCTGGCAGGCGCGGCGGCTGGGCGTGCCCTGTACCGTCATCGCGCCCGACGACGCCCCGGCGGTCAAGCTGGCGGCCATCCGGCGGCTGGGCGCGCAGGTCAGGCAGGTGCCGTTCACCGCGTACCAGGCCATCCAGCGCACTCGGCGCGCCAACGGTGTGGCGGGGCGCCTCATCCACCCCTTCGCCGACCCTTCGGTGATGGCGGGCAACGGCACCATCGCCCTCGAGATCCTCGAGGACCTGCCTGATGTGGAAGCCGTGGTGGCGCCCTACGGCGGCGGTGGCCTGAGCTGCGGCCTCGCCGCGGCCGTGCGCGCGCTAAGGCCCGGCGTGCGGGTCTATGGAGCCGAAGTAGAGACTGGAGCGCCGCTGGCGGCGTCGTTGGCGGCCGGGCACCCGGTGGTGACCGGCTATCGGGCCAGCTTTGTCTCGGGGATTGGGGCGCCGTTCGTCTTCCCTGAGATGTGGCCGCTGGCCAGCCGGCTGCTCGACGGCTCGCTGGTGGCCACGCTGGCCGAAGTGGCCGGCGCCATCAAGCTCATGGCGGAGCGCAACCACCTCATCGCCGAGGGTGCTGCGGCGGTGCCCGTGGCCGCGGCGCTGGCCGGCCGGGCCGGGCGGGGCAGAGTGGTATGCGTCGTCACCGGCGGCAATATCGATAGTGGGCAGTTGCTCCAGGCCCTACAGGGGCGTGTGCCTGAGTAACACAACTGCACATGACCGCAGAGCCGCCGCATCCGGGTGTTACGGCTCGTATACAACCGGAACGGAACCCTTATGGTGGGTTTTGGTGGGTTGGTTGGCCCTGCCGGCTGCCCCTGGCGCGCCAGGAGCAGCCGGCAGGGCCAACCAACCCACCAAAACCCCCTGCAGTAGAACGGAACCGTGAATGTACCAGGGTCGAGATTCAGGGATCGGCTTCATCAAGGCGCGGCTGGGGCGCTCGTGCTACGGCATGGGGCTTGGCATCATCATCCTCGATGACGTCTACCCCGGCTTCCCCGGCGATGTGCGCAACGCCAGCGCCTTTCCCTTCCCCATCCAGTACGAGATCGCCCGCGGCGTCGATATCTTCAAGCTGGTAGTGGAGGACGACAAGTCACCCTGCCTGGCGCCGGTGCGCCAGGCGGCGCTGAACCTGGAGCGCATGGGCTGCCGTGCCATCGCCGCCGAGTGCGGCTACTTTGCCTACTTTCAGCGCGAGATCGCGGCCAGCGTGCGCCTGCCGGTCTTCATGTCGAGCCTGCTACAAGTACCCATGGCGCAGCAGCTCGTGGGGCCCGAGCGCGTGGTCGGCATCTTGATGGCCAACGCGCACTATCTCACGCCGCAGCACCTCGAAGCGGTGGGCATCGCGCCGGGCTCGAACTATGTGGTCGGCGACGCCATGTCGGCGGGCACATGCCGCGAGTTCGACCACCTGTGGACGCAGGGGCGGCGCAGCGACCCGCCCGCGGCCGACTATGCGCGTGCCGAGGCCGAGTTCCTCGAGGTGGCGACCGATTTCGCCCGCCGGCACCCGAACATGGGCGCACTGGTGCTCGAGTGCACCGGCTTCTCGCCCTTTGCGCGCGCCCTGCAGCGCGAGGTCGACCTGCCCATCCTGAGCTGGGGCACGCTGCTCGACTATGCCTATGCGGTGGCCGTGCACCGTGACTACTATGGGCACGTCTAGGACCAGGAGTGTGAATGCGTGATTGTCACCAATTATGCCGACCGGCAGACGCCCCAGTTCCGCGTGCTGTCTGACGCCCAGTGCCGCGAGATCTACCTGGCCACGCTCGAGGCCCTGAATACGATCGGGGTGCAGGTGCCCAACGCGGAGGCGCGGGCGCTCCTGGCGCGGGCGGGTGCCTGGGTGGAGGGCGACCTGGTGCGCATCCCGGCGCACATCATCCAGGATGCGCTGGCGGCGACGCCGCGTTCCTTCACCATCTGGGGGCGCGATCCCATGCGCACGATCCAGGTCGCACCCGACCGGGTGCACTTTGGCCCCGGGCTGACCAATACCTTCTTTGTGGACCCCGAGACCGGCGAGTTGCGCCGCTCGCGCCGCGGCGACGCGGCGCTGACCGCCCGCGTGGCCGATGCCCTCGACAATATCGACTATGTGATGGGCCTGGCCCTGATCGGCGACGTGACGCCGGAGCTGGCCTCGGTCTACGAGTTCGCCGAGCTGTTGGCCAACACCGGCAAGCCGATCATCGCCTGGGCGCACAGCCCCGAGAACGTGGCCGATATGCAGCGCATGGCCTCGGCCGCAGTGGGTGGGCCAGAGGCGCTGCGGCGGCGGCCCATCTTTGCCCTCTTTTCCACCTACCCTTCGCCGCTCAAGCATGCTGAGCTCGACCTGGCCAACCAGATGTGGGCGGCCGAGCACGACATCCCGGTGGTCTACCTGGGCGGGCCGACCGTTGGCCTCGAATCCCCGTTCACCGCGGCCAGCGGCCTGCTGCTGCATCTGGCGGCGGCCCTGAGCGGCCTGGCCATCGTGCAGCTCAAGCGCCGCGGCGCGCCCATGGCCATCGGCGGTGTGCCCTCGCCCATGGACCTGCGCACCGTGCGGCCGTGCTACGGCTCGCCAGAGATGAGCCTGCACAGCGCAGCAGCAGTTGACCTGGCGCGCTACCTGGGCGTGCCCTTCATGGGCACCGCCGGCGCTTCGGAGAGCAAGTGCCTCGACGGTCAGGCCGCCATCGAGTACGCGCTGCAAGTGCTCATGTCAGCCCTGAGCGGCGCCTCGCTGGTGCACGATGTGGGCTTTCTCGACTGCGCCAACATCGGCTCGCTGGAAGCGCTGGTGATGAACGACGAGATCATCGCCATGGCCACGCGCATCCTGCGCGGCATCGAGGTCAACCGCGAGACGCTGATGCTGGACCTCATCGCCGAGATCGGCCCCGGCGGCCAGTTCCTGACCGAGCCCCGCTCGGCCGCGATCGCTCGCCAAGAGGTGTGGATGCCCACGCTGCTCGACCGGCAGCCCTACGCCATCTGGGAGCAGCAGGGGCGCACGACTATGGAAGACCGTGTGCGGGCCAAGCTGCGCCGGCTGCTGGCGAGCCACAGGCCACCCGCACTGCCCGCGGGCGCTCGGGAGGAGATCGAGAAGGTGCTCGCCGAAGCCGAAGCACGCAAGTCCCGACCCGAAGAGCCGTAGCCTAGAACATCGGCCAAGTATTCGTATAGACGACGTAGCCTAGCCCCTTGTGGGCGTTCTGACCGCCAGGTCGTAGCCTAGCCCCTTGTGGGCGTTAGTGTCGAAGCCGAACAGCCGGCGTAACAAGGAGGAGAACACATGGATCTGCAGCAAATCTTCGAGAACACCGTCGTGGGCAATGCCCCCAGAGTGAAAGAGCTGACCCAGCAGGCGCTGGCCGAGGGCGCGGCGCCGGGCGAGATCATCAGCCGCTACCTCATCCCCGCCATGGCCGAGGTGGGCGACCGCTTCGAGCGCAACGAGTTCTACGTGCCCGAGCTGCTCATCGCCGCGCGCGCCATGCAGGCGGGCCTCGCTATCCTCAAGCCCCTGCTCGCCGAGAGCGACGTCAACTCGTCGGGCAAGGTGGTCATCGGCACTGTCAAGGGCGACCTGCACGACATCGGCAAGAACCTGGTGTCGATGATGCTGCAGGGGGCAGGGTTCGAGGTGGTGGACCTGGGCGTCGACGCGGCGCCGGAAAAGTTCGTGGCGGCCTGCCGCGAGAGCGGTGCCCAGGTCATCGCCCTGTCGGCGCTCCTGACCACGACCATGCCGTCGATGAAGGGCACGATCGAAGCCCTCAGGGCGGCCGGTATGCGCGAGCAGGTGAGGGTCGTCATCGGCGGCGCGCCGGTGACGCAGCGCTACGCCGAAGAGATCGGCGCGGACGGCTATGCCCCCGACGCCAACTCGGCCGTGCGCAAGATCAGAGAGCTCATCGAGGGCTGAGCGGGGCTCGCAAGCCTGTGTGTAGTACCGCAGAGCGTGAAGCGGGCCGGCCCGCTTCACGCTCTGCGGTACTACAAGTATCGAAGGCCCAACAGCTCCTTGGGCGCTACAACTCGCCCTCGGAGATGCCCGCTGTGCGCAGCAGATGCCTCAGGAGGCCGATCATTAGCGGCCTGTTACCGTGGATAGGCACCGAGATGCGAGCAGGGTTCCCCGCCTTGGCGTAGACACGATGGCGGCCCTTGATGCTCTTCAGTTGCCAACCATGCGCCTCGAGCAACCGGGCAAGCTCTTTCCCCGAGAGGGCCTTCACACCGCGATCTCCATCACGGTGCCGCCGGCGGCAAGGTCGGCGTCGGCGACGTCTACCGAGAGGCAGGCCTCGACAGCTTCGTAGAGATTCTCGAGGAGTTCCGCAAAAGTCTCACCCTGGGTGGCGCAGCCGGGTATCGCCGGCACCTCAGCCCAGTATCCGCCCTCCTCGGCCCGGTGGACGACGACTTTGATCTTCACGTTCCCTCCTCTTCGCAACCCGACCAGCACGGACAATTGCCTGGAGTATTCTACCCCGTGCGGCCGGCTGGCGCAAGGCCTGGGGGACACCTGACAGGTCTCCGCAGACCTGTCAGGTGTCCCCCAGGCACTACGAGCGCCAAGCGCCTACCCACCCGTGACGGTAAGCAGCACCGGCTCCTCGATCGTCCCCTGGTCCGGATTGTAATAGTCGTAGGCCGATGACTGTTGCGTCTTGGCGCGCAGCGGGAAGCGCGCCCTGAGCCGGTAGCGAAAGCTGAGGGGCGCTTCCGACGACATGTTCTCCATGTAGACGATGATCTGCCGCCCGGTGAGGTCGTAGCGTGAAATCGTCCCGCGCTCGACCAGCGCGTTGAGGTCGTCGCTCTGCACGGAAAAGCCGGGCGGCACGCCCAGGTCGAGCACGACCATGCGCGCCGTGCCCTCGCGCGTGAGCCTGGCGAGGACCGAGACGGTGACCAGGTCATCGACGGCCAGCATGGTGCGATCGTAGCTCAGCTCGACGCTCATCAGCCCCGGCGCCTCGGGCTGCGGCGGCACCGCCTCCCAGGGCAGGTAGTAGTCGGCCGTGACCTGGTACATCAGGCTGCCCTGGCCGGCGACGGTGAGCGCCACGCTGTTGGCGCCGCGACGAACCTGCTCGCCTTCGAAGGTGAGGATGCGCACGACGTCGGCGTTCTCGGGCGTGATCTCGATGGCCTGCGGCGCGCCGCCGTTCAGCGCCACCTGCACTGTGGCCTGGGCATCGCGCATGTCGCCGGCCGTCGCCGAGAGCAGAAGCGCCTTGAGCGACCAGATGGTGGCCTGCGTGCTGCCCCAGGTGCCCTGGGGATCCTTGCTCTGCACGATGAACGCCAGGGCATCCTTGGCGAGCGCGGCCTGGTGCGCGCCGCGCAGCAGCGCGTGCACGGCCAGCGCCGTCGTCTCTACGGAGCCGGTCTTGCCGTAGCCGCCCATCATGGTGTCTTCACCCGGCCAGTAGGCGCCTTGGTCGCTGCGCTGCGCCAGGGCAGCCAGTTGGTCGAGCGCCGGGCCGGTGGCTGCGCCCTTGGGGTCGGCCGCCACCAGGGCGTTGGCGACGAGGGCGAGGGTGTAGGCATCTCGATCGGCCTCAGCGGCGGGCGGGGACGCCTGCCCCACTTGCCCCCGGATGTAGCTCAGCGCCTTGGCCACGGCGGGGTCCTTGGCATGGCCGGCGTCGGCCAAGGCCCAGGTGACGAAGGCGGTCATGCCCAGGCCCCCCTGGCCGGCGCGATAGTCGCGCGAGCGCCACGAGCCGTCGGCCTCCTGCTGCGCGAGCAGCCACTGCGCCGTGCGCTCGGCCACCTTGGGGTCCACCGGGTAGACGTGCGCCATGTCGCTGAGCTGCAAGAGGCCATAGGCCGAGAGGAAGGTGTCGGCCTGGCCGCCGCCGAAGAGTGAAAAGCCGCCGCCATCGGTCTCGAAGGTCAGCAGGCGCTGGTAGCCGGTGCCCACATAGCTCTCGGCCTTCATCTGGGTCTCAGGAGCCGCGAGCTTGGTCGTGTTCAGGTAGTCGAGGATGAGCAGATTGGGGTACGTCACCGACGTACTCTGTTCGAATCACCCGTATGGCAACCTTAGGATGCTTTCGAGCCCTTCCACGATCTGGCTCACCGCGCCGGGGTAGATTTTGACCGCGAGGCGCCCGGTGCCGGCGATGGCCTCGGGGGGCACTATGGCGCTGACGGTGGCGCCCTCGTGCAGCCAGTTGCTCTGGCTATCGGTGAAGCGCCGGCCGTCGGGAATGACCGTGACGGCGCGCTTGATGGCATCCGACATGCGCTCGCCCAGGGCGGTGACCTGGAAGGCCTGCTGGCCGAACAGATTGGCAGGCGAGGACGCCTGCCCCACCTGGCCGACGCGGATGCGAAAGTAGACCACGTCGATGTCGTTGGCCGCGATCTCGATGGTCTTCTCCGGCTCGTCGAGCAGCTCGAACCAGGGCCCGGGCGCCACCTGCAGGCGCACCTGCTGTGCGCTGGGCAGATAGTTGTACACCGCCACCGGGATGGCCACTTCATCGTTCTGGGTCAGCGCCACCGGCAGGTCGATGTCCACGAAAAAGTCTTGGAAGACGCGCAGGCCGGCGTTGGCGAAGCCGAGCTTGCCGTCTTGGGTGGAGGCCAGCGCCGTCACGCGCCAGGTGGTGATCGAGTCGGCCAGGGGCACGTCGAGCGTGGCGTAGCCGCCGGCGTCGGTGGTGAGCTCGGGCAGCCACAGCAGCGTTTCGGGGAAGAACTGGCGCACGCGCGGCGCCTGGGCGGCGGCCTGCTGAGGCGCTTCGGGCTGGGTGGGCGCGGCTGTCTCGGGTGTGGCCGCCGGTGCACCGAGCGCCGGCAGGCCGAGGGAGCGCGAGAGATCGGTCACCGGCGCCGCGGCGCAACTGCTGAGCCAGCCCACCGGCCCCATGTAGACTGTGGGGGTGCCCAGCGTGCGCACCAGGCCCACGTCGTGCGCCAACTGCGGCAGCGCCGCGGCTGCGAACATGGCGGGCACGAAGAGCAGCACCAGGGCGATAGCGGCGATGCCTGCGCCGCGCCGCCCCTCGACGTAGAGCCCCATGCCGAAGAAGAGCAGCGCCAGCAGTCCGGCCAGGTAGGCCACCAGGGCGAGGGCGGCCAGCCAGGTGGCGGGGTTGGCGCCCAGGCCGAGCAACACGGCCAGCACCACGCCGAGCGCCGTCCATGCCGTCACGAGCAGCCACACGATGCGGGCGCGCTCGTCGCGACGGCGCCAGGCATAGACGGCCAGCGCGATGGCGGCAGCCAGCCAGCCGGCGAGCAGCCCCGCCAGGATGAAGGCAATGGCCCAGCGGCCAATGTCGCCGGGGAGGCCGCTGGAGAACAGGACGAGCAGCATGGCGAGCCCCATGCAGGCCATGGGCGAGGCAATGGTCAGCACGGCCAGCGCCAGCCCAAAGCGCCCCGCGGCCTTGGCCAAGACGCCCGCGGCGTGCAGGCCCACGATGGCGACCGCCCACAGGCCCAGGGGCACGAGGATGAGCAGCGCCAGCGTCAGGTTCGACACGCCACTGAGGCCCGACTTGCGCACGGCAGCCGCCGCCTCGAGCTTGAGCGGGCGCGAGTCGATCTTCATCGCCAGCGCCGCCGGCGGCACAGGCGCCCAGGCGGCGCGCGCTGCGCGATCACGGGTGACCTGCAGGTCGCTGCGCTCGGTGTCGGTCAGCACCTCGGGCAGCGTAAAGCCGGCCACCTTGTACCGGGGCTCGAGCAGCTCCTTCTGCAGCAGGAAGTAGAGCTTGGCAAAGCCGGGGTCCTGCTCCATCACGGCAAAGACCGACTCGTCGACGATGGACACGCCCAGGGCCGCCTGCGCCGGGCCGGCGGCGGTGCGCGTCTGGAAGGAGAGCTGCGCCGTCTCGCCGGGGCGATAGACCTCGCGGCCGGCCTGGATCGTGGTCTCGATGTCGCGCGGCGCGTCGACGACGATGAGGCGCGTGTCGCGGATGATCGAGCCGTCGGCCAGGACCTTGTAGGCGTGCAGCGTCAGGGTGCCGAAGAGGTCACCGCTCAGGTCGATGGCGAACTCGGCGCGGCCGTTCTCCGCGGGCGCCGAGCGGGTCGAGAGGGTCTGGCCGTCGCGCACGATGTCGAGGTAGATGGAGCCGAAACTGGCAGGCGAGGACGCCTGCCCCACGGTGGTGAGCGCCGTCAGGTGCATGGTGTCGCCGAGTTGGTAGGTGGCGCGGTCGGGCCGCAGCAGCACCACGTCGGCCCCCGTATCGGGGTCGAGGGTGAGCTCTTGCGATGCGGCGTGGCCCTGCTCATCGGTGACGGTGAGCGCCAGGTGCGTGGCGCCGCCGGGCGGGGTGAAGGCAACCTCGGCCAGGCCGTACTCGCCGGTGGCCAGCTCGAGGGGCCGGCCGTTGAGGCTGCCGGTGACGCGGCAGGGCGCCGGGCGGCCGTCGGGGTAGGCGGTGAGGATGTAGAGCCGGTTCTCCACGCCGGGCTTGAGCGCGCCGGCCTCGGCCACCACGGCGATGGCCACCGGGTCGCGGGCGATGGGCAGCACCAGGTTCGTCTGCTCGGCGTGCTCGGCCTGGTCGGTCACCGACACCTGCAGGCTGAACTCGGCCTGGTCGCGCTCGAGGCCGCGCCCGGCAAAGTACTGAGGCAGGTCGAACTCGAAGCGGTAGGCGCCGCTCGCGTCGGTGTGGCCCTCGATGCGCACAACCTCGGTCTGCTGCACGTCAAAGACCGAGCCGGCGAGCTCCACGCGGGCGTCTCCGGTGGGCTTGCCGAAGAAATAGTCGCACTGCACCGTGCCGCGCACCCGCTCGCCGGGCAGGTAGAAACTGCGCTCGGCCGTCGCCTTGACGGCGAACTTGGGCAGCACGTAAGGCTTGACGCTAACCGACTTTTCGGAGGTCGTGTCGCCCAGGCTCACGGTGATCTTGTAGTCGCCGTTGATGACCTCGTTGGCCAGGGTGAAATCGGCGGCGGCGACGCCATAGGGCGAGGCCGGCACCGTCTGCCGGAAGACCTTGTTGCCCTTGGGGTCTTCGACGAGGAAGCCGATCTCCTGCCCGGCCGCCGCCATCATGTCGAGCGTGGAGAAGGCCAGGGCGCGCAGATGCACCGTCTGCCCCGGCTGGTACACCGGCTTGTCGGTGGTGAGCAGCAGCTTGTACGAGCGCTGCACCGTGACCGGCTGCTTCACCTCGTCGCGGCCGGTGCTCGACCGTGCCTCCACGAGAAGGACCTGCTTGGGCTGATCGCTTTCCGGCACTTTGAAGGTCGCGGCGATGGCGCCGTCGGCGCCTGCTTTGCCGCTGAAAAGCGTCGTCGCCGGGCCGCCGCCCTCGGGGGCCAGCCTCACGCGCACGTCGGCATTGGGCACCGGTTTGCCGCCCGGCGCATCGCGCACCACCACGCGCACCGCGCTCTCGCTGCCGGGCGCGAACTGGGTCTGGCCCACGACGAGCGTCTGCTGGCGGTCGATGCGCTGGGGCCAGGTGTGGTAGTACCAGGCGCCGCCGGCGGCCAGCACCAGGGCCAGGGCTACGAGGACCATCACCACCTGGCGGGTGCGCCGGGCGCGCGGCGAGCGGGGCAGAGCTGTGCCGGGTGGGTTCGCTGCTCGAGGCGGGGGAGATGTGGGCTCGCCGGCTGTGGGCATCGCTTCCATGGGGCACCTCCTGCAACTGCTGAAGCGGGCACTCGCACGCTGCCCGGTGCGCTCTTGCTGATAGTATTCAATGACTCTAGTCTATGGCAGTCCTGTGCTGGAGTCAAGATGCGCTGAGCACCTTCAGCCCTTCCTGGTCATGGGCCTATCCTGCAAGTGGCGGCAATCCCGAGGCAGGCCGGGCATATGCTCCGCTGCCACCCGGCCCTAACCCGGTGTAGGGGTCTGGCGGGCTAGCTGGCGTTGCTGGCCGCCCCGCGGGGCGGCCAGCAACGCCAGCTAGCCCGCCAGACCCCTACCCGAAAGGCCGGCACCGGGTCCGCGCGAAGCGCCAGAGGGGGGAGACACCTAACAGGTCTCCGGAGGCCTGTCAGGTGTCTCCCCCGCTCCCCGGCACCACGAACGAATCTCGCCGATGCTCTTGGGTCATACCAGGAGGCAAGCGCCAAGTTGCCCGAAGACGCGGATTCTGGTAGACTTATGGCCGATTTCTCCGGTGGAGGGTATCTGCTGTGAGCAGTGAGAGCCGGTCGTCAACAGGTGGGGGGGTGCTGCCGTCCCCGGGCGGTGCCTCCCAAGGGGCTGTCCCTCGGGCCAGGTGGGCAGGGCTCTGGGCGTGGCTGCGCGAGTCGGCCCAGGCCCATCCGCGCCTGTTCGTCTGGCTGGCCCTGGCTATTGGCATGGTGGCCATCCTCCTCTGGGCCTCACGCGGCCAGCCACTGCTCCCACAGCAGCGGCTGGTGCTCGCTGCTGCCACGGTGGGCCTGGCCGGCCTCTGCACCTGGATTATCCACTGGGAGCCTGAGCTCTAGCAGATTGTGGGAGAGGGAACTCGCCGCCTCCAACATCCTAATGAAGGCCGGGCATTGAGCGCTGCTGGCACCCGGCCCCAGCAGGAAGGGATTTTGTCGGGTTGGTTGGCCGCGCCGGCGGCCCCTGGCACGCCAGGGGCCGCCGGCGCGGCCAACCAACCCGACAAAATCCCCCAAAAAGGGGGTGGACCGGGCCGGCGCGGAGCGCTTGAGCCGGTTGCCAACCCCGGGTGTTGCACTCTGGCAAGCTGCCAGAGCTTTGACGTGCGCGGTGTCTCTATCGAGAAAGGAGTCTCACCTGGCATGGCTGCCAACCCACCACTGAAGGTGCTCTTCCTCTCCGCCGAGGTCGTCCCCTTTGCCAAGACCGGTGGCCTGGCCGATGTGGCCGGCTCGCTGCCCAAGGCCATCCGCGCGCTGGGCCACGATGTGCGCGTATGCATGCCCCGCTACGGGCGCATCGACCGCGCCAAGTTTGGCCTGACCGAGGTCGTGCCGGCCTTTGACGTGCCCATGGACCATCACACCGAGCCGGCGTCGATCTGGCAGGGCACCATCGGCCGCGACGTGCCGGTCTACCTGGTCGACAACGCCCCCTACTTTGACCGCGACGGCATCTACATGTACCCCGACGACGCCGAGCGCTTTATCTTCTGGTGCCGGGCGGCGCTGGAGATGCTGCGCCGGCCCGAGCTCGATTGGCAGCCCGACATCATCCACTGCAACGACTGGCACACGGCCATCATCCCCAACTGGATGCGCACGATCTACAAGGACGACCCCTTCTTCGCGCGGGCGGCCACGGTCTACACCATCCACAATCTGGCCTACCAGGGCATCTTTGGCCATCGCGTGCTCGAGGTGGCGGGGCTCGACGAGTACGGCTTCCTCTACCACCCCGAGATGGCCGACATGGCCGAGGTGGTGGACCTCATGGCCCGCGGCATCTACTTTGCCGACGTAGTCTCGACCGTCAGCGAGCGCTACGCCCAGGAGATCCTCACCCCCGAGTATGGCGAGCGCATGGACCCCCTGCTGCGCGACCGGCGCGACCACCTCTTCGGTATCCTCAACGGCATCGACCATGAGATCATGGACCCGGCCGGCGACCAGTATCTCGCGGCCAGGTTCGACGCCCAGCGCCTGGAGGCGCGCGCGGCCAACAAGGCGGCGCTGCAGCGCGAGGCAGGGCTGCCCGAGGCGCCCACTACGCCGTTGGTGGGGGTGATCTCGCGCCTGACCGACCAGAAGGGCTTTGACCTCATCAGCCAGATCATCGACCCGCTGATGAGCCATGTGGATATGCAGTTCGTGCTCCTCGGCACCGGCGACCAGCGCTACCACGACCTGTTCAGCGCCGTGGCCCAGCGCTACCCGCAGAGGGCGGCGGTCTTTCTGACCTTCAACGCGCCGCTGGCGCAGCGCATCTATGGCGGCTCTGATATGTTCCTCATGCCCTCGCGCTTTGAGCCCTGCGGCCTGGGCCAGATGATCGCCATGCGCTACGGCTCGGTGCCGGTGGTGCGCGCCACCGGTGGCCTGGCCGACACCGTGGTCGACTATGACCCGCGCAGCGGCCGCGGCAACGGCTTTGTCTTCGAGGCCTACGATGCCATGGCCCTCTTTGCCACCCTCGTGCGCGCGGCCGAGACCTACAAGCACGAGGCTGTGTGGCGCCAGCTCATGCTGCGCGGCATGGCCGAAGACTTTTCGTGGGCGCGCTCGGCCGGCAAGTACGTGGACCTCTACTACCGCGCGCTCGCGGCCAAGATCCCGCGCGAAGCGCGACCTCTGGATGAGTATGGGATAGGGGACGCGTAATGCGTAAAACGTGATGCGTGAGGGCTGCCAGTCAAGGTGCGCTAGGTGATTCCCTCGCCTATCTCCAACAAAACGAGGGCGACACAGGATCATCAGCTACGTCGAGCAGAGGCTCCAAATGACGACGAGGGCGCCATGAAGTTCAGCAAGTATGTGTGGTCCTTCTTCGCCAAGAGCGAGGGAGGAGCAGAGACGATAGCAGCCTTTGTCGATTGGCTTCGGAAGGATGACGAATTCGCCGGTTCCGAAGCAACTGGTGGGGGCCCCGAGTATCAGGCGGTCGACCCCGGCGATGAGACTGTCGGCTCAGATAGCATCGTAGTCGGTGACGGGCCCATATTTGCGCCAAGCTATGACGACCTCGTTGTCGCTGCCAACACACTTGACGTTGCCCAGCGCCATCAGGTGCGATCGATGGAGGAGGCACGGTCGCTCTACGAGAGTCTGCTCACGGACGGCATCACCGTTCCTGTCGACGCCCCACCCCCTGACGAACGGCTTACGCTCGGAACTGCCTCTGGCGTCGAGGCCTGGGTCCCTCAGATCTCCGGCATCTCCTTGGGCCTTGCTCAGGCGCATCCGGAATTCTTCTTCCCTTACTACTTTGTCCGCAGGTTCAACACGCTTGAGGCGATCTTCGATGAGTTCGGCATCCCTCTGCCGGTGCTTCCTGCGCGGGCGCAAATGCGCGAGCGGGCGCTCTACTACTGCGAACTGAACGCCGTTTTGCAGGAGTTCCGTAGGCAGCAATCGATGTCTCCCGCCGAGTTGTGCGCATTTCTATACGACTTTGCCATCGGGCAAGTCGAAGCCAGTGACGCCGAGCTGCCGCCGCCGGGCAAGTCGTGGTTGCTCATTGCGGGGTCAAGGGCCAGGCAAGACTTTACGTCTCTTGATGAGGCGACTGCAGACTCGAACTACTCTTGGCAGGGGAACCCGATGACGCGGCGGGGCGATATCTGCGTTGTGTATTGCGTGAGGCCGCGCAGCACTGTTCACTCGATTTGGCGTGCCCTCTCGGACGGCTTCTCAGATCCGTTCTTCTACTACTACAGCACGATTCGGATTGGCCGGCCCCTTCGCGTTCCGGAGTTGCCCTTCTCGGCAATCCGTGACGATCCGGTCCTCGGCAAGAATCCGAGTGTCAGGGCGTCACTTGTGGGCGCCAGTGGGAAACCCCTGACCGCCGATGAGTACGATGCACTGTTGCGCCTGCTGTCGGCAAGCGGATGCGATATCTCTAGCCTGCCACGCCCGCGTCGCCCTGACTTGCCTAGCGACGTGTCACTTGCCTCCGAGCGTGATGTCGAAGCGCTTCTTCTGGAACCCCTGCTCAAGGCGCTCGGATACACGGATGCTGACTGGCTTCGGGAAATGCCGGTGCGGATGGGCCGAGGCGAACGTGTCTTCCCGGACTATGCGCTGCTGCCCCATGCCGAACGCGGGGAAGAATCCGCTGCGTTTGTCATCGAGGCCAAGCTTCACATCGCCACCGAGCAGCAGTTGGTAAATGCTTACCGCCAGTGCAAATCGTACGCATTGAGACTGCAGTGCCGTGGCATGGCGCTCGCTGCGGCGGAAGGATTCTGGATCTTCCGCCGGGGAAAGAACGGCTTCAGCATCAAGGAGGCTATCTTCAAATCGTGGCGCGATATTGGGGCGCCAGATGGTTTCCGGGAAGTGGCCCTGGCTATGTCCCGCGATGCGATGATGCGAACGAAAAGCTCGGCCTGACATCTGCCTATGAGTCGGAAAGCTCCCCGCAGCCTATTCGCTCTGACGAGTGCCATGCTGCTGGCCACTGCCGTACCCGGCTGCTTTCTGCGACGTCTCGGCTGCTGTGTTGGCCGCTCAACAGTACCATGAAGGATGACGTGCAACATGTAGTGGGTGCGTGACCGGCGAGGTCGCGCACCCCTTTTACGCATTACGTATTACGCATTACGCCTCACGTATCCCGTCCCAGCCGCGCGGCAGGTACATGCCGCTGGTCCTGTCGATGACATAGTCGCCCCGGTAGTCGCGGGCGATGATGCGGGCGAGCATGTCGACGAGATGGTCGACGTCGTCGCTGGTGTTGTAGCAGCCCAGGCTGGCGCGCACCAGGCCGGGCAGGGTCGAGCGGTCGTGTTGCAGCGCGCGCCGCTGGTGTGCCTGGAACTCGGCGTCGCCGATGCCGAGCAGGCGGACGACGTAGGGATGGGCGCAGAAGCAGCCGCTGCGCACGCTGATGCCGCCCTCAAAGCCCAGGACGGCCGCCACCAGTGCGTGGGGCACACCCTCCACACTGAACGAGATCACCCCCAGCCGGTCGTGCGTGCGCTCCGCATCCGCCGAGCCGGCGATGTGGACCTCGGGCAGCGCCTGCAGCCGGTGCAGGGCGTAGCGGGTGAGCTCGGCCTCATGGGCGGCCACGGCATCCATGCCCACCCGCGAGAGGACGCGCAGGCTCGCGGCCAGTGCCACCGCGCCGACGACGTTGGGCGTGCCCGCCTCGTCGCGGTCGGGCGGGTCGGCCCAGTGCACCTCATCGAGGGTGACAATCTCGATGGTGCCGCCGCCGCGATAGTCGGGCGCGCCCTGGGCGAAGAAGGCGCGCGGACCGACGAGCGCGCCGGCGCCAAAGGGGGCATAAATCTTGTGGGCCGAGAGGGCGACAAAGTCGAGGTGCTGTGGCGAACCGGGCGGCCCCATGTGGATGGCGCGGTGTGGCGCCAACTGGGCGCAGTCGACGGCGATGAGGGCGCCGTGGCGGTGCGCCAGCTCGGCAATCTCGTGGACCGGCGGGGTGTAGCCGGTGACGTTGGAGGCCCCGGTGACGGTGACGAGCCGCACGCGCCCGGCGTGGCGCTCGAGCCGCGCCGCCAGGTCGGCCACGTCGAGCGAGCCGTCGGCCTGCAGGCCGGCATGCTCCACCTGCGCCCGGGCGCGCCAGGGCAGGTCGTTGGAGTGGTGCTCCATCGTCGTGGTGATGACCACATCGCCGGGGGCGAAGGGGATGCGCTGGGCGAGCTTGTTGAGTGCCTCGGTGGCGTTCCTGCCAAAGATGACGCAGTCGGTGTCGAGGTCGGCGCCGACAAAGTGGGCCACCGCCTCGCGGGCCTGCTCGTAGGCCTGCGTCGAGAGCAGCGACTTGAAGCCGGCGCCGCGGTGCACGCTGCCATACAGGGGCAGGAACTCGTCGACGGCGTGCTGCACGTCGGCAAAGGCCGGCGTGGTCGCCGCATTGTCGAGGTAGATGCCGGGGCAGTGTGAGCCATCGAGGAGTGGCACGGGCTGCGACAGGCCGACGATGCGACCGCGCAGGTCCGTGATGCGCAGAGCAGGGGCCGCGAGCTGGTGTGTCATAGACGCCTCCCCCAAAGCAGCGGGCTTGCCCAGGCCGGGACAGACTGGCTGCCACCACTGTTCAGACTGTGGCCGGGCCTTTGGCTGCGCCGCTGGCCGGCCAGAACCCAGGGCAGAGGTTTTGGAGGCTGCCTGGCGTCGTTGGCGTGCCCGCGGGCGGGCCAGCGACGCCAAGCAGCCTCCAAAACCCCCAAGAGGGTTAGCCCTTGCGCAGCGCCGCTACGGCGTCGGTGATGCGCTCGAGCGCGCGGCGCAGGTTCTCGACCGAGTTGGCGTAGGAGAGGCGCACATAGCCCTCACCATAGGCGCCGAACGAGGTGCCCGAGAGCGCCGCCACGCCGGCCGTGTCGAGCAAATAGTCGGCAAACATCTTGCTCTTCATGCCGGTGCCGGTGATGTTGGGGAAGGCGTAGAAGGCGCCCTTGGGCTGCACGCAGCGGATGCCAGGGATCTTGTTGAGCCCGTCGACGATGACCTCACGGCGCTCCTTGAAGGCGGCCACCATCTGGTAGGCCTCATCCTGCGGGCCGCGCAGCGCCTGAATGCCCGCATACTGCGTCGAGCTGGCCGTGCACGAGTTCGAGTTGGTCATCAGGCGGCCGATGTGCGTCGCGAGCGCGGCGGGCATCACGCCATAGCCCAGGCGCCAGCCGGTCATGGCATAGGTCTTGGAAAAGCCATCGAGGATGATGGTGCGCTCCTTCATGCCGGGGAAGGCGCTGATGGAGTGATGCTCTCCCTCGTAGAGGATGCGGCTATAGATCTCGTCGGAGAGGATCATGAAATCGTGCCTCTGAGCGGCCTCGGCGATGGCGCGCAGGTCGTCGAGGCTGAGCGCGCTGCCGGTGGGGTTCTGCGGCGAGTTGATGATGACAAGACGCGTCTTGGGTGTGATCTTGTCGAGCAGCTCCTGCACGTCGAAGCAAAAGTCCTTCTCCTCGCGCAGGGGCACGGGCACCGGTGTGGCCCCGGTAAAGTTGATCATCGACTCGTAGATGGGGAAGCCAGGATTAGGATAGATCACCTCGGTGCCCGGCTCGGCCAGCGCGATGATCGAGAAGAACATGATTGGCTTGCCGCCGGGGGTTACCACGACCTCGTCGGGCGAGACGGGGATGCCGCGCGTGCGGCTGATCTCTTCGGCGATGGCCTCGCGCAGCGGCAGGATGCCCGCGGAGGGCGTGTAGTGCGTCTCGCCCCGCCGCAGCGCCGCCACGGCGGACTCGATGATGTGGCTCGGCGTGGTAAAGTCGGGCTCGCCGATCTCCAGGTGAATAATGTCGCGCCCCTGGGCCTCCAACGCCTTGGCCCGCGCCAGCACCTCGAATGCCGTCTCGGTGCCGAGACGCCCCATACACGCTGCCAGTTGCATGACCTTTCCTCCTCCTGCCGGCACCCTTGCCGGCCCCTCCATGATATGGTTGAATACTCGATGGCGGATGGCCCATGGCGTATTGCGTATGCCGGCTCGACGACTGAGCGAGCATCCACAGGCCATACGCCATCCGCTATGCGCTATCTGTCGCAAGCGGCCTGACCTGGACCGCCTGCCCCAGGCCGCCGGGCGAGCCGCCCATCGTCTGCAGCAACGCTTCGAGCACGCGCTGCTGCGAACGCGCGATCTGCCCAGACACGATGCGCTCGGCGCGCGCCGCATCGCCGTCGAGGAGCGCCTGGGCCAGGGCCAGGTGCTCCTCGCGCATCTCGCCGGCCGAGTCCTTCAGGTCCAGCCCCAGGTGAAAGACGCGCGCCAGCTCGTCGAGCACGCGCCCGATCTGGTCGGCCAGCCGCTGGTTGCCTGCCGCTTCGGCTACCGAACGGTGAAAGTCCACGTTGCAGGCGAGGAACTCGGAATAGGTGTGGCGATCTTTGTAGACGTAGGTAAAGCTGGCCACCTCGACGATACGGCGCAGTTGCTGCGGCGAGCCTCTCTGGGCCGCCAGGCGAGCGGCGGCCGTTTCGAGGATGGCCCGCAGCTCAAAGATCTCGCGCACATCGGAGAGGGCGATGGGGGAGACGATGTAGCCGAAGCGAGGGATGGCCTGAACAAAGCCCTCCTGGGCCAGCCGCTGCAGCGCTTCACGGATCGGCGTCAGGCCCGAGCTGTACTGCTCGGCGAGCTGGCGCTGCACGATCTGCGCGCCGGGCCGCAGAGCGCACGTGAGAATGTCGGCCTTAAGCGCCTCATAGGCCCTGGCGGTCAGCGATTGGTCCATAGCGTGGTCCCTGGGCAAAGTATACCATACGGTACATCAGTAATATATCACAGTTCCGCAAGCCTGTCAAACGCAGCCCGGACAGGTATGTCCCATCATCGTCTTGGGACATACCCAACGCGTGATAGGCGAGACGATGGCCTGGCCAGGGCCACGGCGCGTCATGGGAGTGCCAGGTCGTCAAAAGGACCCGGAAGCGACGCATCCGGCGGCACCTCGAAGGGCTCGGCGGATGGGAGCCCATCACCAAAGATAGGGTCTCCCAGGCCCTCGCCCATGTCGGGCGCAGGCGCCCCCCGCAGCCCGCCCAGCCAATCCTGCAGGCTGCCCCGGAAGACCCAGATAGCGGCTGCGACGGTGCCGGCGACCCCGGTGACGGCCAACGCTCCCTTGGCCAGGGGGCTAACGTTGGCGAGGAATGACGTCCGCAGCGGCTTGAGCGTCACCGACATCTCGGCGCCGGGGTAGCGCCAGATGGCGGTGTTGCCCTCGATCTCGTGAGCGTTGCTCTCTACGATCTCGCGACCGTGGACACGGAACGCACTAGGGCCTTGTGCCCGTTTCACCTCGCTATGGCGCCGCATCGGCTGCCAACGACGCCCACAAGGGGCTATGCTACGGGTTTGCGAACGCGGCCTAGCCGCGCAAGAGCTCGATGTAGCGCGTGATGCAGGTCTCCTCCCAGGCGTCGATCTCGGCCTGGGCCAGATAGTCCTTCAGCTCGGCTGTGGCGTCGGCCGTGCCCTTCTCCGAGACGTGGGCCTGGACCAGGCCGGTCAGGGTGTAGAGCAGCCGGCCGTCGGCGCCCAGGAGGATGACGGAGTCGAGGCGCTCGGTCGATAGCTCGGCAATCTCCTTGCCCTTGGTATCCGTCACGGCGTACACCCCGTCGTCGCGCTGCATAACGAGGCCGGTGGCCGCGCCCACCGAGAAGGCGGTCGGGGCATCGAGGGCCACGTCGCTGTGCTCCTGGTACATGACGTCGGGCACCAGGGCCATCTCGTCTTCGATATGCAGCGGGAGGGATTGGCCCTTGACCGCATTCAGATAGTGCCGCGAGAACTGACCCATGCGCCGCAGGGCGAAGAGCGGCAACCCGCGCCGCAGCGTCGTGACGATCAAGCTGTGTGGGTCGTTGGTCGCTTCGCACCTGATCATCGGGTTCACCTTGGCGAATTGTGGCCCGAGCTCGCTCGCGTCGGGCGCCTCGAGCCCAACCAGCGTCTGTTCCGGCGGCTTGTGCGCCTGACCCAGGCTGAAGGGATCGTAGGTCCACAACGGCGCCGCGTTGTCGAGGATGCCGCGGATAAGCACTTCGGCCTGCATCTGCGTGGCCATCTGCTGCCCCAGGAGGTCCTCTGCCTTGAGCTCACGCATGCCGGCAAAGACCTGCTCGCCGTAGGAAAGGAAGCCGGCCTCGATCTCCTCGAGCGCGCGCCCTGGCCACTGATCCAGCGTGCCGGCTTGTTCCAAGAGCGGCGTCAGCCGGGCGTCGGCCTTGCCCTGGCCGAGAAAGCGCGTGTACTGCTCTTCCACGATTTCGGCCGTGAGCACCGAACGCTGCAGCGCGAAATCGATATCGCCGCACAGCGGCGCCGTGTCGAGGCGGCCCTTGAAGGTGCGCACCAGGCTGTAGAGGTCATCGAGGAAGCGGTCGAGGCGCTCGAGCTCGACCTCTGCGAGAGCCCTGATCTCGGGGTAGAGATCGCTGGCCCGGCGCACCAGGGTCAGGCTCAACTCGGTCTGGAAGCGGTCATTGAGCGCCTTCACATAATGGTCGCGGATCTGGTCGATGCCGCTCACCGTCTGCACGTAGGCATAGGCGGCGCCGCCGAGGGCCAGCAGCCAGATCACGGCGACCGAAAAGACCCCCGCCGTTCCGGAGACGCCGTCGTAGCCTTTCCAGAGCCACGACGATACCAGGAAGAGCGGCGCCAGCAGCCCCGCCAGCAGGCTGGCCGCGATGACGGGGTAGGAGGGGATGCCGGCGACGGCGTTCCTGAGCGCCCGGCCAAGCTGGTTGAGGTGCGTCACCTGCTGCTGGCTGCGCCCCTGGCAGGCCGCCTCTTGGCGCAGCAGCGCATCGCAGGAGTGAGCGGCCCGGTCGCGGAGGCCGGCCATGAACTGGGTCGCCAGTGAGAGGCCGCCCGCCGGGCTACTTCTGAGGATGGCGGCGGTCTCGGCACTCACCGCCTCGCCCATCTCGGCGAGCACGCGCCGCACGTTTGCCTCGATCCGCTGCCTGAGGCCGGGCAGGGCCTCGGCACGGATGGCGTTGAGCGCGGCCTGCACCGCCGGGATAAGCTGCTGGTGCGGTACCGTTCTGAGGCGGACGATGTGGCTGTCTTGGAGCTGCATCGGCCTGCCGTCGGCGCCCAGCCTGAGCTCGCCCTCCATCAGGTCTTGTGGGCGCAGATGTGTCTTGTTCTCAAAGTCGAGCAGGTGGGCGGCGACGCGTGCGTGTAGCTCGCCGCGCAGCAACACGTCGAGCACGAGCTCACCACTCAGGCGATTGGCGCTCCAGCGAATGAGCTCGTCGATGGGCAGGACGTACGCGGCCAACCCCAGGCTGCTATAGGCAGCCAGCCGCCCCTGCACCTGTTGGCCGCTCCCCTGGGCGCCTGCAAACTCTTCAACGCGACCCTGGAGCGGCGTCAGCAGCGTGCGGAACAGCCATTCGGCGGCGAGGCGCGCCGCCTCGTCTTGGCTGCGCAGCCGCAGGGCCTTTTCGTTGCCCATGTCGATCAGGTAGCAGCCGCGGTCGAAAGGCGGCTGGTCAGACTCGATAGGCAGGCCCGGATAATCGCAGCGGTAGGCGTGCCGGTCCATGCAGGCGTCGAGCTCCTTGAGCGTGGCATAGGCGCACGCTTCGGCTTCGGGGACCGAAGGGGCCAGCGGCGGCATGAACAGCAGGCCCGTGCTCGCCATCTGCAGGCCGGCGCGGCGGCAGAGGTAGCGCACCAGGTAGGTCATGTCGAGCAGCAGGGCGCTGCCGGCGATATCGCCCAGGCCGGCGATGACGACCAGCGCTACCCCGGGCCTGATCTCAAAGCCGAGCCTGGCCATCTCGTCGCGGGCTTCGACGGTGCCGAGCTCGTTCAGGTGGAACTCGAGAAAGCCATAGATGTCCTTCACGTGGAGGTGCAGCGCCAGGCGAGCGGCCGCGCGCGTCTGCGTCCAGTCGGGCCCGGCATTGGCCACGCGGCCAGGCAGCCAGGGGCAGAGCTCCTGGGCGCGCTGTGGCGCGTCCTGCACTTCTTCGAGCGACAGGTCGATGGCCTCGGTCGGGCTGAGGTTGGACTCCTGCGGGGAGGCCGCAGCTCCCCCCAGGCCCTCCATGGCCGGCTGCGAGATGTCGAGGGCCAGCAGCTTGATGGCGGGCAACTCGCCGTAGACCTGCTGCACGCGCTGCTTCAAGTGCTCGATGGAGGTTCGCCCCAGGGCGCCGAGCCCGACGATGATCGTCTGCTGGATTCTGATCATGGCCTGGTCCTCATTTCGGACGCGCAACGCTCACGGCCGCCCGCGGGTGTCAGCCGCGCACGACCTTTTTCAGATAGGCCTTGATGGTCTCGCGCAGCTCCATGACGAGACCATGGTTCACGCTGCCGGGCCGCCCGATGGATGTGTCGCGCCCCATGACGGTCCGATCGATGTTGGTGCGCGCGGCGCCACCCTTGAGCTCGTACACGAACGGCTCGTCGACGAACCCGTCGAGGGTCTGAATGGCCGTCTCCGAGCCTTCGCGCTCGATCTGAGCCACGACCAGCCTCTCGACGTGGCGGATCATGCTGTCGTTGTTGCCAAAGATGCGCAGCGATTCCGACATGCCCTGCGCGAGCTGGATGGGCGGGCGCCCCGGATCCTCGGGGATGACAAAGTAGAACACCCCCGACTTGAAGACGAAGCCGTAGGCCAGCCCCAGGGCAAAGACCTGCTTGGCCTTCTCGCCGCCGGGCCGCACCTCGGGGATAACGTACAGTGGCTTGATGGCCTGCCGCAAGACCTCGTCGTGGACGCGTCTGTACTCGCGGAACTGCATGAGGGCGAAGAGGGGCACGCCGTGCCTGGTCTGCAGCACCGTGATCTGGTGGCGGTCGAAGGTCTGGGCCAGCCGCTGGTCCTGTTGGAGGTCACCCCCATAGATCGAGTGCTCCGTATCGGCGACGCCGATGACAATGATGCGTGCGCCCCGCCAGTCCTGGTTGAGCTCGCCTTCCCTGCGGAACCTCCAGAAGGGCACAGAGCGATCGATCAGGTCCTGGAGGCGCCTGGCTGGGTCGACCTGGCCTCTCTTTTCGAGGATGACGTCCTCGATTGACGTCTCGCCGATATCGGCGAACACCGCCCGCGCATAGTCGAGGATGAGGTCAGAGATCTGGTCCTGAGAGAGGTCCAGCCAGGCGTGCAGGGGCCCCTTGGTCTGCAGCATGGCCGACGCGGGCGCCGTGCCCAGCCGGTCATAGTGTACGCTGTAGTAGCGCTCGATGTCGGCGGCGTCGGTGATATCCTGCGCCAGCACAAAGTCGACGCGGGGCTGGTCGCCGCCATAGCGCTCCACAAAGGTCTCGAAGCGGCCGGCAATGAACTGCAGGCGGTCGACAAGGTTCTGCAGGGAGGCACGTCGCGCCTGGATGTGTTGGCTCAGGGCTGCCAGGAGGGCGATGGCTTCCTCCAGCTTGCGGAGCTCGAAGCGGGCCGTCAGGCAGTTCTGCCACGTCTCCACATGCCGGCTGCACGCTTCCCTGATCCTGCGGCCACGGCCGAGCGGATTGCCCGAGCGCAGCGCGTCGACCAGGGCCTGGTCGGTTTGGCGCGCGGCCGCTGTGGCCTGGCCGCGGCGCTTGTCCATCTCGGGCCGCGCCTTTTCGTCGAGCTCGCGCCGGGCAGTCGTCAGGGTGGCATCGAGCTTTTCGAGGAAGGCGAGCGCGCCCCGCGGCCCGAAGGTGCGATCGTCGGCGAGCCGGTCGGCCTCGGCGATCACGGCAGCGCTCAGGTCTTCGGCCATGGCCTTGCGGTTGGCCTCGAGCATCTGGCTGAGCTCATTGTCGACCGCGCTCTCGGCCTTGGCCAGGTAGGCGCGGGCGGCGCCATACAGCTCCGCATCCTTGAACCTGGCCAGGGCGTTCGGGTTGAGGGTGACCTTGGTCAGGTTGCCCTTGGCATCGCGGGCGAGCTGCTGCAGGAGCGCGGCCGTCTCCAGCTTGCTCGCCTGCAAAAAGCCGCTGACCGCGCCGTCGATCTGCACGGCGGCGGGGGCAGGGCGCAGCAGCTCGTCTTGGATCAAGCCTTTGCCGAGCCGGTTGGCGCAGAGCTCGATGATCTTGCCAGCGGGGAACACAAGCGAAGCCGTGCCCAGGCTGCTAAAGGCTGTGGGCTTTGGTTTGCCTTCTTCGGCATTCGGGGTGTGGCCCGCCAGCACTTCGATGTTGTCAAAGCTGCTGAGGTTGGCGTCGCCCACCTGCGACGCAATCTGCAGGTACATCGCCTCGGCGGCCATCGACGCCACTTCGTCCATGCCCGACAACCCCTGCCCACGCTCGTTGCGCGCGTCGACCAGGTAGCAGATATCGAACGGTCGCTTCCCGGCGAAATCGACCACCGGGACGCGCTGGCTCCCATAGTCGCACGTCCAAGAGACGGTCTCCATGAAGTAGTCGAGCTCGGCAAGGCAGGCATAGGCGTTCGAGGCGATCCCGACTTCGTCGACATTGCGAAAGACCGATGGCAGGGCCAGCACGGCGTTGATGTAGCAGGCGTCTGCCGGCAGGTTAGCAGCCCTGATCACGTGGCGCATCAGGTAGGCCACGTCGAGGATGGCCCCCGAGCCGGTGCCGCCGCAGACCGAGCTCACAATGAAGGCGTTGACGCTGGGTTGCGCCACGTCGAGCCTGAGGTGTGTCAGGCGGTGCACCGAGGTCTCCAGGCGGCGCCGCACTTCCTCCATGTGCCAGAACAGCGAGAGCCTGCCCAGCGGCCTGACCTGGTGTGCACCCATGGTCACTGGTCGCAGAGAGATATGCTCCTTGTCTTCGGCGATCCAGGCGGCGATGGCGGGGTACTTGTCAAGGTTGCGCAGGATTTCGGCTGTCTCCACGCCGCCGATGTAGATCAGCTCGGTGCGGGGCGTCAGCTGCACCACCTTGCCGTCCACCTGGGCCTGCTCCGTCGCCTGGTCGGTATCGAAGCAGAGGAACTCGACGGCAGGCGGCACCTCGCCATAGTTGCGGATGAAGCGCGCCTTGAGCTGCAGCAGTACCTTCTGGCCGGTGCCGCCCAGGCCAACGAGCAGAGTCGGCCGCATCTTGATGCGCTGCTGCATCTCGAGTGCTGATAGTGGTGACATTTCGCCTCCGTTATTGTCGCCTCCAGAGAGGCCGTGGTTAGCTACCGAAACCATCGAAATCGGGCCCCCCGTCCGGCGGCTGGCCGCCGGCGAAGGGGTCTGTACCCAGGCCGCCCAGATCACCCAGGTCATCGAAACCTCCGGGCAGGCCGCTGCAGGTGATGGCTTGATCGCCGATCTCGATGGTATCGCCATCCTTCAGGATCTCGTAGGCCGTCTCCATGCCGTTGACGCGCAGCGGCGCCGTGGCGTCGACAGCCCGGATCTCGACCTGGGGATTCTGGCGGCTCCCGATGGGGCGCAGCGTGGCGTGGCGCGGCAGCACATCTGCCCCCAGGGCGTGTACCTGGCAGCGCGGGTCCGAGCCGATGGTGATCGGCCGCTTGCCGCTGAGCGGGATCCAGTCGCCACCCATTTCGAGTGTGCCGCTCAGCGCGGGAAGGTTGAACCACCACCAGCCGGCGCCGCCCGCGGCGGCCAACGCCAGCAGCCCGCCCAGCACGCCCGCAATCGCCCCGGCGCCGGGCCCGCCTGACCCCTGGGTTGGCGCAGGCGTGCGGGTGGGCGCGGCCAGCGTCGTGGTTGGCGGGGCCGTCGGCAGCGGCGCCGGCGCCGCCGCGCCCTGCAGCGTCACCGTGGCCTCAGTGACATCCTGGAAGCGCTCGCCGGTGGGGCGGGTCAGGGTTAGTTGCACGCGCAGCGGGTACGTGCCTGGGCGCTCGCCCTTGACCACGCCGCTGAACAGGCCGTCGCGCCCTGCCACGAGCGGCGCCTCCCAGGCGCGCCCGCCCTCGGGCACCACCTGCGCCACGCACTCCAGGCGGTCCTGGGGATCGGCAGGCGATGGCTGCGTGCCCAGCATGAGCTGCGCCTTGACCGGCACTTGGTCGAAGGGATAGCTCTTGCCCGGCGCCGGCTCGGTGAGCTTGAGCCAGGGGGCAGCGACGACGTTGACCGATTGCTCGTATTCGACCGGGGCGCCCTTGTGCTCGCCGTTGTAGGTCAGGACGTAGGTGCCGCGCGCGCTGGTGTCTTCGAGCCGGGCGCGGTAGAACTCACCGTCACGGGCGATCGGCACGGCGACGGTCGCTCCGCCGGGCGCCTTGATGACCAGCGTGAGGTCGCTGAGCTGCTGCGGCACCATCTCGGCGTCGACCACGCGCGCCACGATGTCCATCGGCTTTCCCAGCGGGTGCGTGGCGCCCGGCGCCAGCGGCTCCACCCGCGCCGTGATGGGGATGGGGATATCGACAAAGGTGACCTTGCCGCTGCCGCTCAGGCGCACCGTCCAGCGCCCCGCCGGGGGCCGCATGATGCTGTAGCTGTCGGTCTGCGCCGAGCTCGAGATCTCGACGCCGGGGTCGCCGCTCCGCACCACGCTGCCATCGGGCCGGATGATGGTGGTGGTGATATCCTTGTTGTACTTGATGATGGTAAAGATGACCTGCAGCAGGTTGGGGCGCGCTTCGTAGGTGAGCTCGATGGGCGCCTCGACCGGCGGCGGCACATCCTGGCCCGACAGGCCGAACAGGTGGCGGATGATATTGGTGTAGGCATCCAACAGCCCTGTCTCTGGCCTTTCCGGCTCAAAGTAGAGGCCCTGAGTCGTGTTGGCGATCTCTTGCCAGAGGTTCTTGTAGATCTCGTTGCCGGCATCGCTTTTGAAGGCTGCCGAGGTGAAGGCGATGGTGTAGATGGGGCAGTGGGCCGCCTGGGCGCGCTCCATGAGCAGGCGTGCCTCCTGGTTGCACAGTGCCGTCTCGGCCTTCGTCATGCTCTCGTGCAGCTCACAGCGGCCATCGGAGAGGAACACGATGGCCTGCTTGGCGTTGGCCCCGGTGCGCCCACGCGCCTCGAGCTCATCCAGGGCCACATCCAGCGCCTTGGGGATGGCCGTCCAGCCCATGTTCGTGTGCGCCTTGGCCAACGATTGCTTGATCTCATCGCGGGAGCGCTGATTCTGAATCGCGGTCAGCGGTTGGGCCAGCTTAGCCTCGGTGCCAAAGGTGACGATGGCCAGGCGGTGCTGCGCGCCCGATTGGTCCACGCCGAGGAGGTCGCCGAACATGTTGGCCATCACGATGCGCCAGCCCGGGTTCCCGGTGTTGCTGTCGGGCGGGTCGTTGAGCTCCCAGAGCGAGCCCGACTCGTCAATCACCAGGACGATGTCGAGGTCCGGGATGTAGGAACGGCTCTGGCCCGACGCCGGCGCCGTTAGCGCCACAAGGAGCAGCACCATCAGGCCGGCCAGCAGGCAGCGGCGGAGCGAGCGGCATGCTGGATGATTGCTCATAAAGGCTACTCTCCCTCTTGAAACTCGAACTCTGAGCCGCCCAGGCCCAGCCGCTGACCCGGCTGCAGGGAGGCTTCGCCTTCGACAGGCTGTGTATCGATCGTGGTGCCGTTGCTGCTGTTCAGGTCCTTGACCGAGAGGACCCCCTCCTCGAGGCGGAGCAGGGCATGCGCATCCGAGATGCGCCGATCATCGTCGCCAGTTTCGAGGACGGGCATCATTGTGCGCGAGATGACGATCAGGCCGGTTCCGACGCGGAACGATCGACCCGCAAGCCTGCCCCCTGTCACGCGCACGCTGCCCGCCGAGCAGGCCATCGTGACCGCGGGGCCGAGGCTGAACTCTTGCCCGGGCGCAAGGTCCACCCAGCGCTTGCCCAGCCTCTCAGCCCCCACGGTTACGCCGTTTGTGCTGTTGAGGTCCTTGATGCAGCCGGATGGCTGCGACAGATCGAGCGCCGCGTGGGGCGCCGAGACCGAAGCTTCTGCGATGATCACCCACTCGATGGGGCTGCGGCTGATCAGGCAGCACTCTGCGAGGTCGAACTCTCTGCCTGTCAGCGGGCCACTGACGCCGACCAGGCGAGGGCGCGGCTGGCTGCGGGCCGGCGTGGCGTTCGCCTTCAGCTCGGGGTCGGTGACCGGCCTCGGCTGGGGCGTCGGCGGCCGTCGCGGCGGCTTGGGCGGCTCGGGGGGCCTGGACGGTCGCCCTGGCCGTGACACGACCGGCGACAGCGGCTCGACCAGGG
Source organism: Chloroflexota bacterium (assembly GCA_029553955.1). Taxonomy (GTDB): domain Bacteria; phylum Chloroflexota; class Anaerolineae; order SpSt-313; family SpSt-313; genus JAKPJZ01. The sequence goes on from JAKPJZ010000233.1 coordinate 60,229, forward strand.
TCTCTTTCTTCCTGTGGTCGCGCCAGGCCAGCAGCACCGCCAACAGCGCGGCGGCAGCGAGAACGCCGCCAACGATCAAGGCGATGGCCGAGCCCGAGATGGCCGGGACCTCTGTCAGATCGAGCAGGTGTTGGGCTTCCTCCAGCTCGCCGGGCTCTGGCGCAGTGGGGAGCGTGGCGCCGATCTGCTCGAGCGCACGCCCGCTGTTGGCCGACCACACGGCGAGCTGGGCGGCAAAGCGGTCGGGCGCCGAGCGTTTGGCGATGATGTCGAGGAGCCTGAGCAGCTTCTCGTCGATGGCGTTGGCCACCATGTAGCGATAGCTGCCCGTAGCCGCCGGGAAGCTGCGATCGGCGGCCAGGCTGAAAGCGTTGACCTCTACGGCCGTTTCTGCCACCGCAGTGCACTCGACCGGATCACTGACGACCAGGTCGGCAAAGCTGGCGTCGGGCGCGTTCAGGTGCGTGCCGCGCGGTATAGTCACATGCAGCGATGCGCCGCTCCGGCTGGCGACGTGGAGCAGTAGCATGGGCTGGCGGAACCCCATGGCGAGCGGCTCTGCCCAGGCCTCGACCTGGCCCGTGCGCAGCGCCTCCTGCAACGTCACCGCTGTGGCCTGCCCCGAGGGGCCGGCGACGGCGGCCGCGGGGGCGGCCAGCGAGACGATGAGCCAGAGCACCAGAGCTGCGGCCTGCCGGCCCATCCGGCGGCCGGTGGCCAATCTGCTGCGCTTCACAGTCTACTCTCTCTTTTCGACGACAAAGTGGAACTGGGCTTTGCCGAAGGTGATGGTGCAGCCATCGGTGAGCTCGCAATCGCGAACTCGGGCACCGTCGAGGTAGGTGCCGTTGAGGTCTCTGAGTGCGTGCAGGTAAAAGCGCCCTCCTTCGTACTCGATCAGCGCGTGCTCGCGCGAGACAGAGCGGTCTTCGCACTGTACCTCGATGCCGGGGCTGTCGCGGCCGATGCGCGTCTCGCGGAGCGTCGACACGGAATACCTGCGGCCTGTCTGAGCATCCTCCAGGTACGCCTTGACGAGCCCCTGCTCGGGCGGCGGCGGGTTGTCGCACACCGGGCAGCAGGTCTTGTTCAGGTCCAGCGGGCCGCCGCAGGTGGGGCACTTGACGAGTGGCGGCGGCGGCACCGTCGGCGGCGCGCCCGAAAACGCGTCCATGGCTGCCGGCGTGCTGAGGTGGAAGCCGGCTACGAGCAAGAGCAGCGCGAGCGTGCCACCACCGATGCCCAGCCAGCGCGGCAGCGCCGCGGGCACCGCCACGGCCACGAAGCCCGGCGCGGTGAGCCGAAAGTAGAGCATGAGCACGAGCACCGCCAGGCAGGCGCTCATGGCGATGTTGAAGGCGACACCGACGGTGCGCGCCCAACTGCGCAGGCTGAGCAGGCAGGTGCCGAAGAACAGGGCAAAGATGCCAAAGGCCAGGCTGGCCCACTGTTGCGCGCCCGCCTGCCCGCGGAGCAGCGGGCCGACGGCCGCCGCCAGTTCGGGCCACTGATCGACAAAGTACAGATCCATCGCCGCGCCAAAAAGCGCATAGCCGCTGGCGACGAGCAGCACGAGCACGCCGATCACGATCCAGAACATGCCGAGAAGGCGGTATAGAAAACGGAGACGACTCATTGGGCCTCCTCCTGCGCAGCTAGGCGTGTACCTCGACTCGATAGCGGACGGTCAACGCGACGAACAGCATGCCATCGCGCCGGACCCTGTCCGGTTCCCGGGGGGCGAACGCGCAGCGGGTCAGCGCTGCCTGTGCCTGCATCGGCCCCGCGCGCAGGTTGATGATCTCATCTCCGGCGACGATCACGGCCACGCTGTACCCCCGCAGCCTCTGATCGGATATCGTGCTCGCATCCATGCCGTGGCCCACCAGCAGGCGGCCGGCACGGTTGCCGGGCATGGCCGCCCAGACTTCGATGGCAAAGGGGTAACGATGCATGACATGCTCCTGGCGCACGGTGAGCCCGCAGGTGACCGCGGTGCCGCCAGGCAGCCTGATGGTCTCTTGCAGCTCGGTCGCCCCGGCCGTGGCCGACGCCTCGTAGACAAGGTCGCGCACGAGATGATACACGGGCTGGGCACCGTGAGGCCGCAGCAGCCTGGGGACTTGGGCAAACCCTGCCAAGGCCGGCTTCTGTTGGGCGCGCTGCGCCTCCTCTTGGTGCTTCAGCAGCTCTTCGCGGCGATCGAGCTCTGCCTCTCGTGCAGCCGACGTGCGCCTGGCCTCCTCGAGCTGCTCCTGCTCAGCGGCCAAGGCTCGCTGTTCGGCCTGCAACGCCTCGCGCTGCGCCTCGAGCTCGGCGCGCTCGTGCTCATCGCGTGCCTCTTGTTGCCTCAGGCTGGCCTGCTGCCCCTCCACCACGGCCTGGCGCTGCTGCAGCGCCTGCTCGCGCTCGGCCAGCGCCGCTTCGCGTTCCTGCAGTGCCTGTTCCTGCGCCACAAGGCGCTGCTGCTTGGCCTCGAGCAGCTGCGCGCGCTCGGCCTCGCTGCGCAGGCCGGCCCGCGGCGCGTCGTCGCGCTCGCGCAGCGGCAGCACCGGGGCGGCCGGGTCCTGTCCCTCGCTGCTGAGCAGCCGCTCGCGTTCCATGGGTGCGACAGCAGCCGGTTGAGGGGCCGCGCGAGGCGTCGCCGGGCGGGTGATCGCCTCCCGTTCCATCTGGATTTCGGCCACAACCACCGCGATGTTGTCGGACCCGCCGGCCCTGTTGGCCAAGCCGACCAGGGTCTGGCAGGCCAGTTGCGGGTGGTTGTGGAGCAGTGCGTCGCGGATCTGCCGGGCATCCACGGCATCGTACAGACCGTCGGTGCAGAGCAGCAGGCGGTCGCCATCTTTCAGCGGCCCAAGGCGCTGCATCTCGGGCTCGACCTCGGCACCGCTCCCCAGGCAGCGGGTGATAACATGGCGCTGCGGGTGTCGGGCGACGTCCTCTTCCTTGATCGCGGCCTTGTCGAGCAGCTCTGCCACCAACGAGTGGTCCCGCGTCAATTGCGACAGCACGCCGCCGCGCAAGAGGTAGGCGCGGCTGTCACCCGCGTGGCCGACGATGAGCGCCTCGCCCTGGATCACGGCACAGACGATCGTCGTCGCCATCTGCTCGTAGCCTGGGGCCTGGGCAGCCTGGCGGATGGCGCGACCGGCCTCCACAATCGCCTGGCGGAGCGACGCCAGCGCATCATCGCCCGTGCTCGCATAGTAGTGCTCGGGCACGAGGCTCACCGCCATCCGGCTCGCGACCTCGCCCGCCTGCTGGCCGCCAACGCCGTCGGCCACGACCAGGATAGCGCCCTTATCCGGGGCCGCAGCAGAGTCGGGCGGCCGCACAGAGAAGGCGTAGGCGTCTTCCTGATGATCGCGTTCCAGGCCGCGATCTGCAAGGTGGCCGACGATCACGTGCGTTCTCAAACGTCTCCCTCCAGCGCCCGCAGGTATGCGCCTGCTATAGGGTGCATGGGCTCGATCGCCAGGACGCGGCGCCACTCGGCCACGGCCCGTTGCGGGTGCCCGTCCTGGTAGTGGGCCTCTGCCAGGCCCAGGCGGTAATCGACCTCGTCGGACGGGCTGCCCGCCCGAGCGACGCACTGCTCAAGGAGCTCTGCCGCGTGTGTGGCCTGCCCCGACCGCAGCGCGAGCATGCCCTCGGCGTACAGCACCTCTGTCGACCGCGGCTCCAGGCCGGCCGCTGCCTGCCACTCCCGCGCGGCCTGCTCGAGCCGGCCTGCCTGCAGGCATAGCATGCAGAGGCTCAGCCGGATTGTCGCATTGCAGGGCGCGTGGGCCGCAGCCTGCTCGATGAGCGCCAGCGCCGTCTGTGTGTGCCCCTGGTGGCATGCCAGCGCCGCCTGGTGGGCCAGGTCTGCAGCCTGTCGCTCTGCCTGGGCGGCCTCCAAGTGCTGTTCGGTCTGCACGCCTACCGCCGCGGCCGCATCGGCCTGGCGCAGCGCCGCGGCAATCGCCGCGAGCTGCTGACTGGCCTGCTGCAGGCCCCCATCGTAGCGCAGCAGCCCCTCGGCCCGGGCGGTGCTGGCCTGCACCTGGGCTGCGTTCAGCTCCCAGAAGCGCTCTCGCGCCGAGTGCAGTCCTTGCGATAGGACCTGGCCCAGCACGTCCATGTCGCCGAGTGGGCCATACATCTCGCCCGTCACCGCGCGCAGCGCTTCGTCGATGGCCTGCCGGCAGCGTTGCAGCGCCTCGACGCTCTTGTGGCCATCGCGCTCGACCTGGCTGCAGGCCTGCTCACTCTGGCGGCTGGCCGTCTGGGCCTTGGCGATGAGCGCCGTGTGGCAGTGCTCGTCGAGCATGCCCTGCTGCCCCACCCGCTCGACCAGGGCGCGGGCTTGCGCCTGCGCCTGGGCCGCCGTTTGCTTCAGCCCGCCCAGGGCCGCGCCGAGCCGTTGGCAGGCGGCCAGAGCTCTTGTGCTCATGCGGCGCCTCCGAGGATGGCCTGTTCGCTCAGGGCGATGCGCACCTCGGCATCGCTCGCCACCAGCAGCGGCTCGAGCTCCGCGGCCCGTTGCCAGGCCGCCATCGCCTGGGCCACTGCGCCGCAGCCATAGTGCGCCCGGCCGAGGTTCAGCCAGATGGCTGCCTCTTCGGGCGCAAGCTGCACGGCGCGCTCGAGGTACGTCAGCGCGGCCTGTGGGTTGCCGAGGTCCAGGTAGAGCACGCCCAGCTCGTTCAGGGCGGCCACGGCCTCACCGTCCGCAGTGACAGCCTCGAGCAACAGCGCTTCGGCGCGGCCCGACTGCCCGGTGCCCATGCAGGCCAGCGCCAGGTTGGCCCGGATGGTGACGTCGTCGGGCGCCAGGCGCATCGCCTCTTCCAGCAAGGGCGCAGCGGCGGCGCACTCGCCGCGGTGCAGCAATGCCGCGGCCTGGCCGTTCAGCGCGTGCGCCCAGCGCGCCTTGGCCTGCGACAGGCGCTCCTCCTGCCAGCCTTGGGCCCTGGCGCTGCTGGCGGCCATGTTGCTGGCCGTTGTCTGGATCGCCAGCAGGTGCTCGGCCAGGTGCGTCTGTGCGGCCAGCAGGCGTTCGAGGGCAGCTGCTTCCTGCTGCGCCTGTTCGTCCCTGGCGCGCGTGGCCTCGTGCGCGGCCTCGGCCATCTGCGTCAGCTCTTCCTGGGCCTGGCTCTGAGCCTGCACCACCGCCTCGCGCAGCATGCGGATCGAGTGCTCGATCTGTCTGCTGCCGTCCTGCTCGGCCTGCGCCAGCTCGGCCACGCCCGTCTGCAGGTCGGCAAAGGCGCCGTGCAGGGCCGCGGTCTCTCCCTGGCGCTGGGCGAGGAGATGGTCCAGGCGGTCGGTAAGCTCTTCATGGCGCGCGCCCCTGGCCTCGTTCTGCGTGGCCACCAGGCCGGCCAGTTGTTCCAAGAGGCCACTGGTCTCGGCGATGCTGCCGCCGGCCTCACCAAGGAGCGCGCTGCTGCGCTCGACCTCCGTGGCAATCGCGTCGAGCACCTGGGCCAGCCCTTTGATCTCGGCCTCGAGCCGGTCGGCCCGGGCCTGCTGCGCCTTCAGGTCGGCCTGCAGCACCCGGATCTTGCTCGCGTTCTCTTCGTGCAGCGCGCGAGCGTCCTTCTCTGCCTTGGCGATCTGCCGGACCGTGGCGTCGATCCTGGCCTCGAGCCGCCGCAGGTCCTCTGCCGTCGCCACGACGACTCCCGAGATCTGTGCCGGCATCGCCTACCGTCCTTCCGGCAACAGCCTGACGCTGCTGGTGGGCCGCAGCGTGGCGGGCTGTGCCTGGGCTGTCACCTTTTCGCGCTGCACGATATCGAGCAGCCCGAGCACGTTCTGGTACGTGGCATCCAGTGCGCAGACCTGCTCGAGCGCCGCAATGGCCTCGTCGTAGCGCAACTGGCGCCGCCGCGCCTCTGCCAGGCGGTAGAGCACCTCCTTGCGCGCTTCGAGGTCGAGCTCATCGCTCGCCAGCGCAGCCTCGAGGCTGGCCGCGGCCATGTGGTGGCGCCGCTGCCCGGCAAAGCAGCGGGCCAGCGCCAGATGGATGGGGCTGGCCTGCCCGGCGAGGGGCAGCGCGTCTTGGAGGATGGCCACGGCCTGCGCATAGTCGCCCCGTTGCTGCAGGAGCTCGGCCAGGCTCAGGCGCGCCTGCACAGGGTCTGCGCCGGCCGCCAGTTGCTCCTGGGCGGCGGCGATGGCGCGGTCGAGCAGCGCCAGGCGCACCGCGATGAGCGCGCGGCGCAGCGCGGCGTCGTCGGGCGAGAGCGCAGCGGCCTGCCGCAGGTCGGCCAGCGCCCGGTCGAGATGGCCGCACGCCAGCGCGGCCCGCCCCATCATGTCGTAGAGCAGCGCCAGCGCGTGCGGGGGCAGGTCGCCCTCGGCAAGGGCCTGCTCCAGGTGCTCGATGGCCGGCGCATGTTCGCCGGCGCGGTAGGCCAGCTTGCCGTGCACGTACCAACCATAGCCGCAGGTCGCGTGGGTCTGCAACAGCCGGCTCACACACTCTCCCGCGTCGTGCGCCTGGCCGGCATCGAGGTCGGTGAGCTCGTCGAGGCACTGCGCGGCCGGGCCGGGCTGCTGCAATGTGAGGTGCGCGCGGGCGAGCCCCCAACGTGCCGGTATGCTCTCTGGCATGCCGGCCAGCACCGCGGCATAGCGCTCGACCAGGCCGGCCGCCAGCGCTTCGCCGGCCTGCTGTGCTTCGGCGTATACCGCCAGCGCCGCATCCCACTGCTGCGCTTGACGGTAGGCGTCGCCCAGGCTCAAGAGCAGTTCATGCCGGTCGGGATGGCGCGCGAGGAGGCCGCGGAAGGCACGCTCGACCGCGGGCAGTTCGGCGGGCAAGGCCGCGCTCAGGTCCAGCAGAGCGGCCGCAGCATCGGCCAAGGCCAGCGTCGCTTCGTGCACGCGGGCGCGCGCATAGTAGGCGGCGGGCTCCCTGGGGTCCATGCGCGCGCAGACGGCCAGGAGGTCGCCCGCTTGCTCGGGCCCAAAGAGGTCCACGACGGCCTGCAGCGCTTCGAGCAACGGGCCATAGTGTCCGGGGCCGAGCCGCACGTAGAGGTCGAGCCGCATCTGCCAGGCCGCGAGGTAGCCCTGGGGGAAGCGTTCGAGGGCCTGCAGCACCTGCGGGGCCTCGGCCTCAAAGGCGGGCTCGAGCAAGGTCCGATACATCTCCAGGGCCTGGCCGAAGGTCGCTTCGCCCGCATCGCGGAGGACGGCGGCAGCGGCGTAGCGCAGGAGCCGGCGGCTTGCGGCATCCCAGCCGCGGTCGAAGAGCCAGCCTGCGAGCGGTTCGGCCTGCGTGCCGTCGAGGCCGGCAGCCGTGGCGCAGGCATCGGCTGCCCCCACAGCGTCGCCCTGCAGCGCCCGCCGTTCGGCGATGGCCCTGGCAGCGCGCGCGGCGACGGTGGGCTGCTCAGCCTGCGTGGCTTCGAGCACGGCCCGGCAGCGCTCAGCCAGCGCCTGGCAGGCGGCGGGGTCGCGCTCGGGCGCGGCCGCGCACACGCCCACGGCCTGGTCACAGTCGCCGCAGGCGAGGCAGGCGTCGGCCAGCGCCAGGCGCAGCGTGAGCGCCGGCATGGTGGCCAGCGCCTGCCGGCAGCGCTCGGCGACCGAGCCGCCGGCCTCGGGCCACCTGTTGAGGATGGCCGCGAGCTGCTGCGCCGCCTCATCGGGCTGCTGCGCGGCCAGGAGAGCGTCGGCCCAGGCGAGATACGCCTCCTGCAATGGTCGGTCCTCGCCCGCGCCCAACCCTTCCAGCACACCCACGGTTTGCGACAGGGCGCCGGCCACCTGGTCGGCCTCGGCGGGCGCTGCGGCCAGCCATGCCCGGGCGTGTGCCACCGCCTGTTGAGCTGCGGCGCTCGTCTGCAGGCGCGTCTCGGTCTCTACCAGTGCCTGCAGCACGTCGGCCCTGCCCGGGTGCGCGGCCGCGATCTCGAGCAGTCGTTCTTGGATGGCCGGCAACGCCACGGCATCGTGCGCGGCCTGGGCCAGGGCAGCAAGCGCGGCCGGCACGTTGTCGCCGGCGGCGTATGCCCTGGCGCGCGCCAACCAGGTGTCGCTCGTCGGCGTGGCCTGGGTCAAGCCCTCCAGGAGGGCCACGGCCTCAGCCCGCGCGGCCGCAAAGGCCTCGGCCGCATCGCCGAGCACGCGAGCGGCCTCGGCGCTGCGGCCCAGCCGTTGCAGCGCCCGTGCCAGCGCCAGCCGGGGCGCGGCGCTCGCCGGGAACGCCGCCGCCAGCCTGCCGGCGGCCTCGCGAGCGCGCTCGGCGTCGTTCTCCGCGCTCTGGGCGACCGTGCGGTCGAGCCAGGACGCCGCTTGCTCGGGCAGCCCGCGCGCCGCCTCGACCTCGGCGTGGAGCAGCCAGGTCGCGGGCGCCTCGGGCAGCAACCGGGCGACTCGGTCGATGGCGTCGCAGGCGCGCACGCCCGCATCGCTCAGGATGCGGGCCAGCTCGGCGGCAGCCGATGTATCCTGCAGGCAGGCCAGGGCTTCGGCCCTCAGCAGGCGCGCCTGCAGCGCCTCGTCGCTCTTGGCCTTTGCCTTGACGCCCTGCAGGCGCTCGAGCACGACGGCCGCCGTTTCGGCCGGGCCGGCCTCGAGCGCGCGCCCGTAGGCCGCCAGGGCCGCGGCGGTGGCCGGTTTGACCTGCTTCTGATGGGCGTCGCCCAGCACCAGCCAGGCCGTGGCCGCCTGGGGCGCCTGGCGGGTCAGCGCCTCGAGCAGCGCGATGACGCGGGCCTTGTCGGCGTGCGCGTGGCCCACCGCCCCGGCATAGGCCAAGGCGGCATCGGCGGGCTTGCCGGCAGCCGCCAGCGCATCGCCCTGCAGCAGGGCGGCCTCGGCGAAGCCCTTTGACCGCCGGCCAAGCTTTTCCTGCAGGGCCTGAGCCTTGGCGGCCACCTCTGTGGCGCGCTCGGGCGCGGCTTCGAGGAGCGCGCGGGCGACGGCTATGCCTGAGGCCAGCGCTTCGGGCTGGCCAAGATGGAGCAGGGCGTCGGCAAGGAGGGCCAGCCCGGCGGCGGGGCACGAACCCACCTGTCGCAGGGCCGCCAGCCGCGTGACGATGACGGGCGCTGTCGCAACGCGGTCGCGCGCAAAGGCGCGCTGCAGCAGCGCGATCCCTGCGCCGAGCGCCCCGCTGTCGAGGCGAGCCGTGGCGGCCGTCATGAGGGCGTCGGGCCGGCCCGCATCGGCCTCGGCCAGGCGCTCCAGCCGCACAATGACCTCATCGACCGTCTGCGCATCGAGCGGCACCTGGCGGTAGGCAGCCAGCGAGGCAGCGAACTCGTTCCTGGCCCGGTGCGCGTCGCCCGCGATCAGGTGGCCCAGCGCGGGCTGTGCGCTGAGGTCCAGTGTGCTCAGGTGCTCCAGCACGCGGCCGGCCTGGGCGGCGCCCAACGCGGCCAACACCCGCGCCAGGCAGGCGGCCGCCTCAACAGGCTTGGCGGCTGCGAGCTCCTCGGCCAGGGCGTAGAGCGTGCCGGCGAGAACGCTGGGCCGGTCCGCCGCCAGCGCGGCATCGGGCCCCTGCCCCTCGAGGGCCGCGAGCAGGCGCCGGTATCCTTCGACGATGGCGCCGCGCTCCGCCGGCTGCTGGCGCCGGGCGGCTTCGAGCGCGGCGAGCGCGGCGTCACAATCGCCCAGCGCGATCTGTAGCTCGGCCAACTGCAGGCAGAGCGACAGCGACGACGGCGCCATGGCCACCAGGGCCTCAAGCCCGCGAGCGGCGCGAGGCAGCGCCGACCGGTCGGCCCGGACCGCTGCGCTGTAGGCCCCCAGGGCCTGCTCGAAGGACCCGGCCAGCCCGTACGCCCGGCCCAGCTCGAGCTGGGCGTCGGCCGCGGCGCCAGGGCCGACGCGCGCGGCGACATCGACCAGCCGCTGCACCAGGCCGGCAGCAAAGCCCTGCGCTGCGTCGTCGTGCGGCAGGTCGTCGAGCGCCAGGCGGTAGCGGGCCAGGGCCTCTTCGAAGCGCGATTGCCGGCGCAGGGCATCGCCCCAGATGCGCTGCGCGCGGCAGCAAGCCCAATGGCCGGCGGCCGGGCGCAGATCTGCCAGCCGCTCGCAGCGGCGAACGAGCTCGACCTCGTTGGCCGACCTGGCCAACAGCCGCTCGAGGGCCTCTGCCGCATCATCGGCCTGGCGCAGCTCGAGATACGCATCGGCCAGGTCGAAGAGCGCCGCCATTTCCAGGTCGCCCAGGGCGAGCGCCTGCGCCAGGTGCTCGGCCGCCTGCGCATACTCGCGCTGGCGAAAGAGGAGCAGGCCCAGCGTCTCACGGGCCGACGCGCTGTCGCCGGACCCGGCGACGATGGCCAGCAGCTTGGGGATGAGGCGAGGCGCCTCGTCGGGGCGCAACTCTGCGGCAGCACGATAGCGGCGCACGGCCTCGTCGAACTCGCCGGCAGCGGCGAGGGCATCGCCCAGGCGCACCGCCAGCGCTACGCTTCTGGGGTAGCGGTCGTCGAGCGCCGCGCGCAGCGCCGGAGCCAGCTCTTGCAGCCGGCCCGCCTCGGCCAGCACGTCGGCCGCAGCCGCCAGCGTGTGCTCGCTGGCCGCCACGTCGTTGGCCAGCTTGAGCGCGAGCTCTTGCGCGACCGGCAGCCCCCCCTCGTAGCGACGCAGCTCGGCCAGGGCAGCGAACGCCTGATCGCCCTGTGACTGCTGCATGCAGAGGTCGACAAACAGGCGGTAGGCATCGAGCACGACGTCTGCGGCGCCGGCCTGGGCGGCGGCGTGCGCATCGCGGGCGATGGCGGCGCGCAGCTCGGCGATGGCGCGGTCGCGGTCGGCCTGCGGCTTGGCGGCGGCGGCCAGCGCCCTGCGAAGCCGGTCGGCCGGCGAGCGAAAGATCCCGGTGATCCCCACGGTCACGGCTCCCTGCGCTACAGAGCAACGGCGGCGATTGTCGAAGCCAGAGCTACGAGTGCGGCCAGCCAGGCCAGAGCAGCCTGCCAGGCCGGAGGCTGCTCGGGCAGGCGCAGCTTCCACGGTGCGGGCCCGGCAGGCATGGCGAACCGCAGGCCGCCACCGCCCCTCGGCAATGAGCGGCGCTGCGCCAACAGCCAATCGGCAAAGTGCTGGTTGTTCTCGTCTACAAGCTCGCGGCGGTCTACGCCCACGCCTTGGGCCGTGGCCTCATGCTCCTGCGGCGTCACCGCGTGCACCCGGCAAAAGGCCTTGAGCGCCCGTACGTCATCGAGGCTCAGATGGCCCTTGCGCCAGCGCTCCGCCAGCCAGCGCTGGTAGTGAGCGAGGACCTGCCCGCGCCCGGCCGGGGCACCCTCTACTTGCGCCTGATGCGCTCCCATAGGCTCTTGCCCTCCTCGGGCCCCTGTGGCTGTGGTGGTTCCCGCTGCAGCCCCTGCTGTTGCAGCCATCCATCCACCTTGAGCAGCCAATCGCGCGTCAGAAGCTGCTCGCATTCCTTGGGATACCCCTGCCACAGATCGAGCAACCGCTCGCCGAGCCGCAATGCGGCTCTTTTGTAAGTATATGCTGTCTTGGCACTCTTATCAAGCTCTGTACGTAGAGTGCCGACGGTGGCCTCCCGCTCGCGGAGCATGGCCCGGGCGACCTCGATCTCGCGTTGCAGCTCGGCCTGCGCCAGCTCCAGGCGCTCGATGCGCCGCAGGTACTCGGCCTCACGACGGGCTGGCTCCTCGGGCCAGGATTCGGGCGCTTCGGGGCTCAGCGCCGACAGAGTCGCCGGCGGCACGGCAGGCGCGCTGGCCTGATCGGGCGCAGGCGCCTCGGACGGGCCGGCCGGCTCGGCGCCGGGCGGCTCGCCGAAGGCGTCAAAGGCGGCCGGCTCGGCATCGGGGGCCAGGGCCACGACGTCGATCATCTGGCTGAGCTGATCGAGGATTCCCGGTGGCAGCACGTCGCGCACGGCGGCCCACGAGGCCCGCGCATCGGGCAGGCGCTGCAGGAGATCGGCCATGATGGCCGGAATGCGCGGGCTGCCGGCGGCGTGCCGCGCGGCAAAGCGCAGCAACGCCTCGCGCTGCGTGGCAACCTCGGGGCTCTCTTCCCTCGCCGCCAGGATGGCGGCGTAGACCTCGATCTGCCCGCCGGCGTGGCGCGCCACAAAGCGCTCGCCCTCCACCACGATCACCGACACATTGTCGTGGCTGCCCGCCTGCAGTGCGGCATGCCCAAGCTCCTCGGCCGCGCAGAAGGGGGGGCGCTCGAGGAGCAGCTCGTGCATGGCCTCGGGGGTCACGTGTTCCCAAAAGCCGTCGCAGCCCAGCAGCAGCACCGAACCCTCGTCAAAAGCAAAGGAAAAGACATCGGGCGTGACCTGCTCCTGGGCGCCCAGCGAGCGCGTCAGGCTCTTGCCCCGCCGGTGCTCGACGGTCAGCTTGGCCGGCGGCAGCGGCCCGCCATCCGACACGAACAGCGCGCAATCGCCCACCTGGGCGGCATAGCCCCGCCCATCCTTGAGCAGCACGGCCAGCAGGGTGGAGCCCATGTCGGAGCCGCGCTGCCGCGCCTCGTGCCAGAGGGCGGCGCCCGCCTGGCGCACAGCATCGGAGAGGAAGGCCAGCCGCAGCTCGTCCTCGTCCATGCGCTGGCCACCGAGCACGAACGAAGCCGGATCCTCGTGCTCCACGACCTGGGCGAGCGAGTGGCAGGCAAGCTCGCTGGCCAGCGAGCCGTCGGCGTGGCCGCCCAGGCCGTCGGCCACGGCCAAGAGATCGCCCGCCGGCGTGCCGAGCGCGACGCAGAGCGAGTCCTCGTTGCCATCGCGGATGCCGGCCGTGGTGAATTGGCTCACCTGCATGTGGCCTCCCTGGCGGGCCTCATGGCGCCCGCAGCTCGAAATCGTCAAAGGCAAAGGTCGCGACGTCGCCGGCCCTGGCCAGGGCGATGGCCAACCCAGCCGTGCCCCGGCTCTGGCGCGCATCCTCAATCGCGCCCACGAGTTGGTCGTTGACCAAGAGGCCGAGCTGCCGCCCCTGGGCGATGACCGTCAGGCGATTGGCTTGGCCGCGGTGCAGGGCGGGGCAAGGCGCCCAGTCGAGCAGGGTGGTCCAATCGCCGCTGCACCAGGCGCGCAGGGCCACGTGCCCGTCGCCCCTGGCCCAGAAGACATACTCGCCGCTCTTGCCACTGCGGAAGGTCAGCCCATACTGGCAGCTATCGGGCCCGCTGAGCAGCCGGGCATCGATGGCCAGGGCAAAATCGGTGAGTGGCGGCTCGTGGCGGATGCGCGAGACAAAGCTGCCGAGCGCCCGCACCTCCCAGCGGTATTCGCCACCGGTGACGCTGAGGTTGCCCACGACGAGGCGCTGCCTGATGGCGCCCGTCGGCCAGCCGTTGGCGCCGTCGTTGAAGCGGTCGCGGCGGACGACCGTCCAGTGCGCCGGCGCCATGGCCTTGGCGGGTGCGCCCGGCGCGGGGCTCGGGCCCTGGCCCATGCGGCGGGCGCTCATCTCGCCGAGCAGCGCCCAGACGCGCGCCCGGTTGCCGGTGATGTAGGCAGTCACGATGTCGTCGACCCATCGCGCCAGCTCCGCATCGGCCGGCTCGGGGCCGGCGAGGGCGGCGCGCAGCTCGGCCACGCTCTGGAAGCGGTCGGCAGGTTTGAGCGCCAGGGCGCGCATCACGGCGGCATCCACGTGTGGCGCAAGGCCCGGCACCAAGCTGCGCGGCGCGGGCATCTCGGCGTCCTGCAGCCGGTCGATGGCTTCGATGGGGTCGCGCCCCGTGAGCAGGGCGTAGAGGGTAGCCCCCAGGGCATAGATGTCGCTTCTGGCGTCGGTGCGTCCCCGGCCGCCGTACTGCTCCGGCGGGCTGTAACCTGGCGTCGTCGCCCGCGCGCCGATCGTCGTCTTGCCAGAGGAATCCTCGGGCTTGGCAATGCCGAAATCGACCAGATAGACTCGGCCCTCCCGCGTCAGGATCATATTCGCCGGCTTGATGTCGCGATGGATCACCCCCTGCGCGTGGCAGTACGCCAGGGCATCGGCCACCTGCCCCATCCACTCGAGCACGCGCGCTTCGGGCAACGGCTGGCCTTGGGCGGCGGCCTGCACGCGCGCCAGGTCCTGACCCTCGATGAGCGTCATCACCAGATAGTACTCGTCGTCGAGACCAAAGTAGTCGGTCACTTTGGGCAGGCCCGGATGGCTGAGCCTGGCCAGGAGCTGCGCCTCGCGCCGGAACTGCTCCGCCGCCTTTTCGCGGGTGATGGCTACTGCCCTGCCGCCCACGCTGGCGACCGTCGCGTCGGGCAACAGGGTGTCTTCCTCGCTGGGGAGGTACCCCAGGCGCAGCTCCTTCAGGGCGCAGGGCTGATCGTTGAGTGCGTCGAGGGCGCGGTAGACGGCACCCATGCCGCCCTCGCCGAGCTTGGCCTCGATGCGATAGCGGCCGTGGACCAGAGTCCCGGTGTTCAGGCTCATGCGTTCGATCCTTGTTCGGTCACCTTGGTGGAGGCGCTCATGGCTTGTCGACTGCGACGCGCCGCGTGATCTCACTCAGCAGTATCTGCAGCCTGGCCCAGGCGCGCTCGCGCTGGGCTGCGTCCAGCTCGACAATCAGGCGGTCGAGCGGGGCGTCACGACCGGCGATAGCGACCGGCAGGGCGCCGCGCATCTCGGCGACGCTCTGGAAACGCTCGGCCGGGCGGATGGCCAGGGCGCGCATCACCACTGCGTCCATCTTGACCGAAACGCCCGGCGCCAGGGCTCGCGGCGACGGCATATCGCCGCCGGCGACGCGGAGGCCCGCGGCCCTCGGCGCCTGGCCGGTGAGCAGGGCGTACATAGTCGCCCCCAGGGCGTAGATATCGCTGCAGACGCCGGTATGCTCGTGCCCGGTGTACTGCTCGATCGGGCTGTAGCCGGTGGTCGCGGCCCGCGCCCCGATGGGCGTCAGCTGCGTGAGCCCGGCGAGTTTGGCGATGCCGAAATCGACCAGGTAGACCTTGCCCGCCGCCGTCACGATGATGTTGGCGGGCTTGACGTCGCGGTGGATTACTCCCTGGGCGTGGCAGTAGTCCAGCGCGTCCATCACCTGCACCACCCAGGCCAATACCTCGGGCTCGGGAAAGCCCGTCGCCGCCCGCGCCAACGCCTCCTCCAGGTCCTCGCCTTCGACCAGCGTCATCACCAGGTAGTGGTCATCGCCGACGGCAAAGCAATCGGTCACCCGCGGCAGGCCGGGATGCTCCAGCCGCGCCAGCAGCCGCGCCTCCTGCCGGAACTGCTCGGCTGCCACCTCGCGGGTGAGGCGGGGCTTGCCTGCGGTCCTCTGCCGCCGCGTGACCTCCTCCGTTGGCAGGTGCGCCAGGCCGAGCTGCTTCAGAGCGCAGGGCAGCTCCAGGTGCAGGTCAAAGGCGCGGTAGACCGCGCCCATGCCGCCCTGGCCGAGCTTGCCTTCGATGCGGTAGCGCCCGACAATCAGACCGTTCGACTCAACGGGCATGACGTGTACACCTCGTCAAGCAGCGTGTCTCTCCATACTATATACTACTTGGCCAATTTGCGCCATTTGCCTCAACGCGCGCCGCACAAGGGCAGGGTATCGCTGGCGTTGCTGCGCAGGGGCAGCCAACCTTCCATGAAGGGATCATTGGGTCCCGGCAGGTGGGCGCGCACCAGGAGCCGCCCTTCAGTCTGCTTCTTGACCTCGAGCAGCGCGCCCTTGGGCACCGTGCCGGCCGGCGTCTGGGCGTCGACCTCGGGATAGATCTTGGTCTCGGCCAGGGTGACGGCCAACGTGTCGAGCGCCTCGTAGGGCAGCGTTCTGCGCACCATCAGCGAAGCGCTGGGCGCCCAGCACTGGCGCTGGAAATCGCCCTTGCGCAGCAGCAGGCGGCACCACTCGCTGCCGTCGGCGGCTTTTTCGGTGGCCTGGACCCAGACAACCGGGCAGTCGCCCGCAGAGAAGGGAGCCTCCAGCCTGGCAGCGAGCTTGGGCTCGGCGTAGAGATCGCTCGCCACGGCCACCTCCACTTCAGTCACCGGCGGTGTGGGGGTTGGCGGCGGCGGCGCGACGGTGCGGATGCTGAACGGCGCGCTTGCCAGCAACACTCTGCTGCCGGCCTTGGCGCCTTTCTCTTCCACGAGCACCTGCAGGGTCTGCTCCCCCAACCTGCGCGGCCGGATGGAGGCGGTATAGTGGCCTGTGCTGGGACTGCGCTCCATCACGATGTCGGGCACGTCTTTTGCCGAGATGTCCCTGATGAGGAATTGCAGCCCGCTGAGTATCTCGTTATCTTTCAGCACATCGGCGCCGGCGCCCGAAGGGAAGGGCCGCTCGACCCAGGCGCCGATGGTGGCCGCGCTATCCGGCTGCATCGTGAGTGGCTCTGCGGGCACGCCGCTGATGGTGAGCTCCGGTCGGGCGAGCAGCAGCAACGGGAACGTCGGAGGCACGCGCACATCGGCGGGCTCCTGGAAGACGGCCAACTCGTAGCTTCCCTGGGCCTGCAGTTGCCGGCTCGACTCAAGGTGCCTGATCACGAAGGGCCGGTTGAACAAGTCGTGGATGTCGACCGACGCCGCATAGACGAGCCCCTGGGATGCGGTCAGCATACTTTCTACGGCCACCGGCGTGCTTTGTGGCGCCGACTGCTCGCCGCCCATGATGCGCACCTGGTAATCGGCCGCCTCCGCCGGCAGGGCCAGCCGCACCGGCAACTGCCAGCCTGCCGCAGTGGCGTCGGCCTGCGACAGCACCAGTGGCGTGTCAAGGTTGATCAGCGAGTCCGACGAGGCGCACTGGCAGGCCTGGGCTTCCTTCAGGGCCTTTTGGGATGCGGTGGCATCGCCTCCTACAGCGTGCGCGACGCTCAGCCACATCAGCACGTTTCTGCTGAGGCAGACGGGCGGCCGC
Organism: Chloroflexota bacterium; assembly: GCA_029553955.1. GTDB lineage: Bacteria > Chloroflexota > Anaerolineae > SpSt-313 > SpSt-313 > JAKPJZ01. The sequence continues at coordinate 77,056 of JAKPJZ010000233.1, forward strand.
AGACCCTGTGCGGCCTCCAGGCTGCGTACGGCCCGCGCCAGGTCCGGCGCGGTCTCTGCGCTAGGCCCGGCCAGGGCGCGCAGTAGGCAGGCCCGCCCCAGGCCAAAGTGGCTTTGGGGAGAGCCCGGCGCGCGCTGGACGGCGACCGCAAATCTCTCGACGGCGCGAACAAGCGACGTTTCCCTCGGCTCGCTCGCTTGGAGCTGCGCCCGCGCCAGGCTGATTTCTCCCAGCAGCCGGTACATCTCGCCGGCATCCGCCGCGTCCATATGGCTGGCCTGCAGCGACTGCAGCACCCGCTCGGCCTCGTCAAACTGGCCACTCTCCACCAGGAGCTGCGCGTAGACCAGGCCGAAGAACGCCTGCTCGGCCGGGAAGCCTTCCCGCGCCGCCCAGGCCTGCGCTACGGCCTCCGTCAGCTTGACGCGGTCGCATGAGAGCGGCGCTTTCTCCTGCAGCGCATTGGCCGACCGCAGCAGCACGCACAGGTAGGTAGGATGGTCCTGCGGCAGCGCCGCCCACAGCCTGGACTGATTGCGACCCCAGTCATTGGCCAGGCGCAGCACGGCGCCATAGTCCTGCTGCATGTACCTGAGGCGAGAGACGTACTCTACGATGGTAATGCCCACCATAGCCTGAGCATCGTCGAAAGGAACGCGCTCATAGGTGGCCCGGCCACGAAAGCCCCGCCCCGGCAACGCCGGCGTCTCCTCGATATCCAGGCCGACCTCGGTGCCGCTGGGGGCCATCTGCTGGGCGTGCACCCAGATGGCGGCCCGCAGGCCCTGGTTGCTGCGGAAGGTGTCGAGGGCGCTGTGCCCGCCCTGGGCGGCCGGAGCTGTGGAGACGGTAGAGTACTCCAGCTTGACGCGGGCATCCTGCAACAGCGCCTGCTCCAGCGCGCGCACGCTGTCGCTGGCAACCTTGTCTGGCGCATCGGCCACTACCATGATGGTGTCGATCTTGCGGAACGTCGCGTCGGCCCACCTGGTGATGCGCTCGGCATAGATCAAGCCGAGCCCGAGAATGCAGCATGTGAAGAGCAGCCCCATCTTGCGGCATCTGCGAGCGCTGGGGCTGTCAGGTTTGGCGCTGATGATGGTCGAGTATCCCCAGCCCAGCCAACCGGCCGCGCAAAAGGCGATCGACACCCCGACACCGATCTTGGCCAGGGCGAACGCTGGCGCATAGGTCGCGCTCCAGGGATCCCAGAGGCGGGTGGCGAAGGCGACGGCCAGGTTGATGACGGTGAGCGCGGCGTTGCCGAAATCGAACAAGTCGAGCGAGCGGCTCGCTGTCTTCCAAAAGCCCCACAGATGCTTGGCCGATCTCGAAATGAAAGCAATGGCCATGGACCACCTCTCTAGGCAAAAAGGGACCCATACCGGGGTCGTGCGGAGCGAGCAAGCCGGTCGCCGGCCCCGAGTGCCTCAGACAGGTCGAGTTCTTGAGCAGGCCCGTCAGCCATGGCCCAGCCTCTTCAGAGAGAGCCACTGTCGCCCATACCACAGGACCTGGCCCGGCTCCGGCTCCAGCAGAAACAGGCGATCGAGGCTGGCCGCGATGGGCACAGGGCCGCTCCATCTCGGGGGATGGAGCCTGAGCTCGACTTCGCCGGTCTGCGGGTTCAGGAACAGCACCTGTGGCCGCCCGTCGTCGCTCGTGTAGACGTACAACTGCTCGTCCCGGGGGTCGCAGGCGGTGTAGGCGCCATGCCCGTGCCAGGTGAAAAGGTGGCGCACATGGATCGGTGGCGCGGCGCTGCGCCCGTCCGGAGCGCATACCCAGATGCCGTACTGGTGCCCGCCCAGGGCCGGCGCAGTCGCGCCGGTCTGGTTGCTGGGCTGCTTGGCTTCCTGCTCTCGACGAACCTGACCCTGGCCCTGGTCGGCCGCAGCACCGGCTTGGCTGCCGGGATCCTGGGGTCCCTGGGCAGAGGGCGACGTGGGGGTGTGGCACGTGCCCACGACGTAGAGATGCCTGCCCGCCACCATCAGGTCGTAGGGTGCCGCGCAGTTGTCGATGGCCTGCCGCCACTCCCCATCCGCACAACACAGTACGGAGACGATGCGCGTCGTGGTGCCACCACCCGCCCCGGCGTCTGTGCCGCCCTCTGCCTTCGCCTGGGCTCTGTTGGGCGTGTTGTCGCCCTCGAGCCGGCCCTCTTCCGCCGAGCCTTCCTGGCCGGCTGGGCGCGATGCCTTCTCTGTGACAGCATCCTTCTTGCCGGTGCCCGCATCAGCCTGCTGACAGACTCGGCCTTGAGCCAGCACCCATGGGCGGCCGTGCTCGGCGGCCACGCAACAGCCATCGAGGAGGGCCGTGAGCGCCGGGCCGATCGCGCCATCGCTCGACACCGTGTAGACGCGGCACTGTGCCCCGCACCGCGCCAGGACGTAGCAGCCCGACTTCTCTCTTTGTTGATACCACTCCATGTCGAGGACCTCGGCATGCGGCCCCGCTTCGCCGAGCCACTTGGTGAACCGGAGGCGCCCATCGCGCACCTGATAGGCCTGCACGGCCCCGATACTCCAGGCGACGAACACGAGGTCGCGCTCGGCGGCGGCGATGGCGCAGGGGCGGCCGGCGCCTTCGGGCGCTTTGAGCATGATGCTGCCGGCGCGGAAGTTGAGCGGCCGGCAGCGCGCCCGCAATGCGCCGGTCAGGTGGCCCCATGGGCCGCGCTCTGCCGCGCCGGAAGCGCCAGCGGGCGTGGCGCTCTCGATTGGCGGCAGCGCCGACCGTGCGCCGCCGGCGTCTGCGGGCGTGGCGCTCTCGACCGGCTGCAGCTCCCGCCCGGCCATGCCGTCGTCTGCAGGCGCGACGCTCTCAATCGGCTGCAGCTCCTGCTGGGCGCCACCGGCATCTGCGGGCGCAATGCCCTCGACCGGCTGCAGCGCCTGCCCGGCCATGCCGGCGTCTGCAGGCGCGACGCTCTCATTCGGTTGCAGCTCCTGGCCGGCCAGCGCTGCGCGCAGCTCCTCCACGCTTTGGAAGCGCTCGTCGGGCAGGATGGCCAGCGCGCGCATGACCGCCGCAGCTACGTGCGCCGAGACGGCCGGCGCCAGGCTGCGCGGCGAGGGCATATCGCGGCCGGTCACCCGGTCGAAGACTCCGACGGGTTCCTGCCCGGTAAGCAGCGCGTACAGCGTCGCCCCCACGGCATAGATGTCGCTGCGTGCATCGGTGCGCCCCTGGCCGTACTGCTCGGGCGGGCTGTAGCCTGGCGTCGTCGCTCGCGCGCCGAGAGCTGTGCCCACGTGTCCCACGGGCTTGGCGATGCCAAAGTCGACGAGGTAGACCTTGCCCTGCGGGGTGACGATCATGTTGGCAGGCTTGACGTCGCGGTGGATGACGCCTTGTGCGTGGCAGTAGGCCAGGACGTCGAGCACCTGGTCGATCCAGGCCAGCACCTGCGCTTCGGGCAGTGGCTGGCCACCCGCCTCCTCGAGCACCGCTGCCAGGTCGCGGCCTTCGACCAGGGGCATCACGAGGAAACACCCGTCGTTGACGGCGACATAGTCGGTTACCTTGGGCAGGTTCGGGTGGTCCAGCGCGGCCAGCAGCCTGGCCTCGCGCGTGAACTGCTCGACGGCCTGCTCGCGGGTCGCGCCGGCTTCCCGGCCTGGCGCCCACACCCGGGTATGATCCGAGGAGCGCCGCTCGGCCTCGGTCGGCAGATGGCCCAGGCGGAACTCTTTGATGGCGCAGGGCTGATCGAGGTGCGTATCGAAGGCGCGGTAGACGGCACCCATGCCGCCCTGGCCCAGCAGGGCGTCGATGCGGTAACGATCATGGAGTACGTCACCGAGGCTCAAGGGCATGTGTCCACTCCCGGTGTAGCGTGTTGCGTGCTCCGCCTCATGGCTTCGCTCGGCAGGCGCGGCATCGTGCCGCGTAGAAGAGCACGCGGCACGATGCCGCGCCTACGGCCTCACAGCGATGCCGTCGAGCGCGGCCAGGAGCGCGGCACCGTCGGCATAGGCGCGCCGCGCCGGGTCGAGCGCCGTGCTCCCCTCGATGATGGCCACGAGGCCTTCCTTCTGGGCCTCACTCCAGCGGCCCAGTTCCTCCAGCGCCGCATAGATCTCGGCTGGGCTGAGCTGGCCGCGCTGCCCGGTGACGACCTGGCAGAGGAGCCAACCCAGCGAGTAGACGTCGCTGGCCGGCGTGACGGCCTCGTTGCGCGCCGTCTCGGGCGCCAGGTAGTAGTTGTACTGGCGGATCAGTGCCGACTTGTGCCACTGGTCGCCCTCGAAGAGCACCGAGGCCGCAAAGTCCGAGAGCCTGGCGTGCTCGGTGCCGTTCTTTTCGACGAGCACGTTGGTCGGCACGACGCAGCCGTGGACGATCCCCTGCTGGTGGACGAACGCGAGTGCGCGGGTCACGTCGCCCACCAGGTGCAGGCTGTCGGCCGGCAGGAAGCGCCGGCCCTGGGCTTCGTTGGCCTCCATCATGTCGGCCAGGCTGCGGCCCTCCACCCACTCCATGACGACGTACAGCTTGCCGTCGACGCAGAAGAAGGCCTGCAATTGCACCAGGTTGGGGTGCGTCAGGTCGCGCACGCGGTAAAAGTGCTCGGCGCGGCGCTCGAGCGAGCCGCGCACGCGGTCGCTGGATATCTCCTTGATGGCGACGTCGGGCGCGCCCGGCGTGCGCAGGTCGTGGGCGCGGTAGACGGTGCCCGCCTCGCCGCGGCCCACTTTGTCCACAATCTCGAACATGTGGTTGAAGCGCAGCGGGGTGACCTTCATCAGGATGGCGCCATAGTCGTAGCGCAGGCCGGCGCGGCGGCAGATGTCGTGGATCAGCTCGGTCACCCGCTGGTAACGCGCCGCCGGATCGTTGCTCAGGGCACGCTCGATGACCTCGCCCAGGCCAAGGTACTCGGGTGAGCCGAGCTCGCGCCGCAGCGCCGCATCGGGGTGCGGCCAGCCCGAGAGGACGAAGCACAGCATCGCCCCCAGCGAGTAGACCTCGCTCGCCACCGTCTCTTTGCGCCGGGCGATGACCTCCGGGGGGATATAGTTCTCGCGGCCGTTGATGCGCGAGCTCTTGCCGACGCCCTCGCGGTCCATCATGGTCGCCAGGCCAAAGTCGGTGAGCCTGACGGTCTCCAGGTCGGCCCCGCCGACCAGCACATTCCCTGGGTGCAGGTCGCGGTGCAGGATGCCCTGGTTGTGCAGGTACTCGGCGGCGCTGCACACGCAGAGGAAGATGCGCAGGCGCGTCTCCAGCGGGATCTCACGACGGCGGCGCGTGATCAGGTCGTCGAGCGTCTGCCCCTCTACATAATCCATGATGATGAACTGGCGGTCTTCCTCCACGCCGACGTCGTAGCACTTGACGATGTTGGGATGATCGAGTTCGCGCAGCCACCTGCCCTCACTCTGGAACTGCTGCAGCGCCTTGGGGTCGCGGCCGGTCGCCGGCGTGATGAGCTTCATGGCGCGCGGCACGCCCTCCTGGGTGTCGAACACCTTGAAGACATCGGCAAAGGCGCCGCTGCCCAGGAGCTCGAGCCGTTCGTAGCGGCGCCCCGTCCACCTCTCGGCGCGGCCGTGCTCGCGGATGTGGGGCACCAGGTCAAAAGGCTCCTCGATGCTGGGCTCGGCCTGACGCAGGTCGTACATCAGCCGGCGCACATAGTCGTGCTCGTGGACATAGCCCAATGGCAGGTGCTCGTAGAGCATGAGCGCATCACGCCGATAGCGGCTGCGCTGCACCGGCAACAGATCTTCGACCACACACAGACTATGGTAGAGGACGGCGACGCTCTCCATCAGCCGCAGCTCGCGCGCATCGAACTTGTCGGCTACTTCGATCCGGGGCGGGGTCTCAAAGCCCCAGAGGATGCGCAGCAGATATTTGCCGGCCGGATCCCACCATTCCTTGCCCGCCTTGTAGTAGCAGTAAAAGGCCGCCTCGGCGCACTCGAGCGCGCCGTTGCGGTTCCCGCTGCGCTGCAGGGCCAGCGCCAGCTCCGAGTAGAGGCGGCCGGCCTTGTCCCACAGACGGAGCAGGCGGCACACGTCGGCCAGGTCGCGCGTCTGCGCCAGGCTCAGCGCGGCGCTCTCGCGGCGCGATTCGAGGATGATCTGGTGCAGCCTGAGGATGGGGTCGCGCTCTGCGGCCAGCCGCTTGCGGCCTTCTTCGGTCAGGCTCTCGAAGGCGCCCTCGTCGAGCAGGATGGCCTTGGCCTTCTGGGCGACGGCCTCGGCCGCATCGAGATCGCCGCGATGGTAGGCATCGTCGGCGATGCAGCGATAGGCCGCCAACAGCGCCGGCAACTCGCGCCGCGGCGACTCGAGTTGGCGCGCAATGCGCCCCAGCGCCTCCACGGCCATCTGGTGGTAGCCGGCCACTTCGGCCAGTTGCTCGAGGTGCCAGGTGGCCGCAGCGAGGTTGCCCAGGCCGTACAGGAGCTCGGCCACCACCTGGCGCACCTCGTAACCGTGCCCCGAAGACGCGAGGACCGCTTCGCTGACGCGCTCGATGTGCTGGCGCGCCTCGCCGCCGAGCGCCTGGCGGCTGTGCTTGGCGATGGAGCGCAGCAGGGCTTGCTCGTTCTGGGGCGTCATCTGCTCGCGGTAGAGCTCGTAGACCTCGCACTTGACGGTGACGACAAAGCTGGGGTCATGGGCGTACGCCGTCTGCGCCGAGTCCTGCCGTGCGGCGAGGTCGCCCCACCGGTCGACGATTTCCAGGGCCAGCTCGAAGCTGAGCGGGCGCGAAGCGTCATGGGCCAGGGCGGCCATCTGGGCAAGCAGATCGAACGAATTGGGGTAGCGTTCCAGGTAGCCGGCCAGGCGCCCGGCGTGCTGGGCGCGGCTGGGGCTGTTGAGCAGCAGGCCCAGGATGCGCCCGGTCAACTCCTCGCTGCCCCCCACCGATTCCTCCACCAGGAAGCAGGCCGCGAGCGCGCCGTCATGGTCGTGCCGCGCCGCGCGCCTTTCGGCCAGCGACAGCAAGAGCTCGGCGCGGCCCGCGCCCAGGGCGGGGGTCTCATCGAGCAGCTCGAGCAACGCGCGGTCGCGCCGGCGCTCGCGCCCGGGCGCGACGCGCTGCACAAAGGCCGGGGCCAACTGCGCGCGATAGGGCGGCGTGAGGAGCCCGAGGGCCACCTCGACCTCGGCGTCACCCCACCTGTCGCGGCGCAGCAGCTCGGCCACCAGGAAGCTGCAAGCCGCCGCCGCGACCTCGGCCTCGCCCTGCGCCAGACGGGCGACATCGAACCAGAACGGGTCGCCTCCCTCGGCCGCCTGGAAGCGATCGGCCATGGCAAAGAGCCGGGCGGCGGAGCTGGTGGCGCGCTCGCCATGCTCGTAGGCCCAGCGCTGCAGGGCCACGGCGCGCGCATCCTCACGCGCGGCCAGCGCGTCGGCGAGCTGCGCCGCGAAGCGCAGTGAGGCGGCCGTGCCGGTTGCCAGGTCACCTTGCGTGCCAAAGATGAACAGCTCGATCTCCCAAGAGGCCAGCGTGGTCACATCGCGGCCCAGCAGGCGCGTGAGCAGTGGCGGGAAGAGTGCCGCTCGCAGCTCGGCGCCCGCCCGGCGGCAGCGGCCTGCCAAGGCCTCGGCCAGGGCCTGGCCTTTGCGCTGCGCGTCGCCTGCGGCCTCGCCAGGGCGCGCTACGCCCGCATCGTAGAGCGCGAGCAGCCGCACCCCATCGGCCACCGGCTCGTCGCGCTGCCCCGATAGCACCTCCAGCGCCCACACATGGAGCGGGTCCCGCTGGCCGGAGCGGTACAGCCGCGCGGTGACCAGTTGCAGCAGCTCGCTGCCGGCCTCGCCCTGCTCGAGCATCCCGGCGAGGCAACGGCTGGCCAGTTCCTGCCAGCCTGATGGCCGGTTCAGGAGCAATGCCTGCAGCAGCTTGCGGCGGACCCAGAGCGGGAGCGGCCTGCGCTCGCCGATGAACGCCGCCAGCCGGCAGTCATCGTCATCAAAGCTCGGGCGCAGCCGCCAGCCGTCCTCGGCAGCCTCGGCGAGCAGGCGCACCTGTTCTTCTGAAGCGCCCGAGCGCGCATAGCTCTCGGCCAGCTCCAGGCAATGCCGTTGCTCCGCCGGCCGCCGCCGCACGAGGCTTTCGAGCACAGCCTGCCGGCGCTCGCGGCTGCCCACGCCCGCGTCGATGGCCCACGCCATGAGGCGTTCATGGGCGCCGCCGGTTTCGAGGTAGCGGTTGAGGTGCGCCGTGAATGCTGCGCTGGGTGCCACGTCCGTATCGAGCCAGGCCAGCGCGTACTTTTCGCGCAGGGCCTGTGCCCTGGCAGCCGCGAAGGCCGGTGGCAGGGGGCTCTCGAGCAGCCGCTCGATGCGCGCCAGCTCGTGTGGCGCCAGAGACGGCTGCTCGAGATAGTGGCCCGCGAGCCGGCCGTTGAGCGCCGCATAGTCGGGGTCACTGTCAAAGACCGCCTCGAGGATGGCGACATCGGGCGTCAGGCCGCCCTCGAGCCACGCTTCTGCCAACCAATGCCGCGTGCGCGTGGCCGGTTCGCCCGCCTGCAGCGGCAGGAGGGCGAGGCAGGCGCGTTCGAGGTCGCCCCAGGCAGCCATCTCGTGCGCGTGCTCTGCCAGCCGCTCGAGCGCCGGCACGATCGGCAGGCGCTTGGCCAGCGCGCGCTCATAGACGGGCAGCGCGCGGGCGATGGGGGTCTGCGCGAGCAGATAGGCCCAGACCTGGGCGCGCAGCAGCCTCATGTCGTCGGGCTCGAGGCCGCAGGCGTGGTCCAGCGCCTCCTGCAGGCGCGGCCACGAGGCGCCAGCCGGCAGGTGGCAGCTCGCGCCCTGCTCGAATGCGGGCCAATCGCGGGCGGCCAGGCCGACGATCGCCTGCCCCCACAGGCGCCAGATGTCGTCGTCGAGCGCCGGGGCGCCAAAGTCGTCGCGCGCCCGCTGGCATTGCTCGACGCAGGCCGCAGAGGCGCCGCAGGCGAAGGTGGCCGCGATGGCGCGGCGGCGCGTCACCAGGCTCGCCGGCGGCGCATCGGCCACCGTGCAGAAGACCTGCGCCGGGCCCGAGAGGCTGTCTTGCGCTGCGGCGCCGTCGCCCGCTGCCGCCGGCCCGGCCACATCGTCTCGCGCAGCATAACAGTCGTACAGGAAGCGCGCCAGCGGCTCGGCCTGCGGCGTGCCGCGCAGCAGGCGCCAGGCCGCGAGGCAGGCGGCCAGGGCCGGCTCGGCGACGTCGACCCAGAGACGGGCCAACGTGGCGCGCCGCAGCACATCCTCATCGTTCGCCAGGCCCAACTGGATGACCTGATCGAGCAGCGCGGCCGCATTGCCTGCCTCGGCCGCCCGTGGCTCGGCGACGGGCTCGGGCGCGATGAACTGCGCCAGCCGCCGGGCGACCACGGCGTTCTCGGGCGTCACCCGCTGCACGGCCAGGAGGCGCTCATAGAGCGCCCGAGCGCGCGGGTCGGCGACCCCGCGCTTGGCCAGGCCGATGCACACCGCCGCCATGGCCGGCGAGGCCGCGTCGAGCAGGCGAGCATACTCCAGCAGTTGCTCGATCAGCGCCTGTGGCCAATCGCCCTGCTGCATGGCCGTGGCGGCCAGCCGCCTGGCCCGCCTGGCCGGCGCGTAGCGCCGCCACCACCAATAGAGGTAGCCCAAAGCGACAAGCACAATCAGGATGGCGATTGCTCTGGTCATAGCGCTCCCATACTCGTCTCTCTCCCCATCGGCCTGAAGAGCAGCAGAGGCGGCTCCCACGCCGCCGGGACTGTATCAGCCTTGCGCGACGAGCGTGATGCGGAAGACCTCGACGGCGCCGCGAGCCATGATGACGCTCAGCGTCCTCTCCCACCAGAGCGGCGCCACGAATACTTCGCCGGACAGGGGCTGCTCGGCGACCGGCCGGCCGTTGCCCGCGTTCAGCAGCACGAGCTTGCCCTCGCGCTCATTGCACGGCGCGAGCGCGACCAGGCCCGCACCGAGGCCAGCGCCGCTGTGCACGCGCAGCCCCTCCCAGGCCTCGCTCGGCCAGGCCTGTCGCAGTTGCCATGCGCCGTCGCTCACGACGGCATCCCAGGCCAGGGCGCGCCCATCGCGATAGCTCACGACAATGCGGTCGCCGGCGACTTGGGCGGGGCCGGCGCTCTGGCCGCTCGCCTGCACGGTGGCCAGCAGGCGTGGCGGCAGCGCTGCGACATCGAACAGGCCGATGGTGCTGCTCTGAGCGCCATCGGCGGCCACGGCCGAGTAGACCACGGCCAGGCGCCTGCCGGGCATCAGGCTGGCCGCGCGCGCCGTCTGCTGTGGCCCCACCGGTGCGGCGACGCGGGTGTGCGTATCGAGGCAGACCAGGCCAGCGGCGGTAGGCGCAAACACGGCGCCCTGCGTGGCCACCGGCGCCCCCGTCAGCCGTGCTCCCAGGTCGAAGCGCTCGCGCCGCTCCACATCGTTCAGCGGCGCCCGATAGAGCTCGGCGCGGGCGCCGGCCATGTACAGCCAACCCCCGGTGCAGCTCAGGCTCATTGCTGCCTCGGGCAGCAAGGTATGGCCGGTGACCCTGCCCTGCGCCGCCTCCAGCTCGTAGCAATCGCGATCGCCGGCATGCAGCCACAGGCGATGGCGGTACGCCGCAAAAGCCCAGGCCGGAGAACGCACCGCCGAGCGTGGCACGACCGCCCAGCTCTCGACGCGGCCCGTGCGCAGGTCGAGCCGGCAGACCTGCCCCTCGAGCGTGCCCGTCAGCAGCGCGCCCTCGTGGCAGAGCGCCGCGCGGCAGGCTTCGGCGCCCAGATCGATCGTGCCCAGGTGGCGCTGTAACGACACGCGGACGCCGCTCGGGATGCGCTCCAACGCAGCGCCGGGCGTGGGGGTGGCACACTCGTGCGGTGTGGAGGGCAGCGGGGCGCCACGGCGGATGGTGATATCATCGTCGTCCTCGGCCCCAGCCTGTGGGTGGGGCCGCGTCGTGTCGTCGTCTGCCGCCGCCCTGCCCGCGAGCCGCGTCCCGGCCACGGCGGCGCCCGCGAGCCGCCGCAGCTCGGCCGCCAGGTGCACGGCGCGCGGGCGATCCTCAGCCACCTTGGCCAGCATCGCTCTGAGCAACTGGACCAGGCTGGCCGGGGCTGCCTCCTGCTGCAGCGGCCACCAATCGGGCTCCAGCGACAGGTGCTGCTGCGCCACCTCCCGGGCCGCCTGCTCGCGGTCGCCCTGGGCGGCAGGCACAAAGGGCGCGTGGCCGGTCAGCATCTCATAGAGCACGCAGCCCAGTGCATAGACGTCGCTGGCATGCTCGGGCGGCTCGCCGCGCCACAGCTCGGGGGCCATGTAGGCGCGCGTGCCGGCGATCTCACGCAGGTGCGCATCCGCCGCCCGCGCGATGCCAAAGTCCATCACCTTGACGCAACCATCCGACAGGATGCGCAGGTTCTCGGGCTTGATGTCGCAGTGCACCAGCCCGCCGCGCTCCGCCGCCGCCAGCGCATCGGCCACCTGCGCGGCGATGTCGAGAGCCTGGTCGATGGGCAGCACGCCATCGGCGAGGGTATCGCGCAGGTCCTGGCCGGCCAGATGGTCCATCACCAGGTACGGCCGCCCATGGGCCTCGCCAAAGTCGCGCAGGCCCACGATGTTCTTGTGTGGTGGCAGCGAGCGCAGCAACTGCGCCTCGTCGAGCAGCCGCTGCCGCAGGTCGGCGCGGGCGGCGAGCTCGGCCCTGAGCACCTTGATGGCCACGATCTCGTTCTCAACCAGGTGGCGCGCCGTATAGACGGTGCCAAAGCCGCCGCTGCCGAGCTCTTCCAGGATCCTGTAGGGGCCGATGGTATCGCCAAGCACGATGGACGCTCCGGACTACAGCCCGTCCCACGGGCGTGTGGGGCGGGCTTTCCAGCCCGCCGTGCCTGACCCAGGCGAACCCTTGACGGGCTAGAAAGCCCGTCCTACGGGCCTGTGGGGCGGGCTTTCGGGCGTGCCCTCGGGCGAGGCCGTCACCGTGGCCGATGGCGAGGCTGTGCGCGTCGCCGTGGGCGACAGCGTGACCGTGGCCGACGGCGTGGCGCTGGGTGAGGGCGTAGCCGTGGGCGACGGTGTCTCTGTCGCCACTGCGGCCGCGGGCACGGACGACTCCTCGGGCATGACCGCTGGGCCGGGCGGCGCCAACTTCGCCTGCAGGCCCGGCAGCAGGGAGAGCGCCAGCAGCGTGAGCGCAACGCCGGCCGCCAGCCCGGCCAGGCCTCCGAGCAGCAGCGCCAGGCCCGTGCCAGGGCGCCGGCAGCCGCGAGCCCGTCCGCCGCGGGCGGCAGCCTCGGGCAGCGGCTCGATCTCGCCGGCAGGCCCCGGCGCGAGCACCGTGGCGAGAGCAGCCTCGACGCTGCGCGGCAGTGGCACGACCTTCTCGATCCAGAGCACGATGGCCGTGGCGTTATCGTGCCCGCCGGCGGCATCGGCCAACTGGATGAGCGTGTCGGCGGCGGTCTGTGGGTCGTCGCGGTTGGCATGCAGCGCATAGGCGATCTGAGGATCATCGACATAACCGCTGACGCCGTCGCTGCACAGCATGACTGTGTCGCCCGAGCGTAGGGGGATGGGGCTGCCGATCTCGACGGCCACCTCGGGCCTGGCCCCCAGGGCGCGGCTGAGGATGTGGCGCTGCGGGTGATCGCTGGCTTCCTCGGGCGTGAGGAGGCCGTGCCGCACCTGCTCGTTGACCAGGGTGTGGTCTTGCGTGAGCAGGTGCAGCGTGCCGTCGCGCAGCAGGTAGGCGCGGCTATCGCCCACGTGCGCCAGGTAGAGCTCGGCGCCGCGCACCACTGCGCAGACCACCGTGGTGCCCATGCCCGCCTGCCCCTGCGTGTGCGCCTGGCGATAGATCTCGGCGTTTGCCTGCTGCAGCGCCTGCTGCAGGCCGGCCTGGACGTCGCCATCGCGGCTGGCCTGGTACTCACGGGCGATGGTCTCGATGGCGATGCGGCTGGCCACCTCGCCGGCTGCGTGGCCGCCCATGCCGTCGGCCACGACCCACAGCCGGCCCCGCAGGTGCCGAGCTGGCTCGTCGAGCGACGGGTCGGCGCAGAACCAGGCATCCTCATTGTGATCGCGCGTCCGGCCCACATCGCTGCTGTGGCCGGCCCGGACCTGGGTGTTCTTGACAGGCATGCGGCACCAACCTCTACGGCTGCACTCAGGGGACCCGCAATCGTATCTCGCGGCCCTGGATCTCGATAATGTCGCCGGGCTTGAGCGGGTGCGTCCGGCAGGGCTCGAGGCGCTGCCCGTTGAGATAGGTGCCATTGTCACTGGCGAGGTCCTGGATGCTATACTCGGACCCCTCGACGCGGATGAGCGCGTGGCGGCGCGAGACGAACCTCTCGGGATCCTCGATGGGGATATCCGGGGCGTCACCCTGCTTTGGAGGGCGGCCGATGAGGTTCTCGCCGGGGTGCAGCGCAAAGGTCCGCTGCCGGCCCTGGTACGAGAGCACGAGGTGGCCGTAGGCCGGCGGCGCCGCATCGCGCACCCGCGTGCTGTCGGACACGGTCAACCGGCGGCCACCCGGCTCCGCGCCGGCCTCTGCGCCTGGCGCGGGTGCCTGGAGGCCGGGGGCCGGCTTGGCCTGGCCCGAGAGCTCGGTTAGCGGCCGGGCGCCCGGGCCGGGCTGGGGCTTGCGGGGGGAGTCGCTCTCGGGAGCCGGCGCTCCGCCCAAGAGCTCGGTTTTGGGGCGTGTCTGGGGGCGTGGCCCCGCAGTGGCGGCCGGCCCTGCCTGTGCGGGTCCGTCGAGGAACTCGGTATGCTGGCGCCCGCGCCGCTGGCCCGGTGCGGGCGGTGCGGGCGCGGCCGCAGGCGGCTCGGCTGCCGGCCCGTCGAGGAACTCGGTATGCTGGCGCCCGCGCCGCTGGCCCGGCGCACCCCGTTTGGGCGCGGCGGCAGCCGCGTTGGGGGATTCGGTGGGCAGGCGCTTGCCTGGCCTGGCAGGCGCCGCGGGGCTTGCCGGCCCGGTGGCGTCGGGCGCCTGCCTGGCCGCCGGGGCTGCGGGCTGAACCCCTAGCCGCTGTGATTGCTCGCGGTAGGCCTTGCGGGTCAGCGGGTTGGCCAGGACCTTGAAGGCCTCCTCGATCCGCGTGCGCTGCGCTGGGTCATCGCCACAGGCGGCCAGGCAGCGGCGATGGGCCTCGTGGATCTGAGCATCGTTGGCATCGACGGGCAGGCCCAGGGTGTCGAAATGCGTCTCGTGAGGCTGGCTCGCACCCATTCAGCAACACACCTCCTCCCATCCGCAGCTATATATTGTACACTGTCCCTACTGCCCCTACAATGCACTACGGGTTACAGGTGTGTCGCTGTTAGGTTACATTTGGGTATACCGAGCTCGCTGCCCCGGATTTGCGCTCAAAAACACAATGCATACAATCGAGTGTGGTTCCGATGAGGGCACACTCAACCCCTCTGTACCATGTGAAGGGCGAGTCATGAACCCCGTCTCCAGTTGGCTTGGCGCCAACAGAGTCCTCGTGACCTTTGTGCACGGCCTCGCTTTCTTTGCTATGGGGCTGGCCATTGCCCTAGAGGCGCGCCGGCCCAGCAAGCTCAAGCTGGTGCAAAGCTTGTGGCTGCTGGCTGCTTTTGCCTTCCTGCAGGGCCTGGCACAATGGGCCGAGATGTTCTTGCTCATTCAGCGGCAGGTCGACCCCGTCGGCGGGCATGCCGCCCTCGAGACCATTCCGGTGCTGCTGTTCCCCCTCTCGGCGCTCTTTCTCATCGAATTCGGCGTCATCTCCATCGTCAGCGCCGGTAGCTGCCGCTGGCGGCTGCAGTGGGCACCTCTGGCGCTGCTGTCGCTTTGGCTGGTGGCGATCATCCAGGCGGTCTATTCGCTGTGTGGCCTGGGCATGGGCTGGCTCTGGGCCGCCGACGTCTGGGCGCGCTACACGCTCTTCCTGCCGGGCTGCATCCTCTCGGCCATCGCGCTCCTGCTGCACTCGCGCTCTTTCCGCGAGATGAAGCTGCCCCAGATCGCCAACTATTGCATCGGGGCGGCGGTGGCGTTCGGGGTGACGGCGGTGCTCTCGGGGCTGATCGTGGCGCCCGACCCCTGCCACGAGGCCCCTTTCCTCAACGAGAGCGCCTTCCTGGCTGCGGTCGGCCTGCCGGTGCACATCTTCCGGGCGGCCGCATCGGCCAGCATCGCCTGTTCTGTGGTCAGCATCCTCCAGGTGTTTGAGATCGAGCAGAAGCGGCAGATCGAGGCGGCCACCGAGCAGCGCTTCCTGGTGCAACAGGAGGCCTTGGAGAGCCAGCGCCGCGCGCGCGAGGCGGTCGAGCGTTGGAGCACCCAGTTGGAAGACATGCTCAACACCATCACGGTAGCCATCGGCCGGCTGCCCGAGCTGACTGAAGTGCTCGACATTGCCCTGCGCAAAGTGCTGGAGCTGACGAGGCTTGAGATGGGCTGGGTGTTCCTGGTCGACGAGGAGGCGAAGGAGCTGACCCTTTGCACCCATCGTGGCCTCTCATGCCGGCTGGCCCGGGGGCTCGACCGGCTCAGATTCGATGAGGGCCTGGCCGGCCGCGTCGCCAGCTCGGGCGAGCCCATCGTCGTGGAGAACGTCGCCGAGGACCCCCGGCTGACCCGTTCGGTCGTCAAGGACGAAGGCCTGCGCTTCCACGCCAGCGTGCCGCTCAAGTCGAAAGGCGCGATTCTGGGCATCATGAGCCTGGCCAGTTGCGAGGCGCACACGTTCTCAGATCAGGAGGTGGCGCTGCTCGTGGCTATAGGCCAGCAGATCGGCATGGCCATCGAGAACGCCCGGCTCTACGAGCAGGCGCAGCGCGTGGCGGTGCTCGAAGAGCGCGACCGGCTGGGCCGCGAGCTGCACGACGGGCTGGCCCAGGTGGTAGGCTACCTGCTGATGCAGAGCCGCGCCGCTGCCGCGATGCTCGCCGCCGGCCAGACCGAGCGCGCCCACACCCAGTTGCTGGAGATGCAGCGGGTCGCCAAGGACGCCTATGGTGAGGTGCGCGAGGCCATCCTGGGCCTGCGCACGACCATCTCGCCGGGAGCGGGCCTGCTGCACACCCTTGAGGAATACCTCAGCGGCTACAGCCGCCAGAGCGGCATCTGCGCCCGGCTGGTGATCGACGAGGGCGCGCCGCTGGAACTGGCGCCGTCGGCCGAGATCCAGCTCTTGCGCATCATCCAGGAGGCGCTGACCAACGTTCGCCGGCATGCGCACGCCAAGCACGCCTGGGTACGCATCGGGCTCGAGGGCGAGCAGGCGAGCATCACCGTCGAAGACGATGGGCGCGGCTTTGAGCCTGTGCAGCCAGGCCAGCCGAGGAGGCATTTCGGCCTGCAGACAATGAAGGAGAGGGCACAAGGCGTTGGGGGCAGCCTGCGGGTTCTCTCCAAGCCGGGGCAGGGCACACGAGTGGTTGTCCGGCTCCCTATCAGTCGACGGAACGGAGGATAGCGATGGCAGCGCCGGTCCGGGTACTTTTGGTTGACGATCACAAGATCTTTCGCAGAGGGCTGGCCAAGCTGATCGAGCCCATGGGCGATATTCAGGTGGTGGGAGAGGCCGGCGATGGGCGTGAGGCGCTGGAGCAGGCGCGCGCGCTGCGGCCCGACCTGATCCTCATGGACATCCAGATGCCCGGCTGGGACGGACTCAAGGCGACCCGGCTGATCAAGGAAGAAATGCCCGAGATCAAGATCGTGATGCTGACCATCTCCGACGAAGACGACGACCTCTTCGAAGCCATCAAGGGCGGCGCTGAGGGCTATCTCCTGAAGAACATCGACCCTGAGGCGCTGTTTGCCATGCTCAGGGGCATGTCGCAGGGCGAGGCGCCCGTCTCGCGCCTGACCGCTGCGCGCATCCTCGACGAGTTCGCCCGCCTCGCGCGCAGCCAGGCCCCCACCTCCGGCCAACAGGAGAGCCTATCGCAGCGGGAGACCGAGGTCCTCGAGCTTGTGGTGCAGGGAATGATGAACAAGGAGATCGGCGCCCAGCTCTTCATCACCGAGAACACGGTCAAGAACCACCTGCGCAACATCCTGGCCAAGCTGCACCTGCAGAACCGCGCCCAGGCTGCAGCCTATGCGCTGCGCGAGGGCCTCGTGCGCATGCCGCCGCGAGAGAGTTAGGAGCAAGGCGAGTGTGACGCTTGGCGAATGGTGCGAGACCTGACAGGTCTTCGGAGACCTGTCACACCGATTTCCATGGCGGGTGGCCAGCGCCTGCTTTCTGGCAAAAACTCGGTCCAGCTCGCGCCGCGGCTGACAGATTGTTTCTCCTGCTGCAGGCTGGGCCCCCCCTACCGTTCCCCCGTCGCGGGGGAATGGGGGCGCTCGACCGCGTCCTGTGTGGCCAAGAAACGGCAAGCGAGCGATGCTGTGCCGGCGAAGACAGCCCCATTCCCCCGCGACGGGGGAACGGTAGGGGGGGGCCCTAGCCGCGGCATGGGCAAGCCCCTGACGGGGTTTTTGCCAATCGCCTGCCCGCCAGGGAAATCGCTGTGTCAGGTCTCGCACCATCCCACTGTGACACCGGGAGGGCTATCCTGCAGGATAGCTCTTTTTTGTTACCAGAATGGCCCCGATGGGCCAGTGCGCTGAGGAGGGTGTATCGAGTACAATAGAGGTGTGCGCCTCATGCGTGTGGGGCGCACTGTGCATCCCTGCTCAACGAAGGAGAGGAGAAACAGTGAGAAAGCCCCTGTACGTGCTTGTGGTGGGGCTGCTCCTGGCCAGCTTCCTGGCCGGCTGCAGTCCCGCCCCCGCACCGGCGCCGGCGGCTACATCGGCTCCTGTGAAGGAGACGGTGGTCGTCAAGGAGACGGTGCAGGTGTCCGTGCCCGTGTCGGCTGCAGAGCAGGAATGGGAAGTGCTCAACCCGGCCGGCGTCAAGAAGGTCACGCCCATGGAGCTGGCGCCTCGCCTGACCAGCCTCGAAGGCAAGACCATCGGCCTCAAGTGGAACCAAAAGCCCAATGGCAACATCTTCCTCGACCGCATCGCCGAACTGCTCGTCGAGAAGGTGCCTGGCGTCAAGATCATCAAGTTCTACGAGGTCGAGCCCACGACCGTCCCGCAGAGCGCTAACGCGACTGACGCCAAGAACAAGGCACAACTCATCGCCAAGCACAAGCCCGATATCGTGATCGGCTCGCAGTGCGATTGAGGGAGCTGCACCTCGTGGCTGGTCGGCGACCAGCTCGAAGTTGAAAAGCTTGGCATCCCTACTGTGACCGTTTCGACCTCCGAATTCATCGGCCTCGCTCGCACGAGCACCGAGAGCTTTGGCGCGCCCGATCAGGCCTTTGTCGTGGTGCCCCATCCCCTGGGCATGATTCCCAGGGAAGAGGTTATCGCCAAGGCTGATGCGGCCTTCCCCGAGATCATCAAGGCCGCGACCGAATGGAAGCCCTCGCGGACCACGCTGCCCGACCAGGACAAGAAGCCCTACCCGCTCGAGACCATCAAGTTTACGGGCACCTACGCTGACCTGAACCAGATGTTCTATGACAAGGGCTGGTCGCTGGGCCTGCCCGTCGTCCCGCCGACCAGGGAAGCCGTCGACGCCATGCTCAAGGGCACAAGCCACAAGCCCGATGAGATCGTGTGGGACGGTGTGCCGCCGCGCAACGGCATCGTCACCGTCGAGATGGTGGCCACGCTCGGCGTGATGGCCGGTGCCAAGCCCGAGCACATGCCGCTGCTCCTGGGTATCGTCGACGCCATGAAGATGCCCTCCGAGAACCCCGAGGGCTTTGACTGGCGCGCCCAGACGACGACGACGCACCCGACGGCCCCGCTGGTGATCATTAGCGGCCCGATCGTGAAGGAGCTGGGTGTCGCCTACGGCATTGGCGCCATGGGCCCCGAGAACCCCGTGAACCTGGCCCTCGGCTACTTTGTCAACCTGCTCGGCGACGTGCCCGGCGGCTCACGCCCGCCCGATGCCGACAAGTCGACCCAGGGCTGGGTGGGCAACACCATCGCTACGGTTGCGGGCGAGAACGTGGATGGGAACCCCTGGAAGGAGAGCTTCCCGGTCGAGAGGGGGTTCAAGCCCGAGGACAACGTCGTCATCTTTGCCGGCGGCGGTATGCCTCTCAACATGAACGATCACGCCAGCGTTGACCCCAAGGATCTCGCCGAGGTCATGGCCAACACGATGAACGCGGTGGGCCCTTCGCGCTGCTTCCAGAACGGTGGCATTTGGATCCTCAGCCCTGAGCATGCGGCAACGCTCTCCCGCGAGGGTTGGACCAAGAAGGATATCAAGGAGTTCCTCTGGAATAACGCCAAGGCCCCGTTCGGCGTCCAGCCGCCGATGGTGGAAGGCAAGTGCTCCATCACGTCGTGCTGCCCGCCAGAAAGCTTTGGCCCCGTGACGCCCGATACGCTGATCCCGGTCTGCAAGAGCGCGGACCAGATCGAGCTCATCGTGGTCGGCGGGCCTGGCAAGCAGAGCCAGTGGTGGCCGTTCGGGGAGTTCAGCCCCTTCCCGCCCAACCTGGCCAAGATCGATCCCTGGAAGTAGTGCTGTCTGTAGTGTGGGAGCCCCTGCAAGGGGGCTCCCACACTACTCGCGGAGAGCTAGCCCTGAAAGGCCCTCGTACTGCACCCGTACCTGTCCGCAGTGGCCCGCTATCCGCGCTTTGCGCTTCGCGTACGACCGGAACGGAACCCTTCCGGATATCACACCGAGAGGCTTGGTCTATGGGTCACTCAGTTGTTCGCAGGGTAGCCCTGCTCGGAGTCGTCTGTCTCCTGCTCGTCGCCTCCTGCGCGCCGGCTGCGGCCACGCCGCCCCCCGTGCCGCCAACGTCTGCGCCCGCGCCCACGGCTGAGCCAACCCCGGCGCCGCAGGTTCTGCGCGTGTACAACCCGGCCGGCGTGCGCGGCGACGGCGTGTTCATCGACACGCTGCTCAAGCAGACGATGGTCAAGCTTGGTAGGACGCGTCCAACCCTGGCAGGCGAGTTCCCACAGACGAGCGTGGAGGAGATTACCATTGCCCACGACGCCCAGGCCGAGATCAGCGAGCTGTTCTACAAGCGCGGCTGGGGCGATGGCCTGCCCATCGTGCCGCCGACGGAAGAGCGGGTGCAGGCGATGCTGCAGGGGGCCGACCTCTCGCCCGACTTTGTCATCGCCACGCTCGACCCGATGGGCGGGGAGGCGACGGTGGCCAAGATCGCCGTGAACGCGGTGATGGCGGGCTGCAAGCCGGCCTACCTGCCGGTGCTGCTGGCGGCGGTGCAGGCGGTGGCCGACCCGGCCTTTGACCTGCGCGGCCACTCGACCACCACCAACACCGATATCCCCATGCTCATCGTCAGCGGCCCTATCGCCAAGGAGCTCGCCATCAACGGCGAGAACAATGCCCTCGGTCGCGGCTGGCAGGCCAACGCCTCCATCAGCCGGGCGCTGCATCTGATTATCCAGAACATTGGCGGCAGTTGGCCGGGGGTGACCGACATGTCGTGCCTGGGCCAGCCCGGCGAGTTTGCCATGTGCCTGGCCGAGAACGCCGCTGCCAACCCCTGGACGCCGATCCACATGGACCTGGGTTACCCCAAGGCGGCCAATGTGGTGACGGTCGTCGCCGCCGAGGGCACGCAGCCCATGCTGGGCATCGGCCAGACCGATGAAGGCTACTTGCAGCTCATCGCTGATAATCTGGTGGGCCAGGGGCGCGCCTATCGCGAAGTGATGCTCGTCATAATCGCGCAGGATACGGCCGGTATGCTCGCCGAGAAGGGCTGGACGAAGCAGACGATCGCCCAGTACATCACCGAGCATGCCACCATGCCCTTTGCCAGGTGGAAGCAGCGCTTCCTCGATACGGGTATGGGCAAGGGCGTGCCCGAATGGGTGCTCAAGGTCACCGACCCCGAGGCGCCGATCCCGACCCCGTTCATGGGGCAGCTACTTGTGCTCGTCTCCGGCGGGGCGGGGGAGAAGAGCATGGTCGTCCCCTGCTGGCATGCCAGCAAGGCGGTGAGCCGCGAGATAAGGCTGCCCGCCAACTGGCCCAAGTTGGTGCAGCAGGCAGGTTCGTAGTTGGCGCTTGAGCGCCTTGACCCTGCGCCAGTTGGAGAGGGGGGCTGGGCGCTCAAGCGCCCACTACGAACCTGGCTACGGCCAGGTGACTAGCTCCCGAAATAGCCCCTCTCTGCTACCAGAATGGCCCGATAGGGCGATACCGAGGCCCTGGCCCGATTGGTATAATAACCTTGTGTGTCGCTTCACAAACTGCTTGAAGGAGGCAGAGGCAAGTAAAGAGGTATCGTGATGTTTCGGTCGTTGGTATTGTCGTCGTCTCTGAGCAGAAACAGGAGAGCATCATGAGAAGGCCCCAGTACGTGCTCGTGGTGGGGTTGCTTCTGGCCAGCTTCCTGGCCGGTTGTGCCCCCGCCGCAGCGCCCACCGCGGCCCCGGCGGCGCCCGTCAAGGAGACGGTCGTTGTCAAGGAGACGGTGCAGGTGCCCGTTTCCGCCGCCGAGCAGGAGTGGGAGCTGGTCAACCCCGCGGGCGTGCGCCAGATCACGCCCATCGAGCTGGCCCCGCGCATCACGACGCTTGAAGGCAAGACGGTCGTGCTGCGCTGGAACGGCAAGCACAACGGCGACAACTTTTTGAACCGTATCGCCGAACTGCTCGCCGAGCAGATCCCGACCGCCAAGGTCATCAAGCTGTGGGAATCCCTGCCCGAGTCGGCCGCTATCGTCAATACCGCCGACGGTTTGGCCAAGGTCACCAAGGCGACGCAGGACCTCAAAGCCGATATCGTGATCGCGTCGCAATCCGATTGAGGGAGCTGCACTTCATGGCTGGTCGTTGGCCAGTCTGAGATGGAAAAAGTCGGCATCCCCACGGTTACCGTCGCTACGAGCGAGTTCCTCGGCCTCAGCCGCAGCACGATGGAGAGCATCGGCCTGGCCGACATGGCGTTCGTCGAAGTGCCCCATCCCATGGGCATGATCCCGCTGGATGAGATCCGCGCCAAGGCGGATGCAGCGTTCCCCGAGATCGTCAAGGCCGCCACGCAGTGGAAGCCCGAGAAGACCACGATCGAGGGCCTCGGCGAGTCCCCCTATCCGGCCAAGCGCATCAAGTTCACCGGCAGCTATGCTGACCTCAACAAGATGTTCTTCGAGAAGGGCTGGTCGCTGGGCCTGCCCATCATCCCGCCGACCCCCGAGGCGGTCGAGGAGATGCTCAAGGGCACCACGCACAAGCCCGACGAGGTCGTCTGGGTCGTACCGCCGCGCATGGGCCAGTTGACCGTCGAGCTGGTGGCCACGCTGGGCGTGATGGCCGGCTGCAAGCCCGAGCACATGCCGCTCATGCTGGCCATCGTCAAGGGTTTCAGCGATGAGAACATGGGCTGGCGTGGCACCACGACCACGACCGCGGCCACCGAGCCCATGGTCATCATCAACGGCCCCATCGTCAAGGAGCTGGGCATCGGCTACGGCCAGGGTTGCATGGGAGCCGAGCAGCCCGTAAACGCTGCGCTCGGCTACTTTGTCAACCTGGTCGGCGACATCGTCGGCGGCTCGGTGCCGCCCGAGCCCGACAAGAGCACGCAGGGTAGCCCCGCGGACTATGTGGCGATGGTGCTGGGCGAGAACGAGGACGCCAACCCCTGGAAACAGTCGTACGCGGTGGAGCAGGGCTTCAAGCCCACCGACAATGTGGTCACCGTGTTCACGGCCTACCCCGGCACGGGCAACATCGACCACAACAGCGTCAAGGGCACCGAAATCCTGAACACCATGGTCGCCGGCATCTCGGGCACGGCCAGCGGCATCAGCCGCTGCCTCACCGGCCCTAGCACGGGCGGCACCGGCGTGGGCTGGCTCTTCATGCTCGTGGCGCCGGAGCATGCGGCGACGATGTTCTCCGAGTTCAAGACCAAGCAGGAAGTGCAGCAGTACGTCGTCGACAACACCAAGCTGCCGTTCAAGGGCTATGCCCCCGGCCTCTGCAAGCCGCCGGAGAGCTTTGGCCCGGTGACCCCCGACACCCTGGTGCCGCGCTTCACCGATCCGACGCAGATCCGCATCGTCGTCACCGGCGGCGCGGGCAAGCAGTCGCAGCTCTGGGGCGCGTTCCCGCAGGTCGTCAAGCCGGTCTCCGTGCTCGTGGAGAACTAGGCTAAAGCAACGAAGCGGGGGACCCCCTCGCGAGGGGGGCCCCCGCCCAACACGGCACCCCAGAAGGTTTGGACAGGGTTTGGCTGAGCAGGGCGCCGTGTGTCGCCCACGGGCGACACACGGCGCCCTGCTCAGCCAAACCCTGTCCAAACCCGTGAGAAGAGAGGGTCAGGGGATGAGACGATCGGCCACACTTGGCCTCGCCATGCTGCTCTTTGCCTGCCAGGCGCTGGTGGCTTGCGGCGGGCAGACGCTGCGCGTCTACAATCCCTCGGGCGTGCGCCAAGACGGCGCCCATGTCGACACGCTGCTCAAGGCCGCGATGGTCGACATGGGGCTGAGCAAGCCCCCCCTCGCCGATCAGTTCCCCAAAGGCAGCGCCGAAAAGATGCGCGTCGCGCGCGACGCCCAGGCCGAGATCAGTGATCTCTTTTACCGCCGCGGCTGGAGCGACGGCTTGCCCATCGTGCCGCCCACGCCCGAGCGGGTGCAGGCGATGCTGCGGGGCACCGACCTGCCGCCCGAGCAGGTGATCGGCGTGTTGGAGCCGATGCGTGGCCAGGCAACCGTCGAAAAGGTCGCCGTCAATGCGGTGATGGCCGGCTGCCGCCCCGAGCATCTGCCCATCATCATCGCGGCGGTTGAGGCCATCGTCGACCCGGCCTTCAACCTGCTCGGCGTGCAAACCACCGATGAAAGCGTGACCCCCCTGCTCATCATCGGCGGGCCGGTGGCCCAAGAGCTGGAGGTCAACGGCAGCTTTGGCGCCCTCGGGCCGGGCTGGCAGGCCAATGCCTGCATCGGCCGCGCCCTGCGGCTGGTGATGAACAACATCGGCGGCGCCTGGCCGGGCGTCAACTGCCCTGCTGGGCTGGCGCAGCCAGGGCGCTACACCCTCTGCCTCACCGAGAACGTGGCGCAGAGCCCCTGGCCGTCATTGCAGATGGAGCTCGGCTACCCCAAGAACGCCAACATCCTCACGGTGATGCGCGCCGAGAGCGTGATCAACGTCACCGGCGGGCTGCCCGAGCTGGCGAGCGTCATGGGCTCGCTGGCCTCGGCCTTTGCGGCGCGCTCTGGTGGCCAAGTGGCGGTGATTGTGGCCCCCTGGGTGGCCCAAGAGCTGGCCGCCCAGGGCTGGCAGAAGGATCACGTCCGTGCCTACCTCTATGAGCGCGGGCGCATTTCGCTCGAAGAGTGGCGGGGTTCGTGGGGCTTTCCCAAGACGGGGGTGCCCGATTGGGCTGGCGAAGCGGCCGCGGCGGGCTTTATCCCGGCTGTGCGTTCGCCGCAGAACATCACCGTGCTCGTGGCCGGGGGCCATTTCTCCATCCCCCAGCTCGCCTACCTGCCCACGTGGGGCGAGGCCTGCCAGATTACCAAGGAGATCACGCTGCCGGCGCGCTGGGATGAACTGCTTGCGGCGCGCGAGAAGGAGTGAGCCGATGCGCAAGATCATTCTGGGCCTCGTGTTGGCCTCATGGCTGATGGTCGGGCTGCCGGCGTGCGGCGGACCGACGGTGGAGGTCTACAACCCTGCCGGCATCCGCGAGGACGGGGTCTATGTGGACGAGTTGCTCAAGAAGACGATGGACGAGGTAGGCAAGACGCGGCCGCCGCTCGCCGACCAGTTCCCCAGGGGCCGCACCGAGAAGGTGCGCGCCGGCAACGACGTCTACGCCGGCGTGAACGCCCTCTTTTACAAACGCGGCTGGACGGATGGGCTGCCGATCGTGCCGCCGACGATCGACAAGGTGCGGGCGATGCTCAAGGGCACCGACTTGCCGCCCGAGCAGGTGGTCGGCATCGTGGAGGGGATGAAGGGCCAGGCGACGGTCGAAAAGATCGCCGTCAACGCCGTGATGGCCGGCTGCCGCCCCGAGTACATGCCGGTGCTGATCGCGGCGGTGCAGGCCATCGCTGAGCCCGAGTTCGGCCTCTTTGGGCTCGCGGCGACGACCAACCCCGATACGCCGATGCTCATCATCAACGGCCCAATCATCAACGAGCTGGACATAAACGCGGGCACCAACGCGCTCGGCCGTGGCTGGCAGGCCAATGCCACTATCGGCCGCGCCCTGCACCTGATCGTCAACAACGTCGGCGGGAGCTGGCCGGGGGTCAGCGACATGTCGTGCTTCGGCACCCCCGGCGACTATACCATGTTGCTCGCCGAGAACGAAGAGAAGAATCCCTGGGGGCCGCTGCAGGTCGAGCTGGGCTTTGCCAAGGGCGCCAACGTGGTTACCGCCGTGGGCGCCGAGGGCACGCAGGGCATCCTGGGCATTGGCTGGGATTCGGAGGGCTTTTTGCGCGTGGTGTCGGCTCACCTTGCCGGGCTCGAGCGCCAGGAGCGCCCGGTGGTGCTGCTGCTCATCGCGCAAGACACGGCGGCGATGCTGGCCCGCGACGGCTACACCAAGGACTCGATCCGCGAGTATATTGCCGAGCATGCGCGCATCCCCTATGCCGAGTACAAGGCACGCTTCCTCGATGCGGGCAAGGAGGCGCCTGAGGTGCTGGGCAAGCTCGACCGCAACGGCATGGTGCCGGTGCCCGTGATCGACCAACTACTCATCGTCGTCTCTGGCGGCCCGGGCGAGAAGAGCATGCTCATCCCGGGCTGGGGCGGCTCGAAGGCGATCAGCAAAGAGATCGCGCTGCCGCCCAATTGGGACGAGTTGCTGGAAGAGGCCAACAAGTAGGGGTACTCGCAGTGACAGGTCAAGGTTCTCTGCTTGGGACAGGGTTCCGCCGACCCTGGAGTACCGTTGAGGAGTATGGGAATGGATGAAACGTGGCGCCAGTTCGACGCCTACCAGGCCAAGGTCGAAGAGCAGCGAGCGGAGATCCGCAAGCGCATCATTGGCCTGGATGGCCTGGTGGACGCCCTGTTTGTCTGCTTTTACGCACACAGCGAGCGCAAGCTCGGCCCCCACCTCCTGGTGGAGGGCAAGGTGGGCAAAGGGAAGACGGCAACCCTCGATACCTTTGCGCGCACCATTGCCGGGGCCAAGTTCAGCCGCATCCAGTTCACGCCCGACTTGCGGCCCCTGGACTTGATCCGCATCGTGGAGCAGCGCGAAGATCGCTCGCTCGAGTTCCACTCGGGGCCCCTCTTCGCCAACCTGGTGCTGGCCGACGAGATCAACCGCGCCCACGAAAAGACCCGCGCGGCCCTGCTCGAGGCCATGGGCGAGCGCCAGATCACCATCGGCGACCAGACCTATACGCTCGAGGAGCCCTTCTTCGTCATGGCCACCGAGAACCCCATCGACGTCGAGGGCACCTTCGTCCTGGGCGCGGCGCAGCTCGACCGCTTTATGATGGAGGTCTACACCGAGCCGCTGAGCGAGGATCAAGAAATCATCATCGCCGAGACCCACGGCCAGGTGGCCCCCGAGGTGCGAGCGGTGCTCACCAAGGCCGAGGTGCTCGAAATCCGCGACTTTATCCGCCGCACGATTGCCGTGACCCCCGAGGTGCGCCGCGACATCGTGCGCCTGGTGCGCGCCCTGCGGCCCGAGGCGGGGCTCGTGGCGCCCGAAGAGTTCTACCTGTTGCCCGAGGGCGAGCGCGGCTACCTCTTCCTCGAACGCGGGGCCAAGGTGCGCGCCTTCCTCAAGGGGCGCGACCATGTGACCTTTGCCGATGTGGCCGCGCTGGCCTTCCCCGTCTTGAACCACCGCATCGGCTTTCAGTACGCCCACAAGAACTCGGGCAAGCTCAGCCAGACCCAGGAGCTCATCTCGAGGGCGATAGAGAAGGTTGTTGAGGATGGGGCGCGCGGACTATGACCGGCTCAGGCGCAGCCGCATGCAGCTTTTTTCGCGCCTCAAGCTGAGGAACATCTTCCCTGGCGAGTGGGAGAGCATCTACACCGGTGACGGCATCGAGTTCGCCGCGGTCAAGCCCTTCGAGCCCGGCGACGACGTGCGCGATCTGGACCTGCACGCCCTGGCCCAGAGGGGCGAGGAGGAGATCGTGCAGCGCGCGGCCGGGCGCGAGCTGAAGGTCTTTGTGTGGGCCGACTGCTCGGGCTCGATGCGCTGGGCGCCCGAGGCGCTTTTTCCCGCCAAGGCCGAGATCCGCGATATCGCCGTCGCGCTGCTGCTGTACTCGGCCTGGAACGCCTATAGCCCCACGGGCCTGTGCGCCTTTGCGCAGCATGTATGGGGTTTCTTCCCGGCCCGACCGGGCGAGCGCCACTGTGACGAGATGCTGGCCTGGCTTGTAGAACAGGAGGGCCACGAGCGGCACCAGCCGGCAGACATGGCCGAGGCGCTCTCCTGCATGATGCAGCGTGTCGCGCCGCAGAGCCTGGTGTTCCTGGTGTCGGACTTTCAGGATGCAGCCTTTGCCGGCGATTTCGCGGCGCTGCTGCGGCCGGCGGCGCGCCGTTTCGATCTCGTGCCGGTGGTGATTCGCGATCCACTGGAGGTGGCAGGCATGCTGCGCCACGCGCTGCGCATCGTGATGCGCGACAGCGAGGGGGGCGGCCGCTCCGAGGTCTACCTGACGCCGACGCGGCTGCGCCAGATGCAAGAGAGCTCGGCCCAGCACCTGGCGCACCTCGAACACGGCTTTCGCCAGGTGGGGCTAGACCATGTTGCGCTGAGCTCGCCCAGCGTCGAGGCCTGCTACGAGGCGCTCGCCGGCTTTTTCGAGGCCAGGCGCCGCACGCGCTGAGCCGTGCCCATGCACTGTCATTGCGAGCGCAGCGAAGCAATCTCCAGCCGCGTTCGCAACGGCCCCGTTGGAGATTGCTTCGCTGCGCTCGCAATGACAGTATGAGCGCCTGCGTTGAGACTTGTGAGGAGATGGGGTAACGTGAAGACGAAGCTCGTCTGGGTCGCCGCGGCCGTGGCCGTGCTGTTGGCGGTCGCCACGGCGGCGCTGTGGTTGGTGGGCTCCCCCTCTTGGCCGTATCGGTTGGCCGTGACGCCGGCGCACGGGCTGCCGGCCGATAGCGTCATCGACGTTCAGGCTCGGCCGGCCGTCTCGCAGGTGCACCTGGGCGACGCCTTTGCCTACATGGTGGAGGTGCGCTACGACCCCGGCCGCGTGGCCGAGATCGACCGCACCAGCATCGACAAGGGGTTGGTGCTCAAGCCCTTCGAGGTGCGTGGCACGCGCGAGCGCGACCTCGACCTTGGCGGCGGCGTGCGCGCCTACCGGCGCGAGTATCAACTGCAACTGGTCAACGGCCAGGCCGGCCACCTCTACGAGCTCCCCGGCCTGACGGTGCGCTACAAGCTCAAGAACTCGGAGGGCTTTTCCGACAGGGCGGTGACGCCCGAGCCGGTCTTTGTGGCCCCGCGCCTGCCCGCCGACGCGAGCACGCTCGAGCTGCGCCCGCCGACAGGCCGCGTCGTAGACCCCAGCCGGCGCACGCTGCCCTGGCTGCTGTGCGCGCTGGGCGTCGCCGTGGCCGGCGCGGCTGCAGCCGACCTGGCCTGGCGCTCGCTGCCGCAGTGGCGGGCATCGCGGCAAGAGCGGCGCCGGCTGGATGATGGCGACGCACTGGTGCAGAGCTATCGCGCCCTCTATGCCGGCGTCAGCGACGGCGCCGAACCCCGGCAGCTCGTCTACCGCATGGGGCATGTGCTGCGCCTCGTCTTGGCCCGCGAGGCCGGCGCCGGCTGGCTGGCCGAGCCGGATGCAGCGCAGGTGCCGGCCGAGATCAGGCCCGCGGTGACTGCCTTGCTCGAGCGGGAGCAGGGCCGCCGTGGGGCCGGCAGCGTGGCCAAGCACAACGCCGAGGAAGCCCTGGGCCAGTTGGAGATGATCCTCAGCTACTACTATGGCGCAGGGGAAGTGAAGGCATGGCGGGGCTAGGCCGGTTCCTCGCCTCCTGCCGGCTGGCGGCACCGGAGCGCCTGATCGTGGGGGCGGCGCTCACGTTGCTGATCATCTTTGTCCCGGTGCTCTTCAGGAAGCGAGGGCTCGCCTTCGACTGGGCGTTCTGGCGTGGCAGGGTGGCGCTCGCGGGCCCTGGGGTTTGGGCGCTGCGCGCCCTGGTCGCCGTGGCGTCGCTGCTCCTGGCGGCGTTCCTGGCCCAGCCCGAGGTCGAGACGCGCGAGCACATCCCGATCAGCGGCAAGCCGGTGATGGTTGTCGTCGATGTTTCGGGCAGCATGGGCTATGCCAAAGGTGCCGGCGAGACGGTGTCGGGCTTTGAGCGCGCGCGCCAGGTCGCGTTCAGCCTGTTTGACCGTGACCTTGACGCCGACCTCGGCCTCCTGCTCTACTCGAGCGAGAACTATATCGCGCGCTATTTTGCCTCGCGCAAGGAGCTGCTGCGTGACACGCTGGAGAATACCGCCGAGATCAGGGACATCTCCTACGGCACGCGCACGGGCGCGGCATTGGCTGAGGCGCGCCGCTTCTTCGCCGATCAGGTCGGCCTGCAGGATCGGGCGATCCTGCTCATTTCGGATCTGGAAGAGGGCCCTGGCGGCACCGCCCAGATCGCCAGCGAGATCGACGCCATCGTCAAAGCCGGCACCAAGCTCTACATCATCGTGATGGGCGACGGCACGCCGCTGGAGGTCGAGGAGGACGCGCGCCTCGCAGCGCTGCGCCGTCCTGAGATCACCATGGTGAGCATGAATGACGACTATGGCATCGACCAGATATGCCGTGAGATCGTCAGCATGGCCAGCTCGCCCATCCGCGAACGAGACGTCATCAGGCGCAAGAGCCTGGTGCCCTCACTGCTGCCGCCGGCCCTGGCGGCGCTCGCGCTGGCGCTCGTCCTTTCCGAGACCTGTCTACGTAAGATACCCTGACTTGAAGATGCGGCGGGGCGTCGTAGCCTCGCCCCCCTTGGCCGCCGCAGGCGGCTTCGTGGGCGTTTTCGTCGTGCGTTGTGCTCAATCGGGCATGGGGGATTGATGAGGCAAGGTGAGATGGAAAAGATGAAAAGGACCCTGAGGGTGCTTTTCGGCCAGGCCGGCCCTTGGGCGGCTCAGTTCTGGCTCGACGTGGCCCTCTTGGCCCTGGCGGCGTTGTGCCTGGCTGCTGGGGTCGCTGTGCTGGCGCGGCCCGAATGGACACGGCGGGCCGACATTGCCGATTTCAACCAGGGCATCGCCGCCTATCAGGCTGCCCCGGCCCCCGGCGTCAGCCCCGCCGAGAAGGCGCGCCGCTATCTCGAAAAGGCCGTGAGCGGCAGTAAGGACCCGGCGCTCAAGGCATTGGCGCTCTACAACCTCGGGACCACGACGGGGCGCGATGCGCTCGAGGACATCCGCACCGTGCGCGCCGCCTACGCGGCCGAGGGAAGGCAGGAAGACCCGAGCAACGTGACGCTCACCGCAGCGCGCCAGCAGGTCAGCGAGGCGATGGTCAAGCTGGCCGAGGCGGTGCGGCTCGACCCGAGCCTCGACGACGCCAAGTACAACCTGGAGCTGCTGGCGAGGGAGCCTGCCGAGCAGGAAATCTCGGGGCAGCGCTACGCCCCAGGCGAGGTCGACAAAGGATACTAGATGGTCTTTGAGAACCCTGCTGCGCTGTGGCTGCTGCCGGTGGCGCTGGCGTTGACAGCCGTGTTGGGCCTCTGGGGTTGGCTGGCCAAGGCCGGCGCTGCCAGGCTCTTCGGGCTGGACCTACGCCGCCTGGCCTGGCGGCATGTCGAAAAACACGTGCTGGCCGCGCTGTTGCTGGCGCTGGTGGTGCTCGCCCTGGCCTGGCCGGTGCTCCCCTCGGCGGCGCGCATCGAGCGCCGTGAGGGCGAGGTGGCGCTGCTCGTCGACGTGACGGCGAGCATGGGGGCCAGGCGCAGCCTCGACGAGCCGACCATGCTCGAGCGGACCAAGCCGCTGCTGCATGATATCGTCGACCGCATGGAGGCGCTGGGGGGCGTGCGCATCTCGCTTCTCGGCTGTACCAACATGGCGCGCTCGCATGTGCCCTTTGTGGGCCAGGAGGACTATTCGTACCTCCGGGCCAGCATCGACCGCGTCCTGGCCGTCAACTCGACGCCCGGCCAGGGCACCAGCCTGGGGCAGCCTGTCGTCGAAGCGATCGACAAGTTCACCCCCGGCGAGCCGGCCAAGCTGATCGTGCTGCTGAGCGACGGCGAGGCCTTTGTCGGCGTCTCGCGCGGCGTGCAGGGCTGCGAGCGCAGCGCCATCGAGGAGGCGGTGAGCCGGGCCACGGCTCAAGGGGTCAAAGTCATCACCGTCGGCGTCGGCGAGCGCAATGGGGCCTTGGCGCCCGTCTACGGCCCCGAAGGCGAGTTTAGCGGCGAGTATGCCCAGTTGCACGGCGAAGACCTGCGCTTCTACCTGGTGGAGGACGGCCTGCGCGAGCTCGCCGCGCGCACCGGCGGCCGCTACTTTGCCGAGCGCGACCGCGCCGCCCTCAGCAACTATGTCGCGCAGAACCTCGCCAACACCACCATGGTCGAGGTGGGCGAAGAGCGCCGCGCCGACCGGCCCATCGCCGATTGGTTCCTCCTCGCCGCGCTGCCGCTGTGGGCGCTGCTGGCCCAGCGACATTTGGTGTAGGCTGCGCTCACGACAGAGGATGCTGTGGCCGGCGAGCGCCCTCCGGCCACTGACAGCCTCGGTGAGCAACCGGCCGCGCCGGCTCGTTGGCAAGGACTAGATGCCAATAGCTCTCTTTAGCTACCAAACATGGCTCTACTGGACGGTGACTGCAGGGTCGAATGGGCGGTATAATAACTTTGTGCGGGACTTCACAAAGTGCACGGAGGAGGTGGATAGGGACGCAATCCTTGGCCACAATGTCGTTCGTCACGATGGTGTGTCTCAAAGGAAGGAAGGAGAAGCCATGAGGAGGTCACAGTATGCGCTCGTGGCGGGACTGCTGCTGACCAGTATCCTGGTCGCCTGCAGCCCGGCTGCGACGCCAACGCCGGTGCCGCCGCCACCCACGGCCGCCCCGGCCCTGCCCACGACCGCGCCGGCCGCTGCGCCGGCTACGGGTGAGACCGCTGTGAACTGGGAGCTGGTCAACCCCGAAGGCATCGTCAAGCAGGAAAAGGTCGAGGTCAACGCACACCCTGCCTCGCTGGAGGGCAAGACCATCGCCCTGCGCTGGAACGGCAAGCAGAACGGCGACAATTTCCTCAACCGCCTGGCCGAGCTGCTCACCGAGCAGGTCAAGGGCGTCAAACTCGTCAAGCTCTACGAAACCGACCCCTGGATGAACATCAGCCTGGGGCCACCGTATGGCTCGCCCGATGATGCCATCAAGGCAGCCAAGAAGATCAAGGACGAGTACAAGGCGGATCTGGTCATCGCCTCGCAAGCTGATTGAGGATCCTGCACATCGTGGCTTGTCCACGATATGGTGGAAGTTGAGAAGGCCGGTATCCCCGTTGTTCTGGTCACCACGACCGAGTTCGAAGGCCTGGCGAAGAGCTCGGCAGCGAGCTTTGGCGTCGAGGACCTCTGCATGGTCCCCGTTCCCCATCCCATCGGCATGATCCCGCTGGAAGAAGTGAGGGCCAAGGTCGACGCTGCCTTCCCCGAGATCCTCAAGGCCGCGACGGAGTGGAAGCCGCAGGCGAGCGGGTCTGTGCAGGCTCGGGAGCCCTACCCCGCCGAGACCCTCGAGATCCAGGGTACGGTCGACGACGTCGTTAACGTGTACTATGAGAAGGGCTGGACCGACGGCCTGCCCATCATCCCGCCCACCACAGAGCGTGTGGCCGAGATGCTCAAGGGCACCACGCGCAAGCCTGATGAGATCATCGGCAAAGTGCCCCCGCGCAACGGCATCCTCACGGTGGAAGTGGTTGCGGCCAACGCCGTCATGGCTGGCTGCAAGCCCGAGTACATGCCCGTGATCATTGCCGCCTGGGAGGCCATGCTCGAGACCAGCCATGGCTGGCAGGCGCAGACCACCACGACCAACCCGGTCGCCCCACTGGTGGTGGTGAACGGGCCTATCGTCAAGGAGCTGGGCATCCAGTACTCGACGGGCGCCTTGGGCGGCGGCCCTGGCTTCCAGCCCAACGTCACCATCGGCCGCGCCGTCAACCTGATCGGCGACATCGTGGGTGGGTCCAAGCCCCCCGAGGGCGACAAGACGACCCTGGGCCAGACGGCCAACATCATCGCGATGGTGCTCGGGGAAAACGAGGAAGCGAACCCCTGGACAACGCTGGCTGAGGACGAGGGCTTTGACCGCAACGCGAGCATCGTCACCGTCTTTGGCGCCAGGTCGCGCGTCAACTTCAACCTCCATGACTCCAAGACGGGCGAAGACCTCATGAGGGTTTTTGCCGACACCATGGCCTCGGCCGGCATGATGGCTGAGAACATGAAGCCCTGCTCGCCGGCGAACAAGGAAGTGCTGGTCCTGAGCCCGGAGCACGTGGCGCAGCTCGCCAACGAGGGCTGGACGAAGGAGACCGTCAGAACGTTCCTGTGGGAGCATACGCGCGTTTCGGTCGAGGCGCTGCAGCTCAGGTTCTCGGCCAACCCGAAGAAGGTGGACGTCCAGCTCGAGTGCTACGAGGACTACAAGAGCTGGGACGGCATCCCGCTGGTCCGCAAGCCAGAGGACCTGGCCATCTTTGTGTCGGGTGGGCCTGGCAAGCACTCGGTCTACTTTAGCACCAACGGCTATGCGCCGGTCGCGAAGGAGATCAAGAAGTAGGCCCGAGCGCAGGCGGCCTCGCGCGGTT
The DNA here is from genome assembly GCA_029553955.1 of Chloroflexota bacterium. Classification (GTDB taxonomy): domain Bacteria; phylum Chloroflexota; class Anaerolineae; order SpSt-313; family SpSt-313; genus JAKPJZ01. Next base: position 110,845 of record JAKPJZ010000233.1, read on the forward strand.
CGGCTCCTGGCTGGTGCTGATGCAAGAGATCAACCCAATAGTCGCACCCTCCAGAGCTCCCTGGCTGTGCCTGCGCACGGCCAGGGAGCTGTGCTAGGGCTGGCAGCTGGGCACGCCAATCATCCCGCCGCCGGAGCGTGTCAGGGAGATGCTGGCCGCCACCAGCCACAAGCCCGATGAGGTCATCGGCTATGTCACACCGCACATGGGCGCGCTGACGGTCGAGCTGGCGGCCGTGCATGCGGTGATGAATGGGGGCAAGCCCGAGCTCATCGATACCGGCAAGGCCAAGGGCGTGCCCGACTGGGTGCTCCAGACCACCGACCCCGAGGCCATGATCCCTGTGCCCTTTATCGATCACCTGATGATCCTGATCTCGGGTGGCACGGGCGAGAAGAGCATGCTGGTGCCGGTGTGGGGCGCTACCGCGAAGGTGATGAGCCAGGAGGTCAGGCTGCCGTCGAATTGGGAGCGGCTGCTCGCACAGGCCCGTGAGACCTGACAGGTTTTCGAAAACCTGTCAGGTCTGTTCGGGCCATCCAGTCCATAGTACCTTATTGTTACCAGAATGGCCCCGTTGGGCGATGGTCTGCGGGGGAGAGCGGCGGTATAATGGGACTGTGCGCGTGGCTCCTGGCGCACACGCGAGTGGCGAGCGCGCCTGCAGGCAGGCATCCGCCGCGCGCCGCTCGTTTACGAGGGGCGTTCGGGATATCGGCCGCGCGAGGCTGTCTATCCCCTGGCGTGGGTGGTGTCTGCATACCCGTAGCATTGCCCCCCTTGGCCGCCGTAGGCGGCTTCGTGGGCGTCGCACGTGGCCAGACTGACGGCATCACGTGGCAGACGGGCGCAAGGCCACGGGCTACGGCGGCCTACTGACACGGCCTGATCACAGCAGTTGGAGGGAAGTGTGAAGAGGTTCAAAGGTACATGCATCGTGCTGGCTGCGCTGGCGCTCGTGGTGACTGTGGCAGCCTGCGCGCCGGCCCCTGCGGCAAGCCCGACGGTGGCGCCGGCAACGGCCGCCGTCCCGACTGAAGAGCCGACCCCGGCCGGCCTGCCGGTGCCGACCATGCAGGCCAAGGCGCCCACCAAGGAAGAAGATCTCCAAAAGATCTCGCCCGAAGAGCTCTTGACCCTGATCGAGGGCAAGGCCGATCTGGTAGTAGTCGACAACCAGCCCAAGGGCGCCTACGACCTCGGTCACGTGCCTGGGGCGGTCAACTTTCCCTGGGCCATGGAGATCACCGACCCGGGCGACCTGCCCAAAGACAAGCTGCTCGTGCTCTACTGCGCCTGCCAGCATGAAGAGGACGCTATCTTTGTGTCCATGGAGTTGATCACCAAGTTCGGCTACAAGAAGATCATGCTGCTCGATGGCGGCTGGCTCAAGTGGACCGAGCTTGGCCTGCCGGTGGAAAAGGGAGAGTGAGGCAGATGAAAAAGCTGCTGACGGCGCTCCTGGTGGCCTCGGTGCTCGTGACCGCGCTTGCAGCCTGCGCGCCGGCGGCCCCGAAAGCGTCGAGCGGAATCGAGAAGGTGGGCGCGGTCACGCTCAACCCACACCCGGCGAGCCTCGACGGCAAGACCGTCGTGCTGCGCTGGAACGGCAAGCCCAATGGCGACAAGCTCCTGACTCGTGTGGGCGAGTTGCTCAGCGAGCAGTTCAAGGATGTCAAGATCGTCAAGATGTGGGAGGTCGATCCCGGTACTGCGGCGAGCTCCGATGATGCCGCAGTGAGCGCCCAGTTCGTCGACAAGATCGTGGCGCAGAAACCTGATCTGGTGATCGCCTCGCAATGCGATTGAGGGCACTGCACTTCATGGCTGGTCGTTGACCAGCTCAGGGTCGAACAGAAGGGCATCCCGACGGTTACCATCGCTACCGACGCCTTCGAAAAGCTTGCCAAGACGACGCTGGAGGAGCAGGGTGTTGCCGATCTGGCGTTGGTGGTCGTGGCGCACCCTATCGCCGGGCACGACCAGGCCGGCGTCAACAAGAAGGCCGAAGCGGCATTCGCTGACATCGTCAAGGCCGCCACCGAGTGGCAGCCGGGCAAGTAGGGGAGGCAGAGCATGTTCAAGGCGTTGACGGCTGCGCCGGCGAAGCGTGGCGGACTGTGGGCTATTGTCGATAACCCGTATGTGATCATCGTTTGCCGTCTGATCCTGGCAGCGATCTTCCTGGTCTCGTCGTACGGCAAGCTGGTCGATATCGAGCGCTACTCGGTCGATGCGGTGTACAACTTTGGCATCCTGCCGGTGGCGCCGGTGAACCTGGCGCGCTTCTTTGGGCTGATCATGCCCTTCATCGAGCTGCTGTGCGGCCTGGGCTTGCTGGGCGGCGTCCTGACCCGCATCTCGGCCCTCGGCATAAGCCTCATGAGCCTCGCCTTCTTCATCTCCAAGGCAATCGTCCTCAGCCAGGGGCGCAGCATCGAGTGCGGTTGCTTCGGCGCCGTGGTCGATACCCTGGCTTCGGTGACGATCTACATGGACGTGCCGATGATGATCCTGGGGCTGATCATCATGTTCTCCAACGCGCGGCATTGGCTGGCCATCGGCGCCTTCCTGCCGCAGGCGTGGAAAGACAAGCTGAACCTGATCTGGTAGTCTGAGATTCTGTGGTATAATGATGGGCCTCCGGCTCGCAATGCCGGAGGCCCTCTCGGGGGTGGTTGAGTCCTGGTGGGCTCCGCGGTCTTCAAAACCGTCTGTGGCGGCGTTCCAGCGTTGCCAGGTGGGTTCGACTCCCATCCACTCCCGCCTATTGCGAGCAAAGCTTCGTCGCCGACTGACGACGACATGCACCGCAGAGGCGCAGAGGACGCAGAGGCGGTAGGGGAGACGTGACCTCGCCCGCACGGACTCTGCGCCCTCTGCGCCTCTGCGGTGAGGTCTTGCCTCAGTCGTAGAGAATCTGGCCTATGAAGCTGGCTGGAAGGATGGCACTGTGCGCGTTATTGGCACTGCCGGACATGTCGATCACGGCAAATCGGCGCTGGTCAAAGCCCTCACCGGTGTGGACCCCGACCGCCTCAAAGAGGAACAAGAGCGCGGCATGACCATCGATCTGGGCTTTGGCTGGCTGACGCTGCCCGGAGGCGAGACGGTCAGCGTCGTCGACGTGCCGGGCCACGAGGACTTTATCAGCAACATGCTCGCCGGTGTGGGCGGCATTGATGCGGCGCTCCTTGTCGTGGCTGTCGACGACGGCGTGATGCCGCAAACCCGCGAGCACCTGGCGATCCTCGACCTGCTGCAGGTCAAGAGCGGCATCGTCGCCCTGACCAAAGTGGACCTGATCGATGATCCGGAGTGGCTCGACATGGTCACCGCCGACATCGTCGAGCTGCTCGACGGCACCTGCCTGGCGGGGGCCGAAGTCGTGCCCGTCTCCGCCAAGACGGGCCAGGGCGTCGCCGAGCTGGCCGCCAAGCTCGAGCGCCTGCTGCAGGCCACTGCGCTCCGCCTGGACCTCGGCCGCCCGCGCCTGGCCATCGACCGCGTCTTTAGTATGGCCGGGTTTGGCACGGTGGTCACCGGCACCCTGATCGATGGCCGCCTGAACGTGGGGCAAGAGGTTGAGATCCTGCCGCAGGCGCTCAAGGCGCGCATCCGCGGGCTGCAGGTGCACAAGCACAAGGTACAGGAGGCGCTGCCCGGCAGCCGCGTGGCCATCAACCTCACCGGGGTCGACATCGGCCAGCTTACGCGTGGCCAGGTGGTCACGACGCCCGGCTGGCTCGAGCCTACCCACACCGTCGGCGTGCAGTTGCAGTTGCTCGCCTCCGCGCCCAAGCCGCTGCGCCACGGCGCCGAGGTCGAGTTCTTTAGCGGCTCGGCGCAGATCATGGCTCGCGTGCGCCTGCTGGGGGCCGACGAGATCGCGCCTGGCCACGACGGCTGGGCCCAACTCCTGCTGCACGAACAGGCCGCCCTCGAACGCAAGGACCGCTTCATCATCCGCCAGCCCTCGCCCAGCTTGACCATCGGCGGCGGCGTGGTGCTCGATCCGCACCTCACGCGACGGCTGCGGCGCAGCCGGCCCGAGACGGTCGAGCGCCTGGAGACCCTGGCGCACGGCACGCCCGAGGAGGCGCTGCTCGAGGCGCTGCGCCGCCAGGAGCCCTGCACCATGCGTGACCTGGTGCAGAAGAGTGGGCTGCCGAGCGACGAGGCCCAGGCCTGCATCGCCCGCCTGCTGGAGGGTGGCCAGATCATGGTCCTCGGCGGTGAGGCGCGCGACCGCAGCCAGCCGCCGGCCGCCAAGGCCAACCTCATCTCGGCCTCGGGCTGGACGGCGCTGCTCGACCGTCTCACCGGCCTGCTGGCCGAGTACCACCGGCAGTACCCCCTGCGTCCAGGCATGCCGCGCGAAGAGGTCAAGAGCCGGCTGCGCCTCGACGTCCGGGCTTTCAACGAGGCGGTGGAGCTGGCCATTGGCCAGGGCAAGGTCGCCGGGGCCGAGGCCATCCTGCGCCTGCCCGATCACGAGGTGCGCTTTGCCCCCGAGGATCGCGCCGCGGTGAATGCCCTGCTCGGCGCTCACTCCAAGAACCCCTACAGCCCGCCGACCATCTCCGAGGCCGAGGCCCAGGTGGGCGCCGACGTGCTGGCGGCGCTCCTCGACAAAGGCATGCTGACCCGGGTGAGCGCCGACATCTGCTTCCTGCCCCAGGTCTATGAGCGCATGGTGCAGCAGGTGGTGCAGCACATCAAGCAGCACGGCGGCATCAGCGTCGGCCAGGCACGCGACATGTTCGGCACCAGCCGCAAGTACGTGCTGCCGTTCCTCGAGCATCTCGATGAAATCAAGGTGACCAAGCGCGTGGGCGACGACCGCGTGCTGTGGTAGCCCAGACTGGCAGACAGGTTCTGCACCGGCGGCGTGACGGCCCGGCAGGTGCGGGCAGGCGGAGCAGGATGCGAGAGACTTGACGCCAGAACTGTCAGGTCTGCTGTCTCGCACTGCAATTGCTGCAAGATGCGTCATGTTGACCTCAGCAGCGTTGTGCGCTACACTGTTCTTCAGAACGGCATCGACCTCCAGGCAAGGAGCATGGCAGTGTTCACGTATCATCGCCGCACCTGAACTGTGCGCCGGGCGCCGGTGGGCGCCCGCACGCCAGCCTGCACACGTCAGGGCGGCAGTGGTGCGTCTGCCCCCTGAGGTCCGATCGGGCAGCCCTCTTTGGGAGGCCGCCTCCGGCGTGTGTGCCGGCGGCGGCTTTTTTGTTGGCCACGCCGTGGCCCGTTGGGCCGCGTGGACATCATATCCGCTTCTCCCAAGGAGGGACACGTCATGTCGGCACGTCTCAACCGCTTCTTTGCCTCGCGCTGGGGCATCATTGCCGCCGGGGCGGCCATCGGGCTGCTGGCGGCGTTGCTGCAACGGCTGGGCAACCCGCCCAACATGGGCATCTGTGTCGCTTGCTTTGAACGCGACATCGCCGGGGCGCTGGGCCTGCACCGGGCCGCAACTGTGCAGTACATCCGCCCCGAGATCATCGCCCTTGTTCTCGGCTCCATGGTGGCCGCGCTGCTCTGCGGCGAGTTCCGGCCTCGCGGCGGATCGGCGCCTGTCGTGCGCTTTGTGCTGGGGGCGGTGGCCATGGTTGGCTCGCTCGCCTTCCTCGGCTGCCCGTGGCGAGCGCTGCTGCGCCTGGCCGGTGGCGACCTGAACGCCATCTTTGGGCTCGCCGGCCTCGCCGTAGGCATCGCCATCGGAGTCTGGTTCCTCAGGGCCGGCTACAGCCTGGGCCGCAGCACCAAGACCGCGGCTGTGGCCGGCTGGGCCATGCCGGCGCTCATGATTGGCCTGCTGCTGCTGGCCGTCCTGCGACCCCAGTTCACCAAAGATGGCCCCATCTTCCTCAGCAGCAGTGGCCCCGGCTCGTTGCACGCCCCGCTACTCATTTCATTGGCTGTAGGCCTGGCCATCGGCTTTGTGGCGCAGCGTACGCGCTTTTGCACCATGGGCGCCATCCGCGACGCCATCCTGATGCGCGATACGCGCCTGCTAAGCGGGGTTGCGGCGCTCGTGGTGACGGCTTTCGTCGCCAACCTGGCGTTCGGTCAGGTGAAGGTGGGACTGGCGGGTCAGCCCATTGCCCACTCGAGCTACCTGTGGAACGTGCTGGGCATGGTGCTGGCCGGGCTGGCCTTCGCCCTGGCCGGCGGCTGCCCCGGCCGGCAGCTCTTCCTTTCCGGCGAGGGCGATGGCGACGCGGCTATCTTTGTGCTGGGGATGATCACCGGCGCAGCATTTGCGCACAACTTGGGCCTGGCCGCCAGCCCCGACAAGGTTGTTGAAGGTGTGGTGCAGGTGGGCGGGCTCTCTGCCGCGGGGATGTGGGCCGTGGCGCTGGGGCTGGTTGTCTGCCTGGCGATCGGTTTCGGCATGCGCGAGAAGCAGTGGTCAGTGGAGGCATGATGACGATGGCAACCGTTGTAGACGCACGTGGCTTCTCCTGCCCGCAGCCGGTGATCCTGGTGCAGCGGGCGATGGCGGCGGGCCGCTACCCGATCGAAGTGCTGGTGGATAGCGGTGCAGCACGCGACAACGTGACGCGCATGGCCGAGCGGGCCGGCTGCCGGGTACAGTGCGAGGCCGCCGGCGACGGCTTCAAGCTGACGCTCAGCAAATAACACCCTTGGCAGTAACGGCTTTAGCCGTTGGCCCTGCGGGGGAGCGGCTAAAGCCGCCACTACAAAGGCAAGTCGCAGGAGTCTGGAACAGTGATCTACCTCGACAACGCGGCGACCTCGTGGCCCAAGCCGCCCGAGGTCGCCCAGGCGATGGTGCACTATCTCAACGAGGTAGGCGCCAACCCAGGCCGCTCGGGGCACCGGCTCTCGATCGCGGCGGCGCGTATCATCTACGACGCTCGTGAAGTGGTAGCCGGCCTGTTGGGCGCGCCCGACCCGCTGCGCGTGGTGTGGACGGCCAACGTCACCGAGGCGCTCAACATGGCGCTCGCCGGCGTGCTGCGTCCGGGCGACCACGCCCTCACCAGCAGCATGGAGCACAACTCGATGATGCGCCCGCTGCGCGCCCTCGAGCGCCAGGGGGTCGAGCTGACGGTGCTGCCCTGCGACGAACAGGGCCGGCTGGACCCTGCAGCGGTCGAGCAGGCCATCCGGCCGAACACGGCGCTCATTGCGCTCAACCACGCCTCGAACGTCGTGGGCACCCTGCTGCCGGTGGCAGAGGTCGGGCGCATCGCGCGCCGTCGTGGCCTGCTCTTCCTCGTCGACACCGCGCAGACGGCCGGTGCCTACCCCATCGACATGGAGGCAGCCGGTATCGACCTCCTGGCCTTCACCGGCCACAAGGCGCTGCTCGGGCCTATGGGCACAGGGGGGCTGGTCTTTGGCCGGCGCGTGGACCTGGCGCGCTGGCAGTTGCTCAAACGCGGCGGCACCGGCAGCCGCTCCGAGCAGGAGGAGCAGCCCGCCTTCTTGCCCGATATGGGCGAGAGCGGCACGCCCAACGCCGTGGGCATCGCTGGGCTGCTGGCCGGTGTGCGCTATGTGGCGCAGCGCGGCGTGGCGGCCATCCGCGAACATGAGATGGCGCTCACCGGCCGGCTGACCGCGGGCCTGCGCGCTATCCCAAGCGTGACGGTGTATGGCAGCGGCATCGCCGCCGAGCAGACCGCGACCGTCTCCTTCAACATCGCCGGCCTGGAGCCCTCCGAAGTGGGCCAGCGCCTCGACGAGGAGCACGACATCATGTGCCGCCCCGGCCTGCACTGCGCGCCCGCAGCCCATCGCACCATCGGCACCTTCCCGGCGGGCACGGTGCGCTTGGGGCTGGGGGTCTTGAGCACGGCTGAGGACGTGGACGGCGCACTGCAGGCGGTGGCCAGGCTCGCCCAGGAGGTGCGCTGATGGCCTGCCCGCAGACGAAAGCTACAGCCTACGCTGTCGTGCTCCTGAGCGGCACGAGCCACGCCCTGCGGGCCGAGAAGGTGCTGCAACAGGCAGGTATCGTCTGCAAGCTTATCCCCGTGCCGCGGCACCTGAGCTCCGACTGTGGCGTGTGCCTGCGCATCGCTCAGGGCGACGCCGAGGCGGCCCGCACCGCGCTAGCCGCGGCGCGGGTGGAGGTAGCGGCGATTCAGATGTTGTAAGCTGGCGGAGGAGAGGGGAACATGCTCAAGCTGCCCGGCCTTATTGATGTGCATGTGCACCTGCGCGAGCCCGGTGGCGAGCACAAGGAGACGGTCGCCAGCGGCACGGCTGCGGCCCTGGCCGGCGGGGTGGTGGGCGTGCTGGAGATGCCCAACACCAGGCCACCGACCTGCGATGCCGCCACGCTGGCGCTCAAGCAGGCGATCCATCGCGCCAACGCCCGCTGCGATACCGGGCTCTTCCTGGGGGCCGATGGGCGCGACCTGGCCTCAGTCAGGGTGCTCGCGGGCCAGGTGGTGGGCCTCAAGCTCTACCTTGGCCAGACCTTTGGCGACCTGATCATCAGCGACGCCGGCCTGCTGCCGCCGCTGTGGGAGACCTGGCCCGGCCCCGGGCCGATCTGCGTACATGTGGAGAGCCCGCAGGCGCTGGCGCAGGCGCTGGCGCTGAGCGAACGCTACCACACGCCGCTGCACGTGGCCCACGTGAACGGGCGGGAGCTGCTGCGGCTCGTCCTCGACGCCAAAGGCCGCGGCCTGCCGGTGACCTGCGAAACGACGCCCACTTACCTCTGGCTGACCCGCGACGACGAGCCGCGCCTGGGCCCCTTTGCCAGGGTCAAGCCGCCGCTGGGCTCGGCGGAGGACCTCGCCGCCCTGTGGCAGCACCTCGACGACATCGACTGCCTGGCCACCGACCACGCCCCCCATACCCGCGAGGAAAAGCTGAGCAGCACGCCGCCGCCCGGCCTGCCGGGGGTCGAGACCCTCTTGCCCCTGATGCTCACCGCGGTGCATCAAGGGCGGCTCGACCTGCGGCGCCTCATCGCGCTCACCCACGATAACCCGCTGCGCATCTTTCCCATCACGCCGCCGGCCGAATCGTGGGTGGAGGTGGACCCCGACGAGCGCTACACGCTGCGCGGCGACCAGTTGCTCACCAAGTGCGGCTGGACGCCGTTCGAGACCCGCGAGGTCGTGGGGCGCGTGTTGCGCACCTGGCTGCGTGGCCGGCTCGCCTACGAAGCCGGCACCGTGCTCGCCGAGCCGGGCACCGGGCGTGACCTCGTCAGGCGCGCCTAAATGCCCAAGTTGATTGTGCGCTGTGCAAGCGTGCTCCGGGGCCGACCGGGGTGGGCCACGAATGGCACGAATTGCCACGAATTGGAGGGGAAGCCCATCGTCCTCACCATCCTGATGACAGCCGGGCACTCCACTCCGCTGCCACCCGGCCCTACGCCAGGAGGGGTTTTGGCGGGTTGGTTGGCGTCACCGGCGGCCCCTGGTGCGCCAGGGGCCGCCGGTGACGCCAACCAACCCGCCAAAACCCCAAGAGGGATCCGGACCGGGCTGGTGCGGAGCGTGTGAGCCGGTCGGCGACCCGAGGCGTTGTACTCTGACAAATTGTTGGCGCTTGGCCGCTTGCACAGGCACAGCTCTTGCTGGGCGGTGGTGTGGCCGAGACGTCAGGTAAGAGCGAGGTGCAGCGATGAGGCCCATCGACCCACTGATGGAGGAACACCGCGTCATCGAGCGCATGGTCGGCATCATGCGGCGCGAGAGCGCGCACCTGCGCGAAGCGAGCGTGGTCGACTGGCTATTCGTCGACGCCGTCGTCGACTTTTTCCGCACCTACACCGACCGCACGCATCATGGCAAGGAAGAAGGAATCCTCTTCAGGGACCTGGCCGGCAAGCGCCTGTCACCCGAAGACCGCGCGGCGATGGACCTGCTCATCGAGGGCCACCGCTTTGCCCGGCGCACAGTGGCCGAGCTGGATGAAGCCGGCGCAGCCTACCGGCAAGGCCGCTACACCGCCCTCGAGACCATCCTTGGCCGCATCAATGCCCTGGTCCAGTTCTTCCCCATGCACATTCGACACGAGGACGACTCTTTCTTCCCGGCCTCGCCCGCCTACCTGGCGCCCCAGGAGCAGCAGGCCATGCTCGCCGAGTTCTGGGACTGGGACCGCAGCATGATCCACGAAAAGTACCGTGCCATTGTCGATGACCTGGCGCGGACCCTCGAGACGATCCCCCAAGCGCCGCGGCCGCGCTAGCATCACTCCGCCAGCGTGACTCACAGGGCAGGCAGCCAGGTTCGTAGTTGGCGCTTGAGCGCCCGGCCACCCCCTCCGGCTGGCGCAACGCCCGCAGTTGGCATCAGTCCGCAGGGGCCGGGCGCTCAAGCGCCAACTACGAACGGGCTTCCGTCTCACCCGCGGGCCGTTCGTGCTGGCATAGAGATTGCTGAAGAAGAAGGAGGGTTCTCCATGCCCCCATCATGAACGAAGGAGGGTGACATGCTCAGGAGTCCGAGGCGGGGCAGAATGGCGCTCTTTGCCGCGGGCGTCGGGGCCATCGCCCTGCTGCTGGCAGCGGTATTCTGGCGGACGGGCGCTGCCCCATGGCTGCAGGCCGCTACAGCAACCAAGGGCGCGACAGCACAGCCCACAGCGGTGCCGAGCACGCCCGCCGCGGCTGTGGCCACGCCCGACATCTCGGCGGGCACGACCCCTTCACCGGGCCCCACTCGGGTGAACCCCAACACAACGCAGTTGGTCGACGACGGCAAGGTCATCTTTCGTTACGACACTTTCGGCGATGAGGCGTTCTGGGGCGGCGCGCTCAAGCTGAACCAGGCCATCCTCGGCTCCAGCCAGGGAGGCACCGGCCAGGGCGTCAGCCCGAAGACGGCCCTCGACGTGGGGCTGAAGGTCGATATGGATGCCCTGCCGGCCAGCCTGGTGCAGCAGCTCAAGGCCAACCAAGTGAACCTCGATGATCCGGCAACCACGGTCTCGCTGCTCAAGCTGAACTCGGTCGTGGGCGTGCGCGGCTTATTTGACGGGCAGGGGAACCTGGTGTCGATGGGTATCACCTGTGCCCTCTGCCACGCCACCGTCGACGACGCCTTGAGCCCGGGCATCGGGCACCGGCGCGACGGCTGGGCCAATCGCGACCTGAACGTCGGCAAGATCATCTCCCTTTCGCCGGATCTGACGCCGGTGGCGCAGCTCTTGGGCACCGACGTGGCCACGGTGCAGCAGGTGCTGGCGGCCTGGGGGCCCGGCAAGTTCGATGCCGCGCTCGCCGTCGATGGCAAAGGGTTCACCCCCGACGGCAAGACCGCAGCCACGCTGATCCCTCCGGCGTTCGGCATGGCCGGGCAGAACCTGCACACCTATACCGGCTGGGGCTCTGTGCCCTACTGGAACGCCTTTGTGGCCGTCTTGGAGATGCACGGCTCGGGGCGCTTCTTCGACCCGCGCCTCAACAACCCCGACAAGTACCCGGTGGCCGTCAATTCGGGCGAATGGAACACCAACAACCAGCCGGACCTGATCAGCTCCAAGTTGCCCGCGCTGCAGGCGTACCAGCTCTCGCTCCCCGCGCCGACGCCGGCGGCAGGCAGCTTTGACGCTGCGGCGGCCACGCGCGGCGAGGCCCTCTTTACCGGCAAGGCCAAGTGCTCGAGCTGCCACACGCTGCCTCTGACGTCGGAGCCGGGCTGGCCGATCCATACCGGCGCCGAGATTGGCATCGACGAGTTCCAGGCCAGCCGCTCGCCCGAGAACGGCTATCGCACGGGGCTCCTCAAGGGCCTGTGGACCCACACCAAGGGCGGCTTTTACCATGACGGGCGCTTTGCCACCCTCAACGATGTGGTCAACCACTACAACGCTGTCTTTGGGCTCGACCTGACCAGCGAGGAGATGAACGACCTGGTCGAGTATCTCAAGTCGCAGTAGTACGACAACCGTAACTGGCACACCGGAACGCCGGCAGCCTCTCGGATAGCGAAAGGCTGCCGGCCGGTCTGCAGCGTGCCTCATGTGGACCTGAGCGGCGTGGAGGTCACGGTGTTTGGCCGAGCCAAGAAGGGGCGCCGAGGCAGGGCAGCCCGGGCGGCAGCGCAGCAATCGTACCTGCAGGTGATGATCCCAAAGCTGACCGGCTGCAGCCAGGCGGTGGCCGCCATCGGCGCGCTGGTGCAGCAGTCGCGCTGGGATGACGTCGCCTGGCGCCACGAGCTGGAGCGGCAGGCCGCGGCGCTGCAGACCCTGCATGGCGAGCTGGCCGAGGTGAAGGGGATCCCGCAGGGTCTGAGGCAGGCGCACGGCGCCATCCTCGATGCGAGCCGCAGCCTGGAGGAGGCGTTCGCCCTCCTGGCCGCCAGGGGCGATGAGGGCCCCGGCGACTGGCCGGCGCTGATGGCCCTGGTGGCCGGCGCGGCCGAGGACCTTGACAGATGCGTCGAGTTGCTGTCGACCGGCTTGGCGCGACTCACCTAAGGCCAGCCCGGTTCGTAGTTGGCGCTTGAGCGCCTTGCCCCCGGCCTGGCGCCAACACGAACCTGTGGCACATGGCGAAAAGTAGCAAAGCAATACTGGGTGCGGCAGACTGGCTGAGAGCAGCGCAACAGCACGCAGGCGGGATGGGCACTGTGGACGAACAAGCGATCGCAGTCGTGGTGTCGATGATCCGGGCGCTGTCGGCCCTGGCGCGTTATCCCGAGGAGCAGCGGCGCGCCATCCTCGTGGCCAGGCTGGACCTGATCTACGCCATGCCCGAGGCGCGCGCCCAGATGATGATGGAGCAACTGCTCCAGGCCATGGCCGAGCTGCCGCCCGCCGAGGCCGAGCGCATCGAAGCGAGCCGCCTGGCCGCCCTGGCGACGTACCCACAGCAGAAGCGCGCCTGGCTCATGCGGCAGTACGAGGCTGCGCTGGCCCGCTTTCCCGTCGAGGTGCGGCTGCCCAACGAGGAGGCGTCGCGGCAGGCGCTGGCCCGGCTGCGAGAGGATGAGCGGCGGGCGCTCGCGGAGGTGGGCGCGGCTGAGGCGGGTGGCTGAAATCAGGCCTGGCTGTTGCCGACCAGCCTCTGGAATAGACCGCAGCGGCTGACACGCCGCCGCAGGTGGGCCGGGTGGGATTCGAACCCACACGGGCTTACCGCCCAGCGGATTTTAAGTTACCAGCACCCCGCCGGGCACGACGCCACAAGATATAGTATGTGATGCGCCCCAGAACCCCATATGTAGTGGCTCCAGGGCCCACCCAGCGCTGGCGCGCTCGCGAGTCCGCTGGAACCTGTTGGGTCAACTGCATGCGGATAGAGTCCGCAGTGCCTCGGCCTTACTCCTTACAGATGCAGTCCTAGCAGGTCGTCCGCAGTCTGGTCACATAACCGGACACCTCGCACCTGTTTGTGGATCTGACTGACCATAGCATGCAACCCCTACACGGTCAAGTCGAAGAGTCTCTGTTCCAGCGGATCACATCCTGCTGGCGGTCCTGGCATCTCCTGCAGTTGAGCAGCGCTAGCGATGATCGTAGGGCGACTGCATTGGATCGCGGTGGTCTAGCCGGCGGTCAGTCTACAGGCAGCCCGCCCCAGACTCTCAAAGCATCCTGGGTATATGCGCCTCGGAATTGCCGGAAACATCGCCCGAGCCGTGCCACAGTGGGTAAATCCGGTACTCGGTGTTTTTGATATCCTAAAAGGGAACCAGTCAGCCGGATTTTGATGATCGAAAAGGGAACCACCTGAGCCCAAATCTGCTATCATGGACTGACCAAGTTCATGGTGGCGGAGGAAAGGATGATCAGCGTGGAAGACCGA
>JAKPJZ010000258.1 GCA_029553955.1 Chloroflexota bacterium
GCTGACCCGCTGCGCTCCCAGGCCCGGCCCTGGCCCGGAGGGGGGAGTTCTTGGCGGGTTGGCTGCCCCATGGCCGCCCGCGGGCGGCCATGGGGCAGCCAACCCGCCAAGAACTCCCCCCGTAAGGTTCGGTTCGGGCCATGTGCGAAGCGTGACGCCCGGATGCAGACCGAACAGGTGCGGCGCAGCTCCACATTTGACCGGCCGGCCTATGGATGTAGAATGTAGTACCTGCCTGGACTCTGAGGGGGTTGGGCCATGTCCCATTGGTCGCTGCTCGATCTCTTTCACTTCCTGGGGAGCGGCGTGTGCCACCAGCTTCCTGCGCGCTCGCTGCAGGCTGGTGGGCACGCCTTGCCCCTCTGCGCCCGCGACACGGGCACCTACCTGGGCCTGGCGCTGGGTCTGCTCGCCATCCTGCTCCTGCGCCGGGCGCGCGCCAGCCTGGTGGCCTCGTGGCCGGTCCTGGCGTGCTGCGGGCTCTTCTTTGTGGCCTGGGGCGCCGACGGGCTCAACTCTTACCTGGTCCTGCTGGGCCAACCTCACGTCTACGAGCCCAGCAACACCCTGCGTCTGTTGACGGGCATATTGCAGGGCCTGGCGCTGATCATCGTCGTCTGGCCGGTGGCGGCCTTTACCTTCTGGCGTCAGGCCGAGCACCGGCGCGTCATCAGGGGCCATGAGCTGGCGCTGCTCGTGGGCATTGCCCTGCTGGTGGTGGCCCTGCTCAGCCTGCCGCTCGACTTCCCGCGTTATGTCGCCGGCATCCTCTCAGGGCTCGGCCTCGTGGGCATGTTCACCCTGCTCAACACCCTCCTCGTCGCCGTCGCCCTGCGCCGCGAAGGCACCGCCGACACGCCGCGCGACGTCCTGCGCCTCCTCGCCATTGCCCTCGTGCCGGCCCTGGCCGAGCTCGTCATCCTCAGCCTGCTGCGGCATTGGTTGCTCGGCTTCTAGCAGCCTGCCGGAGAGAGGCGCGCGGGCGGCGACCGGCTTTCACGCTCCGCGCCAGCCCGGTGCGGAGCCTTTAGGAGGGGTTTTGGCGGGATGGTTGGCCCTGCAGGCTGCCCCTGGCGCGCCAGGGGCAGCCTGCAGGGCCAACCATCCCGCCAAAACCCCTCCTGCCATAGCGCCGGGCGCAGCCGACACCCGGCCATCGCCAGGATGCTAAGGGGGAGCGCGAAAGGGGCAGTCATAGGCGCCTCCAGCCGCGGTGGTCGTCGGGGTCGCGGTCTTGGTAGCCCTCGAGGTCTTCGTAGGGGTAGTCGACGCACCAGTCGGGGTCGTCGAGGATGTCGGGGGCGGGGATGATGATGGATTCGCACTGGCCCCAGCCCTGGTCTTCGAGGGCGGCGCAGAGGGCGGCGGAGATGAGCAGATCGTCGTGGCCACGGCCGGGGCGGGCGCCCCAGCGGAGGCGGCGGCCGGGGCCGGGGAGGAGCTCGTACTGAGCGGCGCGGACCTGCTGCCAGAACTCGGCCTGGGCAGGGGAGCCGTCGAGGGCGTGGTCTTTGAAGCGGCCAGTGTCGCAGATGCCGAGGAAGGCCCAGCCGAGCTGTGATTTGGTGGCCACGGTGAAGGTGTAGGGCAGGACGCGGGCGCCGAAGCGCTGGGTGAGGAAGGAGGCGAGGCCGGCGCCCAAACCGGTGGCGTCGACGACGATGCGGCGGGGCATCCAGGTTTCGACGATGGCGGTGAGGCGCTCGTAGAGCTGGGCCTGGCCGACGCCGCGCCACCACCAACGCTGGGCGACGCTATAGCGCGGGCGGCCGGCGAGGGGCTCGCGGGAGCGGCCGACGGTGACGGCGAAGAGGGTGCAGGCGGTGCAGTCGCGTCCGCCGGGATCGGCGGGGCGGCTCTCACTTTCATTGGCCTGGCCCGCGACATCGAGCGTGAGGGCGTAGATGCTGTCGGGCTCGGGCGCGGCGTGGGCGAGGTGCTCGCCGCGCATGAGGGCCTGACGGCTGACGGGGAACATGGGGGAGAGGGAGTCGACGTCCTCGAGGGCGTACTGGGTGCGGATGATGGGATGGGTGGGGCCGAGGCGGGCGATCTCGCTCTCGACGTAGGTGCGGTAGGCGGGGACCTCGGCGGCGACGTCGTGTCAGGAGACGGAGAAGACGCGACGGATACCATCCTGGGCTTCCTGCTTGTGTAAGGCGCGGACGGTGTGGGAGAGCAGAGTGTCGGGGGTCCAGGCGGTGCCCCAGAGGACGGTGGTGACGTTGGTGGCGGCGCCCATGGGGCGAAAGTCCTTGTTCCACTTGTCTTCAGAGATGTCCTGCGCTTCGTCGGCCTCGAGGAGGATGGAGGCGGTGGCGCCGACGACGGCGGCGTTGGGCTGGGCCGAGAAGAAGGCGGCGCGGGCGCGGCCCAGGCGGACGATGTAGCCACGCTCGCGTTGCCAGCGGCCGCGGGTCCAGGGGTTGTCGAGCCTCGTCTCCAGCCTGAGGATGGATTTGACGGTCTGCGGCTTGAAGGTGGGCGAGGCTTTGACGAGCCAGCCGCCCACATCGCCATACAGGGCCAGCAGGAGCGCCTCGAGCAGGGCCGAGGTCTCGCTCTTCCCGGCCTGGCGGCTCATGAGCACGGCGAAGGTGAGGCCGCGGCGGTTGAGGACCGAGTGGAGCACCGCCCGCGCCACCTCGAGCTGGTAGCGGCGCAGCGGCATGCCCGTCACTGACTCGGCAAACAGCCCCGGGTCGGCCATCACGCTGGCCAACGCCTCGCTCCTATCCACTCTTCCGCCTCCTTGCACGATCATGCAACCACCAAGTGTACGAGCGCGACGGTCACCGTTGATGGTGCGATACGTCAGCGATCCATAGGGCCGACGGAGTAGGCCACGAATGACACGAATTGCCACGAATGGAGAGCCTTCATGCGAATTCGTGCAATTCGTGGCCTCATGCCCCGTCCGGATACGTCCAGGTCGATAGTGCGCCAGGGGAGCACGCTTCCTGGATGCGTTCGCGTAACGTAGGATCTGACTGGAAGCATTTAGGCCACACCTTTGGCAGACTCCCTCACCTTGCGCGCGGCCTCCGCAAAGAGGCTGTCGAGCTCGCTTGCGCCGCCCGCGTCGTTCTTCTGCAGCATTGCCGTGAGGCTGCGCCCGAGCTGGGAGAGCGCCAGGAGGGTGCGGCGCACCTCGGCGGCCTGGCCTGTGCCCTCGGCCATCATCTGCTCGAGCCAGTGCTCGACGCGGTCGCGCTGGGCGGCGAGGCGGGCGATCTCGCTGCCGAGGGTGGGGGCCTGGGCGGCGACGGCGGGCGGGGCCCACTGCGCGGGCGACAGGGCGAGGCGGCCGGCGTGCTCGTCGCAGAGGCGGCAGCCCGGGTGCGGCGAGGCCGGGCAGGACCGGTGGATGCAGAGCCGGCGACGTGGCATGGTGCTCCTTTCAGGGCGCGGGGAGAGCCCGAACAGGGATGGACAGGATGCACAGGATGGGTTTGTTTTGGCGGACGGCGTTTTGGCGCTGCCTGGTGTGTTGCAGGTTGGGGGGATGAGGCGACGCTGCCGCTACCCGCGGGGGAGGCCCCCTACCGTTCCCCCGTCGCGGGGGAATAAAGCTGGGACGGCCGCTGCGGCGGGGTGACCCTCTACCGTTGCCCGCGGGGGAGGCCACCCTACCGTTCCCCCTGCTTTCGTGCGCAGCACGGAGGGGAATGGGGCTGGGACGGCCGCTGCGGAGGGGTGACCCTCTACCGTTGCCCGCGGGGGAGGCCCCCCTACCGTTCCCCCGTCGCGGGGAAATAAAGCTGGGACGGCCGCTGCGGCGCCGGAGGAGGCCCTCACCCCCTGCCCCCTCTCCAACTGCGGTGGAGAGGGGGGGAGGCACGCCAGGTGTATCGTCAGCGAGCCGGGCTGGCTGGCAGCAGGATTGGGCCGGCGGGCGAGCGGCAGGTGGCTGCGCCTCGGGGCAGCAGCTCTCAGACCGGGGCTCCGCCTCCGGGCTAGACTCATCCTCGCTCGGGCTTGCCGCGCGCTGGGCCTGGAGCTCGCGGAGGGCGCGGAGGGCGGAGTGAATCTGGCGGTTGAGCTGGCCAGCGTAGCGGCCGAGGCGCTGGGTGGCTTCGGGGGAGGGGAGGGAGGCCTCGAGCTCGGCGACCTGGCGCCAGCGGGCGAGGGCGGCCTCGTGTTGGCGCTGGAGGGTGCTGAGGGTGCCGCGGGCGAGCTCGACGATGGCGGCGTCGGGGTAGCCTTCGCGCTGGGCGCCGGGGATGACGAAGATGGCGCGCAGGGTGGGCAGGTCGATGGGGCCGGCCAAGGCGGCGGTGAGCTGGGCGATGCCGGGATGGGGGCTGGGCATGCCGAAGGCGTCGTCGCGGTGGACAGCGTCCTGGCGGCGGGCGATGAGGCCGGCCTCGACGCGGAGGAGACGGCGGAGGCGCCAATGGCTGGCGGCGATGGACTCGACGAGCATATCCTCCATGGTGGAGGCGGGGCGCAGCTCGGCGCGGAGGGAGGCGAGGAGGGCGTCGTACTCCTCGCGGGACTCGTAGGGCGCGAGGGCGTCGGGGATGACGTCGGCGGCGAGCAGGCCGTGGCTGACGGCGTTCCGGCTGACCTTCGCTTTGCCCTCGGGCGTGCGGGGGCCGGTGGATTTCTGGGCGTTGGCGCGGTTGGCGGCGAGGGCGGCGGGGGACATGTGTTTGGGCATGGGAGCCTCCTTGCGTGTTGCGTGATGCGTGTTGCGTGATGCGTGTTGCGTAAAGGGAACGAACGGCTGTGACTATGAAGACGAACGAACGGCCGAAGGCGTGACTACGAAGACGAAGACGAAGGGCGGGAAACAAAAAGGGGCCTACACCGACGCTTGTCGATGCAGCCCCCCAAAGCCGCATCTGTCTACGGCGCTGTGCGCGTCAATCCCCACGCGCAGCGCCTGGTGTTCAGTTGTTCGGGCGAGACAGGCCGGCAGCCGTCCGGGGGACGGCTCACGGGCCGTCCTGATGATTGGGAGCCAGGGATCGCCTTACGGTTGTGCATATTATGGGACAAGTCTTCCGAAAATGCAAGTTTTCAGGTAAAATGGCAGAAGATGACGCAATTCTGGCTGCGCAGGTAGCAGCCGGTGCAGCCCCTCTGGCCACGGCGATGTCACCGGCTCCGCCCACTGCTCGAACTGCGGACGGAGCCTGCTATTCAGTTGTGCTCAGCGACTGAGCGCGCTGATGGCGCTCGAGGCGCAGTGAGAGGCGGGAGGTGCGCATGCCACCACTGCGGGAGCTGATCGAGATTCTGGAGAACGGCGGCATGCTGCCGGCGCTGGTGGCCCGAGCTCGGGGGGCAAATGACGTTCTGGCGTGAACCGGCCTGACAGGATCTCGAACTTTTCGGACAGGCCGCAGCCCAGCTTCCGCATTCAGGAGATGCGGAAGCTGGGCTGCGGCCTGTGGCGGTGACTCCCTCCTCCGACAGGCTGCTCGCAGCCACCGAGCAACGTTGATTCTACGAGAGCCCCTGACTCTCGTAGAGTACCCTGTTCTACCCCCAGGTCTCTACCACATATACTGCCGTCCCCTGATCGCTAACCCAATTGTTACCATTTTATGCATCTGTGGCTATTGTCAGAATAGCCTCTCTTGTAGTATAATGCTCCAGACATAACCTACAGCGGTGGCGGAACGTTGGGCGCCTGCCATCAGGAGGAGGAGGCACAGCGTGCTGCAACGCCAGAGACGGCTCTGCAGGCTGCTGGGAGGGCTGCACGGCGCGGTTCCAGGAGGAGGGCCAGGGGTGCCACAGCAAGGCTGCCGGGCGCTGGCGGCGACGATAGGCGAAGCTGTCTCCATGCAGAGGGCGGATGATCGGATAACCATTCTGCTGGGCAGCGACCTGGAGAAACGGCAGTGTGCCGGCATGACGCTGACCCTCGTTGGAGAGCAGGAGCTGCGCGTCATCTACCGCGGCGCAGGCATGTTCTGCTACCTGGTGACCGGCTTCCGCAGACATGCCAACGTGCCCTGGGCCAGGCTCTTCATGCCCACTACCCCTGACGGACCGCTTGCAAGCCTTGAGTTCAAGACGCTGCCATGGGATGAAGGGCTTACGATCGTGGCCGGCGTAGGTGAGATGAGCGGCCAGCAGACCCTCACCCTCCTGGATAGCATCTACCACGAGTACAGGTTTTTTGGGCCGGTGGAGGAGATCATCTCGCACGGCTGGAAGAGCTGGCGCCGGTCGCAGCTCAAAGAGGGCTGCCTCGCGCCCGGCCAGACCCGCGTGATTGAAGCGGGTCTGGCTGCGAGCGTTGAGCAAGGAGGTGCCGAACGAGAGGCCCTGGCCGTCATCATTACGCCGAGTTGCCAGCAGCAATGGGCACGGGATGCCGCGGCGGAGGCGCAGCGGGCGGGGCCGCCTGCTGCTGCAGGTGGCGGGAGCGGATCGGGACCAGAGCAGAAGCCAGCTAGTGACTGACACTGTGGCACTTGGCAAAGGACCGTGGGCGCGCGCATGAGGGCGCCGGCCCAGCATCCAACAAGGAGGCAAGATATGGCAGCGGCAAGTGGCTTCGAACCGCCAGAATCCGGATCACCTCTGAAGCAACTCGCTATCCTGGTGCTCGACCGTTCGGGGAGCATGGTTGACGACGAGCCCGCCACCCCCGGCCTCAAAAAGTTCGAGGCCGTACGACGCGACGTGCTTGACCCAGCGGAAGGGCAGGGCTTTATCGCCCGCCTCAAGGGCAGTACCGTCACCAGCGGCCTCTACGTGGCCATGATCTTTTTCGACGATCGTGTCGAGGCCCAGTTGCAGCCAACTCCGGTGTCGCAGATCGATCCAGCGACGCTCTCGCCTGACAACTTTACCCCGCGAGGCGCGACGGCCATTGGCGACGCGCTCGAGGCCGCCCAGGCCATGGCCCAGCAGTGGTTGGCCGAAGCCCAGGGCGCGGAGATCGAGTTCCGCTGTGTGGGCATCTTCCTGATGTCGGACGGAGAGAATAACAGGGGCGCTGCGCCGATCGCCGTTGCCGATGCCATCAAGACCAACGCCGGAACGGTTCCCCAGTTGGGCGGCAGGCCCAGGATCGTCATCGGCACCGCCGCCTACGGTGCTGATGCCGACGAGGCCACGCTGAGACAGATCGCCAGCGCCCCCTGGCGTGAGGGCCAGGCAGAATTGTTTGCGCGCGTGACGTCGGGTGCGCAACTGCGCAACTTTCTCGTGTCCAGTTCGTTGGCGCTCGCCCAGCCTCGATCATAGGCGCTGTGGTGGCCAAAGGAGAGGCTTTCCGAACGGTCTCGGGGCGGGCGACGTGCGCTCGCCCCGAGCTTTGCTGTGAGGCGTGGCCCGCCGCAGGTGGCTGGCCTCTTGACCGCCGGCTCAACTGCCACCAGTGAGGAATCAGCTATGTGGCCAATCGATGACCGGGTCTGGTGCGCCAAACGGCCCTACCACAGCCCATGCCAGGACTATGGCGCCGTCGTGAAGGGCGACGACCTGTGCGCGCTCATCGTCGCCGATGGAGTGGGGGGATGCTGGCGGAGCGAGCTAGCCTCCGAGACAGCGGCACTTGGGCTGCGCAGCAGGCTCATAAGCAGGGATGCCCTGCGCCACTTCTCTGATGCCAAGAGCATCGCCCGCGTGCTCGTCGACCTGACCAAGGAGATCAGAGAGAGAGCGCTGCGAGAGCCAGGGCGGCCCGATGGGGTCTGGCCGGCCACCACCCTCATCGCTGTCATCTATGAACGGCGCTCTGGCGAGCTGTGGCTCTTCTATGCCGGCGATGGCACCGTGTGGTTCATCCGCGGCGATCGGCAAGAGGGCATGCCGCTGCTGCTGCCGACGGCCAACCGGGCTGGGGGCCTGCTGCACATACTCTATCCGCAGGCAAGTGATCCCCAGCCAGTGGTGATGCGCATCGGGAACGTTCGCGCCTGGCCGGGCGGCGGCCTGATCATCATCGGCACCGATGGGGTGCCCCTGAGTGACCCGCGGGGGCTTGTCGATCGCCTATACAAGTGGCTCCGGGGCCAGTGCGAGAGCGAGAGCGACTTGGGCGCTGAGATCCAGCAGTGGTTAGACGAGCAGCGGATCAGCGACGATGCGACGCTCGGCGTGCTGCTGCCCAAGGTCACTCAGGAATGGTGGGAGAGGGAAAGGTGACAAGCCAGGCCTTTCAGCGGCTGGATACAGGCGATGCGCTGACGGTCGACTATGATGAGGCCAACCCGCTCGGCAGTGGGTCGCAAGGCACGGTATACCCGGTGCAGCGTCTGCGCATCGCCGGGAGCGATGGCCATCCGGCAACGCTACTGATCAAGGTGTACAACCGCACCAAGGACCCCGCTCAGATCGACCGCATCAAGCAGTTTTGCCAGCACTTGAACTCTGTGGCCCACATCCGCGTTCGCTCCCTGCTGGCCCTGCCGACCTTCCCGGTGCTCTCTGCCAGCGGCGACCTGGCGGTCTTTATGGACCGCGCCCCCGGCGAGCCCTTTGACCGCACAACCGTGACCGACCAGCTCCTGGGCACCACGCTCAGCGAGCGCCTCAACCTGGCCTGGCAACTCGCCGAAGCGATACGCAAGCTGCACGACAACGACATCGTCCACGCCGATATCACCCGTGACAACGTGGTCATCCACGTCAAGAACCATGCCCTCTATGTCATCGATGTGGACGGTGGTGGCATTCTCCGCAAAGGGGGCTTTGCGGTACGGGTGCCATCGTTCGTGCGCTACAAGTACGGCATGGATGCCTGCCCGCCGGAGTTGTTCGCCGACCCTGCTCGCGAGCCAACCCAGGGCAGCGATCGCTGGGCACTGGCCGTGCTCATATTCTCGCTCCTGACGGCTTCGCCCTGGCGCCAGGGTCTGACGCCGTTCCAGATCTATCAGGACGGTCAGATCCAGTTGTTGTACAACTCGCCCCAGTTCCATCCCTGGCCTCAGGCACACCTCGCCGGCCCCTACTGGAAAGCCACCTCAGCGACCGGAAGAACCAACTATGAGGAGCTGCTCTCCTGCCTGGGCGCGTTTGGCAGGCCGGTCGAGGAGCAGTTCCAATCGGCCTTCGGCCCTGGCCGGCTGGCGCCCGAGATCCGGCCTGCCGCCAAAGTGTGGGAAGACGTGTTGGAACAGGCCTTGCGGTGGGTCTTTAGGTGCACCTGCGGCGCCGAGTTTGTCGCTGCGGGCCACGAGTTGTGCCTGCGCTGCCGGCGCGCGGTGCGCCACGCCACGTGGGAGTATGCTGGACGGCAGACGCTGATCCTCGAGGACACAAGGATACTCCCTGACACTCGAGCGGAGCGGACTCTTGGCGGGGCCTACGTCATACGTGCGATCGATGGCCGCGCAACGATCAACGGCGCCCGGCAGACACCCGAGTTGAGAAGCGGCAGGCACCAGGTCGAGGTCGTCCGTAGCGGTCGTCGTTTTCGAGGCGCCATCATCATCCCATGACCTGGCTGCCGGCACCCACTCCCATCTATCCCAAACCCACGCGGTTGCCGGCGACGCCCGCCGGGAAGCGTGGACCGGGCAAGCCAAGCCCGGTGAGCGCAACAGGCCTCTTTGTCACCTTGGCCTTCGTGGCCGGCGTGGCCCTGATCGCGTGGTCAGCAACTCTGACATACTCGAACGAACGAGGCCGGCAGGAGCCTTCTGCGACGGCGATAGCGGTGCGGCCGCGGGCCAGCTTGCCGGCCACAGCGATGCCTTCTGCCACTCGGACGATCAGCATACCTACTATGCGGCCCAGCCACGTGCCGGAAGCGGCCGCCTCCGTTCCTACGATCGGACCTACTGCGCGCCCCCCCGACCAGACCTCGTGCCCACGTGCGGAGGCTTGCATCAGCTCTCCGAGGATGGACGCCATCCTGCAAAGGACGGCAGGTTTCCGTGGCACAGCGACACGCCCCGGCTTTGCCTACTACAAGTTCGAGTTCAGGCCACACGACCGCGCCAACTGGAGCTTCCTTGCCCGCTTTGAGCAACCCGTGAGCGACGGCGTGCTCATGGAGTGGGATACGACCACAGTGCCGCCGGGTGTGTACTGGCTGCGTCTCGTCGTGGTTGACAACACGGGCAACTACTGGCCCGATTATGCGCAGGTGAGAGTAACCGTAGCTAGATAGGAGCAGGTGGACATGGGTGAGTACTATCTGGGTGAGCACGACCGCCTCACCTGTCTCTTCGGCTATGAGACACATGGCGGGCGCCGCTCGATTCTGTGGAACTGCCCATACTACTTCTTGATGCCCGGCGGGCAGGGAGGGCAGATGCTCGACGAGGCATTCGCTGCCTGGAAGCTCAGCAAGCGGCCTTTTTCCACTGACGAGGTACTTCGCGGTTACTGGGTCAAGGCCAGTGACCAGGGGCGGCTCTTCTTGTACGTCTTCATACTGATGGGACGCTCACGGAGTCAGGTCTCTTCAACCCCTTCCGTTCGTGGAAAGGCACGTGGGCTCTCGTCGGCGTGGCGCTTCGCATCAGGATTGGCATGTACGAACTGGACGCCTTTGCCAACCGCAGAGGCTTCATCCACTCTGGGATCGAAGTGCTGCCAGGCAGTGGCCAGCCAAACGGGTACTTTCGGCTGCTTCATGTTGGCTGACAAAGCGGTTTCCATGAAACGAAGGCGATTGGCAAGAACCCGCGAGGGCCTGGTTGCTGCCGCATACCTGCCGCCGAGTAGAATCGGGCACCAATACGGGGCCAAGCGCACTCGTAGGTGTGGCACTTCGCATGAACATCCACGGGTACGAACTGGACTGCTTTGCCAACAAGGAGGGCTCCATCCACTCCGGGATCGAACTGCCCCCCGATAGACAGCAGCGGAACGTCTACTTGCGCTTGCTCCATATGGAGTGACATCCGCCCCTGCCTGCGCAACCCTGCGCCGTGACGTGCGTATAGACAGCGAGGGTGGTTCTCATGTCTCGCGCGCGCCGGCGCGCCGGCCAAGGAGGTCGCATGGATATCGGCAAGTCGTTGGGGTACATGTTCGATGACGAGCGCGGCGTCAACAAGCTGCTCGTGGGCGGGCTCATCAGCCTGGTGCCCATCCTCCGTTGGGCCGCCACCGGCTATATGCTGCGCACGCTGAAGACCGTCGCTGCCGGGGCTGCGCGCCCGCTGCCGGAGTGGGATGATGTAGTCAATGACCTGGTGAAAGGCCTCCTCGTCACCTTGGCGGGGATGATCTACGCGCTGCCGCTCCTGGTGACGTTCGTCCCCATCGGCGGGCTGATGCTGACGTCGTTGCTCTCCGGCGGCTCGAGCAGCCAGGCGCTCGACACCATCAACAGCATCCTCGGCCTGGGCACGGCGGGCCTGTGGTGCCTGGTGGTGCCCTACATCCTGCTCCTGGCGGCCTGGATGCCGGCGGCCACGGCCAACTATGCCCTCACGGGCGAGTTCGGTGCCTTCTTCCGCATCGGCGAAATCTGGGGGCTGATCCGGCGCAACCTGGGCAGCTATGTCATCATCCTGCTGGTGGTCTTTGCGGTCAACCAGGTCGCCGGGTGGGTCGGCGGGCTGATCCTCTTCGTCGGCGCCGCGTTTACCGGCTTTTGGGCCAACCTGGTCTACGGCCACCTGCTGGGGCAGTTTGTGGGCGAGGACCCAAGCACTGCAGCCCCGACTATCTAGCAGCCTGCCGGAGTGCGACGGCCTGGGCTGATAACCGGGCTAGACGCTCCGCTACAACCCGGTATGGGTTCCTTTTAGGGGGTTTGGCGGGTTGCCTGGCCTCGCCGGGTGCCCCTGGCGCGCCCGCGGGCGCGCCAGGGGCACCCGGCGAGGCCAGGCAACCCGCCAAACCCCCTCCTGGCCCAGGGCCGGGCGCACGAGGGCTTGTGCCTGGGCAGGCTCGTCAGCGCCCGAGGGGCATCCGGCGAGGCCAGGCAATCCGCCAAACCCCCTCCTGGCCCAGGGCCGGGCGCACGAGGGCATGGCCTGGGCAGGCTCGTCAGCGCCCGAGGGGCATCCGGCGAGGCCAGGCAACCCGCCAAACCCCCTCCCGGCCCAGGGCCGGGCGCACGAGGGCTTGTGCCTGGGCAGGCTCGTCAGCGCCCGAGGGGCGTTGCGCTCGGCGCCGGACTCTGCTATAATAAGGCAAGTTGTCGGGCGCCAGCGTTTGGCCGGCCTGACCACGGGCATTACCTTACCAAGGCACCAAGCCAGGGATCCCTATACTGAGGAGACGCCATGGACATCGCCAACTCGTTCGGCTACGTCTTTGAAGACGAGGACTGGGGCGGCAAGGTCCTGATTGGGGGCCTGATCAGCCTGGTGCCCATAGCCAACGTGGCGACCATCGGCTATGCCCTGCGCACGATGAAGCACGTCGCGGCCGGGGCGCCGCGCCCGCTGCCCGCGTGGGAGAACCTGGGCGACGATGTGGTCAAGGGCCTGCTGGTGGCCGCGGCCTGCGCCGTCTACGCGCTGCCGCTCTTCCTGCTCCTGGCCATGACCACGCTCATCTCGGCCCTGGGGCCGGGCGGCCGCGATCTGCTGAGCAACATCGTCGGGCTCTGCCTGACCAGCCTGGCCTGCCTGACGGGCCTGTATGGCCTGTTCCTCGGCTTTTGGCTGCCGGCAGCCGCGGTCAGGTACGCAGAGGCGGGCGAGTTCGCGGCCTTGTTTCGCTTCGGCGAAATCTGGCGCTTCATGGAGCGCAACCTGGGCGGCTATGTCGTCGCCCTGCTCGTGGCCTGGATGGCCGGGCTGGCAGCGCTCTTGATCGGCAGCGCGCTCTGCCTCATCGGCCTGGTCTTCACCGGGTTCGTGGCCATGCTGGTGTGGGCGCACCTGCTGGGGCAGGTCGTGCGCGAGGCGCCCGAGGGGGCGCCGGCCCCGGTATTCTAGTAGTGGCGCGCAATGGTTTTGATGGGTTCCGACGCCCACAAGGGGCTAGGCTACACCCATCAAAACCATTGCGTCGAGCCACTAGCAGTCCAGGGGTATTGGTGGGTTGGCTGGCGCTGCCGGCTGCCCCTGGCGCGCCCGCGGGCGCGCCAGGGGCAGCCGGCAGCGCCAGCCAACCCACC
>JAKPJZ010000270.1 GCA_029553955.1 Chloroflexota bacterium
GCCCACTACGCGGTGCACGCGCCGTTCAACAGCGACCCGCGCTTCGCCGCCCACTACAGCGACTCGGGCAAGCCCGCCGCCGCTCAGGCCTTCGCCACGCTCATCGAGGGCATGGACAAGTCCCTGGGCGACATGCTGGACCACCTGGAGGCCCTGGGGGTGGCCGAGAACACGCTGGTGATCTTCCTGGGCGACAACGGCTCGGACGCCCCGCTGGGCCACCAGCACGCGGTGGCCTGCGCCGCGCCGCTGCGGGGCAAGAAGGGCGCCCACTACGAGGGCGGCATGCGAGTGCCCTTTATCGCCGCCTGGGCCAAGGCCAGTGCCGACAACCCGCACCAGAAGCGCCTGCCCATCGCCGTCGGCACCGTCCAGGGCCAGCTCGGCGCGGTGATGGACATCCTCCCCACCGTGCTGGGCGCGGCCGGGGCGTCGGCGCCGGACGGATACGCGATGGACGGCTCGCCCCTGGACACGCTGCTGACGGGCAAGCGAGATCCGTCGCGGGCGGAGACGTTCCTGATGCACTATCCGCACTCGCCCCACCGCAGCGACTACTTCACCGTCTATCGCGAGGGCGCCTGGAAGGTCATCTACCACTACTTCCCCACCCAGGTGTCCGGCGGCTCGCACTACCAGCTCTACAACCTGGCCGCCGACCCGTTCGAGCAGACGGACCTGGCCGCAAGCAAGGGCGACGAGCTGCGGCGCATGATGAAGGGCCTGATCGCGGGCCTGGACAAGTGCGGTGCGGTCTACCCCGTGGACAAGACCGACAAGCAGACGCCCGTCAAGCCGAAGATGCCGTAGGGGCCCTTCCGTCTACAGGACCCACTTCCAAAGCGCGTATGCCGCGGCCGCCAGCAGGGCCAGGGCTGCTGCCGTCTTGGCCGGTCCCCAGGCCCTTGGCTGAGGTCCCGGCCTCGCTGCGGCGCAGGAGGCCTGGGGCCGACGGCTCGGCGCAGCCGGCGCAGGCCTGGCCGGCGACTTGTTGTCCATTTGCCCGATCAACTGGCTCAGCATCGCCAGAACGGTTCGGCACTGGTCGGAACTCAGGGTGTCCAGCTTGCGGGAGAAGGCCTTTTGTGCGAACGCGTCCAGGACTGCTTGAAGCTGCTGGGGGAGTTGGCGGACCACCTGCTCGGGCTCGATGTCGCCCGCGACGGCCTGGTCGATAGCCTCGCCGAGCGTGAGTTGGACGATTCTGCTCGATCCGCCCGAGGGGTAGTAGCTTTGACCTCCGTCGGCTTGCATCCGCGTCTCGGCAAAGGCCAGCGGCGGGCGCCATGGCAGGTCACGTTTGGCGGGGCGGCCATCGTCGGGGCCGACGCCGCCTGGTATCCCGGCCAGGCACGGTTTGAATGGGAACATCAGGGCCCTTTCCTTTCTCAGGCCAGCCACCACCACAGGGTCATCGCCCCGCCGGCCAGCAAGGCCAGGGCGACGGTGGTCCACAAGAAGCGGCGGCGGGAACGTGCGGGAAACGACGTGGCATGTGCAGGCGCCGCGGGCGACAGCTTGGAGACACTCGAGGCGGGGACGGTCCTTTCCGTCTTGACCGGACCGCCATGGCGGCGGCG
>JAKPJZ010000019.1 GCA_029553955.1 Chloroflexota bacterium
AACGACCCGGAGACGCTCTTTTATCCAGAGGCCCACCAGCAAATCGTCTCCGCCATCCTGCACCTGTGGTGTGAGAGTGCGCCCGTGGACCTCAACACGGTCTGCGCGGAACTGCGCCGGAGGGGACAACTGGAGGCCAACGGTGGCGCCGCGTACCTGCTGGCCTGCATCAATGACCTGCCGACATACACGCACGCGAAACGCTACCTCGCCGTCCTTGAGCGGTGCCGGTGCAGCCGGGCCATGATCAAGCTCGGGCACGCCCTACAGGAGTCCGGCTACGCCAACCTGGAGGACCCGGAGGCGGAGGCCCTACGCCTGTCCGCCTCGCTGGAGGCTGCCGCCGGCAACGCTGTGGACTACGTTCGCCAGATTGAGCCCATTGGCGAGCACATGACCCGCGACCTCCTGCCGGCTCTGGAGAAGCAACGCGCTCACCGGGAGACGATCCCCGGCATTCCCACGGGCTGGCGGCGGTTCGATACCGACCACTGCCCTGGCGGACTGATGCGGGGCCGCGTGACGGTGCTCATGGCGGGCCGCAAGACCGGGAAGTCCACTCTCGCCGCGCACCTGGCGCTTACTGCCGCGCAGGCCGGGCACAGCGTGGGGCTGTACTCGCTGGAGATGGATAGGTCCGAGGTTGGACTGAAGCTGGCATGTATGCACGCGAATGTCCCCACGGTCAAGGTCGCGCTCGGGAACACGCGAGACCATGAGTGGCAGTCCTACCGCATCAGTAGCGCTGCCGTCGCGAAACTGCCGATCCACGTCTGTGACCAGCGGGGCGTGGACGTCCACCGGGTGATTTCCTGGGCGCGTCGGCTGAAGCGCGAGCGCGGGCTGGACTTCCTGCTGGTGGACTACCTGCAACTCCTGGAGCCGCACCTCGACAAGCGCCAGACGATGGAGCGCAACGTCAGCGATGCCGCCCGCCGCTTCGTGGTGGAGGCACAGGGCCTCGATGCACACGTCCTGCTGCTGGCGCAGATGAACCAGGATGGGCACGCCAAGTGGTCTGGCCAGACGAACGACGATGCACATCTGAACTGGCGGGTCGTCCGCACCGATGGGCATGGGGAGCCCGACGTTGACGGCGAGTTCTTCAAGTTCCACCTGGAGCAGCGGTTCGGACGGAGCGGAACCGTGCCGGTGCTGTACAGCTATGCGGCGGAGACAGGCCGGATCGATGAGACCGGTATCCGCATTGGTCGGCAGCCGACGACAGACCAGTCGGACTGGAGGGACGACGAGTGAGCACACCGACCATCGAGAAGCGCGCCGCCCACGTGCTCGACGAGGTGATCGTGACGCTGGACGGGCTGCGGTCAAAGACGAAGGCCGAGGTAGTGCGGGAGGACTTAGCTCGGTGCATCGCTACCTGTGAGCGCGTCCAAGTCGACTTCGCCGGCTACGTTGAGCTGGTGGCGGTCATTGACAGACACCTGGAGGCGCCCCAACCGGGCCGGGAAGCGCTCAAGGCGGCGCTGGGCGTGGAGGGTGAGGCGACGACCGACGACCTCTGCGCCGCCGCCGCCACCGTGATCCGCTACGCCGAGGGCCAGGAGGTGCCGCAGTGAGCACATTCCACACGGATGGCGGGGGCGTAGCCTTCCGGGGCAGCGACTGCAAGGTGCAGTGCGGGGCCAGCACCTGGGCGACGCGCCTTAGCCAGTATCACCGCACGGACGCGCCGTTGCTCATCTGCACCTACAGCCTGCCCTCACTCAGCTACCTGCAGGGGATACTTGCGAAGCGGCCCGCGGGGGTCGTGCTGTTGTGCCACAGCAAGTTCCGCCAACGGGCGTCGGAGGTGGTTCGCACGCTGGGTATCCCGGCCTACGTGAACCCCTACCTTCATGCGAAGTTCGTGCTTAGTGGGAAGAGTACTGTGACCATCGGGAGCGCCAACTTCGGGGACAGCACGTGGCTGGAGGTCTGCGCGAGCTTTCATTCGGCGGACTGCTACGAGTACCTGCGGAAGGTCTTCATGAACATCTTGGCCGACCCGGAGACGGAGTACCTCAGGCCGCAGGAGGTGCCGCAGTGACCGCCCCCGCCGTCCTCGCCATCGACCCCGCGCGCCTCTGCGGCCTCGCCATGATCTGGTCCGGTGGGATGTGGTGCCACACGCTCAAGTTCCGCGTTGTCCCGCCTAATCCGCAGGAGTTGGCGTTGCTAATCGCCGACTTGACGCCGCGGATGCCGTGGGGCAATGCGGATTCCTGGCATTTGTGCGTGGAGCGCATGTACGTGGGCGGAAACAACGCCACCAGCGTTACCTCCGCCGAGACAGCAGGGATGCTGACACAGGAGTTTGGCCGGATGCGCGAGTTCGCAAGCGTTGTCCGTCCTTATGCCTCCCAGTGGCGCTCGATCCTGTGGCAGGGGGCTGCGCGACTGAGCCGGGACCTCGCCAAAGCCGCCGCCATTGATCTGGTAGAGCGCCACTACGGGGTTACGGTAGATGACAACGCCGCCGAAGCCTGCTGCATGGCCCTCTGGCGGGTGCGGGAGCTGGAGCACCAGGAGAAGCGGCTGAGGCTGGATATGCCACTGCCGCGCACAGGTAAGGCGCCGAAGCGCAAGCCGGGCATAGGGCGCAAGCGGGCGCGGGTCACAGAGGAGCAGGTGCTGGCACTGGTAGCCGAGAAGGATAGCCGCCGATAGCCCGCCGCGCCACGATGCTTCCGCCCCGCGCTACAAGGCCCCGTAGGTGCGCTACAAGCGCACGCGACGCACCGGGCAGGGGGTAGGAGCCAAACGGTAGTTTCGACGCAAAATAGGGCCTGAAATGGCCCGCAGAATGGGAGGCACACTGACATGGCAAAGGCACGGTACACCAGCAAGCAGCGCGACAAGGTGATCGGCAGGGCAATGGCCGCCGTCGAGAAGCGCATTGCCGGGTCCGACACGTTCACTGTGACGGGGCAGACGTTCGCGCTCAACGTCGGAGGATTCTGCAACAGGTTCATCCGGCAGGTCTTCGAGACGGCCCTCGGGCT
This sequence comes from Chloroflexota bacterium, assembly GCA_029553955.1. GTDB lineage: Bacteria > Chloroflexota > Anaerolineae > SpSt-313 > SpSt-313 > JAKPJZ01. The sequence continues at coordinate 3,006 of JAKPJZ010000019.1, forward strand.
CCCGGAGCAGTCCTGGACATTCCGGGGCGCTACCGCCAAGGAGACGCTTCGCCAACTCGCCGCCGCCGGGTACGAGGTTCACATGGACGACCTGCAGGCCGGGGACATCCTCGGCCACACCGCCGGGAAGTTCGGGCACATCGCCCTGTACGTGGGTGACTACTACGGGGATGGGCGCCTGCTGGTCGCCGAGAACACGAGCTGGACGGGCGGGTTCCCGGAGAAGCCCGGGACCAAGATCACGCGCCTGCAGACGTTCCTGGCGCGCGGCAACCGCTGGCGGGCGTACCGGCTGTTCCCGACGGAGTGACGCGCCGCCGCACACGCCGCAGACCGCAGGGACGACACCACTGGAGGCCGCAATGCAGAAGCCCATCCACACAGGCGACCTACTCACCCGCGGCGCAGGCCCCGACGCCGCCCGCCGCGAGCAACTCCAGGCGCTGAGCCGCCGCAACAGCGCCCTCGGGCAGGATGCCATGACCGCCGCGCTGCAGGTGATTGACGACGACGTGTGGCGCTTCGTGGCCTGGTACCGCACTGTGGAGGCGCGCTGCCACGCCGACCAGGCGGATGCGGGCCTGCACTGCACGGGCAACGGGAGCGGCGACGGGATACCCCTGAGCGCCTGCCAGCGCCTGGAGCACGAGATACCGCTGTTGCTGGCGCAGATCATGGAGCACCCGGAGGAGATGCTGGAGAGGCTTGACAAGCAGCGCGGGTTGTGCTAACGTCGGGGCGTCACGCAATCATAGCCACTGCAGGTTTGCGTTCCAGGAGCATCCGAGTTGTGACGGGAGCGCTGGTCTAACTTCCGCCGGGCACGGCGGCTGAGAGGCCCCCTAGGACCCGTCACCCCACATTGCAAGAGCCTCGCCTTCACCGGCGGGGCTCTTTCGCGTTCTGGAGGTTGGCAACCGTGGCCCTGCTCGTGGAGTGCCTGTCCCGCGAGACCCGCGTCCAGGTGGCGCAGACCTTCGGCGAGGCGCCCGTGCTGTCGGCGCTGGAGGCCGCCCGCGAACGCGAGGCGCAGGCGGAGGCCGACCGGGCGCGCAGGCTCAATGCACTGCGGCTGCCCGAGGAAGGCGACGCGCGCCACGAGACGCACCTGACGGGCGTGGCGTGGCTCATGCGGCAACGGGCCGCCAACAAGCTCGGGAGCGCGGTATAGGCAGCAAGGCACAGACAACACGGACGCCACTTCATGCGCCTCGCCTTCACTGGCGGGGCGTTCGCATTTTGGGCCGCCGATAGGTGG